>NZ_ANMO01000103.1 GCF_000338295.1 Rhodopirellula europaea 6C
ATCTCAAAACACAATCACTAGTGACCTCGCCATTCCTCTCCCATAGCCCGCAATATCGCCACACCAACCGCCTCGGTGTTCTCCAAAACATCCGCGTTGCAAAACCGCAAAACGGTCCATCCTTCGCGATTCAATTGAGCTGTTCGGCTCATGTCTTGTTGCTCTTGATGTTCGTGGTAGTCGCCATCGAGTTCAACGATCAATCGTTTCTCGACACAGGCAAAGTCGGCGATGAAAGGTGGGATGGGGAACTGGCGTCGAAATTTGTGTCCGTTGAGTCGACGGTTGCGGAGGAGTGTCCAGACGAGTGATTCGGCTTTGGTTTGGTTGGTGCGGAGCTCGCGAGCGTTTTGTGTTAGTTGAGGTGGTTGGCGGATTGGCATGGTTGGCTCTGTTTGGTGGATTCCCCCTCACCCTTGCCCTCTCCCCCGGAAGCCGGGGGAGAGGGGACGGCGCGTCGCTGACGCTCCTTTGCTAACAGCTAACAGCTAACAGCTAACAGCTAACAGCTAACAGCTAACAGCTAACAGCTAACAGCTAACAGCTAACAGCTAACAGCTAGTAGCTAGTGACTCTCACTCCTCTTCCAACAACCTTGCGACGATGTCTCGGGCGGTCATGCCTTCGGCTTGGGCGGCGAAGGTGGTGATCAGTCGGTGTGTCAGCACGGGCAGTGCCACGGATCGAATGTCTTCGGTGCGAACCATGTAGGAACCTTCCAGTGCGGCTCGTGACTTGGCACCCAAGATCAAATCTTGAACCGCTCGCGGGCCAGCACCCCAGGACACCAACGGCAGCAACCATGACGGAGCGGTTCCGCCGGCCGGTCGAGTCTTGCGGACCAATTGGGCGGCTTCGGTGTAGATGTGATCTGGCACCGGGATGCGGCGCACGAGGTCTTGATTGGCGATGATGTTCTCTGCCGTCATCAAGTGTTGAAGTTCAGGCAACTTTCCGCCCGTCGTTGTGCGAGCGATCGCGATCTCTTCTTCTTCGGACGGGTAATCCAGTTCGATCAACGCCATGAAGCGATCCAGTTGAGCTTCCGGCAACGGGTACGTGCCTTCTTGTTCAACTGGGTTTTGCGTTGCGAGCACCATGAACGGTGGTGGCAGGTCAAAGCCTTTGCCGACAACGGTGATGCGTTGTTCCTGCATCGCTTCCAGCATCGCGGCCTGCGTCTTGGGTGGGGCTCGGTTGATTTCGTCGGCCAACACGATGTTTGCGAACACTGGTCCATGAGCGAACTGGAACTCACGACGACCGTCGCCGTTGTCTTGCAGGATGTCGGTGCCGGTGATGTCCATGGGCATCAAGTCCGGTGTGAACTGGATGCGATTGAACTTGAGCGACATCGTTTCGGCGAGCTTGCTGACCAGCAGAGTCTTTGCCAATCCTGGAACTCCCATCAACAAAGCGTGTCGTCGTGCAAACAAGCACACCAATAACAGATCGATGGTTTCACGTTGGCCGACGATGACGCGAGCCAGCTCGTCTCGGAGTTGCTGCGTCAATCGTCCGAGTCGGTCGACTGCTTGGACGTCGTCATCGCTCAGCGATGGTTCGGTCACCGAGGAAGCGGATGAGTTGTTGGACACCACCGATTGCGACATCTGAATTTCCTGTCGTGAACTTTGTACAAGCCAGCGGGATACTATAACCGCCCAAGCGGTGCCGCCGCAAAGATCGAGGCCGACTTTTATAGGTCCAGCGTCAGTAATCGATGTCTCGCGAATCAACTCATCCACGACGCCGTCCAAAGATGAGAATCCGATGAAACTCCAAAAACACTGAGCTTTTAGGCTGTTCCGAGCCACACAGCGGACGCCGCAATTCGATAGGCTAGCCAATGAAACCTTTATGAAACTGCTGTCGGAACCGCTATGATTTTCACCCGGAGATTCGCTGTGATGTGGGACACTCCTCAATCCGCCCATCGTTCGTTCAAAACTCAAAGGCCTTGTTCATCAAACTGGACAGGCTGTAACAGAACGCTTTGGCTGTTTGGTTTGGGCGGTTATCACTCTGTCGTTATCGCTTTCGCATTGGTTGGGGGGCTGACGCTGAGCGGCGGACATAGCGTCCTTGCACAGGATCAGCTGATTCCGCTAGGCGGGGCAAAGGATTTGCTGACGCCGTCGGAACCGCCAAACGTCATTGGCGGTCGCTACGTCCATGATGACTCGATTGGCTTCTTGGCTTTGTCACCATCGCATTGGTGGGACAATGATATGTTTCGGTTGTATCCCACGGAAATTCTCCGTGTGCAGGCAAAGGAAACCATTGGGATCGATCCGAACGACATCCGAGAAATTCAAGCAACGTTTGGATTGTCGTTCGAAACCGGTCAGCCATTGTTCGCTGCCGTGGTCCAACTCACTGGAAAGGTCGACGGGAAAGTCTTGAAAGAAGCATTGGACCTGGATCCACGCCCGATCAAGATCGGCGATCACACGGCTGTACGAGTGAATGGGCCCGTTCCAATGGTGCTCAGTCGATTGGAATCGGCGGCTAAATTTGGCGACGGTGAGGAAGGCGAAATTTGGTATGTCGGGTCGCCGGATTGGTTGATCGAAACTGCCGCCGCTCAAGCCAAGGTTGACGAGTCAGAGCGTGGTCCTTTGCCAATTCGTTTGGCGTCTCTGCCGAAACGCGACGGGATCTCGGCGGTGGTGGAAATGAAAACGATCCGCCCAATCGTCAGTGGCTTTGCAATGAATGCCGCGGCGCAATTGCCTCACCAGCTTCAACCTCTTGGGCAGCTTCCCGGCCTGACCGACGCGATCCTTTTGCATTTGGATCTGAAAGGAGATGCGATTGCGTTGGATTTGACTCTGGTCGGCATCGATGAGTCCGCCGCTGAACAGATCGAAGGAATTCTGCAGGATTCGTTGATCGAAGCTCAAACTCTGGCAATGGCTTCGATCCAACAAAACCTCGAACAATCGGGTGTGTCGCCCGCGATGCGGGATGCGGTGCAGTCTTATGCGGCTCGGATTTCCGCCATGGTGATGGAGTCCTTTCAGACTTTGAGGGTTGAGCGCGACGTCACCATTCAAGCGGAATCGGAATTGAGTATCGCGTCGACCGGAGTTTTGGTGGGGCTTTTGTTGCCGGCTGTTCAAGCGGGCCGCCAAGCCGCTCGCCGGGTGCAGTCATCCAACAACATCAAGCAAATCATGCTGGGGATTCACAACCACCATGCCGCATACCAGCAACTGCCGCTTTCAGCGATCGCTGACGATGAGGGCAACCCTTTGTTGAGCTGGCGAGTGAAGTTGCTTCCATTTCTCGACGAGATGGAGCTCTATGAACAGTTTCGTTTGGATGAGCCATGGGACAGCGAACACAATCTGCAAGTCGCCCAGCAAGTTCCCGAGGTTTACGAATCAATCGGGCTGAACGTGGAGCCTGGCCATACGATTTATCAGGCCGTGGTTGGAGAAGAGATTGGCATCAGGCCAATGCAGACGACAAAGTTTCGCGACTTCTTGGACGGCCTTTCCAATTCGGTCCTTGTGTTGGAAGCAGACGCAGACGAAGCGGTCTTTTGGACTCAACCAAAAGACCTAGCCATCGACCTGAACGACCCGTTGAACGGATTGGGGCATGCTCGGATGGGCGGGTTCCATGTCGGAATGGCAGACGGCGCGGTGAAGTTCATCTCCGAGAACATCGACGCCCAGCTTTTCAGAAAGTTGCTGACGCGAGCCGGCAATGAACCGGTGGACGTCCCGTAGCGAATTGTCTTCGCTTGCTTGTCTGAACGGCGCCGCTTTGGGTTGGCCGTTCGCGCCGCTCAAGTCGAGACGGTGGCCTTGGTGTTCAGTGCCACCGGCTGAGGCGCACTGCATCCACACCCGCTGCCGCATTGTTGCAATCGTTTTTCGATTTGCAACGATGTCGGCGTGGTCGCCAAACCGCCGAGCGCCGTGCAGCGATGTTCTCGTGGCATCCGTTCGGAAACTCGACGTGCCGCGTCGATGGTTTCGTCCAGCGGAATGACGGGATCAAATCCAGCCAAGCACATGTTGGCACATGAGATCGCGTTGCTGGCCGCGATCACGTTTTTGCCCAAGCAAGGGACTTCAACACGGTTGGCAACGGGGTCGCAAATTAAGCCCAGCATGTTTTGCAGGGCCATCGATGCGGCGCCGGTCGCTTGCGTGGTCGTTCCGCCCGCCATCGTGACCAAGGCTGCTGCGGACATAGCCGCGGCCGATCCACCTTCGGCCTGACATCCGCCGACTTCGGCAGCAAAGCTCCAAGCGGTAGCGATGAACACGCCGATCAAGCCAGCAGCTAAAAACGCTTTGGCGATTTCTTCGTCGGACAGCGACAGCGATTCACCCATCGCCAAACAAGTCGCAGGCAGTGCCGCGCAGGCTCCCGCGGTGGGGGCGGCGATGATCACGCCCATCGAGCTTTTCACTTCCATCATCGCGGTGGTGTAGAGCACGATTTGGTTCAGGGCACCTGCATCGAGCAATTGCCCCGACTGCAGCTTGTCACGGAAGCCGCCGGACTGGTACCCGAGCACTCGGTCGGCATACTCGGTTCCGTTCAAACCGGACTCAATGCTGGTGCGAGCGATCTGGACGATCTCTATCATGCGGTCCAAAACTTCTCGCTCGGTCAGTCCGCCTCGCTGCATCTCATATTCAACCGCCCACTTCCAAAGTGGTTTGGAGTCGACGTTGGCTTGCGATGTCAGTGTGTTGCAATCTTGGAAGGGAATCTCAGCGTTGGGACGCGAGCGTATCGGCAGCACGGGTGCCAGGCGAACAATCGGCTCAGGACTTTCCCAAGGAAGCGATCGTTGCAGCGTCGCGAATTCAAGGCGTTGGCTGGATTGAATCTGTAGCATCACGTTTTGATCGGATGTCCGGACATGGACATGATCTGCCAGCAGTTCTTTCGCGAGCAATTCGCAATCCAGGGTTTGGATGGATTCGTTCGAGGCGGGGTCTGCTAGGCGAACAAGGGTCTCGTCAAAGCCACCATCCATGGAGACATCAAAGTCGTCGATCGAGGTGACTTCGATCATGCCGCCGCCGGTGGAGATCGCAATCAGCGTGTGGGATTCTTGTTCGCCGCAAACGGTCAGGCGATAGGTGTTCGGGTGAGCGTCGCCATAGTTGCCGTATTCAAATTCGAATGCGATGCCATTGTCGATCAGATGCTGGCGCGAGTTTGGCAAGCGTTCGTCGTGGGCTTCCCAGCCGAGCAACCCGCCGAACAAGCCCATGTCGGAACCTTGACTGGTGTGGGTCGCGGGAAGGGATCCCGATTCGTCGAACTGAATCAGCACATGTTGCAGGTCGCCGCCCACCAGATCGCGGGCCAGGCGTCCAATTCGCAGAGCCGCGGCACAGTGCGAACTGCTGGGGCCACGCATCACTGGGCCGATGACGTCATTGAAGATGCTGACGGTCATGGGATCGCTCAAATGCAGCAAGAAGTGAAAATGAAGAAGCGATGACTCTGACTCAATTGACTTGCTGCGTCAAATTAACGGCGGAACGACGGAGGCGGATGGAAGCTTGTTCGCCCTAATGCATCGATTCGGGGGAGTCACGCTGGTCGGCGGGCAGGCATCGACTTTGGGCTGGCTTGCAGGTTCATCGTGCCGTCGTCCCACCCGAGTATTTGAGCGGCGGATGCACACACCGCTTCAGAAGAACATTTGCTGTGTGAGTTTTCGGTTCTTCGCTGGAGAGACCCGAAGTGGTTGTGTCGCGAGATGGCGGTCGGCACAGATCAGCTGCAGCCGATCGCCCAGGCATTCGCGGTGGGTTCGCAGGGCGACGTCGGGGCAGTTGTTCTCATCGGACAGGTGGGCCAAGCAGGCCCACTGCAAATGGTCGCTGGCGAGGGAGATCACTTCGGCGGCTTCGCGATTGGAGATGTGCCCGCGGGGGCCGGAAATTCGGTCGCGAAGAAATTCGGGGTAGCCCGAATGGGCCAACATGTTTTCGTCGTAGTTGCTTTCGATGAACAAGGCATCGAGCGTGTTGACGCTGGCGAGCATGTCATCGAAGACGCATCCCAGATCCGTCCACAATCCAAATCGAGAGCAGCCGTTGTCCAGCGTGAAGGCGGCTCCATCGACACCATCGTGTGGCGTCGGCATCGTCTCAATCGCGGTTTCGCCGATCGTGAACGTTTCGCCCGGGACGAAATGCTGGATGTCATGCACAGGACCGAGTGGGATACGACGCTCGGTCGACTGAAGGGTTCGGCGGCTGATGTGAATCGGCACATTGAGTTTGCGATTCAGGACGCCCAAGCATCCGATGTGGTCGCGGTGATCGTGCGAGATCACGATGGCGTCGATTTCCGATGCATCACGCCCGGCTTCGTTCAGTCGAGTTTGCACTTTGCGGAAACTGATCCCCGCATCAAAGAGCACGCACTCCGAGCCCGTGTCAACGAAGACACAGTTACCGCTGCTTCCTGATTGCAAACACAGAACATCCATGCCGGCAATCGTAGCAGGTTCTCAAGCGACGTAGGAGCGCTGTTTGATGGCACGGCGGCCAAATTCAACCGGCCGTGTTCCCAACCAATCGTGGTCGGTTGATGCACGGCCTTGGATGTCGGAAAGAGCGGCTCAGTCCTTGGACTTTGGCGTGGACTTCTTGGCTTTGCTGTCGCTCTTGGGTTCCGACTTGGGTTTGTCGGCGCTTTGCCCTTTTTTGTAGCTCTCGCTGCGGTAGTCGGTTTGGTAGAAGCCGCTGCCTTTGAAGACGATCGCAGCGCCGGTTCCAAACTGACGTTGCAGTTTGTTCTTTTTGCATTCCGGGCACTTCTTCAGCACTTCGTCGTTGATGCCTTGGAACACTTCCAACTCGTGACCACAAGCTTCACACAAATAATCGTAAGTCGGCATAGGAAAGGATTGAAAGAAAAAGGGAGAAGGTGAAAAACAAAGGCGGTGTCAGGATCGGTTCAGGCAACCGACGATCACTCCGAACCATCGCCGGTGCTGACGACGACTTGAGCGGGACGCACAACGCGGTCGTGCATTTGGAATCCGGGTGTTGCGACATGAGCGACCATGCCCGATGCGATCTCGGGATGAGGCATCTGCGAGATGGCTTCGTGGAAGTTCGGGTCGAACAGTTCGCCTTCGGCGGGAATCTCTTTGATCGCGTGTTTGGCCAGCACGTCGTCGAGTTGTTTGCGAACCATCGACACACCTTCGACCAATCCGGCCGTCGATTCGCCTTCACCGGCGGTGGTTGCGGCATCGATTGCACGCAGCAAGTTGTCACGGACTTGCAGGATGTCGGTGACCAGCGGCATGCCAGCAAATTTCAATTGCGCTTCGGTGTCGCGGCGCAGTCGTTTGCGAAAGTTCTCCGCTTCGGCTTGTGCTTGCAAAACGCGTTTGCTCGCCTCTTCGACTTCACCACGCAGACGCGTCATCTCTTCGTCGCGAGTTTCTTCGCCGGCTTCCGCGAACGCTTCGTCGTTGGCTGCGGCTTCGCCTTTAAAGGAAACCGTTTCCTGCGGGTCGAGTTGTTCGTCTTCGGATTGAAGTTCTTCGTTGGGTTGTTCGTTCATGAGTCTTTCTCCGTGTCGGTCGAGCCGGTGCTGGCTTCTTCCGGTTCGGGGTCAAAAAAGTGACGAAGTTTGTCGAGAAACGAGGTGCGTTCAGGAAGCACCGAATCGTGATCGAGTTCGGCGAGTTCGCGAAGCAGTTTTTGTTGTTTGTCGCTGAGCTTTTTGGGGACTTCGATGAAAATCTGAACCAGCAGATCGCCGGTGCGTCCGCTGCGAGGATCAACGATGCCTTGCCCGCGAACGGTGAAGACGTGTCCGGTTTGGGTGCCGGCAGGAACGGTCAGTTCGTGTGGTCCATCGAGAGTCGGCACATTGATCGTTGCGCCGAGTGCGGCTTGGGCATACGAAATTGGCATCTGCAAAATCAGATGCTGGCCTTCACGTTTGAACAGGTTGTGTTCTTTGACGGAGATGAAGCAGTAGCAGTCGCCGTTTGGTCCACCGTCGGGGCTGGGTTCACCTTCGCCCTGCAAACGGACTCGCATGCCGTCGTCGACCCCGGCGGGGATCTCGACGTTCATCTCGGCTTTTTCGTTTTGCGTTCCAGTGCCGCGGCATTTGCCGCATGGTTCGCCGATTTGTTTGCCAGCACCTTTGCAGGTCGGGCAAGTCGTTTGGACGCGCAGGATGCCCGCTGACTGGATGACTTGTCCTTGCCCGCCGCACATGGTGCAGGTGACCGGTTCGCTGCCCGCGGCGGCACCGCTGCCGTCACAGGTGTCGCAGGAAACGCGGCGACGGAACACGATGTCCTTGTGGCATCCGCGAGCGGCTTCTTCGAGTGTGAGCGTGACATCGCAGCGAACATCGGCACCGCGTCGAACGCGACGTCGTCCGCCGCCACGACGGGAGCCTCCGCCAAAGAAGTCACCAAAGCCGCCGCCGAACAAATCGCCGAATGCTTCGAAGATGTCTTCGACGTCGCCGTATTGTTGTGTCGCGCCTTCGACCCCGGCATGACCGTATTGGTCATAGCGAGCTCGTTTGTTTGCATCGCTGAGGACTTCGTAGGCTTCGGTTGCTTCTTTGAATTTCGCCGTCGCGGATTCGTCGTCGCGATTGCTATCGGGATGGTACTTGATAGCAAGCTTGCGATACGCGCGATCGACCTGCTGCTTCGTGGCCGTTCGTTCGACCTTCAGCACTTCGTAGTAGCAGGTTTTGGTGGCCATGAGAAATCAAACAGAAAAGTGTTCGTGGTCAGTGATCGCCTCGGCGTCGTTTGTTTCACCGGTCCGATTGGGACATGGCGGACGGACGCTTGGAGGGTCATGAAAACGGGCCGCTCACCGAAGGCGAACGGCCCATTAAAAATATGTCGTGCGAAGTTTGGTTCAGCGATTAGCTGACCATGCCTTCGACCGGACGTTTGTCTTTGTCTTCTTGCTCGAAGTTCGTGACCAAGGCTTCGGTCGTGAGCAACAAGCCTGCGATGCTGGCAGCATTGGTCAATGCGGTGCGAACCACTTTGACGGGATCGATGACGCCAGCTTTGACCATGTCGGTGTATTCGCCCGTGTGAGCGTTGAAACCGATTTTGGGGTCGTTCTTTTGCAGGACTTCGTCGACCACAACACTGCCGTCGATGCCGCCGTTGTCGGCGATTTGACGCATGGGAGCGTCCAAGGCACCCAAGACAATGTCGACGCCGATTTTCTCGTCGCCCTTGGCCTTCTTCTTGGCTGCTTCAACCGCTTCGCGGCAGTGAACCAAAGCCACGCCACCACCGGGCAGAATGCCTTCTTCGACTGCAGCGCGAGTTGCATGCAAAGCGTCTTCCAAGCGAGCCTTGGTTTGCTTCATTTCAGCTTCGGTTTCGGCACCGACGCTGATGACAGCCACACCGCCGGCCAGTTTGGCCAAACGCTCTTGGAACTTTTCCTTGTCGTAATCGCTGTCCGTTTGCTCGATTTGAGCGCGGATTTGAGCGACACGCTTGTCGATGTCTTCGCGTTTGCCGGCACCTTCGACGATGGTCGTGTTCGACTTGTCGACGGTGACTTTCTTCGCGCGACCGAGGTGTTCCAAGGTGACGTTCTCGAGCTGCATGCCGAGGTCTTCGCTGATCAGCGTTCCGCCGGTCAACGTTGCGATGTCGCCCAACATGGCTTTGCGGCGATCGCCGAAGCCAGGAGCCTTGACGGCACACACGTTGAGCGTGCCACGCAACTTGTTGACCACCAACAACGTCAATGCTTCCGCGTCGACGTCTTCGGCGATGATCAGCAATGGTTGACCGGTTTGAGCGGTCTTCTCAAGCAATGGCACGAGGTCGCGAATGTTGCTGACCTTCTTTTCGTACAGCAACACGAGTGCGTCTTCGAGGCTCGCTTCCATCGATCCGGAATCGGTGATGAAGTAAGGCGAAACGTAGCCCTTGTCGAACTGCATCCCGTCGACGTATTCGACTTCGGTGGTTCGGCTCTTGCCTTCTTCGACGGTGATGACGCCGTCTTTGCCGACTCGTTCCAATGCGTCAGCGAGCAATTCGCCGATCACGTTGTCGTTGTTGGCCGAGATCGCACCGACGTGAGCGACTTCTTGTTTGCCGCTGACGGGGCGTCCCATTTCAACCAGTTGATCGCAAGCGGCTTCGACAGCCTTTTCGATCCCGCGACGAATCGCGGTTGGGTTGCTACCGGCAACGATGTTTCGCAGACCTTCTTTGAAGATCGCACGAGCGAGCACGGTTGCGGTGGTGGTTCCGTCGCCGGCCAAGTCGCTGGTCTTTTGAGCGACTTCGATGACCAGTTTGGCACCCATGTTCTCGAAGCGGTCTTCGAGTTCGATTTCCTTGGCGACGGTCACACCGTCTTTGGTCACGGTTGGACCACCGAAGGATTTATCGATGATCACATTCCGGCCTGTAGGACCCATCGTCGTTGCGACGGCCTTGGCCAGTTTTTCCACGCCGGCCAACATGCGGGCCCGAGCGTGATCGTCAAAAAGCAATTGTTTTGCCACGACTGAATTCCTCGTAGATGTTTTGGGGTGAAAGAACGAACCGGATCAGCCGATCTTGGCCAAAATGTCGCTTTCGCGAAGGATCTTCATTTCGTGTCCGTCGACTTCGATTTCGCTTCCGCCGTACTTGCCGTAGATCACGACGTCGCCGACCGAAACGCTGAGTTCACCGCGGTTGCCGCTATCGAGCAACTTGCCAGGTCCAACAGCGACGACGGTGCCGCGTTGTGGCTTTTCTTTTGCCGAGTCGGGGAGCACGATGCCGCCAGCGGTGGTTTCTTCGGCTTCGCTGGGTTGAACCACGACGCGGTCATCGAGAGGACGCAGGTTGATTTTTTTAGCAGTGGCCATGAGTTGATTCCTGTGAGTTGAAAGTTGATTTGAAATTGGGTGTGGGAAATGGATTGAAAGAGGGTCGCGGGCAGCGGCTTACATCATGCCGCCCATGCCACCCATGCCTCCCATTCCGCCCATGCCACCCATTCCCATGCCGCCCATGTCTGGCATTCCGCCACCCATGCCGTGATCGTGATGATCGCCACCGGCTGGTTCTTCTTCGACGGGGATTTCGGTGACCAAAGATTCGGTGGTCAACAACAAAGCGGCGACCGAAGCTGCGTTGGTCAGCGAGGTGCGAACCACTTTGGCAGGGTCGACGATGCCGGCTGCGACGAGGTCGCAGTACTTGTCAGCGTTGGCGTCGTAACCTTCGGTTTTGCCCTTCATTTGAAGCACGCGGTTGACAACCACAGCTCCGTCCAGGCCAGCGTTGTTGGCGATCGCACGCATTGGCTGGTCCAGGACGTTGCGGATGATTCGCACGCCGAGCTTTTGATCGCCTTCGGTTGCTTTCTCCAATTTTTCAACAGCAGCACGGCAGCGAAGCAGTGCGGTTCCGCCACCGGGGACGATGCCTTCTTCGAGTGCAGCTTGGGTCGCGGCACGAGCGTCGTCGATGAGGGCTTTGCGTTCCTTCATCTCGGTTTCGGTTGCAGCACCGACGTTGATTTGAGCCACACCGCCGGCCAGTTTGGCCAAACGCTCTTGCAGCTTTTCGCGGTCGTAGTCGCTGTCGGTCGCTTCGATTTCGCGACGGATTTGAGCGACACGGCCTTCGATGTCAGCTTTCTTGCCAGCACCACCGACGATGGTGGTCGTTTCGCTGGTGATGCGAATTTGTTTTGCACGGCCGAGGTCGGAAACCTTGACGCTTTCCAGGTCGATGCCGAGATCTTTGAAGATCGCCTTGCCGCCGGTCAGGGCAGCGATGTCGCCCAAGATGGCTTTGCGGCGATCGCCGTAGCCGGGAGCTTTGACGGCACACGCCGACAGGATGCCACGCATCTTGTTGACGACCAAAGTGGCGAGAGCTTCGCCTTCGGTGTCTTCGGCGATGATCAGCAATGGCTTCTTGGCTTTGCTGATGGCTTCCAGCAACGGAATCATCTTCTTGTTGTTGCTGATCTTTTCTTCGAACAACAGGATGTAACAGTCATCCAGTTCGACAGTGACTTCGTCTTGGTTGGTGACGAAGTGAGGCGACAGGAATCCGCGATCGAATTGCATGCCTTCGACAACGTCGACGTAAGTCTCGTTGCTGCGGCCTTCTTCAACGGTGATCACGCCGTTCTTGCCGACCTTGGTGAAGGCGTCTGCGAGGACGTCACCGATTTGTGGGTCGTTGTTGCCAGCGATCGTGGCAACTTGCTTGATGTCGCTCTTGCTCTTCTCGTTGATCGGGGTCGCCATTTTGGCGATTTGAGCGGTCGCGGTGTCGACGGCTTTTTGAATGCCACGCGACAATGCCATTGGGTCGGCTCCGGTCGCGACCATTTTCAGGCCTTCGCGGAAGATGGCTTCGCTGAGCACGGTGGCGGTGGTTGTTCCGTCGCCGGCGACGTCATTGGTCTTGCTGGCGGCTTCTTTGACCAATTGAGCGCCGAGGTTTTCGAATGGATCGTCCAGTTCGATGTCTTCGGCGACGGTCACGCCGTCTTTAGTGACTTTGGGCGAACCCCATCCTTTGTCCAGAACGGCGTTGCGGCCGCGAGGGCCAAGTGTGCTGCGGACGGCACGGGCCAGCTTGCTGACTCCGGCAAGCAATGGGCCGCGTGCGTCATCGTCGAAAACGATCTGCTTTGCCACGATGTAGTTCTCCTGAGGTGGTTTGGATCCGAGAGGCTCGCAGTGGATGGGCGGTTCGCAAAGGTGCGAGCCCTGGGCGGCCACGGATTCGATGCCAAGAGGGAAAGAGACGGGGGAATGTGTTCGGGTCGAGCGAACGTGTTCGGCACGTGTGCCGCACGATGAGGAACTGAGTCGATGGATCCAGTTCGGCCATTCGGGCATGAACGCGTTCGTTGGGGCTCGCAGGTAGCAATCGCCGTACCGCGAGCTTGTTTTTTGTTGCAAGTGACAATTGCGAAAAGAGTTACGCGATTTGTGCGTTTGCCGGCCGATCGCCGTTTGGCTCGATCGACCAGCCTTGGTTGCCAACGTGGCAGGGGGCTTTCTGAGGGCGCGAAATCTCCACGTGTCCGGTCAGGATCTTTTCCAATCGTTGCAATCGTTTCGACCGGCAGCTGACGGCCCGAAATGCTTACCAAGCGAATAACTGCCCCTCAAGAATCATTGACCTTTTGGCTTTCAAAACCTTCACTTGTGGCAACTGCGCGTCGTTGCGTGGTGTTCGAAGAGTTGTGTTCGTGGCTGTTTCCGGTCCGCAATCTGCGGTGGCTTCAGTCCGTCCCGCCCAAAATGATTCAAACCTGATTGGTTGTGCCGATGCGTTGGTGTCATCGCCGATATGTCCTCCCGTTTGTCGTCCTGAGCCAGGTCGTGGGCTCGTTTGCCGCGCCCTCTGTCAACGCGTGTTGTTTGACGGATTGGCTGTACGGCAAGCAACCCGCTTACGTCGCCGGATACACGCCGGTCGTGGGTGCGCCTGTCACAACGATCACGACCACGCCCGGAATCACCACGGGGGCTCCCGCGGTTGCGCCGCCTCCTGGGTACGCCGCCAACTATCCGGGCTACACCGCGGGTTACACACCCTTGATGACCGCCGCACCGAACTCGTCGGTGTTGCCGCTGAATCCTTCCAGCATTTACGCGCCGTCTCAGCCTTACTCCTTGCAGCGACCTGCCTACGGAGCCGTTCCGCTGGACAACCCTTCGGTGTACACGGGGATGCCGACCACGAGCTCGCCAGTTGTCGCCGGTTATCGCGGTGCCGTTTCGACCGGAAGTCCATACTTCGGAACGGGCAACGTTTATCCAAACAGCAGCTACACGACGAATGTCGCAGGTGTCCAACCCGTCACGGCCTACCGACCAGCAACCGGCTATCCACCGACAACCGGTTACCGGACTCCGATTCGAAGCGGTTTGTCTCGGTTCTTCAATTCGTTGCTCGGCACCGGTTACCGCAGTTCGTATTACACCGCGCCGATCACTTATTACCGGCCCGCCACGACACTGGACCCAGTCACCGGAACGACCGTCACCGTCCAACGTGCTTGTGAGTCGACCGTTCAGCAATTGCAGCGAACGCCTTACACAACCTTTCAAGGTTTGGCATCGCAGCCCGCGATGGTGCCATCCACGACGATTGATCCGTGTATGAATACGGTCGACTCGTGCGGAGTTGCAACATCGGTCGCTCCAGTCACCAGTCCCTATGGTGCGTCGCCATATGCTGCTTCGCCATACACGCAATCGGCACCGATCGATTCGTATGCGGCACAACCAAGCTGGAGCGGCAATCCCTCCGCTTCTTCGATCCCCAGCTCAATCGATCCAGGCGGTTACGGCGGAGTCGCACAAACGAGCGACCTGCAACCGATGGCACCGCCAGCTTCGACTCCATCGAACTTGCAACCATTCGATGCCCAGCAACAAACGCTTTCTCCGCTAACGGGTTCGCCTTATGCCAGCGAGGCCCCATCGGAGTCACAACCTTCGCCATCGGATCAACCTCCGGCGACGCAGTATCGTTACAGCATTGAGCCACCCGCTCAGAACAACCGTCAGGCGGAAGAACCAAGCCAGACCGAAGACAACTATCCCAACGATGCCTACGAAAGTTATCGTTATCAGCCTGAGCCAGAAGTGCAGGACGAGACCGAAAAGAGCGAGCAGAATTCTCTGGATGACTACCTCAGTCGAAGCCGACAAGAGGTTCTTCGAGATCGCGAAGATCTGCGTCGATTGACGTCCGGAAACGCTCCCGCAGATCCATCCGCCGCACCTCGCGTGCGTCCGATCCCGGCACCGGAAGGTTACCGTCACGCATTCGATGACCGAGGGATGCAACCCGCCGCTCCAGTTGCTCGTCCGAGTACCGCGCCGGTTCGTTCCATCCCATCGTTGTCGCCACCGTCGACTTCGGAAACGGGGCAATTGCGAGCACCTGATTTGTTGCCCGCTTTGCCACCGCCGCCACGCACTGGTGGTGGAGCCTACGAGCAAGCTCAATCGCGAATGGATTCTTCGTTGGAAGACGAAGGCCCGGTTCAGTGGGGGTACAAAGTTCGCGAAGCTTCGTTGACCGAGCGTCGGCCTTCGATGCCTGAAACGGCTGCGTTGTCAGAACCTGTTGGCGACTATCAACCTGTTCGTCAGCCCGTCCGCCAACCGACTCAACAGCGTCCATCACGCGTTGAAACTCGTCGACCTGCCACGGCTCCGGTCCATGCGGCACCTCGAGCTCCTCAGCCCGTCAAACCAAAGACGACCCAGCATCAAGAGTCGGGTTGGCACGTGTTGAATCGCTGATGGTTCGATGCGATCGACTGGTTTGCATGATGATGCAAACCAGGTGAATCGCTTGCGAATCGATCAAGCAGCGGATGCCAGGCTCGGTTTGATTACGTCGACGAGATCAGAGACTCACTCTGCCGAATCGAGCCGCACGATCGAGCTTTCTTCATCGAGTTCGATCTCTTCATCCAGTTCGAAGTCATCGAAGTTCTGGGCGCCCGCCGTGGCCATCGCGAATTCGAAGTTGCCTTCGCCGAGGGTCTCGCACATGCGGTTGTAGATTTGCGTTTGTCGGCCCATGTCATCGTATGGGCCCGCGATGTAGGTGGGTTTCCCGTTCATGCCAAAGGAGATTGTGTCTCCCACCGAGGCGGGTTCGATGTGGTGCCACAACGGCGCGTACTTGCTGTAATCGGGGTGCGGTTGCAGGCCGCATGACTCGGCATAGGCGATCGCAGCTTCCACCACCCCGCGAGCGAACTCGGGCTCGCAAGGTTGCAGCATCTGACGCGACTGCATGTCCGTGATCACGTCGCTGTATTCGGTCTGCGTGCGGTAGTTCCCAGCCACGTCTTTCACGCCCATGCAGCCCAGGTCCACCAGGAAGAACGCCGCGGCGATTTGGCCTCCGGGGGCTGTTCGCGAAAGCATCACGTGCCCGATCGCGGGGCGGGTTGGGTTGGGAATCAGCAGTTCGGGGCTGAGCATGCAGTCCTTGATCGTCCCGGTGGCGGCGGCTCGCATTTTGCCTGCCATCGACGTCATCATTTGCTGCTGGCGAGCCAGTTGTTTCTTCTTGCGTTGCTCTTTGGCCTTCAGTTTGGCCAGCTTCTTTTGCTTCTGTTGTTCCGATTTTGCCATGGGTGATCCTCCGTGTTTGAGCCAAGTTCGCCGCTCAGTCTAGCGAACTTGGCTCCCGCGACGAGAGACCTGTTTTGCCTGATTGGACTAACTTTCCCAGCTCGCCAGTTGGTTCGCCCATTGGTTCAGCCGCGGGCGGTGCTTCTCGATCATCGCCAGCCCGGTCAGCAGAAGCAGCCCGGTCGTGATTCCAAACGCCCACCACGGCCAAACGGCATCGATCGCTTGAGTCGAATGCCAGACCATGCTGGTCACACCGAGGAACACAAAGATGGTGCCCAGGTAGAGGAACGGTTTGACTCGCAGAACGACGCCGAGTGCCATCCCCGCCAACGCAAGCAGCACCAGAATCACTGGTCCCCACAGCGAGCGGCCGATTTCTGACAGCAGCATGTCAGCCGTGCTGCTGAGGTAGATCATCAAGGTGCATGCGTAACGAATCGCCGATCCCATGGCCGGGTCCAAGCGATCGCGTTGCAAGTGAGCGATCAACAACACACAAACCGCCGGCGGAATCAGCCAGGCTTGCGGGTGCGTGATGAAGTCCCAACCGGGAACCTGAGTCAGCGTCACCCACAACGCGGCATTGGCCAGCACCACCGTCGCAATTCGTGGCAGACCGTTCTTCCATAACAGCGACATCATCCCGTAGTAGATCGCACCGACCAGCAGCAAACCTTGGTAGGAAGTCGTGCCTCGGAAAAACGTCCACGACCAAGCTTCCGATTGTGTCACCACCGCGTACGAACCGCTCAGCCAGAAACCGACGACGGGAATCATCGGCAAGAACATGGACGTGCGACGCATCACATCGGCCAGCACTTTATCGCCCCGGCGTATCGCCCACTGAGTCAAGCCAACGCTGGCGAACGCGATCACCATCACAACGTACGGCCAAACTTGTCGCAGTCCCAAAAACGCGATTCCAGTTCGGCAGAGGAATAAGTGCAACCAAGTCGTCGCGGCAACTCCTTGAGCGATGTACAGCAACCATTTCCGCTGCGAGTCGGTGAGCTGCACGTTTCGGATCGCGTTTGGCAGTCGCGAATTGGGGCCAGTCAAAACCGCCAAGACACCTGCCATCGCGGCCAGTCCGCCCAGCGTGATTGCGACTGCGATCACGACAGGCATGCTGATGCCGGGAATGCCGATCACCGGTTTGCGAACCGCAGTTTCCAACGCCAACATCACGACCAGTGAACCAATGGCGGCGACGCCCGAAATCAGCCCGCCACGCGTCAGCGCTTCCTTCCAACGATCCAGGAACGGACCCTTGAGTAGTTTGGGAATCGCCAGCAGCAGCACCGCGACCATCAAAACGTTTGCCACCAACAATCGCATCACCGCGATCAGGGCAGGGTGCTTCAGTGGCAATCCGGTCAGCACCGCCATCAACGCGACCGACCAAAGCACGATGCCGACGGTGATGTGGCGGCGTCTGGCAGTGGTGGTGGGATTGTTGGCGAGGTTTCGTTCCGACAATTCGAAGAACACCCACGCGAGCGCACCGGTGGCAAGGATGCAAACACGCGGCCACGGTTCGTCGATGTGATCCACGACCAACCAGCATGCCAGCAATGAACTGAGGCCAACCCAAATCAGCGTCACTTGTTCGAGCGAGCCCGCCAATTGCAGGCGAGCTTGTCCAAGCAGCGATGAACCAAACGTCCAGGCCACCAAGACGGCCGACACGACCAAGTGAGTCACCGCGAAACCTTGGTTGGTTGTCAGTCCGGCCTGCGATCCGATCCACAAAGCGACTTCGCTGGCCCCGATGCACGAAAGCACGAGGCTGACAAACCAAACCGTTCGCCCACTCGGACGCAGCCAAGCCGACGCGGTGACCAATCCAAGCGAAGCCAATGTCAACGTGCCGCTGGTCACGCCAATCCAACCGGAACCGGCAAAGGCGGAGTTGGGCAGCGCGAAATGTGACTCCATCCAACCCAGCGCGGCGATGGGAATCATCGCACAAGCGGTTTCGATGTCGGCCAGTGGAGCCGAGCGATCGCTTCTCACGCTTCGCCAAACGATCACCCACAGGGCCATCCAAGCCAGCCAAATCGAGGTCGGGTCAAACTTGGACACCGCAACGATCGGATCCAAAGCGGTGTTCCAAAGCAAGAACCCGCCGACTCCAACGGTTGTCCATCCCAGCAATCGTGGCAGAACAAATCGCCAGTTCCATCCGGCCAGAGAATTGACCGAACCGATCGTTTGCCAAGTGGAACGTCGTGGGTGGGTGGTGTCGGTTTCCGGTTCGTCACTGGTTTCGGGGAGGTCGCTGCTTGAGATCGTTCGCCCGAACCGAGTGCATGAAATCCCCGCGACCGAAAGGCCGGCGACGGCGAGCGATGACAGTGCCCAAGGTGCGGTGTCGTTGTCGAACAAGCCGACCCAAGCCAATGCGAATGTCAGCAGTGTCATGTGCCACGCGTGCAGCGGGATGTTTCGTATCCAGTGCACCACTGCCGAGCCGATCGATGCGGCGAGCCAGATGCTGCCCAGCATGGTCAGGGCCGAATCGGGATGAATCCACTGCATCCAAACAACCAGAACCGTCGCGTGTCCGGACAGCAGGCTGATCGCGAAAGGCCATGCATCGCGAGCCGGAGTGACATAGCTTCGCATCGCCACCGCGACGGCGATCAGCGACACCAACCCGCCGATGGGCAACGTCCACAATGAAAACGGAGACTGCAGCATCGTTCCCGTCGACGAATAAGCGATGGAGCCAGCGACAACGCTGCACACCAAGCCAACGACCAGGATCCAAGCCCGCGAAAGGTGGGCTCCTGCCGTGAAGCGTAACGAGGTGTTGTCAGGTGAGCCCGATGTCTTGCTGATCAACTGCTGGAGCAGCCACCAGGCGAGCGACCCAAACACCGACATCTGGACCCATACCAAGGGCTGGTTCACGAAAGGAACTCGCGTCGCGATCGCCGGGGTGGCAATGCCAACTGCCGCAGGAAGCAAAACGCTGGAAAGCAGTGCGTTGGATTTTGCTTCACGAGCAGAGTCCGCTTTGGACCACAGCAATCCGACCGAAGCGATGATCCACCATGCCGTCACCGCGAGGGTGCTGAACCGATCCGGGGATTGGTTGTTCGACAGCGGTGCCAGCCAGTCCGTCCCGAGCAAAATCAATGACCCCGCGGCCACCAAACCTGCGATCATCGAGTGGATGGCAAGTCGTTCCGATGGGCTCGGTGACAGGAAGGCGAGCCATGGCTGAGTCGCGATTTGGGAACGGAACTTCCACGCAAACAAGAACGCACAGGCAAGCGTTGTTGTGACGACCAAGCACGATGCAGCGGTGCCGGTCCATGCCAATCCAAGCTGGCTCGCCAGATACAAACTGGCCGCACCGAGCAAGCCCAAGAACCAATCTTGCCAGCCGTCTTTTGACCAGTGCGAGTCTTCAGTGTGGCTTCGCGAAAGAACGAACAACGCCGACGTGCCGGCGACCAATCCCAAGCACGCGGCTGATTCGAACCAAGCGAAGTCGGCGGCAGCGATCCAGTCATTGGTGGACCACTGGGCGATCGCTTCCAATGGCCCCGCCACGATTGCGGCGTACTGGCGAGCGACGGTGAAGACGATGGTGCCCGTTGCCAACATCGCGAACAGGCCGTCTGGCATTTGGGCCCAGTTCAGATGAGCGGTTTGAAGTTTGTTGCTCGGGAACCATGTTCGCAGTGGCATGGTGGTTCGGACGAGCATCCACAACGTCGAAGTCGACGCGAAAATTGCCGCGACCCACCAAGTCGCAATTCCGCCCAGCCAAGATTCCGAATGCCAAACCGTCACGCCCAAGCAGGCGGTGAGCGTGGTCGCGACCGTGATCGCTGACAGGCCCATCGAAGTTTGCAGCCAACCGCGTGCTCGCAACAAAATCGCGACACCGAATAGCGACGCGACAAGCAGCCAAAGTTGACCGCTGGCGGACCACCAACCGGGCGCTTCGAGACCACTGGGTGAGAGCGAAAACAAAGCGACCCCACCCAAGGCCGCGGCTGACAAGCAAGCCATCACTCCCGCCGATGAAGCGTGACGTCGCATTGACTGTTCCGCGTTTCGCGAGAGCAAGTTGAACCGCAGGAGGAGGCTGACTTTTTCGCCGGAGTTTGATTGACGGTGAAGCAAGACTTTCGCAAGAGCGGCGGCAACCATCAGCGACACCGTGACCGCCAGTCCAATCCAAGGCGTCAGCGTGAAATCGGCGTGAGGCTGACCGTCCGTCCAGGTCAGCAGTCCCAGCACGGAAGTCCAGAACGCAACCAAGATCACCGGTGTTGCCAGCGAGGCTCGCGAATCTTTGAAGGATCCGAGGATGCATCCGAGTGCCGAAACACCGAGCACCACATCGACCAGCATCGGCGGAACTTGGCCCATCCAAGTTGCCGGGGCAAAGCTGAGCACCAGTGCTTGGACGAATGCGAGTCCGCCCCACAAACAGGCGGCGGACCAGCTCGACGCGACCAATTCGCGAGCCCAAGATTTGTCTTTCGCGATTTGGCTCAGGGCGAAGCCGACTCCACCGAGCAACGCGGCAATGCCAAGCGACGTGACCATCGGTTCGCCACCCAAGATCAATCGCCACAGCGGCAGGTCGCCCCAGGTAATGTCGCCCATCCAAACGGGAGACGACAGCATCGTGGCGATCCCCAGCGGCAAGGTCGCACCGACCACGCGAGAAGGTTGCCGCAGTGCGATGCTGGCCGCGAGCCATGATGCCGCGGCCACGATCGCATGCATCCACATCCAATCCAACCTGCGAAGCGACGCGGGCAGGATCGCCAAGACGGCACCCATCGAAAGCAGCGTCAGGACGGTCGCGATCAAATTCGAATTCGCCATCCAACCACGTTTGCCCGACGAAGAATCGGCTGGGCGGCGAAGCTTCATCGAGTCGTTGTGGCAACTCGAAGCAATCGCGATCCAAAACGGAATTGATGCAATCGCGATTTGTATCCAAGCCGTCTGCACTGCGAATTGGTTCTCGAAGTTGCTGAACAAAAACGCGGCGTAGACAAGGACGCTGGCCATCGACGAGGCGGCGATGCCGAGCGACAGCCAGCGGTTCTTCCAATGCCTTCGACCGCCAATTGAACCAGTCTGTTCACGTGAATTCAGGCGTGTGCGCCGTTGACGTTGCGGCCAAAGAATCGCTGCGGCGACACAGATCGCGGGAACCAAAACCGCAAACCCAGCGTTGGAACCAAGCAGGCGTGCGGCGGTGGGAAGCAACGGCAATGCCAGCGTCGGTGCAATGACGCTGGCCGTCATCGGCAACGCATCGGCGCGACCCACCAAGCTGCGAGAGGATTGAAGCAGCAGCCAGCCGCAACCGGCCAATCCAGCCACGATCGTGCCCAGCGTCGCGGGATCGGAGAGCGTGACTGAATCCAGTCCCGCGCCTGCCGCGGCCATTCCCGCTAGCACGCACAAGGGAACGAGCAGCGTCGCAATGATCAAAACCGCGCGGCTGGTGTGTCGCAGTTTCCATCGCCGAACTGTGTACAGGCCTGCCGCGAAAATTGCCGCGTCGGCCGACATGAAAATCAGCGACGGCACGACACGGTGGGCCGACGTCAACGTGTTCCAAAGACTGACGACCAAGCCGATCGAGCAGACCACGACCAGCAATCCAGCGACCAGTTCGCCCCAGCGAATGTTGTTGCGTGCCAGGAACGAAGTGATGACTTCCGACAGCGCTCGCTTGGGCGTGCTTGGGACCGGAGGATCGTAGACGACTTCGGCGGTGACCGCTTCTGCGACGACGGGTTCCGCAAAGACTGGCTCCGCAATGGGCGGGGCAACTTCGGTTGGCTGTGCTTCGGCGAGAGCGGCGGGCGCGATTGCGGTTTGAGGTGTATCCGCGGCGGGTAGCGTCGGTTCGGCAATTGGCTCGGGTGCTGGCGTTTCCGGCTTCATTGCCAAATTCTGGGCGGACGCTTTCAATCGGTCGGCGGTCTGGGGATCGACTTGGTCGGTGGCGGTCAGCGCATCCAGCATTCGCGAAAATGCGGCCAGGTCGTTTGCTGCGGAGGGTGGCTCGTCGGTGCTGTTCGAGCTTCCGTGAGTTTGAGATCCCTCAGGACGCTGGGACGTTGATCTCGACCAGTTGTCCGGCTTGGTCTGAGGTGGAGGGGCCGGCGGGTAGAGCGTTTTAGGATTGAAGAACAGCCGAAAAATCGTCGCGGCCACGACCCAGGTCAGATGCCCGACCATGGTGATGATCAGCCACCCGATCGCAATGAAAAACAGCACTTCCATCATGGAAACCGCGGGGAAAAAACAAGCGAAGGACCAAATTGGCCATGGTCGGGACCGACCAATCTAGGCCAAAGGATTCCCCACTAGAGACCGCGAGAGGGGAAATGCTTCGGGTTCGCTTGATTTTTATGCTGAGAGATTTCCTGAAAGAATTGCTGGGCGACCGCCGGATCGGCCGCTCCGTCGTTCAGAGTTCGACTTCGTTTGCTCTCGTTTCTTGAGAGTTGGACGTGCCCAAGGCTCCCCAGATACCGAAGGGGCTTTCTGAGCCGGCTGGGTGAACCGGGCCCGGGGCATAGCGGGTGACCGTTGTGTTGGAGTCCACACCTTTGGTTGCCGCATCGATCGAGTCGGTCACAAATTTGATCGAACCATCGGTCATCAGGATGTGAGCTCCGCCCGGGTGGCGGCTGGTGACACTGTAGATGCCACCGTACCAATCCGAGCCTGGACCGGTGCTATAGGTGCAACTGACACTATTGGGGGCAAAGATCGTGTTGACCGCGGTGTTACACGCGATTGGATCCGTCCACCAACGTCCTCTGTTGGATTGACCGGCAAAGCTGCCAAAGCCGATCAGTTCTAGTTCAGGCTTATAGAACTGAGGACGTTCAGGATCATAAGTGCTCGCACACTGTTGAAGGTCGGTTTGAAATTGTCGGTCGTCGAACACCGCGGCGGTGCCAATGATCGAGCGGTCGTCCAGGAAGGTTGCCATCTCGCCCATCAGCATCGTTTGGCTGGTCCCGTCCTTGCAGTCACGGAATCTCTTTCTTTTATTCCAAGTGAACATGCCACGATCGACGGCCTCATCACCCAGCCAGTTGTAGGCGGGGTCGGAACGATTTTGGTCGGGATGAAACCAATAGAAGGAAATGTAGCGAGCCGCGTCGCCGTAGCAGAATCCATAGTTCAAACGACCGATCGTTTTGTTTTCTGCTGGATCGGAAGGGCAACGAAGTGTGGGGATTTGAATGCGGTTGGGCGTGTAGTCTGCCGTCCACGGGAAACCACCGAATGCGACATATTGGTTGCCGCTTTCGCTGGTATGAGGATGAGAGATCATCTCCCAAGCGGCTTGTTGTTCCATGAACGGAAGTAAGCCGACGACCGGACCATAGCCACGCCAATTCGTGTCGTTGACGATCCGGCTATAAGGAAAGTTGTTGTAGGCGGCGTGGTAGTTGTGAAGTGCCAACCCCAGCATTTTGAAGTTGTTATTGCAGTTCATCCGCCGGGTTGCTTCACGAGCAGCCTGGACGGCCGGCAGCAGCAATCCGGCCAAGGCGGCGAGGATTGCCATCACGACCACCAGTTCGACCAACGAGAATGCGTGTCGGTTGACGCGTTTTGAGGAGCGTCGCGAATGCGCGTGCTCAGTCACTGGAGCGGAAGCGAACATGATGACACCTTGAGAGGTTTGGCCAACGGGCAATAAAAAGCTTTGAGGTGATGTTGTGTTCATTTGAAGTCACATTCACCTGGCAACTGAGTCACCGCTGTGTTGGCTCGTCCCATGGTTGCTTCGATGGACGCTTGCTCCTCATCCGTGGATGCAAGTGGAAGGATCTTTGGTTGAGGAGCGCCGCATCCGGTCAGTGCCGATAGAAGCAGGCCGGCGGTCATCCATTTGCCCACGAGGCCAAGTCGTGCAGTCATCATTTGGTCCTATAAGGTGATAAACCAAATGGCCGGCAAGAGTTTGAATGCTCCGCCGTTCTCTTACTCAGCCACTGCAATGACCATAGGCACTTTTTTCAGGGCGCCAAATATCAAATGCGATGGGGTTGAGGCCCCCATCGCTAAAATCGATGGAACCGATCGATGCTGGCAATCTCAACTGTCAGCATGTTTCCGGAAACGAGATCGAAGGGCGGGTTCTTAAGCACTGACTCTTTTGAGGTTTTTTTTGAGAAATCTCGAGAATCAGCCCAGAGAATTCGCTCTCTTTGTTAAGAAATCGCGTCTTTTGTCCATTCTCCGTCCACCAGACGCCATGTGTCAGTGGTTGGTGGAGTCGATTGCAGTAAAGCGGGAAGGCGAGATTCTCGGACGTTGTCGAAACTGGTCAGCTTGCCAAATCGGATTAACGATCCGGGTACTCCCACTGCGGTGAAGCCGGGGTGGCCGGTCGCGGGATAAGGACCACCGTGGTTCATCGCGGCACTCACGGCGACTCCGGTTGGCATTTTGTCGTTCAGCATTCGACCCACTTTGGGTTCCAACTCAAACGCAATTTGTGAGTACGCGTCTTCGTCGTCGCCATTGGTCGGAGTGTAGACGCAGCCGGTCAGGTTGCCTTCCAAATGACGGATGGATTTACAGAGCTGATCCAGATTGTCGGCCACCACGATCAAGGATGCGTTTCCGAAGGCTTCGGTTTGGAAACCTTCTGGATTGCTGAGGAAGTCAGTGCCACTGGTTTTGAGCAATGTGTTGGCCATCGCACATCGGTCTGACTCCGCTTCGCCACCGCCGGCGAGCAGTTCGGCACCAAATCCGACCAATTGTTCGATGCTTTTGCCGAGCGAAGACGCTACGGCGGGAGACAACAATGTTCCGGCCGGTGCGGCCGTGAAGCGTTCCTTCACCGCGGCGATGAACTTGTCGGTTGCTTCGCCTTTGACGAGCATCACCATGCCGGGATTCGTGCAGAATTGTCCGGTTCCCATCAGGACACTGGTGATGAATTCATCAACGATCGCATCGCCGCGTTCTTCCAGTGCGGCGGGAGTGATGACCACGGGATTGACGCTGGACAGTTCCAAGTAGATTGGCTTGCCAGCTTTGTCTGCGGCGGCTTTCAGCGTCAGTCCGGCGCCGCGACTGCCTGTGTAGCCGGTTGCTCCCACGCGCGGATCGGAAACCAGTTTCTCGCCATCCGCGTGGCTGGTTCGGTAAATCAACTGCACGGTTGCGGTGGGCAGGCCGGTCTCGGTGAGGGCTTCGAGAGCCAATTCTGCAAACAGACGTGTGGTGTCAGGGTGTGAGCTGTTGGCTTTGCCGATCACCGGGTTGCCGGCTGCGATGGCCGCGGCGAAGTCGCCACCGGAAACGCTGCCGAATGCGAACGGGAAGTTGTTGGGGCCGAACACGCACACAGGTCCCAGTGGTCCCAGGCAAGAACGGATGCCCGTTTGAGTGTCGATGGTTGGCATGGCCCAGTTGCCGGTCCGGCATGCTTTGGCAGCCGCACGCAATTGATTGCTGGTTCGAGGCAACTCGACATCGGCCAAACGTGGTGAACGAGCCAATCCGGTTTCTGCAAAGGCGGTTTCGACCAATTGATCTTTCGCGGCATCGATCTTGTCCGCGTACGCTTCCATGAAGTCGGCGATTTTGGCCGGGCCGAGCTTGCGAAGTTCAGTGGCGGCTTCCACGGCAGCGTCGAGTGCTTCGTCGCAATCTTTCCAGCTGCTCACAGGAAACGCGGCGTCGAGTTTTTCGTTGCGATTGGGATCCGTGGCTTGGAAGGTGGACTCGGCGTTGGCTTCACGCCAAGTTCCAGCGATCAAGACAGGGTGCGTGGCGGGAGAAGCGATGGACATAGCAGGCAATCTTTCTGCGACGAGGTGTGACGGACGCGAAGGAACTCCATTGAGTTCGACCTGTATCGTCAATCATTCTCCCAGATGCCTCAAGCGGTCACGCCCCAGTTGTTGCGCGGGATTCCTCGGCAAGGTTATTCGTCCGGAGTCATTCGCCCGGCAAAAATCTCGATTCGATGCACGCCATCAATTGGGTCAGGTGCGGCTCGACCACCTGGTAGTAAACCCGGCGTCCTTCTCGTTCGCTGTCCAGAAAACCGCACCGCTGCAACAAACGAAGGTGCTCGGAAGCCAGGTTATCCGCGATTTCGCAATCCACGGCGATTTCTCCGACCGTGTACCGACTGTGCAAAAGCAATTGCACAATCCGTAGCCGAACCGGGTGGGCCAGCGTTTTCAGGCACTCCGCAGCCTCGGAGAACGATTGCACGTCGCCGGTCGGTTTGGTGGGTTCTTCCGGAGCGCGTTTGCTGGTGCGAGGTTTTGAAGAGGCCATTGCGAAGGAGCAGTTGCACTGAAGAGGGGGAATCGATATTTATGTGTCGTGATGTTACGAGGTAACGACTGAAAAGGAAAGTCAAATGTCGGTGGAACACAATGCACCCTTTCGCTTGGTCATCGTCGGCGGTGTTGCGGGAGGTGCTTCGGCGGCCACTCGTGCCCGGCGTATGAACGAACAAGCCGAGATTATTCTGTTCGAAAAGGACGAGGATGTTTCCTTTGCCAATTGTGGTCTGCCCTACCACATCGGGGAAGAAATCGAAAATCGTGACGCCTTGGTGGTGGCTTCGGCTGATTTTCTTCGGCGACGGTTTCGGTTGGATGTGAGAACTCGGGAGGAGGTCGTTTCAATCGATCGTGACAAGCGATGTGTGACCGTCGTTCGGCAAGGTGCGACCTCGGAACAAGACAAAACGTATGAGCAGTCATACGACAAGCTGATCTTGGCACCGGGAGCTTCACCAATTGTTCCCGATCTGCCGGGCGTCGATGCCAGTAATGTGCTGACCTTGCGCAACTTGGTCGACATGGACCGGATCAAGGCCCGCGTGGACTCCGGATTGGTTCGCCGAGCGGTGGTGGTCGGTGCCGGTTACATCGGATTGGAAATGGTCGAGCAATTGCGCCGTCGCGGCGTGGCGGTCGATCTGGTTGAACTGCGTGACCAAGTCCTGCCATTGCTCGATCACGAAATGGCTCGCCCGATCGATGATTCACTGCGCCGAAACAATGTTGGTGTTTACTTAGGTGTCGGGTTGGAATCCATCCAGCTGGATGGTGATTTGGCGACATCGGTTCGATTGAGTGACGGTACAGAATTGTCGACTGACTTGGTGATTTTGGGGATCGGTGTTCGGCCCAATTCGGGGTTGGCAACGGAAGCTGGTTTGGAGATCGGAAACACGGGCGGAATCTCCATCGACGAGTTTTCTCGCACCAGCGATTCCAATATCTACGCGGTCGGCGATGCATCCGAGCCCGTGTACGGTCCGACGGGAACGCCTATGCGAGTTCCGTTGGCTGGCCCGGCCAACCGATCAGGCCGTCTGGCGGGTGAGCATGCTGTGACAGGGCATTCGGCTGCTGCGACGCCAGTTTGGGGAACCAGTGTCGTACGAGTGTTCGACGTTTCGGTTGGCATGACTGGTTTGACGAGAGCCTCCGCGAAGCGGTTTGGAAAGGATGCTACCAGCGTGACAATCGTCGCGAAGCATCACGCGGGGTACTTCCCCGGTGCGGAGGTGATGACGCTGAAGCTGACCTTCGAACCTGGCACCGGCAAGGTTTTAGGAGCTCAGTGCGTTGGCGGCGAAGGCATCGACAAACGCATCGATGTGATCGCTACCGCAATGCACTTTGGTGGCACAGTTCGCGATCTGGCTGGATTGGATCTGGCCTACGCACCGCCATTTGGTTCGGCCAAGGATCCGGTTCACATGGCCGCGTTTGCCGCGTGCAATGCACTGGACGAAGTCGAGTCGTTTCGCGATTCGGAAGATTCGTTGGACGACGTTCAGATCGTCGACGTTCGCGGGGCGGGCGAGATTGAGAAGGCTCCCCTTCGCGAATCATCGGGGGCGATTCACATTCCGGTCGATGAGCTACGAGAGCGACTAGGTGAACTGGATCGTGCGAAGCCCACTGTTGTCAGTTGTGCCGTTGGTGTTCGCGGGCACATCGCCGCTCGGATTTTGCGTCAGAACGGATTTGAAGTTCAAAACCTTTCCGGCGGTGCAACGGTTCGCAATCGTTGTTTTGAGTGAGCCGACCGACTCAGTGCGAAACAGATCAGCGTAAAGCGGTTTGCTGTTTGCCGACCGAGAAGTCAGACATTTCCATGAACGATTGTTTTCCTTCGATGACATCGGCCATCGCAACAGCGGTTCCGGAAGCCAAATGGATTCCGCTGCGGTAGTGACCACCGGCGACGAACAGGTTTCTTTGATCGGGCACTCGTCCGATCATCGGGAACCCATCGAATGTCATTGGGCGGTGGCCTGACCACTGCGACGCGACTGTTGCCGATTTCAGTTCTGGGCAAACACGATTTGCAAAGCTTCGGAGGCCTTGAATGACATCGTCGGTGGTGCCTTGTTCGAAGCCGACTTCTTCTTCGCAAGATCCGACCAAGACGTTTCCATCGCCGCGAGCAACCAAGTAACGGTTGCCAACGTTGAGAACGATTGGGTCGGTGAACGTGTCGCTGTGCAGCAACAGAATCTGCCCGCGAATTGGAATGACGGAAGATTCCAGTCGGACCTCGGGGCAAATGCCGCCGATTGCCGCGCCCCCGCAAAGGATCGTCCGCTCGCTGCGCAAGGAGTGCTCAACCGCATCCCGAGTCAAAGTCCTCGCGGTGCAACCGGAGTTGTCGGATGAAAGTTCGAGGATCGTCGTATGCGGCAGGAGCTGCACGCCTTGGCTTTGACACGCTGTGGCTAGAGCCGTCAGCAATCGAGACGGGCGGATTTGATATTCATCGGGGGTCCACCAAGCGGCGCTGTCTGGATGCGACTGAATCCAAGGATTGGTTTGCGACCATTCTGTCAGTCGAGGTTGCCGACGAAGCAACTCCGTCAATTCGATGCGTTGGCATTCCACGGCGAGGTCGTCCCAGTACGACATCATGCCGGTCAGGGCGGACGCTTCTCCAGCCGTTTCGGCCAAGTAATAGCCGCCGCATCGAATCAGTCCGGGGTCGATGCCGGTTTGATCCAAAAGCTGTTTGCACCACAAAGGCCACAGCGTGTGACTGAATCCGCGAAGGCGATCGATCGGGTCGGTCGCTCGATCAAAGTTGGCGGGCGGTAGGATCCCGGCCGCCGCCCAAGACGTTCCGTGGGCGATTGGGCCGCGGTCTATCACCGTTACCTTTTCGCCTCGGCGAACCAATTCCCAAGCGATGGAAAGTCCGATTGCTCCCCCGCCCACAACCAGCGTGCCGGTGGACTCTTGGTGAGGCTGGCTGACGCGGTCGCTGGTGGAAGATGCAGGGGCGGACAATTCAGATCATTGGTTGAGATAGGATGCGGCGAATGTCTCGAGCGAGTTCAATGTGATCGGAGGACACCTCCGTATTGTCGGCTGGATGTTCGATTTGATGAAGGAGGGCAGTCAGATCCTCTTCCGTGTCGACATCCGAACGCATCGGAAGCCTGCCGATCCGCAGACCAATCGATTCCGCCGCGGCCACCGTACGTTCGAAAACTTCGTCCGTGCTCCAGGGGATGTCGTTCCACAGGGCGTCCAAAATCGTGCGGGACGGGGGTGCTGCCCGGTCCGGGGGATTGTTTTCGTTCGGCAAATTGTTGGACACAGATAGTCCGATCAGGTAGTAGCCACCATCCGACGCGGGCCCCAGTACCAGGTCGCAATCGCGAAAGAGTCGATCGGCGTGATCCATTTCTGCGGGGCTCAGCAGAGGGCAATCAGCGCCGATCAGAATCGCATGGCTGCGGGGCAGGGCAGGGCGGCTGCAAGCGTGGTGGGCGAACCATCGCCGCATGCGATCGCCCAAATTTCCTCCACCTTGGTCAATGATTTGCCAATCGGAGGTTGGTTTGGGTGTGGTCGGCGAAATGGATTCGATGGGGGAGACGACCCAGTGCCGCTCATCGCCCCAATCTTGGAACACCTTGAACAGATGATCGAGGAATCGCTGGTGAATTTGGGCTGATTTGTCGAAACCAATGGTGTTGCCGAGGCGTGTTTTGACCCTGCCTTCGATCGCGACTTTGGCCATCACGCCGAGCTTGCGGATCGACGAGTCGGAAGTTGTGAGTGGGCGAAGCGGAGTCTTCGACGAGTTGGGCATGAAAAATGATTCGACGGAGTCAGGAAACGGCCACGGGTGCGACCACTCAGCGATGTCGGATTCGTTTACAATTCCGCCCTTGGCGTTCGGCAATCCAGCATTTTCGTTCTGTCGAACGCGAAGTTTTGGTTAAACTTAATTGAGCGAGCGATCGAGCGGGGGATACCTTCGCCACTTCGCTCACTTCCTTTGAAAGGCGTCTCTTCCACCGAGATGTTCAGCAACGGACTTGTCTTCTAGCGGGATTTCTTTCCACACGCCATGGCTTCGATCACATCGGAACGATTTGTCGAGATGGTTGCACGTAGCAACTTGGTCGACGAAGCCACGCAGGAACGGTTCCTGAAAAAGGTCCGAGAGAAGTGTGAAGGGAATTTGCCGGCCAGTTCGAAGAAGCTTGCGTTGGCCTACAAGAAAGCCGGCCTGCTGACGGATTGGCACATCGACAAGTTGTTCACCGGGAAGTACAAGGGTTTCTTCCTGGGCAAATACAAACTGCTCGGTCACATCGGTTCGGGCGGGATGAGCAGCGTCTATCTGGCCGAGCACATCGGATTGGGCGACAAACGCGCGATCAAGGTGTTGCCGAAGAAACGCGTCAACGATGCCTCCTATCTGGCCCGCTTCAAACTGGAAGCGAAAGCGATCGCATCGCTGAACCACCCGAACATTGTGTTGGCGCACGACATCGACAATGACGGCGACGTTCACTACATCGTGATGGAGTACGTCGACGGGGTGGATTTGCAGGTGTTGGTCCGGCGAGACGGACCGCTGGATTTTTCAACCGCCGCCGAACTCATCTCTCAAGCCGCTCGCGGATTGGCTCACGCTCACAATCGCGGCGTGGTGCATCGAGATGTGAAACCAGCCAATTTGTTGATTGATAGCGATGGCCGGGTGCGGTTGCTGGACATGGGATTGGCGTTGGTTTCGAAAACGGGCGACGACGAATCATTGACCGTCGCCAACAACGAAAACGTTCTCGGCACGGCCGACTACTTGGCGCCCGAGCAAGCCCTGAACAGTCACACGGTCGACCACCGAGTCGACATATACGGTCTTGGGTGCACGTTGTATTTCTTGTTGACCGGTCGTCCTCCGTTTGCAGAAGGCACGCTCGCCCAGCGGATCGCGAAGCATCAAAACGAAATGCCGAAGGCGATCCGGGAACTGCGACCGGAATGCCCCGGCGAACTCGAAGGCATCGTGGTGAAGATGATCCAAAAGGATCCTCGGTATCGCTATCAAAACGCCACCGACGTGGCCGAGGTTCTGGAAAAATTCGCTGCCGCGGTACCCAAGGGCGAAGCGGTTCGAGTCGGACTGGGCGAAGGCCCGGACGAAGACAGCAGTTTGTCTTCAATGGATTTCGACAGCAGCTCGGGATCGATGGTCACGCAGTCCAATCAAGACACTCTGACGAACAAAAACGACGACACGCTGGCGAGCAGTCGTTCGAAGCTCATCCGAGAGCAGAACCAAGCGGCCAGCGAGAGCGGTCGGTTGGTGAAGGTCGGTTCGATGGGAACACCCGCCGACATGTTGGAGGGAAGTTTCCTCGATTTGGAAGTCGAGTCAGGGTACAAGGGACCGACGGCGCGGGCTCCCAGTTCAGGAAGTCGGCGTGGGGTTGGCTCGGGAATCGATCGCGGCAAGCCTTCAGATAATCGCACGCAAATCGCTGATAACCGGAGCAAGGGCATCGATCCGGTCTTGTTGGGCACCGTGGTGACTTCGCTTTTCGTCGCCGCATTGGCACTGGGATATTTTCTCGCGAAAGTGACGTCTTGACTGTAGTTCTTGATCGGCCCTACGAATTTGTCCCGCCCTATCGCGGAAATCTTTGGCCCACCGCGATTCAAAGCTTTCGCTTGATCGATTGGCACCTTCGGACGAAGGAGGCTGTTCTTGGTGGCGAGTGTCGCAATGCTGAACGGTTCGCTGAATCGTTGAATGCCGGTCACGGGATCATTCTCGCGCCCAACCACTGCCGCTACGCTGATCCAATCGTGCTGGGGTGGTTGGCTCGTCAGGTTCGCACGCATCTGTACGCGATGGCGTCTTGGCATTTGTTCAACACGAACAAGTTTGAGCAGTTTGCACTTCGTCGGATGGGTGCCTTCAGCGTCTTTCGCGAAGGCAACGATCGCAAGGCATTGGAAACAGCGATCGATATCTTGGTCAGTGGTGAACGACCTTTGGTGTTGTTCCCCGAAGGTACGACCAATCGAACCAACGACATTCTGAAACCGTTGCTCGACGGCGTTTCGTTCATCGCTCGATCCGCTGCGAAGAAACGAGCCAAGCAAGAGAAGGGGCAGGTTGTCATTCATCCGGTTGGATTGAAGTACCTGTGTCTGGAAGACGCTCACGAGTGGGCTCACGTGCAACTGGCCGAACTCGAGCGAACTCTGAGTTGGCAACCGGCCTCAGAAGCGGGATCGATCGAGAAACTGATCGAGCGATTGCTGCGAGTTTCGCAGGCCTATTTGGCACTCAAGGAGATCGAATTCACCGGGCACGCGTCTTCGGGCGAACTCAGTCCTCGACGAGATCGGCTGATTGAGCAGTTGCTTGTGCAGGCGGAAGAACGGTATAGCTTGGAGGCGAAGCCCACCGAGGATGTGCGGGAACGGGTGCGTAAGATTCGCTCCGCGGTGTCCGCCACTTACTTTGCGACCGATGATGCGGATCGTGACCCTGCGACTTTTCGTCGCGACGCGGAACGCGCGGACCTGGCACAGTTTCTCCTTTCGTTTCCCGATGAATACTTGTCACCGGGGCAAATCACTGACACTCGCATTGTGGAAACGATTCAACGCATCCAAGAAGCGATTTTTGGCAAGGCGAAGGAGTCTCTTCCGATGAAGGTTGTCATCGATGTCGGAGAAGCCATTCCAGTTCCGGTCGGTCGTCCACCACGCGGTGAAGCGGATCCGGTGCTTTGCCAATTGCGGGAACAACTGCATACAATGGTGACATCGTTGTCCCAAGAGGCCAAATTATTGGCCTGAGTCGCACTTCAACTCATCTCACGCCAAAACGATCATGCCGTCCAACTATCTTCGTAGCCTAAAATCCTTTTCATCTTTGGCCGGGGCCTTCACGATTGCGGCAGGTTCGGTGTTCATCAGCGGTTGTAGCGAACCGAAACCGATGACGTTCGAGCCCAATCTCGTGCATGCTATGAAGTACGAATTGAAGGAAGGCATCGAAATGGAACAGGCTTCCAAAGATGCTTTTTGGATCGTGACCGAAATGTTTGGGACCCCGGAACAACCCAAGTTGCCTGAGGTCGCGATGGAAGACGAAGACTTCGCATCACTTGTGTCGCTGGACAACCTGATGATGGCATCCGGGCCTGCTGACGCAGAAGGCCGCGGGCTTTATCAAAGACACTGTGCCATTTGTCACGGTATCAGTGGTGATGGACGCGGTTCGTCTTCTGCAATTTTGAACCCGTATCCTCGCGATTACCGGAAGGGTGTTTTTAAGTTCAAATCGACCGAACGAGGTGAGAAACCCACGCGAGAAGACTTGGCCAAGCTGATTAAAAATGGCATCCAAGGCTCCGCGATGGTTGCTCTACCAAAGCTGACCGATGAACAGGTCGAAGCTCACATCGGCAAAGCGATCGAGACGCTCAGCGACGACGAAATCGAAGCTGTCAACGAAGAAGTGATCAATCAACAAACCGAAGCCTTGACTGATTATGTGATTTATCTTTCTTGGCGAGGTGAGTTGGAGCGAACTCTGATCGATGACGCGATCTTCGAGTTGGATCTGGAGGGCGGTGATCGAATCATCAACCCTGCTCACAGGAACTCCACTGACGAAGAAGAAAAAGAACTGTTCGAAGAAGGTTGGGAAATTGCCGAAGACTACGCCCTGGAGATTGCGGACGCTTGGTTGGCCGCCCCCGATATGGTCGTGGAAGTTCCGGAGCCGCCGAATGATCTACCGGTTGCGGATAATTACGAGCAATTCGTCGCTTTCCAAGACGGGGAGCAAGCCGAGGCATTGGCTGATTCGGTCAAGCGAGGGAAAGAGCTGTTTGTTGGCAAGATCGCGTTGTGCAGCAAGTGCCACGGCGTCAATGGATTGGGCGATGGCCAGACGACCGATTTCGACGATTGGACAAAGGAATGGACGCTCGGAATTGGCATCAAACCTGAGAACCGCGACGCACTGATTCCATTGTTGGCTCGAGGAGCGTTGCCGCCCATCAATGCCAAACCACGAAACTTCGCCACGGGATTGTTCCACGGTGGTGGAACGGCCAACGATTTGTACATCCGAATCACGCAAGGCATTGAAGGTTCACCGATGCCAGCAGCCACGTTCGTTGAGGGCGAGTTTGAAGAAGACGACGTGTGGCACCTGATCAATTACTTGCGTTCGTTGCAGACGCCTCCGGATCCCGAAGAAGAATCCGCCGAAGAACCCAAGCCAACCGAAGTCGCCGCTCGGTAAGCTTCGAGGCGAGCGTCAACTCACGTAGCCGGATTCGCCAAGAATTCGGTTCTCATGTCGCGTCCGTCCGAATTCTTGGCGAATTCGGCTACGGCAATCGAAGGTCCGGTTCCCACCGGACAACTCTCCACGCGTAGGTCTCCACGCGTAGGCCAGGTCATCACCTGGCATTTCAGCCGATGCTTTGGAACAAAGCGAGGCGAACCATTTGGGACGCGAACGTCCGATTGGAACCGGACCGACGTCTAATTCAAGGCTTCTGAGAAGGCTTGTTTGAGCCTTGCCGCGGCGTCGCCAGCTTGATCACTTTGGATGACCACGTTCACTTGAAGTTCGCTCGTCGCGATCATTTCAACGTTGATCCCGGCGTTTGCCAATTGTTCAAACAGCACAGTGCCGACTTGCGTGTGGCTTCGCAATCCGATTCCACTGACGCTGAGTTTGGTGATTCCGGATGCACCGCGGACATCTCGCATCGAGTGCTTGCCGCAAATCTCGCGAGCAACCTTTTCTGCGGAATCCAAGTCGGCTTGTTCGACCGTGAAGCTGACGCTCGTGCTTCCGTCTTCACCGTCGTAGCCTTGCACGATCATGTCGACGAAGATTCCGGCTTCGCCGATCTGTTCGAACATGTCCGCTGCCACGCCGACTTGGTCGGGCACACCATCCAGAGTCACTCGGGCTTGAGCAGGAACGATCGATATGTCGGTGAGTGTCAGAGCTTCCAATGCATCGTTTTGCAGACGTGCGACAACATCGGCCACATCGGCTTCTTTCGCGTTGCTTGCCTTGATTTCGTTCCACGTTTTCGCGTCACTTGGACGTTGGTCCAACGAGAACGCTTCGTGAACTGCCCGCAAGGCTTGGTTTGCTTGGTCGCGAGGGACCAAGCACGAGATTTTGATCTCGCTGGTCGTGATCATGTGAATGTTCACGTCGGCTTCGGCCAAAGCACGGAACATGCTGGCGGCGACTGCCTTTTGATGAGCCATGCCCAAACCAACGACGCTGACCTTCGAAACTTGATCGTCGTGAGTGACTCCATCGGCACCGAGTGAATCCAGGATGCCCTCGAGTGCAGTGAGCGTCTTTTTCAGTTCGCCACCGGCGACGGTGAACGAGACATCGGCTTTGCCCGATGTGCCAACGTTTTGGACGACCATGTCCACGGCGACTTTCTGAGCAGCGATCGCCGAGAAGATTTTCTGGCTCATGCCGGGAACATCCGGGACACCCAGCACGGTCACGCGAGCTTCGTCGCGGGTGAGCGCTGCGCCCGACACCGGAGCCGTTTCCGATTCGGGTTGGGCAACGATCATCGTGCCGTCTTGGTCCGAAAAACTGCTGCGGACATGAATTGGCACTTCGAACTTCTTGGCAAATTCGATTGAGCGGGAGTGCATCACTCCGGCGCCCAGAGAAGCCAGTTCCAGCATCTCGTCGTAGCTGATCACGTCGACCCGACGTGCCTCGGCCAATAGTCGCGGGTCCGTTGTGTAGACCCCGTCGACGTCGGTGTTGATTTCACAAGCGTCCGCACCCAGAACCGCGGCAAGGGCCACCGCCGTGGTGTCGCTTCCGCCTCGTCCGAGCGTCGTGATGTTCAAATCATCGTCGATGCCTTGGAAACCCGCCGCAACGACGATATTGCCGGCGTCGAGTAAACGCTCGATGCGACCGGTGTCAATCGATTGAATGCGAGCTTTGCTGAAGCTGTTATCGGTCTTCAGTCCGATTTGGCCGCCGGTCAGACTGACCGCTTGGGAACCCATGCTGTGGATCGCCATCGCGACCAACGCCACGCTGACTTGTTCGCCCGTGCTGAGCAACATATCCATTTCGCGCGCCGGTGGTTCATCACTGATTTGCGATGCCAGATCCAACAACGTGTCAGTGTTCTTGCCCATCGCGCTGACGACCATCACGACTCGATGGCCGGCTTTTTGAGCACGAATTGCCTTCCGAGCCGCGGCACGAATCTTTTCGGTGTCGGCGACGGACGTGCCGCCAAATTTTTGAACGATCAGGGACATGGAAATGTCGAAGCGAAACGGAAGGAAGCGGAGTGGGGAAGTGGATAGGCAATCAATGTGCCCTTGAATCTGATGGATCAGCCTTTTTGAATGTAGGCGTCCATCATGGTCCAACCGGGATCGAACACCCATCCCGATGCGTTGGCGGAGATCTCGTCAAAGGTTGTCGCCGAATCAGATTCGATGCCGGTGCCGGCCATGGTCAGTGGCACCGGGCCGTGTGTGTGTTTCTTGGTTCGGCAGAACGTCGGGTGATCAGGCAAGATCAACATGCGGTGTTCGTCGTGCTTGGAGAGGGCTTCCCAGAGCGGAGCGACGATTTGCTGGTCGATTTGCTGCAACGCTTCGATCTTGGCTTCGACGTTGCCTTCGTGAGACGCTTCGTCAGGAGCTTCGATGTGGACGCAAACAAAATCATAGTCAGCGAGGGCTTGGATTGCCGCTTCGCCTTTGCCTGCATAATTCGTATCAAGGTATCCGGTGGCTCCTTCGACTTCGATTCGAGGCCAACCGGCCAAAGCACCGATCCCGCGAAGCAGGTCGACTGCCGTGATCATCACGCCGCGAATCCCGTAGCGTTCTTCAAACGTCGACAATTTGGGGGCACCGCCAGAGCTCCACAGCCAAACGTGAGTCGCGACGTCTTTGCCGGCCGCTTTGCGAGCGATGTTGATTGGGTGTTTGGCCAGGATCTCAGCCGACGCGTTCATCAGATCGACCAAAATCTGGCTGCCGGGACCACGCGGGAAATCGTCCATCACACTCAGGTCGGTCAAGTCGTGCGGAGCGCTCGACCGCGTCGCGTTGGTGAATGGCGATGGATGATCCGCCTCTCCGCGATATAGCATCAAATTGCGATAGCTGACTCCAGGGACAAATTCCAAACGGCCGGCCAAATCGCTGTCGCTGAGCGGTCCGTTTTCGCTGAACAGTTCCTTCGACAGATCTTCCAGCAACGTCGTCGCTTCCTCGGTGCTGATGTGATCGGCGGTGAAGTCGATCATCGTCTGGTCGCGAATCGTTACCAAATTGCATCTTACGGCGCAATCGTGAGGCCCCAGCTCGATGCCTTGGGCAGCGGCTTCCAAAGGAGCTCGGCCAGTGAAGCAAATGTTCGGATCGTATCCCAACAGGCACAGGTTGGCGATTTCGCTGCCGGCGGGAAAGTCGATCGGCGTGTTGTCGGTTACCCCGACGCGGCCCAGCGAAGCGATTTTGTCCATCGCAGGCAAATTCGCGGCTTGCAGCGGTGTGCGTCCGTTCAGAGATTCGAGGGGTTCGTCGGCACAGCCGTCGGGAATGATCAGAACATATTTCATGGCGAAGGCTCCGCCTGGGTGGTCGAAAGAATTGCGGCAGTTTCGTTGAACGCCCGCAAAAACGAAAGGGCCCGACGGAAACCGGCGTCCCAAGAACCGTCAAAATCGATTCGATTGCCACCATCGTTGACTTTGAACTGATCGATGCAGACTGCCATACAGAAGAGCGGACTTTGATCGGGCCGACAAAAATTGGTGGTTGAGAGGGAGGGGCTGACCCATCCTTAAGCGGACAAAGAGATCCTTTTCGTTCCCGGTCCAATTTCAAACGATGCATTCTGCCCCATCCCCATCGGATTCCGACTCGGCGATTGGCCCATTTTCAGGTCATTTTCCGCCCGAACATGCCTGGGACAATCCGACCGTTCAGGATTACTGGGAAGAACCAGCCTTACCAACGTTGCCCGCCGTTCGATCTTCGTTGGAGGTTCGGCAGCTAGCGCGTGCGGTTCGCAAAGGTCGCGATGTGTCTTTCGGTGGTTTCTCGCCAGCAGATTTCGAACGAGAAACGCTAGAAGGTGAAACGGTCGAAACGCCGTCTACCCTGAAACCGCATCGCCGGATTCTAGAACTGGATGCGTTGCGTGCGATGGCGGCCATCAACTTGGTGTTGTTCCACTTCACGCACGTGTATGCGGTCAAGTTTGGCTTTTCCAGTCCGCTGGGCGGGGAATGGCCCTATGGTGCCTACGGCGTCGAGCTGTTCTTCATTCTCAGCGGGTTTGTCAACAGCATGTCGCTGATGCGTCGTGGCAAGCCAGTTGATTTTGTGGCTGCTCGATTGATTCGAATCGTGCCATTGTTCTTGATGGTGATCTTCGCGAACCTTTGGATCGTGACGTTTGCTCCGTTGAACGGCCAACCGGTTTCAACGCAGCAGTTCCTGGCCAATCTGACTTTGATGCCACGTGTCTTTGGCTACGAATGCATTGATCCCGTGATGTGGACCTTGCAAGTCGAGATGATGTTCTACTTCGTCTTGGTGACGCTGTTTTGCAAAGGCTACTTGCAGCGGTACTTCGTCGGTTGGGGATCGTTGTTGGCCGCTTCGTTGGTGTTGTGTCCCGCATTGGATGCTGCCCAAGCCAGCTATGGACACACGTCGTTGTTTGCTGCATTGTCCGCGGTCAGGCACTTATTGGTGCTCGACTTCGTTCCATTGTTCGCGATCGGGTTCTTGCTCTACATGATCAAGACCGGAGTGGGACCAAAGTGGAAGAACTTGCTGGGCATTGTTGTCGCCGCGGGCGTTTTCCACAGCATCGATCACGGCAAGCACAACCCTGCCGCGACGGCCTTGATTATCGGTCTGGTAACCATGGCCGCTTACGGAAAGATTCCTGTCCTGCGATTGAAACCGTTCGTGACCATCAGTGCGATCTCGTACGCGTTGTATCTGTGTCACAACAACCTCGGCTGCGTGTTGCTGAACACATTCGATCAAGCCGGCCTGCCACCATTGGTTTGTTTGGCGATCGTGATCGTGTTCTCGTTCGCTCTGGCGTTGGTGATCACGAACCGGATCGAGCAACCCATCACGAAGGCTCTTCGTCGGCTGTACGCCAACGTGTCCGCTCGCGTCCGCCGCCCAGCGGTCGCCGAAGCGGTCGCTGGCTGAGTTGCGTTCCATTTCGCAACCATATCTCGGCGTTTCACCATCGCCATGTGAGACATGGCCTACAGGGCATCACTTGACGACCAGGTTCACCATTCGGCCGGGGACGGCGATCGTTTTGACAACCTTCTTGTCGCCGATCGCGTTTTGAACCGCCGCATCCGCCAGTGCTGCTTCGCCCATCTCGTTCGGCTTCGCATCAGGTGACAACGAGATCTTCGCTTTCACCTTGCCGTTGATCTGAACCGGGATCTCGATGCTGGCCTGAACCAAAGCGGCTTCGTCCCACTCCGGCCAAGGCTGCAGCGAAATCGATTCATTGTGACCGAGATGCTTCCACAGTTCTTCGCACATGTGAGGTGCGTAGGGAGCCAGCAAGATCAGGAACGATTCCATCGCTTCACGAGGCCGCGTTTCGCAGCGTGTGAAGTGATTGGTGAATTCCATCATCTTTGCAATCGCGGTGTTGAAGCTCATCGCTTCGTTGTCTTCGGTCACCTTGCGAATCGTTTGATGCAGCACGCGAAGTTGCTCTTCATCGCAAGCCGTGTCCACCACCGCATCGGAAAGCTTCAGCTCGTCTTCGGGCTCATCGATGATCATCCGCCAGACGCGATCGAGGAAGCTGCGCACGCCGCCGACGCCGTTCATTGCCCAAGGCTTGGTCGCCTCCAACGGGCCCATGAACATCTCGTACAAACGCAGCGAATCTGCGCCATAATCGCGAACGACTGAGTCTGGGTTGACGACGTTGCCGCGGCTTTTACTCATCTTGAATGCGCGGCTGACGACCTTGATCGAGGCGTCGGATGCCAAGACAAAACCTTCGCCTTTCTTGACGACTTGTTCTTCCGTCAACGCAACAATCTCGACTGGTTCGCCGGTGGCTTTGTGGACGCGATTGCCCTCAGAGTCTTTCTTGACGTCTTTCGTGGAAACATGTTTGCCGGACGGATCCACAAAGCTGGTGAATTCGACTTCGCCGAGAATCATGCCTTGGTTGACCAGTTTGCCAAACGGTTCCGGGCAAGTCACATGGCCGCGATCAAACAGGACTTTGTGCCAGAACCGTGAGTACAACAAGTGCAACACAGCGTGCTCGGCACCACCGACGTACAAGTCGACCGGCATCCAATCCTTTTCCTTTTGCGGATCGATCAATGCATCGCTGTTCTTAGGGTCGATGTACCGCAAGTAGTACCAGCACGAACCAGCCCACTGAGGCATCGTGTTGGTTTCGCGGCGATAGCGTTTGCCGTCGAGCTCCACGATCAACCAATCGTCGTCGGCTTTCGCGAGCGGTGGCTCGGGCCGCCCGTGCGGTTTGAAGTCCGCGAGTTCCGGCAACGTCACGGGCAATTGATCATCGGGAACCAAGCGACGCACGCCGGTTGCGTTGCCTTCGGAATCAATTTCGTGCAAGACGGGAAACGGCTCGCCCCAGAAACGTTGACGGCTGAACAACCAATCACGCAGCTTGTAATTGACGGCTTCGCAGGCCAAGCCTTGTCGGGCCAATTCCGCGGTCAAAGCGGCTTTGACTTCCGCGGTCGTTTTGCCATCGTACTCGCCGCTGTTGATCGCAACGCCTTCCGCGGCGAAGCAGGCTTTGCCAGCCAAGATCTCTACGCGTTGCTTGTGATCCGCTGGTGGATCGACGACCGGGATGACAGGCAAGTCAAACGCCACGGCGAATTCAAAATCGCGTTCGTCGTGAGCAGGGACGGCCATGATCGCGCCCGTTCCATATCCTGCCAACACATAGTCCGCGACCCAAATCGGGATGCTGCGTCCGTCGGCAGGGTTGATCGCGTGCGAGCCCGTGAAGACGCCCGTCTTGGCTCGATCGCCATCGGTTCGTTCGCGGTCACTTTTGAACGAAGCCTTTTCGCGATAGGCGTCGACTTCGTCTTTCTGTTCGGGTTTGACCAACACGTCGATCAATGGGTGTTCCGGCGCGACGACCATGTAGGTCGCTCCGAACAAGGTGTCGGGACGTGTCGTGTAAACGCGCAAGCAATCCTTGCCGGGATCGGTCGGAAAGCCTTCTGTTTCGCGAGCTCGTTTGAACGCAACAAACGGCCCGGTGTCGTCGCCCGCGGCACCGCGTTGCAAGTAGAAGTCGACTTCGCCACCGGTGCTGCGGCCAATCCAATCGGACTGCAATTTCTTGATGCCGGTTGGCCAATCGAGGTCGTCCAAGCCTTCCAACAAACGTTCGGCGTAATCAGTGATCCGCAACATCCATTGCCGCAGTGGAATCCGTTTGACCGGGTGCCCGCCCACTTCACTTTTGCCATCGACCACTTCTTCGTTGGCCAACACCGTGCCGAGTTTCGGGCACCAGTTCACCAAGGCGTCATCGAGGTAAGCCAACCGCTTCGAATCGCGGTACTGCTCGATTGCCAACTCACCTTCCGCGGCGACTTCGGCAGGGATCGGCAACTCCGAGATCGGTCGGCCTTTTTGTTGGTCGTGGTCGAACCAGGTGTCGTACAACACGCCGAAAATCCACTGCGTCCAGCGGAAGTACTCTTCGTCGGTGGTTGCCAAGACTCGGTCCCAGTCGTAGCTGAAACCGAGCATCTTCAATTGGCGAGTGAAGTTGTCGATGTTGCGTTGAGTTTGAACGCGAGGGTGCTCGCCCGTCTTGATCGCATGCTCTTCGGCGGGCAATCCAAACGCGTCGAATCCCATCGGGTGCAAGACCGATTCCCCGCGAGCTCGTGCGAATCGCGAAACGATGTCGGTTGCCGTGTAGCCTTCCGGGTGCCCGACGTGCAAACCGTCGCCGCTGGGGTAGGGGAACATGTCCAGCACGTAACGTTTCTTTTCACCGACCTTTTCGGGCGTGGCGAAAGTGTGGTGTTCGTCCCAGTAGGCTTGCCAGCGAGGTTCGATTTCGTTGGGGTTGTAGCGGACCATGTCGTCTTAGCGATGCGGGGAAGGGCAGGGCAGAGCGGGGCAGGGCACTTGCAAAGAAAATGCGACCACTCCGCGTTGCAAACAGGTTCCCTCAGAGGGCGTTTTCGGGCAAGCGGTCTGGTGCGCGAGCCGCGAGGGATGAGAGCTGAACGCCGCACGTGGGGTTCGCTGGATTGCCCGGTTCTCGGCGTTTCAGGCGATGCCGATCGCGCGGACCAGCACCAGCACGCTCGCCGCGACCACCAGGCTCACGGCAGTCGTTCGCCGCAGCCAAACTCCGGCGGGCTGACTCACCGCGACCCACTCGGCTCGAAACGCCATGTCAGTCCAGTCAGATTTCGAACCGTCGGCGGGTTCCGCTCTTTGGTCGCCGATGCCGAGTGAGGCCAGTTCCAACCGACGAACCGGGCAGGCCTCGAGCCAGGTCCAGGCTGTGATCGCAACCATCAGAGCCACGCCGATTGCCCAAGCCCAGGCCCGAGCCGGCCAAGACACGGGAAGCGTGTTCACCTCGATGGATTTCGCGAACATCGCGATCCGATCCACGTTCGCTCGCTCATAGCCCGCCAACCATTCATTGGTGCGTGCCGTTTCGCTCTGCCAGAACGCGGCCCACTTGGATGCGTTTTCAGACTCATTGGAGGACGGATCGGAAGGCGTGTGGCTAGCCAATCGTAGCGGTGACTCCGAGGCATTCTCGTTGGACGCGACTCGGTCCTGTTCGGCTTTTGCGTAGAAGGCCGCCACTTCGCTTCGCCAACGCACCCATCCCACATTGGCAGATGCTTTGGGTTGTTGAGCGTCCAATAGTCGTTTGCGAAATCCGTCCACGTTGTCGCTTGCAACGATGCGGTGCGACCATTCGGTAGCGTTGGGTTCGCCCGCAGACATTTCGTTGCGAAGCGCCCGCGGATAAGAAACCCGATGCTGGGTTGGCTGCGGTGGCCACATCGCCATGACCAACGTGAAACTGGCGATCGAGGTGACCGCGATGCCGACGAGCGGGTTGCGTGTTAGGATTCTCAATGCAGCGAACTTGCCAGACACGAAACGATGCCACTGAAAATGCGAGGGATCGGCGTTTTGAACGTGCCCGAAGATCTCGAGACCGTCCATCAAGTTGATCGGTCAGTTCCACTTCGGTGATCCAGGAAACTTGAGACGATTGTGACAACCTTGCCTCCCGTCGGTCCCAGCGATCCCCCCACCACGCCGTCATCTCGGGCTCCGTTCGCAATCAAAATTTGCGGCATGCGAAGCGTGCAAGATGTGCGATCCGTTTCCGAGGCCGGAGCGGACGCGGTGGGATTGAACTTCTACGAACCCAGCGTCCGGTCGCTCAACCCCGATGCGCAGGAAACGTCTCAGATCAACGCCGCAGCCCGCGATGCTGGACTGACGCGAGTCGGATTGTTCGTCAACCATGACTTGGATTTCATCCAACGGGTAGCGAGCACGTTGCAGCTCGATTGGATTCAGCTGCACGGTGATGAACCTGTGTCGCTGGCCGAGAATTTGGTGCGGACTGGCCAGCGTATCTTGCGAGCCATTCGGTTGCCCCGCGGGAAACTCATGCCGGGGCAGATTGATGATGTCATCGGCAAGTGGAATGACCTGGATGTTTCGTACCTGCTCGATGCTGACGCGGGAGCCTCGTTCGGAGGAGGCGGCCAGCCGTTGGATTGGCCGAGCATACGAGCGTGGGCGGATCGCCGCGGTGAGTCGGCGGCCGGATGGGTGTTGGCCGGCGGTCTGAATCCTCAGAACGTCGCGGAGGCGATTCAGGTCAGCGAGGCGACCAGCGTCGACGTTGCCAGTGGTGTGGAGCAGCCCAAAGGTCGCAAAAACGCCGAGAAAATCCGCCAATTCGTCGCAGCCGCCCGGCCCGGCGAAGCGGCTCGATGAATCCAGGGTGACTGGGCGTTGACGCCGGACAGATTTGTGCCAAACTTTCCCGTCCAGCAAAGACCAACACAGCTCGCGGCCGTGGCGGAACTGGCAGACGCGCTA
>NZ_ANMO01000104.1 GCF_000338295.1 Rhodopirellula europaea 6C
CTCCGAGCTTTTGGCGTTGATTCTTGCAGCGAGCGCACAACGGCCCCCTCCCCATAGTCGTTTCTTGTGTTGGTGGGTGCTGTTACTGACGAAGTACTTCTCGCAGGTGAGCGTGATCCGGTGGAGGCTGGAAGCCTTGTCCGACACTCGGCTTTGGCAGCGTCACTTGCCAGCCTTCAAGACGTTCGGTCAGCATCGACCACAGTGGCTCGGCCGACTCCGCGATTCGAAGAACCAGTCGCCGCGAATGCTTCACCATCCGGCCGCCAACCTTCAGCACGGACCCGACGAACCGTCGCATGTCCCAACCACCACCGACCGCCTCTTCAAGCTCGTTGCGACAGATCGTGTTGAGATTGAAAGCCAACAACGCAAGTAGCATCGTCGCCTCATTCGCCTTGAATCCTTGCGAAGACAAGTGAACGCCGACCGATTCGTTGAACTCACCAAGCCGGTCCTCGAACGTGCCTCGCTTTCGATAGTGAGCGAGCAGCGTGTCAACATCGCGGGATTCCTCCTCCCAATTGGTCACCAAGAAGAACCAGCGCGGCATCAAGTTCAATTGACCCGTCGTAGGATCAGGCTGATCGACCACAACGAGGATCAATCGTTGGGCATGCTTCCACGAGTCGGCCTGATAGTTCCCAAGCTCAACGGTGTACTCGTACCCGTTCTGCGGTGGCCGCCCTGGTGGACGATGGATGTGCTCGGCGGCCAAGGCGTCGAGTTTCGTGTTGGACTTCAATCGCCCGACAAAACGCCTGTTTTTCGAATTCAGCT
>NZ_ANMO01000105.1 GCF_000338295.1 Rhodopirellula europaea 6C
CGAGTCGCTCGCGCGGCCCCGCTGAACCCTACCGTTACCCGACTGATCTGACATGACTCACACCTGCTTGCCTTGGCACACAGATGGCTCGTAACGCAAAGAACTCGAATCGAATCGTCGTCCGCGATGTCGAGTACCGTTGGCGCGCAAGCGGCAACGATGGATACATACCTGTCACCATTTGGCCTGCGAACAACATTGGACCGACAATCACTTGCAGCTTTGGGTATCACGAGACAATGGTGCCGCATGGAGAGCATTGTCGGGTTTCGATAGGCGACCAATTGATTGTGACCAACCGACTGGTGCGACGTGTAATCGATCATGCATTGGACGTGGAGAGATACGACCCGAACGAGCAGGGCAAGCAACTCGACATACGATGGATCGAAGGCAAAATCGAATTGTCGGATGCGGTTCGCGCTTCTGATCGCGGGTAACCACCCCGTGCACCGAAGGACGGCTTGCGCGGTTTAACAAATGGAAAATCAATCGTCCGTCCTCGGTGACGGGTACCGTTCTCCGACTGACGCATTCAACAACTGACCCGACTTCCATCTTTGCTCGATCCACAAACACTAAAGGAACTGCAAACAGTGTTGATGGGTGGTTCCATGCTTTGGGCGATTGGCCGAGTTGTTCACTGGTTCAACGGTAGGGCCAACGAAACGAAACGTGTCCATGGACAATTCATTCCAGAGTGGATCGGTGGGACGTATATTAGTTGCGGCCTCCTTGCACTTTTCTGGTTCGGTCCCGCACCGCGCATCCCGGCACCACCTTCGCTTACGTTCGCGAGTTTCGGTTTGCTGATTGGCCTCGCTGCTGGCTGGGTTCACGGAAACGTCCGATTGCGTTTGCACCGAGAACACAACAAAGACTCAGAGCGACAGCGACTAAACCGTGCAACCGATGATGGCAATCCGTACCGCCCACCGTGATACAATGCGTGAACGGCGAACCATGCGATGAACCGAAGTCGCGGAGTCGTCGCTTTTGACAATGGGAAATCAACCGCCGCGACTCGGTTATCGCGGTCGTTCTGGCTGAGATTGAGAGTTACGCAATTAATTGAATCCATACGAATCGCCATCGTCAAACACTCCGGCGAGTAACCGCACATCGAGCAACCGTTCCGTGCTCGTTGCCATATCGCCAATTGCACTTTTCGCCGCGAACTACGTGCTTGTAGTGGCGTCACGTCGCGGGAACCTTGGACCCGCTGATCCTCAATGGTTTCTGCTTCTGGCGCTTGCTTGGATCTTGGCTTGCGGTGTTGGAATGTGGTACGCCGTTCGAACATGGCCAAACGCTAAACTGCGTTCTGTTGTGTGGATCGCGTTGTGGATGGTCTTCGGCGTCGGGCTGAATCTAAAGTGCGTCCAAGAGATCATGTACGTTTCGTAGTGAAGGAACATCGATTTCCCAGGCTGTATGATTGCGCAATTGTTGATGCGCTGGTATGCTATTTGGCGGGGCGACCGTTTCGGTCTGGCTGAGTCGGTACCCGCCACCAAGAGCCAGAACCATGACATGCACGGGAGAACGGCTTGCGCGTTTTTTGAAGTGGAAAGTCTTTAGTCCGTTCCCCGTGATGTCCACCGTTACGTGTACGAAGCTAGCTTAAGAACCTATCCGAAAACCTAGTTGGCATGAAAAGAGCGGACCATCCTCGAGTTGGTATTTCACAGGTACTCAAACCCAAGGAGGGCCCGCCATGGATGGGCAACGCAGTTTTGATGATTATCGCATGCCAGATGAATTGTGGGAGCAGATGGAAGAACTTCTTCCAGACTACCCAGCCAGTCCAAAGGGTGGGCGACCGCGTGCCAATCTTCGGGGCGTCGCCGACGCGATTTTCTATCGCTTGCGAACCGGATGCCAATGGAACGCCATTCCACCAGAATTGGCTCCCGGCAGCACCGCCCATGACTACTTCCAGCAATGGGCTGAGCTGGGAATTTTCGATCAGTTGTGGAGCTTGGCTGTCGAAATTTATGACGAATTGATCGGGCTCGATCGCGAGTGGCAATCGGTCGATGGTGCGATGACGAAAGCCCCGCTTGGAGGCGAAGATACCGGTAAAAACCCTACCGATCGGGGAAAACTGGGCACCAAGCGTTCGCTGCAAACCGACGGTGGTGGTGTTCCGATCGGATTGGCTGTTGCCGGAGCAAACGTGCATGATACGAAGCTTCTTCAGCAAACGATCGAGGATAGCATCGAGCGAGCTGTCAGTGAGGTGAATGAGGAAGAACATCTTTGTCTGGACAAGGCCTACGATTCAGCTGCGATACGTGACATGATTGTCTCGCTCTATCAGTACACGGCCCATGTCCGAAGCCGCGGGGAAGAGAAACGTGAACTGGACCGAACCTCCGGCGAACGGCCGAGGCGTTGGGTTGTTGAACGCACGCATGGATGGCTCAATCGCTTCCGAGCGATCCTAATACGATGGGATAAGAAAACTCAAAACCATCTTGCTGGGCTACACATCGCTCTGGCCTATTTTGTCTACAGTAGAATCGGGGTTCTCGGATAGGTTCTAAATCACATGGCCGAATCTAGCGACGTCGATCTGATTCCACGCACTGCCGCCGAAATCGCTCGACGCACACTCGCTCTGATTGCAATAGTGGATCACGCGCACAACGAGAATCCGGAGGCACTCAAAGACTGGGTCACCTCAAACTCGATTGCCGACGAGTTCTCAGACGCGGAACGCGAATTCTTCGACAAAGCGAATCCGACGACACAGGACATTACGACCTTTAGCTGGCGTGCTGAAGCGATGGTTCCATTGCTTTGGTCCGTGTGGCGGCTGCCTGAACTTCCGCCGTTGAACGTTCAGATCGATTGGTCGCAAATTGACGACTTAAATGAGATTCTCACGCGACCAGGCGAATTTGTGTCTTCCGCTGAACTACGTCCTATCGAAGAGATCAACGAAGCCGAAGCATTCCTGTACCATCAACATTGGCGTGTCCGCGACGCACAGTTGTTTCAGAAGCCAATGCCCGAAGAACTCGATCCTGGGATCGTTTTTGAGCGTAGATACGCTGCGAGCTGGATTGTGGGATGGGGACGCGCTGCAGGCTGGGACAACGTACCAACAGACACGTAACCATGTCGTGAACCGGAGTCCGCGATCCGGCGTTTTACTAGATCAATGTCAACCGCGCGGACCCGGTTACGACCGCCGTTACCCGACTGAAATTTGACCCCCAAGCATGACTACTGCTGAACTCATCGGCTGCGTCATATTCGCTGCACTTTTTGCGGCGACCACACACATCGTGCATCTTCTCACAACCAGAGGCGAAGTCGCCAAACGTCACGCCGGTCGATTTGCATCGGCATTCGTTGGCTTCGGAGCACTGATTGGCCTACTGGCTGCGTTTTTCGTCAATCCGGGCCACTCGATCTTTGCGGTGATCGGCGGCGTCCTCGCTGGATGGTCGGTCGCACGACGCCTTGGGTTGGCTGATTCAGTCGTGGTTTCTACAACTGGCAGATCGAATCCCTCATTTGATCTCCTGAATCCATATTCGCCATCCTCCACGGCTGGGTCCAGTGACGACTCAGACGACGGGTCACCATACCGTGCACCGGAGCCGGGCTTGCGTAGTTTCACAAATGAACAATCAACTTTCCCGCCCCAGTGACGGGTACCGTTCTGTCTGAAGTATGTTGAACCTCTCTATTGAATCGACGTCAACCATGATTCGCCCGATACGATACCTCTTGCTGCTTAGCATCATCTTTGCTGGCGGCTGCACATCCGAAACTAACTCTACAACCGCTGGGAATCCTTCGGCTGCAAGCAAGGAATCTCCATCCGAGAGTCTTGATTTTGATGCACTGCTGATTGCTGTCGACAATGCAATTGGCAAACGCTTTCAGGCGATGCAAATGGACGCGATGAATTCTGCGTCATATCAGTACGATGGACCGATCAAAACAGTTGTTGACATTGTTGACCCAATCGCGAAGAAGGCTGGCTTCACGCCGACCGAAGAACGGCCAAGCGATAGCATGGGCGAGGCCGAAAAGGAGATGCAGGCAAAAATGGGAATCAACATGAATTCCATCGATCGGAAAATGTACACTCACCCCAACGGGGACACTTTGATGATCGCTCGGATGGACATGTCCAACGACGACATTGACATGAAAATGCTGACCGTCCAAAGGATGAATCCGAAGAAGATGGCCGACCTTAGCGCAGAGAACCAAAATCCATAGGCACTTTCACGTTTCAAACTATCGAGACAGGACAGAACCATGCGTTCCTGAAAGAGTTTAGCGGGAATGAATTGTTTTGATCTTTTTTGGCTTGGTTGGTCGGGAGCGGTAGCTTCACACCTGCTCCGGTGCTTGGGTTGGTGACCGGGTTTCTGTTTGGTTGACGTGTCGATCCGTGATGGATGGATCTTTGGTTCGGGTTAGTTGCAGATCGTTCTTTTCGTTTGCGATTGCACCTCGATACATTCCTTCGTGGGGTCCCACCGCGAGCGTGTCACGATGCCTTCACTCAATCGGTGAAGCACTATCTATCGGATACGATTCCGCTTGCTGCCAAGTCAGGGCTCCTAATCAATGCAACGTGCCGACTGTCAGGCTGAGCGAACTCAACGAGGTGGCATCTACGCATGGTTCCGGGCGAATTGACTCGGGCAAGCCGACTCCTCAGGTAAGCATCGATCCGGAGATCAACGAACCGAGTAGGAGTCGAATGCTCATCACAAAAAGACACTTCTTATAGGCAGGCTTTTGAGGTGGGATTTTGGAGATTTGGTATCAGGCAGCGGACTTGTTCGTTGCGAGTTGGCGTTTGCGTCGATGCAGCATCGCATCACGGCACTCCTGGTAAGTCTGCTCATGGACCATCATGTTGCGGATGATCACAGCCACCGTTTCCGAATTGACATCCATGATGCGACTGTCGCTGATCGCGACTCGATGGATGCGGCCGCACGCCATCTCGATCGGCTGGACACCTGCAACATGCCACCTGCTTCTCGATCTGAGTTCAGGCGTCATTCCTGGGTGGTCAATCACGGGTGATGTGCCGACAAATTACGGAGACATCGACCGGATGTACTGGACTGAAACGCTTGCAAAGAGATTTGCTGACTGCTGGACAAAATCAGAATCGTCGCAAGTCTATGGTGACGAAAATTGTTGGTGTCTTCCTGCTCTTCACGCCACACGGGGCACAATCGACGAACCATGTGAATCGGGGTACCCAAGATGCTAGCCCAACTTCCTGTCGGGCAACGTGAAGCAGTCGAACTGAATGAAATCCAGGGACTATTCCAACAAGAAATCGCGGACAAGCAGGGACCTTTGTCGTCCAGTGCCAACTCACACGTCCAGCAAGGCAGGTCCAAACTTAGACAGGTGCTATTTGATTGCTGTCGTTTCGAGCACGACCGCCGCGGTAACCTGATCGGCTACCGAAGAAACCGCTCGAACGAGTCGCACCAGCTCGACGCCTGAATCATCGCAACAACGTCGGCTTCGTTGATCGAACGTGCTAGACTTCGTCAAGGCACATGGGATCGTGTTTTGAACTGCCGCGACGAGGGTGGACCCTGTGGCGATCGCGGTTTTCCATACGAGCTATTCCTTCCACGTCAAACCAGCCAGGTGGACTTTCTGTCCAATGGCTGAAACAACGCACATGGTCAAATCCTGCCGAAGTTGCAAACGCCCGATGGATCCCGACCGAGACTGGATTGAGAAATTCTTGATCGAAGGTGCACCGGCACCACCTGAGTCTCGAGCGACCAAAGCCGATTTGCGACAAGCTGTCGCAGAACGCGACCATTTGCTGAGCCAACTGCACGCGATGGCACTGAGAATGTTGGCGAAAGAGCTTTCAATCGCCTCCTCCCCATCGCTGAGCGATAATCGCACGCCTTCGCAGATTCATGCCGATATGCAACGTTGGATCCAAAATCACGAACTGACTCGGTGAAGCCCGTTTTGCGGGGCCAGATTCCTCCCGTCCCGGGTCCAACAGATCGATTTTCAGCGAAACTGGCGCGATCGTTGCTCTCGGCAGTTACGACTCTTGCACCTTGTTGATTCATGCTGGCGCGGTTACACCAGAATGTTTCGGTTCGATCGTTCCCAGGCAACTTCCTGGAACCCCCTCGACGGAGAAGTTTCATCCGATGGCGAAAACCCTAGTCGACTGCGGCAATTGTGGTCCTGATTTCAATGCCATTCGTCAAATGGTGACCTCACACTTTGACGCTGCGGTGTTGCAGACCCACGGTGCCGAGGACACGATCGAATTGTTGAAGAAGCGCAATGTGGACCTCGTGACGGTCAATCGAAAACTCGATCGCGACTACACGGATGGTTTGGATGTGATCAAACAAATCAAATCCGATCCTGATCTGGCCAAAGTGCCCGTGATGCTGGTCACCAATTACGACGAACATCAAGAAGCGGCCATGAGCGAAGGGGCCGAGCGAGGTTTTGGAAAATTGGAAATCGGTTCGGACAAAACAATCGAACAACTGAAGCCCTACCTGGTGGACTGAGTTGGTGGACAGACCTTATCGAAAAATGCTGGCGGCCAAGATTCACCGCGCGACGGTGACTGGTGCAGACGTGAACTACGAAGGCAGCTTGACCGTTCCCCCGGAACTGTTGGTCGCTGCGAAGATTCACCCCTACGAATCGCTGCATGTTTGGAACGTGACTCGAGGCACGCGACTGGAAACGTACGCGATCGAAGGGCTCCCAAATTCCAACGACGTGTGTGCCAACGGCGCCGCCGCTCACCTGATTCGTCCCGGCGACCATGTGATCTTGGCAGCCTACGCCATGGTTCCCGAAGCTGACGCGGCGACGCACAAGCCGCGATTGATCTTTGTTGACGACAACAATCAGTTGTCCCACATCGGTCCCGAGGTCGCCGGTCCCAACCTGCGATCCGATTCCGATGACACACACCTGGTTCGCTCCACTGAAATGACGCCTGACGGACAACCGCTCGCTGAAGGTTGCTAGAGCATGTCCGGTTCGGGCGTTTCGCTCGTCGCTGCGGTCCGAGCGAAGGAAGCTCAGTCCAACGACTGGCGACGCCAAACTCTCGTCTTGCTCGCCTCACTCGCTCTGTTTGTTGCGGTGGGCCTGCTGTGGTGGGACCTTCGGTTGGTATTGATGCTGGTCGGCATCTTGCTCCTACACGAAGGCGGCCACTTCGTTGCCATGCGAGCGTTCGGGTACCGAAACATTCGAATGGTGTTCGTGCCTATGCTCGGTGCCGCTGTCAGTGGCCAACCGATTCGGATCCCGCGTTGGAAGAAGGCCATTGTGTACTTCGCGGGCCCTTTGCCGGGCATCGCGATTTCCATGGTGTTGTTGCTGATCGCATCAGCGGGCAATTCCGACGCAAACGCCTCCGTTTCGGCGGTACCGATTCTGTTGATGAACAGCAGTCATCCTTGGCTGCTTGAGTTAGGCGGATTGGGCCTGTTGCTAAACTGGATGAACCTGCTTCCTTTGCTGCCGCTGGACGGTGGCAGAATCGTGCAGTCCACCTTTGCCAGGCCATCGCCCTGGCGAGAAGTTTTTGGTCGTGTGCTGACGATGCTGGTGATCGCTGGACTTGGGATTTCAATTGGCGAGCCGCTGCTGCTGCTATTGATCTTTCCATTGCTGTTCACCATGCCACTGACTTACCGAACTTGCTGGCTGAGCCGTCGACTGAGCGAGGACGAGATTCCAACGCCTACCGAGAGTGGGGTTCCCGAGGCGGCGATTGAAACGATCGCCTCCGCCATCGATGAAACCGCTCTCCGCGCTCTCGCGCCGCCCCAAAAGGCGTCGCTGGTGCTGCAACTCTACGAGTCGTTAATCGCGCCACCGCCCACCCCGCTTGCATCGCGAATTGTTGGGCTGGTTTATCTTGGCACTGTCATGGTGAGCACGCTTTTTGGATGGTGGATTTGGTCACTTCATCGCTGGCATGACCCCGCTGTCGGCGAGTTCGATCGACTCGAGACCTTTGCAAACGAGACGGGTCTCGACAAAGGATCTCAGATCATCTTGCCCGCGTTCACCGAGCTGCTGGCATCGACTTCGCTCGTGTTTTGAGTTGCAGCGATTCTGAAGAGGAATTTTGCTGGATACCATCCGAGGTTGTTACATACCACGGTCGATCCACGGGGCATCAGTGAGTATCCTGGTGCGATTGAATTTCGCCACTCATGAATGCCGCCACCATGTCAGACTCGTCCAGCGTTGCCAACGGACCGAAATCCGAAATTTACGAAGCGTTGACGTCGATTCGGTTGATTGACCCGCACTCGCACATCAATCCGCATTCGCCGGCATCCACCACGCTGGCCGATGTGCTTGGTTACCACTACTACACCGAACTGGCGCACTCGGCGGGAATGCCGAAGTCGCAGATCGAAGACAAGGCGATCGGCCCGAAAGAACTCGTCGAACGTTTAGTGGGTGGTTTGCAACCGCTCGAGAACACGGCCCAGTACAGTTGGTTGATCGAAATTTGCCGCACGTTCTTTGGCTTCGAAGAAGATCGACTGCACCTGAACAATTGGGAAGCACTTTACGATCGCAGCGAATCGATCATGGCGTCGGCGCAGTGGTCCGAAACGGTGCTCGACCAAAGCAACGTCCAAGCGGTCTTTTTGACCAACGACTTTGACGATGCTTTGGAAGGTTTTGACACCGAAACCTACATCCCATGCCTTCGCACCGACGACTTGGTTTTCCACCTCGCGAAACCTGAAGTTCGCGGCCGATTGGCGGCATGCACAGGAATCGAACTGGACGGCAGCCTCGAAAGCCTTCGTTCCAGCCTAAAGCAACGCTTTGAGCACTTCGTCAGTCGCGGCGCCCGTGCGTGTGCCATTTCGATCCCACCAACCTTCACGCCGACTCCTGTTGGTGATGGTCGAGCATCCACGGCACTCAACGCTGTTCTTCAACAAGGTATCTCCGCAGATGCATCGCACCGAGATGCTTTGGCTCGACGTGTATTCTGGACGCTCGCTGAACTTTGCGACGAGTTTGGCCTGCCGTTCGATTTGATGATCGGTGTCAATCGCCAAGTCTATCCCGAGGGCGTTTTCCAGGGACAAGACCTTTATGACTCGCGAGTCTCACTGATTCAGTATCGCGAACTGTTCAACTCGTTCCCGAACGTGAAATTCCCCGTTTCCGTCTTGGCCAGCGTTACCAATCAAGAATTGGTCAGCTACGCATGGATTTTTCCCAACGTGATCACCAACGGCCACTGGTGGTACAGCAACACGCCATCGTTCATCGCTCGCGATGCTGCCGCACGACTCGAAGCGGTTCCTCAAACCAAACAGATCGGCTACTACAGCGACGCGTACAAGCTGGAATTCATTTGGCCAAAGTTCGACATGTACCGCAAAGTGCTCAGCGGAGTTTTGGCCGACCAGTTTGTCAGCGACCGAGGATGGTCAGTCGAGCGGGCCGTTGAACTCGGACGCAAAGTGCTTCGCGACAACGTCGAAGAGATTTTCCCTCTACCTAAGGGCGCAACGAATCCTTCATCCGAAGAAGCATCTGGTGAGGACGCTGACTCTCCATCCACTGGTGTCGAATCGCTCGGTGCACTCGGTGTCGCAACCGCCGTCGCCGGGGTCACTGAAGTGTTGGACTTCGGTTCCACCCCAGCGGTTGAGGAGCCTCAACAGGCCGAGACCGATTCCAACGAACTGGAATCACTGGACGTCGACGCCCTGCCAGCCGACGAAGAAGTCCAAGAACTCGGCGTCGATGATGTCGAACTGCTCGATGATAAGGCCGCAAGCGAAACGTCGGCCGAACAGCTGGATAGTTTGGTCGATGATGAACCACTTGATGCTGGCAATCTTCTGGATGACGAATCCCCGAGTGAGCCAATCACCCAGCTTCGCGGCGAATCGTCCTTCAGTCCTGACGATGATTCGTTGCAGTTGGAATCTGACCCGAACACCGGCGAGTTCACGCTGCCGGTCAGCGATAGCGATGACGACGACATCATCATCACGGAAAGCGAAAACATCGCGGCCAGCGGCGACGAGTCTCCCGCTGAACGAACCGATCCAACGGCTGAGACCGTTGAGGAATTGGAAGAGTTCGACCTCGACTTCCTGAGCGACGACGACGAACCCGCCAAGGAATCCTGATCGCCTCCGCAGCTCGGTGAGATCGCCGCGCGCCACACAGGCTGGCCGCGCGGTTCGCCCAAGGTTCCTCAAGACACCACAAAACCACTCGACCGCTCAATTCGCACCCGCTAAGAAGCGTGAATCTCGGGTTTCTTACCCCATTTGCGTTCTTCCGGACGGTACTTTGGTGATCGACGCGCGTTCAATGCTGTGAATAGCGATGTTGTCCGCGATGAAGCGGCAACGCTGGTGTCCTGAGGGAGAAACTGTGGTGCGACGTACACGAAGCTTGAATTTGGCATTCCGCCTCCCGGCGATTTGCGGATCCGTTTTGATTTTCGCGGTCATCGCCAATGTCTCCTGGGCTGAATCTCCCGCTCCATCGACGGCTTCTACGACAAGCGGCTCGGATCGAAACGTCGTTCAGCCGCTTTCGATTCGCATGTCCGATGGGACGTCCGAGGAAATCCCAAACTTCCAACGCCACGTCACACCGTTGCTTGGCCGCCTGGGATGCAATGGGCGAGCTTGCCATGGATCCTTCCAAGGCCGTGGTGACTTTCAACTCTCATTGTTCGGGTATGACTTTCGAGCCGACCATGCGGCACTGCTCGATCCGGATACCGGCCGAGTTGATACCGAAGATGTCGCCGAGAGTCTGATCCTGGCCAAACCAACCGATGCGGATATGCATGAGGGAGGCAAGCGTTTGGACGAGGGCAGCTGGCAATACAACACGCTTCGCAACTGGATCGCCGCGGGAGCCAAATTCGACAAACAAAAAGTCGATGAGCTCGATCGGCTTGAGATTCAACCGTCCGAGATTCAGTTCCAAGACGAATCGCAGACGGTCACGCTAACCGCGATCGCGCATTGGGCGGATGGCACCAGTGAAGACGTCACCGACCTGTGCCGGTTCACGACCAACGATGACGCGATTGCCGCCATTGATGAAAACGGCTTGGTCTCCTCCGGCGAAACCGGCGACACCCATGTCGTGATCGCGTACGACCGTGCAGTCGTTCCGGTCCCTGTCATTCGTCGTGTCGTGGCGACGGATTCCATCCCTTCCCCGACTCCTTCCGATCATCGAATCGATCAACTGATTCAAGTCAAACTCGACAAGCTGGGCATCACCCCATCAGGACTCTGCAATGATTCCGACTTCATTCGCAGGGCCAGCTTGGACATCACCGGCACGCTTCCCGCCGCCGCGGACGTTCGTGCGTTCTTGGCTGACACTCGCTTGGACAAACGGGAACGTTTGATTGACGAACTGCTCGACTCGCCTGGCTACGCGGCTTGGTGGGCGACCCGACTCGCGGATTGGACAGGCAACAGCGATGAGCAACTGAACAATGCGTTGCCAATTCGCGGTTCAGCTTCACGACTCTGGTACGAATGGTTGCGTGTCCGACTAGAAGACAACTTGCCTTACGACCAAATCGTGGAAGGCATCGTCATGGCTGACAACCGCGAGGAAGACGAGTCCTACCTTCAATACTGCGAATCGATGACGCAAGCTTGCCGCCCGGGCAACGAATCGCAATTCGCGGAACGCTCTGGTATGCCGCTGTACTGGGCTCGTCGCAACTTTCAAAAACCGGAAGAACGAGCGATTGGATTCGCTTACTCGTTCCTTGGAATCCGAATCGAATGTGCTCAGTGCCACAAACACCCCTTTGATCAATGGTCCAAAGATGACTTTGACCAGTTCGCAATGCTCTTCAAAAGCATTGAAGCTCGCCCCAACACCGTCGCTCGAGATTCGAGAGCCGACCGAGACGAGTTGATCTCGAAAATCACCGGCGAAGAGAAGCTTCGCAACGGCGACCTACGTCGCAAAATTTACAAGGCCGCCGCGAAAGGTGAAACCGTTCCATTCCCAGAGCTGGTCTACAACGACTCGGCGATACAAGCTCAAAAGCGACGTGCGAAAGCCAGGGCGAAGAAGAATCCCAATGCTGCTCAGGTGAGCATTCCGGAAGGCTTCATTTTGGGTCAGGCGAACTCGGTTTCACTGGACCGTGATCCTCGAGGCGACCTGATGGACTGGCTTCGCCAAGGCGACAATCCATACTTCGCCAAAGCAATCGTCAATCGTGTTTGGGCGAACTACTTCGGCATCGGCATCATCAATCCCACCGACGACATGAACCTTGCCAATGCTCCCAGCAACGCCGAATTGCTTGACGAACTTGCCAGAGGTTTCATTCACAGCGGCTATGACTTGAAGCGGCTCTCTCGCGAGATCACAACCAGCGATGCGTATCAGCGAAGCATGGACACCAACGCCAGCAATGAACATGACGACCATAACTTTGCCCGCCACGTTCCACGACGACTGCCCGCCGAAGTGATCCACGATGCTGTGTTGCTCGCGACCCAGTCCAGCAAAGAAGCGGATCGCATGCGAGGCGAAATGGAGAAAATGGCAATTGCCAACGGAGTCACTCAGAACCGCAACAACCGAAGTTTCGCTCTCCAAGTGTTCGGTCAGTCGGAACGGGAAAGCAATTGCGATTGCGACCGGAGTGATTCGCCCAGTTTGCTTCAGTCGATCTATTTGCGAAACGACTTCGAAATGTATCGCCAACTTGGATCGAAAGATGGCTGGGTCAATCAAACAATGAAATCACTTGGTCTCGAGTCCGGTGATGCGGGAGTGGATCCGCAAGTCCTACGTCGCGCCGAGCAATTCCGAAACCAGACCGTTGCGAAGATCAAGCGATACAAAAAAATGGCTCCGAAACAACGGCGTGCCAACCAAGATCGAATCCGCGGTGAATACAAACGAGTTCAAGACAAACTGAGCCAATACGGATTTGATTCGCCAAAGCTAGCCGACTTACTCGATGATCCAAACGGATGGGAATTGACTCGAGTCGAAACGGAACAGGAATCGAAAACAGACACTTCGATGGAGCAGGTCGTCAATGACGCCTATCTGCGAACCCTGTCTCGTTTCCCCGACGCGGATGAACGCGAGACTTCGCTTCAATTCATCGCTGAATCGGATTCCCCCAAAGTCGGCATCGAATCACTGATGTGGGCATTGGTCAATACCAAAGAATTCATCATCACGCACTGACACCTTCCAACGCGTGACCCGCGGCCCCGTCCAACCTCAATCTCGCACCCAGCGTTTTCTTAATCAGGAACTTCCAAATGAAACTTCATCGAACATGTGATGGAATCGTTCGCCGCGATTTCCTTCGTGCGGGAACATTGGGTTTGGGTGCGGTTGCCTTGCCTGGGATGTCGCTGCCCTCGTTGCTCCGAGCGGAAGAAGCCGGTCGTGTGTTGCCGAGCGGTGCTAAACGAGCCATCTTCATCGAGCTCAATGGCGGCCCTTCGCACATCGACACGTTCGATCCCAAACCCAATGCGAGCGATGAAGTTCGTGGGTCGTTCAAACCCATTCCAACAAACGTTCCTGGTGTTCAAATCAGCGAACACTTGCCAAAACTGGCTCAGGTCGCCGACAAATTTGCAATCCTTCGGGGTGTAAGCCACACACTCGCCGCTCACCAACTGGGGCGGGAATACATCGCCTGCGGCACACGTCCCATCCCGTCACTGGAATACCCCAGCTATGGCGCCGTGATGACGCGAGAACGCCCTGGTGATCATGACATCCCCAACCACGTCGCGATCCCGAAAGCGTCCCACGGTGCTGGATTCTTGGGTATCCAACATGCGGCTCTGGAAACGAAGTCAACTCCGGCACCCAACAAACCATTCTCGGTACGCGGAATTGCACTGCCGGGCAACGTGTCCATCGACGAAGTCACACGCCGTCAGAGCCTTCTCAAGAAACTGGATCGTCGATTCGCCTCCATCGAGAAGAACGAGTCGTTGCTTCAAGGATTGGACCGCTTCGGCGAACAAGCCTATGCGATGATCACGTCATCACGGGCCCGCGAAGCCTTCGATATCTCACGCGAACCGGAAAGCATGCGAAAGCAATTCGCGGACGATGCCTTCAGTCAAAGCTGCCTGCTTGCATTGCGTCTGATCGAATCCGACGTGCGCTTTGTGTCGCTGCAATTGGGTGGATGGGATACGCACCAAGACAACTTCACCAAGCTGAAGGAACAACAGCTTCCAAAATTGGATTCGGGACTCAGCGGCCTGTTGATTGGATTGGAACAGCGCGGACTTCTCGACTCCACAGCGGTCTTCGTCACCGGTGAATTTGGCCGCACGCCAAAGATCAATGACCGAAGTGCTGAAGGGGGTCGAGACCACTACCCACGTTGCATGTTCATGCTGATGGCAGGTGGCAATGTGCGTGGTGGCCAGGTGATCGGAGAGAGCGACGACACCGCCTCAGGTCCGCGACACGAAGCGATCACACCCGATGATGTCGCGGCCAGTTTCTATCGCAACTTGGGAATCGATCCCACAATGGAATTCGAAAGCGAAACCGGACGCCCCATCACCTTGGTTCGCGACGGT
>NZ_ANMO01000106.1 GCF_000338295.1 Rhodopirellula europaea 6C
TTCTGGATCAACGTGATCCAGCAAGCGTTTGTGGATGTGATCGAAGTCATTGTTGATCGAACCAGTGATTTTCTCGTGCGAGTCACACAGGTCGAGTTTGTCTTTGGCGACGTCGACGCCAATGACTCGCTGGTAGCCGGTTCTCGAAAGAGTTGCTTCGTTGACGCTGATGGCTGCTGCTGCGCTATTCATCTTTGAAATCCCTGCTTAGTAAATGCGGTCTGGCTGAGAAGCCGACCTGGCGACCGTTCGGGTACAAGAACTCGCTTGCGACCAAGCTCTCCCTCGTACTGGCGAACGCCGAATAAAGGGTCGAAAGCGATCTACAAGCGAGCAACCATTTCGGCAGCGCGACTGCCCCATGGTCGTCACAGCGAATCGACTGAAAAACAGTCCAAACTCAGCAACAGCGATATACTAGGTCGAGCGACGCCGTTCAGGCGTAAGCGAGGGTGAGGGCCGAGCATGGGAAAAGGCGCGCACTCCCCTCCCCAACTGCGTTCAGCAGGGTGATTTCAACCTTGCAAGCACGGCACTTCAAAGATGCACGACCTCAGTTGAGGGAGAGGTGACAAAAGTTGCACCGTGTCCTCGACCTGCAAACCCAAAGATTGAACAGTCCTGCGTTATTGCCGGTTGGAATCCGATTAATCGCCGCTTACGCGTTACGGCACATTGAATCAGCAGGCCTCTACGGCAGACTCGCGACAAAGCGAGTCAGTCGATTGCTGAAGTCTCGCACGTCGGTGCCGACGACTCGTTCGAAATCGATCATCCGTTGCCCCGATCGATAGGTCTCAAACGGAGGACGCGTGGCGGTGAAGTTCAGAATGTCCGCGAAAGCTTCCGTGTCTCGTTCGGCCAAATAAAACATCATTGACCACGCTAGCGCGTAAGCGGTGTGGATCGTGGTTGGATTGCGGAACAAGTCATCACTTCGAATCATTCGGTCCACCCATCGAGCGACTTCCGCTGGATCTTCCATGTCGATCGTTTCGCGAAGTTGACGCACCGAGTCTTTGTTCACGCGTTCGATCAAACGCGTTCCGGATCGTCCCGAACTCATTGCATCGGGCTCGAACATCTGTCCGATGCCTTCGGTGACCCAACTCGGTGTGTCGTTCACTCGGCTGTGCACGCCACAATTGAATGCGGATTGATGAGCGGCTTCGTGTCGAACCGTTGCGGCAATCATGCTGATGGCACCGCCGTCATGTGTCATCACGCGATTGCATTTGTTTGCATACAAACCGGCAACTCGCGAAACGTCGATTCCTAATCGAGCGATCTCGTCGTACATCGCTCGAGCGTCCGGCAGAACAACCGCCACCATCGGGAACCGGCCTTGGCGAACTTTCACGCCTCGACGTTCCATGTAAGTCACGAATGCACGATGGCATTGTTCGAACATCTTGGGCCAGCGACTGCCGCGACCTTTCGGCTGAACAACCAAAAAGTTCTGAGTCGCAACGACTTCGAACTCTCGTCCGAATTCCGCTCGCAACCGATTGCGCAGCTCGACCGATGAGGTTGGTTTGAACTGGCCAGCGATCGAACGCATCGACTCCGATTTTTCGGTTCGACTGATCGTGTGCAACCAACCGTCTCTTCCGATCACAAGCGATTCGCTCGCCGATTCGATCAGATGCAAACCACTTTGCCAGCTGTTACCGACACGGAATTCCACCAAGCCTGGTCGAATCGATGGTGTGACGGACTGCGACGACACCAAGTGTTCAGAACGTTCGGGCGAAGCCGGTGCTACTGGGTCGGCGATGCTCTCTTCGGCAGCTAGACCGACGAACAGGATCGCAGCGAACAATGGTACAAAGCGAGTTTGAACCACTCGAAAGCCTGAGGCGAACGAAAGAAGCCGACGCGGCATGCCCGAAGGAACGACATTCGACGTTTTCGCAATGGAAGTGAGAGTCATCGACATGATGGAAGTCAACGGCGAGGAACAACGCAGGAACACATCCGAACCGTCGGCGCCCCGCAACACCCACGCGATCTACTCAACCCTAGGTTAAGATTGAAGTGGCGGACGGACCGAAGGCCTTTTTGCACGGAAGGTTCCTCGTACCCTCGCGGTTGTAACGCCGATCGATTGAAATTCAGTTCAAAACTTTTCTCGAAAGCTTGACATGCATCGTTTTCACGTCGCGCACCAACGGCTTGTCCCGATTGCGGTGACCTTGCTGGCGTTTTTCCTGCCTGCACTCACCGCATCCCACACGCACGCACAAGAATCCGCGGAAACGCTCGAGCTCGAAGTCCCGCTTTGGATCGCGGAGCTGGACGCTGACGAAGCCCAAACCCGACGCGCGGCCGAGAAAAAGCTGATCGATGCGGGGCCGGACGCATCCGACTATCTCCCCGCAATTCTCGACGACCTGTCGATCGAGGCTCGCGAGCGTCTTAATCGTGTCCGAGCGGAATGGGCGAAACGCAAGGCGGAAACCCACGTCGAAACTCAGCTGATTCGGTTGCAGAATGCCAAGACACTTGGCGAGGCTTTGGAAGCAATCTCAACCGTCAGCGAGGTTGAGTTTGATCTTGACTCTGCAGGTGCGGCCGGCGACCTCACCCAAACCATCCAAGCCCCGCGATCACCGCTGAACTTCTGGCACGCGGTCGACCATGTTTTGGATCAAGCCAAATTGGACATCAACTTCTACGGAGGCGACCGAACAACACTGATGCTGATCGCTCGCGACGAGAACCGTCCATCGCGAGTCGAGTCGGCCGCCTACGTTGGAATCTACCGGCTCGAACCCACCGTGGTGACCGCGCGTCGTGTCTTGCGTTCACCAGAACTCAGCAGCATGAATCTGAACCTCACGATTGAATGGCAACCCAATCGAACACCGATCGGATTGACGCTGCCCATCAGCGCCGTCAACGGAAAGCTTGATTCGGGCGAAACGTTGGTGCCTCAATCGAGCGGCGACAAGATCGACATCGCAACGAACAGCGAGATGGCTCAGAGCGAGTTCTTCTTGCCGATGCAATTGCCCAGTCGCCCATCCGAAAGGATCGAACGGCTTGCGGGAACGCTGACCGCGATGATTCCCGGTCGCCGCGAAAAGTTTGCTTTGGATTTGAACGCTCCTGCCGCATCTCAAACCGAAGATCAAATGACCGTTTCCATCGAAGCCATTCGCGATGCCGACCCGCTTCGCGAGATACGTGTGGGCGTTGAACTCGATTCCGCCGGTCGTTCGCTTGAAAGTCACCGCCAATGGATTTTCGAGAACGAAGCGTACGTGTTGCTGGAAGATAAAACTCGGATGGATCACCTGGGTTATGAAGTCTTCCGCCAAACCGACTCAGGAGTTGGCATTGGGTATTTGTTTGACTTCGGCGCTGCGGGATCACCTCCGCCTGGATCGGAATTGATCTACGAATCTCCTACCTCAGTCGCACAGGACGCAGTCGACTTCATCCTCAACGACATCCCAACACCGTAACCATCGGGTGAACACAACCCGCGGTCGTGGATGAGGCCACGAATCCTTCAGCTCGGGACTCATTGCCTCGTCCACTACCGATTCAGTCGAATTGATCATTTAGCGACATACATTCCACCGACGCAGAACCAAAGTTGATGAACCACCGAAACTTTCGCAACGGTATTCTCGTCGTCCTGCTGTTGATCACGGGATGCGGGCCACAGTCCAATCAATTCTCTACCAAGCTCGACGTCATGAGCGAGCAAGCCGTCCAGGAACAACCTGCGTCCTTCTCGCTGGCACAAGCTCCGAATCGCGGTCCGGATATCGATGAGGCCGACACTGAATCATTGGACGCAGACCAATCAAGCGAGAACGCAAGAACCAATCGACGAATCGTTTACAACACCCACCTGTCTTTGGTGGTGAAAGAGTACGCGACCTTTGAATCAAAACTGCCGGCTCTGGTCGATCAGCACGGAGGATTCATTTCCAACAGCGAAACGAATCGCCGCTA
>NZ_ANMO01000107.1 GCF_000338295.1 Rhodopirellula europaea 6C
TTCCTCGCTGATTGCCGGTAGCGCCAAGTTCCGGCCAGAGATTCTCGTCCATCGCTATGGCTTCAAGACGACCTTGATGCAGCCGTCTTCTTTGTCTCGGAACTTCTTGTAGGCTTCCGGGGCTTTGTCGAGTGGTTCGACGTGGGTGATCACGAACGATGGATCGATCTCACCGTTAGTGATTTTTTCCATCAACGGTGTGAGGTAGCGCTGCATGTGAGTCTGGCCCAAACGAATCTGCAACGCCTTGTTCATCGCGGTTCCCCACTGCAGGCTCACGCTGCTGAAGTAAACACCGGGCACGGACACTCGGCCGCCTTTGCGGCAACACTTGAAGATCTCGTTCAGCACGTGCGGTCGATCCGATCCGAGATGCAGCGCTGTCTTGGCATCGTCCAGCGCGGACTGCAAGTTGCCCGCGGCGTGATTCTCTGCCCCGACCGCATCGATGCAGCAATCCGGTCCTCGTCCCTTCGTCCACTCTTGCAAAGTCTCGTACACATCCGATTTTTCGTAGTCGATGACTTCCGCCTTGGAAACCGATCGAGCCATCTCCAATCGCTCGGGCACGTTGTCGATCGCGATGACACGTTTTGCACCCAACATCCAAGCACTTTGGATGGCGAATTGTCCAACAGGACCACAGCCCCAAACCGCGACCGTGTCGGTGGATTGGATGTCGCAGTTTTCCGCCGCCATGTAACCGGTCGGAAAGATGTCCGACAAGAAAACGACTTGTTCATCCGGCAGTCCATCGGGCACTTTGATCGGTCCGACATCCGCGTAAGGAACTCGCAAGTACTCCGCTTGCCCTCCCGCGTATCCACCGAGCATGTGTGTGTAGCCAAACAAACCGGCAGGTGAATGGCCCATGATCTTTTCGGCTTGCTCCGCATTGCGATTGGACTCATCGCACAACGAATACAACGTGCTTTGACAAAAGAAACATTCACCGCAAGAAATGGTGAACGGCACCACCACTCGATCGCCAACGCTTAGATCGCTCACCGCATTGCCAACCTCGACGACTTCGCCCATGGGTTCATGACCGATGATATCGCCGGCTTCCATCGCAGGAGCAGCACCGGCCATCAAATGCAAATCCGACCCACAAATTCCCGAGGCAGTGACGCGAATGATCGCGTCGCGAGGGTCCAGTATTTTTGGGTCGTCAACGTTGTCCACGCGAATGTCGTTTCGACCGTGCCAGCAAACCGCTTTCATCTATCCAGTTCCTTTTCGATGTGATTGCCCCGCCGAATCGAAATTGACGTCAACGGAAGTCCCGAGCGATGGCCGAACACTCTGCAAACGTTGCAACTACCCAAAGGCATGCTATGTTTCGGCCGGATGCATGACAGGCATAGCAACTCCCGCGCCGATGATTCGAATCAGCCCACATCAACATTGCCGCATCGCGAAACGATTCAAAAAAAGCCCGCCACGACTGAGTCCAATCGTGGCGGGCGAGCGAATTGACAATGCGATGGCGTGCTCGAATCAAGCGGACACGCCCACATGCAAGAGGCTGAGATTCACATCACTTTGAGGCTGCCCCAAAAAGTGAATCGTGATCTCGGCGCCGGGCTGGCCATCACGCACGACTGGTGCCGCGTACACCGAAGTGATCGCCGGGTTCTTTGCATCTTGCGAGGTCAGCGTGCAGAACACGTGTCCAGAACGAACGCGCGTTGGCACGAATTCCCGCAACTGATTCTTCGTTTCCGCGTCCGGCGTTTCCTGCGGCGAAAGCGTCAATTCCGAGCAAAACACGTCGGTCACCGAAGCACTTCCATCGGAAGCTTGGGCCGGGCGGTTCGCAAGAATGCCAGCCAAACCGCCGACGCCTCCGGTGAGCAATGTGCCAACCGCTTCACGCCGTTTCATACTACTTTTCATGTTGTCTCCTTCGAATCAATCGACCAAGGGTGGGAGCTCTCGCTCATTTCTTCATTTGACCTTTCTGAGCCGCCGTTTTTGGGGAAGCCGCACCCAGATTGGGTTTGTCACCGAGTGGTCGCATTTGAACCACTGAGTTTTTGCCTTTTCCATCAAACGATTTGCCCTTGGTCCATTCGCCGCGTGGCGTTTCGAAGTCATCGCCAATGCCAAAGGACTGGAACGCGTAGGCGTAGTCGCTGTTCTCGTTCTCTTGTGGGAACGAGTTCGGGATTGGATGGTTCTCTGGACCGCCGAGTTCCTCCCAAGCCGCTAGCCATTGGTTTTGGTGCATGGTGTCGCGAGCGATCATGTAGCTCAACATGTCTTTCATGCCGGGATCGTCCGTCATTTTCCACAACTGAACCGCGAGCATGCGTCCGGTGGATTCCGCCGTCGCGTTGGCCAACATGTCCGCGGCAACGTTTCCGCTGGCATACACATGGCTGCAATTGAAGGGCACACCTTCGCTGTCGACCGGCATCGCGGCCATGCAGGTACCAATCGCATGTTGGATGTTCATGCCGCCCATTGCCGCCATCACGACTGGGTCTTTTGCCGCTTCTTCTTGTTCCAGTGGTGCGTCTTCCAGGTTCAATGCAACAGCGGTTGCCAGCATTTCAATGTGGGCCATCTCTTCCGTCCCGGTTTCGAGCAACATGTCTCGATACTTTGCCGGACCACGTGCGCCCCAAGCCTGAAATAGATATTGCAAGCAAACGCGAACTTCGCCTTGGATACCGCCGATTGCTTGCTGAAGTGCCTTGGCAAAGATCGGGCTTGGTTTTTCAACGCGAACCGGATACTGAAGCTTGCCACCATCGTGATAGAACATCTATGACCTTTCGATTTGGAAGTGAGAAGAAAAGTTTCTCCAATAGCGCATCGACCCAAGCAAGTCATGCGCCATCTCACTTCATTACCGATCACATCATGGATGTTTCGGACTGAGTCAATCCTGCCAGGCTCCTGTCATCGATTCATGCCCGACGCTTGCGTTTGCGGATCGCGTCAGAGATTCGAGGCTGGCCAAAGTCGTCGTCGAAGAAGTCTTCTGAATCGTCTTGCTTGGTCAACACATCTCTCATCTCCGGTTGAGATGGTTGGTTTTGAGCCAGCAAATTTCGTTCGAGCAAATGGCGCCGAACGAGCTTCAACAACTGGTCTCGATAGCGCTCCGCGTTCGGTCCCTGTTCAATCCAAGCACGAACCTCAATTCGTTGAGACCGTTGACCGACGCATACCAATGTGGCTTGAGGAGCCGGTGTCAGCAGCACTTCCGGCTGCTCGATCATCAATTCCTGCAAGGTCCGACACAGGTCCGCGGGCCGCTCATCTCGCGTGACCGCAACTTCCATTGGGATGACACTCAGACGTCCCGCACCCATCCAGTTGACCACGTCGTCGCTGACGAAGTTCTTGTTCGGGATGATCACCTCGCGGCCGTCATCGTCCGACAACACGGTCGTTCTCAAACGCTGGGCGGCCACGCGTCCTGTGAAATTCCCGACGGTGATCAAATCGCCCAACCGAGCAGGCTTTTCAAACAACACGATGAACCCGCCAAACAGGTTTCGGACCATGTCTTGCAAGCCAAATCCCAAGCCGATCATCAAACCAACGGCCAACCACTGGATTGTATGCCAGCGGACTCCGATCCATTTACAAGCAATGAAACACCCAACGCTAAACAGCAAGAACCGCCCCAGTACCAGCGTGAAGTGCTCCATGCCTTCGTCGAAGGATACCCGTTGCAACACGAGTGCATCGAACAGGGCAGGCAACAGCTTCGCCAATTGAAATGCAACGAACAGTGTCCCAGCGGCCAGCAACAAATGCACCGCGGTGACGGGCGTCGTTTCAACCACCGATTCCATGACCGTTTGTCCAGTCGCGTTGACGCTTGCTTGCTGAACAGTGTCCTCGACCGTCCACAGAACCGGGTTGCCCATCCGAACGTTTGGAAACACATCGATCCAAAGCCAACCAAAGCAAACAATCGCCCCCAGCACCATCGCACACTGGCACAGAAACGCGAGGTGATGTTTGAGTTCAAGAAAGTGTTCTCCGAGTGCGCCAGCAACGCGTCCCGTTTCAACTTCGTCGATGTCATCTGGCTCCTGAGTTGATCCGCGCGTCCCGGTCAGCAGATGCCAAAGTTCGGCAGACACATACTTCACCCCGGCCCAAAGAATCGATGCGGACATCAATGCCACGGCCGTGAAAATGATCCGCTGAATGATCTCGTGCGTTGTGACGCTGTACCCGAGTGCGGACAACGCAATCAAAAACAGTGGCAGACCGATGCCTGCGAAATACATCAGGAAACGACCGCGATGGATCACGCTGCCGCAATACTTTTCTATCAGCGGCTCCAAGAATCCACCAACAGGTCGCAACGCCAAATGCATCGTCCAACCAACCAGCAACATCGCCAGTATGAATCCAACTCGAGCGACCGAACCACGCCACATTCCGTGATCGATTTGGCTCATCAATGTGGTGGTATACGCAGCGATGACCAGGCCCATGCCGATGATCGTGAGGTATTTCATCGCACGTGGGCGACGCGGCAACTCGATGTCGACATGTTGATCCAAAAACCCATCCGCCCGCAGCCACTGCCGTGGAACTTCAATCAACCAAGCCACCAAACTGCCTGCACAAAACGCACTCGCAGCATGCAACGTTGCTTCGGATACCACACCGGTTCCCAACCAACGGCCAATCCAGAACAGAACGGCAGGGATTCCAGCGGCAACCAGAACCGTGAGCACACCAGCGTAAAGCTTTCGTTTGTTCGGCGATGCCTTCCGCATTTTCTTGCGGCTTCCGATGGCGACCAGCCAAGACTTCGCGAGCCAACGAAGCACCAGTATCAAAACGATTCCGACGAGTAAACCGATTGCTCCCACTGGATTGGCGGCGATTTTCCGTTCAAACGTCGGTCCAAAGTCAGCACTTCGATTGGAATCGAACAATGCCGCCATGCCACCTTTCAAATTGCGAGCGTCACGCAGTCCGATCGGCTCATCGCTGCGAATCCACATGACATGCCGATCAATCAGCATTCGGTAGTCGGCTGCCAATGACTGCGATGCGGTCGCGATGGAATCCAGTTCGCTGATCTTTTGTTGTTGATCCTGATAGCCGACTTGCAGCGAACGAATCCAAGCGGCTCGTTGACGCAACAACTCTTCCACTTGCAATCGCAGTGGGTCGCCATAGCGGTTTGTGTCGTAGCCAACATTGCTGAGAACTTGCGTCGCTTGCTGCTCCGGATCCGATCCATCCAACCGAATCAGATCCAGTTCCAATTGCTGTTGTCGCGCCTTCCCAAGTGCTTCGCTGGCCAAAGCCGTTTGGCTGTTCTCAATTTGCCATTGATCCAGTTGGTCCTTTTTGTGGCGAAGCAACAAACCAATGGTCGGCGTCAAACCGTGACGCGTGAGCTTTTGGTGGACGTCTTCATAATCCGAACGAGTCGCGTCGAGTTGCCCCTTAGCATCGTAAAGACGACTGGCCAGTTGGTTGTAGCTTGTCGCCAGTTCAATCCATTGCTGCACAAGATCCGCGTTCTTCTCTGCAATGTCCGCTGCGACAGGATCTGATGTTTGAGCGAGTGAGCGGAATCGCATTTCGGATTGCTGAGCAGCACGAACATGTACGTCTGCGTAGGGTGACAGTCGCCAATCTTCGGGTTCGTCGCGTTGACGCGGCAGCAACGGATAGCTCACCGTTTTTGCTTCCGTGGTATCTGCTCCATCCCAATCTGAACCGGTGCGGGTCCAGTCCGAAGCCGTGCGGGTTTGTTGGTTGAGATTCAGCGGTGATATTTGCGACGACGCTGCATAGTTCTTTTCGACGGGCCGAGGATGCGACTGCGAATCGCTCGGCCGAGACGACTGCGAATTGGCGACCGAACTGGACGGATTGCCGGAAGTGAACGCGTTGCTGGAAGTGAACGCGGGTGGCGACAAACGTCCTCGTGTTGAAGTTTCAGAGTGTCCGCGTTCGATATAGCTCGGACGTGCGTTGACTGATTCTGTTTGAGTTGCCCAACCGGGACTCGAAGAAATGACAGTCGACGACGTGACGCTTGATGAAGTGAACGGAGGCGGCTTGGGAGTCGTCCAAACGATCTCTTGAGCAGGCGCAATGCTGATGGTCAGCCACACCAACGTGCAGCAGACAAACCACAGCAGCACAGACCTGGGCTGTCCAATCTTCGGAATTGGCATGGATTTTTGAGGCGGTTTTTTGTCTTCGGTCACCTCTCCCTCGGCGAA
>NZ_ANMO01000108.1 GCF_000338295.1 Rhodopirellula europaea 6C
CGACTTGCAACAGTTGATGCGCAAGCACTACCCCAGGCTTGCGAAGTCACATGGGCTCAGCGGTGACATGCACCGAGCCGCGTGGGCCATCATGCATTGTCGCACCCGAGAGTTGGGAGGCCATGTCAACAGTTGCCCGCATGGCCACTTCCACCAAGTCGCTTACAACTCATGCTCGCATCGGTGCTGCCCGAAGTGCGGATGGCTACCTCGCGAGAAGTGGCTCGATGGCTGGCGAAATCGGTTGTTGCCGGTCCCCCATCACCATCTCATCTTCACCATTCCGCACTCGCTCAACCCACTGTGGCGATACAACAAGCGAGCCTTTGCTGACGTTCTCTTCCAGGCGGCATCGCAGACACTGATGCAACTGCTCGGATCCCCAGACTATCTGGCCGCACGACCTGGGATCCTGGCCGCCTTGCATACTTGGAACCAGAAGTTGGACGTGCACGTGCATCTGCATGTCTTGGTTTCTGCCGGCGGACTGACTGAAGACGGAACGTGGGTCGCTGCCAAGAAGAAGTGCCTGTTGCCCCGCAAGGTTGTGATGACCAAGTTCCGTGGCAAGTTCAAGGCGTTGCTGCGAGAGATGGTGGTCGCTGGCAAGATCCAATTGCCACCGGGTTGGACACGCAACCAGTTCTATGCGTTGCTTTACAAATTGAGTGACCCTTGGAACGTCAAAGTCTTTGATGCCTATGCAGGTGGCGCCAGTGTCGTGACCTATCTTGCCCGCTACCTGCGTGGCGGTCCGATCGGGAACTCACGGTTGCTCGAGGAACGTGATGGGCAAGTTGTGTTTCGATACCGCCTCAGTGAACTCGAAGGGGGCGATGGAAAGCGACAAGCCGTGACTCGCCTGCCAACCGACACTTTCTTGCTGCGTTGGCTGGAACATGTTCCGCCGCGTCGCTACCAATGCGTGCGCGGCTTTGGGCTCTACAGTGGGAACCAGCACTCGGGGCTTGTGCAAGCGCATCAGACACTCGGCGGCTGCTACGATCCAGGTTCCGAGGAACCGAAAACATGGCAGGAAGTCTGTGACGCCGCTGGCATGGAGCAAGCTTGTCGCTGTCCTGAATGTGGGGCGCTGCTGGTCAGCCACCATTCATTCCATCCGGGGCGTTCTCCACCGAGTTCCGCGTTTGTCACACGAACCCTTGGACAGATCGCATGATGCGTTCTTTGACACGACCGTTTCTTCCACCGACGATACCGAAGGTGCATTTTCAGCTCGGCTTGAGTGCACTCCAAAGCGTGGCGATTGCCTTGCTGAGCGACCGCGTCACCGATAAAACACTAAGACGACAGCGGCTCGACGTAGCACGGTCCCCGGCGGCACAGTACAACCAAGTCGTTGCACCCGCTTAGCGTCACGCCGGCT
>NZ_ANMO01000109.1 GCF_000338295.1 Rhodopirellula europaea 6C
CAGCACCAAAGATGCGCATGGGTCTCCGACTGAGAGCCTCAGTCGGTTACGGGAAGCGTTCTCGATTGCGTTCCATCCCCCCGAGTTGATCCGTCATATCGGAGGATAAACGGGCGAAAACGAGCGGTAGATTCGCGAAACGCTCCCCTACCTCGGATTCTTTGCCGTCGCTTGAAGACGGTTCGCTGAGGTGACTAAGCTGATGCGGTCTCGCCTCGATCTCACCTGGGTTTTCACAACCATGAAACGCCTCTGCTCGCCAGTCCTTGCACTCCTGTTTCTCGCAACCTCACCTGTCCAAGGGGGCGATCTTCAGATCCCCGTCATTAAAGATGGCGAGGCACAAATCATCAAGGAACTGGAAGACTCGGACTACTGGATCCGCCATGACCTTTGGGTGGAAACGGAGTTCGATTTGGACGGCGATGGGAAGCTCGACCGGATGCACGTCAGCGTCACGCGTCCAACGCAAACTGATACCCAGTCGCTGAAGCTTCCAGTCATCTACAACTCAAGTCCTTACTTCGCGGGGACCACCGGTGCCGATGAATCCTACTTCTGGGACGCCCGGCAAGAACTCGGTGCCGAACCACCCAAACGATCCGCTGCTCCCGCGATTGAACGCGAAGGCACACGCCCGATCATCTCCAAACGACATGTCAAAGACTGGCTGCCTCGTGGGTTCGTCGTCGTTCATTCCAGTGCCCCAGGCACCGGCCTTTCACAGGGTTGCCCAACGGTCGGTGACGATCCCGAAGCGTTGGCTCCCAAAGCCGTGATCGATTGGTTGTGCGGACGCGGCAAAGGATTCACGGAACCCTTCGGTGGCGACCCCGTGGAAGCCTATTGGTCATCAGGCAAAGTCGGCATGACGGGGACCAGCTACAACGGCACGATCCCGTTGGCCGCCGCGACAACAGGAGTCGAGGGACTGGAAGTCATCATCCCCGTCGCACCCAACACGTCTTACTACCACTACTACCGATCCAATGGATTGGTACGCCATCCCGGTGGTTACCTCGGGGAAGACATCGACATCCTGTACGACTTCATTCACAGCGGTGGCGATGAAGAGATTCGAGCGTACTGCGATTGCCATGTCCGTGACGAACAGATGATGGCCAACCAAGACCGAGCGACCGGTGACTACAACGATTTCTGGTACTCACGCGATTACTTGAACCGCGTCGATGGAGTGAAAGCGGCGGTGCTCATGGCGCATGCCTTCAATGATTGGAACGTCGTTCCCGAACACAGCATCCGGATTTACGAAGCGTTGAAAAAGAACGGTGTCGAAACCCAACTGTTCATGCACCAAGGCGGGCACGGCGGACCTCCACCGATCAGCATGATGAATCGCTGGTTCACTCACTATCTCTATGGCGAAGACAACGGCGTCGAAAAGGGTTCGAATTCGTGGATCGTTCGCGAAAGCGATGAGCGGACCAAACCAACCGAGTACCCGGAATACCCGCACCCGGAAGCAAAAGACGTGATGGTCTATCCGGTTCCTGGTGCTCCCCAACGTGGGCGTTTGCGGACATCCCCCCTCACCGAACCAATCACGGAAACGTTGATCGACAACTTTTCGTTCCCAGGCGAAGCGTTGGCACAAGCCGAATACACCGAACATCGCTTGATCTACGCCACACCCGAATTGAGCGAACCAGTTCATCTCTCAGGAACACCGCGAATCAAACTGCGACTTGCGTGCGATCGTCCCGCCGCCAACCTGAGCGTCTGGTTGGTCTCGTTGCCTTGGAACACAAAGAAGAACTCCAAGATCACCGACAACATCACCACTCGCGGATGGGCCGATCCTCAGAACATCGAATCCATGCGAGAAAGCAAACCGCTCGTCCCGGGCCAGTTCTATGACATCGAGTTCGACCTGCAACCCGATGACCAAGTCATCGCCAAAGGACAACAGATCGGACTGATGGTCTTTTCCAGCGATCGCGATTACACGCTGCATCCCACGCCGGGCACCAAGCTCACGATCGATCTTCAGCACACTCAACTGAGTTTACCTGTTGTCGGCGGAACGCTTCCGCTCGAATCGCAGGACTGATCAGCGAGCTCGCCAAATCAAGACGACTTGCTCGCGGAAGTCGTCTTGGTCACTCAAAGCGATAGGCGAAGATCAAACACCATGCGGGTGTCGAACCAGTCGTCATCGGCGGCGGTGATGCCGGTCGCGAATCCGAATTCCCACAAACCCATGTCGTTCTCGGGTCCCAGTACAAAGCGAGCACCCGGATAGAATTCGATCGCGGTTTCACCGTCGACGGACCGCAGCGTGCCCGCTGAATCGTGATAGCCGCCATACAGAAACGATAGTGTTCGAACCTCGAAGGTCGGCAAGAATGCGAACACATCGCTTTCCGCTGCGATCGTGCTGACACCCCAGCCCGTGGTCAACACATCTCCGGCGACGCCAGCGGTTCCTTTGATGGGAGTCCAATATTTGACTTCGCCGAAGACGTAGGTTTCTGGACGAAGACAGCGTCGCCCCAGCAATCCAAATTCCAGCGACGTGTGACCGGTTCCCAGGCCTCGGTCGGCGGGACCACTCGCCAAATAAGTTCGAAAGATTGTCGCAACCTTCGTGCGTTTGCCATCAACCAACAGAGCTTGAGCACCCAGGACGATGTCACCAAAACCGGTCGTGTTCCCGTTCACTTCCGGGTCCACCGACCGCATCGTGTACTGCGTCAACGCCATCAATCGCTCCGTCCCCGCAGCAAGTCGAAAGATCAGATCTTGCGAGTTCACGCCCGACTCGTTGTCTGGCGGGTCGCCCCAGTAATACTCCGCTCGATCCGGCGTTCGCAGCCCGTGGTCGACTTGGTAGCGGATGCCCACGTGAGCTGGAACGATCGCGGTGTCCAAAACGTTGGGAGCAAACATCACTCGTTCGTAACCGATGCCACGATCACGCGAACGATTTTGACGAAAGTGGGCTCCGGGGCTGAGACGTTCCAACGCTTCGTGAATGTTTGGGAACGACAGATCCTGCCAAGGAGTCCACTGGCTGGAAACCAGTTCGCGGCATTGATTGCAGCCGCAGCCCACATCGCACCCCGACTCGCAATTGCAAGTTGACTGACAACCACAACTCGAGCCAACCGGGTTGTCACCGCCAATCGCCAACCAATCCGCGGATTCGCCGACGATAGGCTCGGGGTAGATGCTCGGTGAGCCGATCGAAATCGACTCGATTTCGCCACGCGGGACGGGAAGCGGTTCAAAAAGAGGTGCTTCGATCAAACCTTCCGCGTGCAGCGGTGCGTCCGAGAGCGAGTCATGGCGCAGCAGCGGGGCACCGAGGTTGTTCCACACCACCGGATCTTGAGCCGAAAGCGGAAACGCCAACACGGCGTGCGAAAGCAGCAGAGCGATGAGGACGGGTTTGATCACACTTCGTCGCGGGGCCTGGATAATGCGGCAGTTCACTTCGCGAGTCAAAGTGAAGTCACGACAACCGTGAAAGCATGTCGTGAAACTAAGAGTGGCTGTCTGTATCGGTAATATCGTCTGGAAGTATGCACGCAAATTAGCTAATCTCCGACCACATACCAAGATTGGGGCTTGCTAGAGTCAAATGGATTTGACGGCACCCAGCCAACGTTCGGAAAGGAATCCGATGCAGAATCTTGCGGTCCATTGGCACGAGGGACTGTTCCTCCGACCACACCATCTTCAAGCATGGGATCGCCATTGGCAGGAAAGCCAAGCGGCATCTTCACGCTGGCAGAACCCCTACAGCTATGGACTGGCGAGCATCTCGATCAATGCGGATGCGCTCGCGCTGGGATTTTTCCAACTCGACGGCGTCCGAGCCAAAATGCCCGAGGGCACGTTGGTGGAATTGGCCGTGGGAGAATCAACCGAACGAGTTGACCTGCGAGCGGGATTTGCCGTTTCCGGTGCCACTCCCTCGACTTCCGAAACATCGGACGCTGCTCACGAAACCATTCCGGTTGGCGGCGGCGACAGCGTCGACGTGTTCCTTGCGGTTCCTCGGTTGCAGCTTGGTGTTTCCAACGTGGCCGAAGGCGATCAAGCCGAAGGAGCCCGTTTTCGCCAACTTCAGATTCATGTTCCGGACGAAACCGATGGCGCCAGCGTCGAACCCGTCCTGTTTCGCCGCGTCAACGCCGTCCTCAAACTTTCGACCGAAGACCTGACCGGTTACGACGTGTTACGGATCGCTCGTGTGAAACGAGGCACGGTTGGCGGAGCGATCGCGGAACTGGACGAACGGTACGTCCCACCGTTGATGGATTGTGCCGCATGGTCCCAAATGAGACAGCGTTTTCTGCGGCCGATCCACGACATGATGATGCTCAAGATCGAACTGTTGTCGCAGCTCGTCAATGATCGCAGCGTTCGAATGGACGCCGAGCAACCCGGTGACCTCCAACGCATCTTGATGCTTCAAACGCTCAACCAAGCCGCTGCGGTTCTCGGTGTTCTAAATCAATCCAGCGGCGTCCATCCGTGGAACGCCTACGTAGAACTCAGCCGTGTCGCCGGGGGTTTGGATCTGTTTGGTGAAACACGATCTTTGCAGGCGATCGCCGCTTACGATCACGATGCAATCGGCCCGCTGTTTCAAGAGTTGCGACGAAGAATTGAATCGCGAATCGCAGCGGTCGGCCAGAACGCCTACCAACAACGCTTCTTCATCGGAGCAGGTTTGGGCATGCAGGTCAGCCTGGACCCGCAATGGTTGACAAGCGATTGGCAGTGCGTTTTGGGCGTGCGTCGTGGCAAACTCTCCGCCGCGGGACTCGACAAGCTGCTCTCGCCTGGTTTCCTCGATTGGAAAATGGGCAGTGCCCGACAAGTCGAAACGCTGTACAGCAAACGCGCGATGGGATTGGAACTGAAACCATTGCGAGAAGTCCCCCGAGTCTTGCCGTCTCAATCGGACTGGAGCTTCTTCGAGATCAGCGGTCGCGGCCCGGCCTGGACCGACGTCTTGGACACCGGCACGATCGCACTTCGAATTCGCGAACAATTGATTGACGATCCGCAAAAGTTGGCGGGCAATCAAACCCTGAAGGTTCGCATGGACGCTCACACCACTTCCTTGCAATTCGCGATCTTCGCGACCAAGCGATCGGATTCAGTGTGATGAATGAATCACTCGAACAATTTGCGGACGACTACACCGAATGCGTGCTGGCGTTGATCGACCGGTTGCATGCCGACGAGCCCTTGGATCCCGTCGCCATTCACCAAACTTTGTCGCAACGTTTGACCGAAGCGCGGCAAAGTCACCATCACGATGATCGCTGGGAAGAAGCGATGTACGCATTGGTTTCTCTGACCGATGAGTTGTTGCTGGAGATGCCATGGTCCGGTCGATCTTGGTGGAACGATCACGTGTTGGAAGCCAGCCTGTTTGGTTCACGTGATTGCAGCGAACGCTTCTATCAGATGGCTGCCGTCGCCAGTCGTGAATCCTCCAACGGCGTGTTGCGAGTCTTCCACGATTGCGTCCTGTTGGGATTCCGTGGCGTGTACTCCATTCCAGGTCTGTCAGAAGCCACCACGAAAGAACTGGGCATTCCAGCAACGTTGGAACTTTGGCTGGAAAAGACACAGCACCAACTCAGCAGCGATGCTGCCGAGGTCGACCCTCCAGCGCGCCTGCATCGATCTCTGAGTGGAGCGGCACCGAACACGACGCGACGAAGCATCGTTTGGTGGACGGTCGCGGCGGCAACGATGTTGATCGCCAACATCACGATGTACACGCTTTCGGCGGGAAAGTAATGCCAATCCCATACAACTCGACGAGAACGATCGATGTCCGATGAGCCAACGCCCAGTCTGAAAGATCGCCTGAAATCGCGACTGAACGTGTCGTTGGCCGCCATGGTTGCCGCGTTGGTGGGAATCGGTCTGCTGGTTTTGGCCGCAGCCGCTTGGTTGGTCTACTCAATCGACCCGACGCGAATCGCTTGGGGCGACTACATGACGCTTCAGCGTGGTGTTTGGTTGCTAGTTCTTTGGGCACTTTCCTGCGTGGTCACCTATGTGACGGTGCGCATTTGGATGGCGGACATTCCGCTCGGCGACGCTCGCGTTCGTGCCGGTTGGAAAACGGGCATGCAATTGCTGTCGCAGCATAGCGTGGGACTCAACCAAATCCCTTGCTTCTTGGTGTTGGGCTGTGAAACACGACATCAACAAGAATCGTGGCTCGGATCCGAAGGGGCTCCCGTCGCTCAATCCACGTCGGAAGGCTCTCCCGCAATCGATTGGCATCTTTCCAAAGATCGCTTGCTGATCTTCTGCCGAGACATTGGTGTGTATGGGACACTCCTGCGAAGCGGAACATCGGACGAACACGCCGAGCAGCCAAAATCAGTTCCAGACCATGTCGCCGAGGCATCTGATTCACCGTCCGCGTCACCGTCGGATGCAAACGCCAGCGAAGAGCCCGTAGCGGACAGCGACGAATCATCCATAGGTGATTCAACCGACGACGCGCCAGCAACGGAACCTCACGCCGAACCACTTGCCGCCGGTGCAAACCCATCCGCCGTTGCAGTGGCTCAGCCTCAAACTCAGGCAGCAAAGACACAGTCCACCTCCGTCACTCACGCCATGCAATCGCTCGAACGAGCCGATCGCTTGGTCCAAGACGCTCAATCGATCCGGCCGATGACTCAGCCCACTCGGGCGATCCCTGATTCGCTGTCCTCGGTTCGCACCACACAATCACAGCAAGAGCTGTCCGATTTGTGTGCACGATTGCGAGCCGAACGGTTTCCACACGCCCCCATCAACGGCACGCTTGTGATGGTGGATTCGCGAATGATCGCCGAAGGAGGCTCTTCGCCCGGTGAGTCGGGCCGAAAAATCGGACGAGCGATCCGTCGCGACCTCGATCAGATGCAATCCGAATTGGGAATCGCCAGCCCGGTGACCATGATGATCGCCGAGAATGATCATCCCGACGACTACAAGGAACTGCAACGACGCTTGCGGATGGTGGAACAACAATCGTCGGTGGCATTGGGCAAACCATTTGTCTCGGAAGAGATTCCCACCGGCGAAGCAATGAACCAATTGGCAAATGACACGATTCGAGAGATCGAAAATCGTGTCAAACAGGTTTTTCAAGTGCCACGTTCGCTCACCCAACCTCAAAACCATCGCTTGGTTCGCGTTCTGATCCAGTGTCGTCGCTGGCGTTCCTCCCTGCGAAGCCTGATGGTCGAAAGCTGTGCAGCGAATCCGGTGGACATGTCGTCTTCGCATTCCGGAAGCATGTCGGAAGTCAACGCACCGATCGTCAGTGGTCTGTTTGTCGCATCGCCAGGCCAACGCTCGGCCAAGAGCAACGGAACGAAGGGACACTTCTTTGAGTCCGTCGTCGCACACATGATCGACCAACAAAATCATTTGGCTTGGACGTCGGAAGAACGACAGGCCTGGCGACGTCACCAGCGTTTCGCGGCGTCGCTGATGGTGGTCACAGGAATCTTGATCGCACTGTTTCTCACGCAACTTTGGATCTTGTTGCGACCCATCATTTTCACTTGATGCCATTCAGCGCTTTTGGATGATTCCACGCATTTCTTGAAAAAAGGAATCAAAGTGACTCAGGGTTCAGAATCGAAAAGTCGATTCAATCGCTACAGGCAAATATCCAGACAGTGATGAGTGTCCGCCAAACCAAGCCCCGACATCGTTCATGACAATTGCCGACCTCTCAACGCTGACCGCTCCCGTCTCTCCGGACTCGCCTTCTGGCGTGAGTCTTGAGTACGACGCTCGGTTTGTTGAGATGACCCGGTTGGCAGAAGGCACTCGGGAACAGCAATACGGCAAGACTGTCATTGCGGCTCAACCACCGGACTGGCGAACCATTCACCAGCTTGCGGTCGAAATGGCGAGCGAAACTCGCGATCTTCGATTGGCCGTTCTCCTAGTCGAAAGCCAGACGCACCTGAAGGGTCTCGACGGCCTGACCGAATCGATGACGCTTCTTCGCGATTGGGTCCGTGACCATTGGGACAACGTTCATCCGCAACTGGATCCCGAAGACAACAACGATCCGTTCATACGAATCAATGCCCTTGGTCGTCTTTGCGAACCAGAGCGATTGCCATCGATGATCGGCCGGATGACCTTGGTCGAATCACTGCCTCATGTGGTGGTGACGCTCAACGACGTGCGTCGGTCGCGTGGCGAGCTCAATGCGACCTCATCCGCGGATTCGCCCACGCCGATGGAAGTGGAAGCCGCCTTTTTGGCGTTGCCAGTTGCCGAGCTTCGACATCGCTATGAAGCCTGCCAACAAGCCGAAAACGCACTGCGTGAGACGGTGGAATTCCTGGACCAGCATCTCGGAACCGGGATTTGGGAAACGAAAGAGCTGTCGTCCTGCCTGTCCGCGTGCAGCCAATTATTCAAGACACACCTTCGACAACGTTTGTCCGTTTCGGATGCCGCGGTCAAAGATGTCAGCGGCGATGAATGCGAGCCAGCCGCTTCCCACGACACTTCCAATCAGTGGGACTCCGAGGATGTTGACGAATCAATCGTCAGCCTCAGCCGTATTCGGGTTCAGTCACGTGAAGAAGCCGCGCAAGTTCTCGACGCGGCGACGAAGTACTTCGAGTTGTACGAACCATCCAGCCCGGTGCCGTTGTTGCTGCGTCGGGCTCGCCGGATGATCAACCAAGACTTCGTCGACATCATTCGCGAACTCGCACCCGATGCGCTCTCGCAAGCAAGAAACCTGGCTGGCCAGTTTGATGACTAATGCCCCAGTCATCCAAACCCAACCATTTACAAATTCACCCTATCGCCGCTGTTCTGAAAAGGAAAGCTGATGTCCGAAAGCAGCCAAAAATTCATTGCTCGTAACCGTCCGCCTCGCGTTCAAATCGAATACGACGTGGAAACTTACGGTTCCGAGAAGAAGGTTCAGCTTCCTTTCGTGATGGGAGTGCTTGCTGACTTGTCGGGCAATCCGTCCGAGCCACTCGAAGACGTCGCCGATCGAAAGTTCCTGGAAACGGACATCGACAATTTCGACGACCGTTTGAAATCGATGAAGCCACGCGCTGCGTTTCAAGTGGACAACACGCTGACCGGCGAAGGCAGCCTGAACGTCGACTTGACCTTCGAGTCCATGGACGACTTCACACCTGGCCAAATCGCCAAACGTGTGGAACCACTCAACAAGTTGCTCAACGCACGCACGCAATTGGCTCAGTTGGTGACCTACATGGACGGCAAAGCCGGCGCCGAAGAATTGGTGTCCCGATTGATCAACGATCCTGAACTGTTGAAAGAGCTCGCCGAAAAGCCGCTCGAAATTGACGAATCAGATTCGGCCGCAGAAGCCGCCTAATCGAATCGTCACACCAACACCCACCACCAATCTCGAAGGACTCAAGGATGAGCGAAACACAATCGGAAACCACGGAAGCCGCTCCCGACGTCAGCGACACCATCACACTGGACACGTTGTCTGAATTGCTGGAAGCCGAATTTAAGCCACGCACCGACGACGCCGGGCTGGCTGTCACACGGGCGGTCAACACGCTCGCCGCTCAACTTGTGACCAGTGAGATGGTTGCCGAGAGCGACGTGATCAAGACGATCGAAGCCTTGGTGGCGGAAATCGACGGCAAGATCTCAGAGCAAATGAATGAGATTTTGCACCACGATGACTTCCAGCAACTCGAAGGTGCATGGCGCGGTTTCGCCCACTTGGTGAACAACACCGAGACCGACGAGATGCTGAAAATTCGCGTCTTGAACATCTCCAAGAAAGACCTTCACAAGACGCTGAAGAAGTTCAAAGGAACCGCTTGGGATCAAAGCCCGATCTTCAAGAAGCTGTACGAAGAAGAGTACGGCCAGTTCGGTGGTGAACCCTACGGTGCATTGATCGGCGACTACTACTTCGATCACTCGCCTGTCGACGTCGAACTGTTGGGCGAAATCGCGAAAATTTCTGCCGCTGCACACGCCCCATTCATCACCGCCGCAGCACCTTCGCTGATGCACATGGATTCGTGGCAAGAACTCGGCAATCCTCGTGATTTGACGAAGATCTTCCAAACTGTCGAATACGCTTCGTGGCGTTCGCTTCGCGACGACGAAGATTCGCGCTACATCGGTTTGACGATGCCACGCTTCCTGTCACGCCAGCCTTACGGTGCCGCGACAAATCCCGTCGAAGAATTCGCGTTCGAAGAAGAAACCGCGGGTCCTGACCACAGCCGATACGTTTGGTCCAACAGTGCCTACGCGTTCGCTGTGAACATCAACCGCTCGTTCAAAATGCACGGCTGGTGCTCACGCATTCGTGGTGTGGAATCGGGCGGAGCAGTGGAAAAGTTGCCCGTTCACGTTTTCCCAACGGACGATGGCGGCGTGGACATGAAGTGTCCAACCGAAATCTCGATCAGCGATCGACGAGAAGCGGAATTGGCGAAGAACGGAATGATGCCATTGGTGTTCCGCAAGAACAGCGATTTGGCCGCCTTCATCGGTGCTCAGTCACTGAACAACCCAAGCTTGTTCGAAGACGACGATGCAACCGCCAACGCTCGTTTGTCGGGTCGTTTGCCGTATCTGTTTGCCGTCTGCCGCTTTGCACACTACTTGAAGTGCATCGTTCGCGACAAAGTGGGTTCGTTCAAAGAACGTGCCGACATGCAAGTCTGGCTCAACAACTGGATCAGCCAGTACGTCGACACCAACCCAGCAACCGCATCGGAACTGGACAAAGCTCGTCGTCCGTTGGCGGGTGCAGAAGTGGTCGTCGAAGAGATCCCAGGTAACCCGGGATACTACACCGCGAAATTCTTCTTGCGTCCTCACTTCCAACTGGAAGGTTTGACCGTGTCATTGCGACTCGTTAGCAAGCTGCCGTCCGCCAAGGCCGCTTGATCATTCGTCTTTGACACCATTCCAAACAACATTCATTCCAGGAAACTGAAACCATGATTTTTTTGAAGTTCACCACCGAAATCAAAGGCGACGCAAGCGTCTCTGGTTACGAAGATCAGATCAAGTTGACCTCGGTCTCTTTCGGTGCCAATCGTACCGTCGCAAGTGTTGCCGGCAGCTCGGCTCGTGAAACCGGCTCGCCCGCGTTCACCGAACTGCAATGTTCAAAAGACTTCGACATCGCGTCGACCGAATTGTTCATGCAAAGTGTCTCGGGTGCTTCGCTGCAAGGCGCAACCCTGACCTACTTGCAAACCGACAACGAAGGCAACCCGCAGGTTTACTTGACCGTGACATTGGTTGACCCGATCGTCACCAGCTACTCACAGTCGAGCATGGGCGACAGCAAGCCTTGCGAAAACTTCACGCTCAACTTCACCGAGATCAAAATGGCGTACACCAAGTACGACGGAGACTCGGCGAAGAAAGCAACCGAGAAGGGCTGGAACCTGTCGGAACAGAAAGCCGCCTAGGCTGAGCTGTCATGGCATCCAACGAACCGATCGAACAACCGTCATCCTCGCTACTGGATCGATTGATCCGTGGCGAGAACGGTGGCGGTGGCGACGTTCGTGTGGTGCCAAATCCCGGATCACGCGGCGGTGTTTCACGCCGTCAACGTCGCCAACAGATGGCGATATTGAGTTCGCAAATCGAACGCGATCTGTTGGCGTTGTTTGGAACACGCCGAATGTCCGAGGATACCGATCTGTCGGCTTGGCCGTTGGTTCAAAAGAGCGTTTTGAACTACGGCGTTCCCGATCTGACGGGCAGGACCAGCAGCGGATTGGACCTGCGACTTCTTCAACGAGAATTCACCGAAGCGATTCGGTGCTTCGAACCTCGTTTGCGAGCGGACACTCTGAATGTCACGTGTCGGTTGAACGAATACGTGCGTGGCGACGTGATCGTGCAAATCCAGGCCCTCTTTGGCCCCTCCGATGCGTTGGAGTCCTTTGCGATGGGCATCTCGATCTGCCTGGGGAATGGCCAATGCCAAAAAGTGGTGCCAGGAAACGGCCAACGCCGAGCGGCGTAGTTGGATTTTGGTCAGCGAATTACCTCTTGGGACGCAAGGCCCAATTGTGCTATTCAGCAAGAACCGTGATGAGTGTCACGGTCAAAAAGACCACAGCCCACGAGTTTGTGCTGGAAGGATGGCTTGGCCAATCATCCGCGCACACTCGACTCCTTCGTTCACCTCGGTTGGATTTGACGCATGGAAGCTCAGTTCCTCGATCATTACAACCGAGAACTCGGCTACCTGAGAGAACTGGGGGCGGAGTTCGCACAAGAATACCCCGCGGTCGCCGGCCGCTTGGGCATGGACGAATTCGCCTGCGCCGACCCTTTTGTCGAACGATTGCTAGAAGGATTCGCGTTTTTGGCGGCGCGAGTGCATCGCCGTTTGGATTCCGAGTTTCCACAACTCACTCGCGGGTTGCTGCAATCGATCTACCCGCACTACACGCGGCCGATCCCATCCGCGGCGATCGTTCAAATTCACCCGGATCCCGACGAGGGATCGCTGGCCAGCGGCTACCGTTTGCCCCGCGGCTCTCGTTTGCAGGGACCGTCCAGCCAAACCTGCCCGACGCCTTGCCGATTCGAAACAACCGCTCCGGTGGATTTGTGGCCGATTCAATTGGTGGACGTTGAATGGGTGGAACGTGGCACTGCGACCCGTCGCCCGATGCCTTCCATCATGAAGGGCATGCCCTGTCGTGCGGCACTGCGAATCACGCTTCAAACCACGGCTGGTTTGCCGATGTCGGCACTCGACCTGGACAGCCTGCCGATTCATCTTCGCGGTGGCGAAACCGCGCACCAGTTGCTTGAGTTACTCATCGCCCATCAGAACGGCATCGTTGTCGGCGACGCCGCTTCGGATCAATGGCAACGACTGGATTCGGCATCGCTGGTCGCTGGTGGTTTCGATGACGCAGAAGCATTGCTACCCGGCGAGCCTCGTTCGTTCAGTGGATACCGATTGCTGCAAGAGTATTTCTTGTTGCCCGAAAAGTTCCTGTTCGTAACGCTAAACGGGTTGTCCCACGCGGTTTCGATGGCGAAGGGAAACCAACTCGAAATCATCATCGGAGTTGACCAATCGCAGAAGGATTTGGTGGGACGTCTCAACCGTGAACACTTGGCTTTGCACTGTGTCCCAGCAGTCAATTTGTTCAAGCAACGCGCGGATCGGGTCCCGATTTCAGAAACCAAATCCGAACACCAACTGTTGGTCGACCGCAGCCGACCGATGGACTTTGAAATTTGGTCGGTCGAACAACTGCTTGGTCACGGAACATCGGCTCAACAAGAAGTCGAGTTCCTGCCGCTCTACGCGCCACCAACCAACATGGCTGCTCGCCAGCAACACGCGGCCTACTACACGCTCGATCGTCGTCCTCGGCAACCTTCGACGAACCAACGTGAATACGGTCATCGCTCACCGTACTTGGGAACAGAAGTCTTTGTGACGCTGACGGATTCGAGTCAACGACCATCGCGGCATCCGATTCGCCAACTGTCGTCCACGGTCTACTGCACCAACCGCGACCTCGCCCTGCTGAAACCGGAAGCGGGTTGGCGGGACGCGTTCACACTGGATGGCCCCGGACCGGTTGCCTCCATCAGTTGTCTGTCAGGCCCAACCACTCCGCGAGCACCGCTGACCACCGAAGATGGCGAGACGTGTTGGCGACTGGTCAATCACTTGACGTCAAACTTCCTCTCGCTGTGCGATCGCGAAAAGTCGACGGATCCCAACTCGAATCATGCAGCGGCGTTGCTGCGGCAAACGCTGTATCTGTATTGCCCGGAAGACTTGCCCGCGACGCGTCGCCAAGTGGACGGGATTCTCTCGGTGACCAATCAAGCTGTCACGCGACAAATCCCCATGCCCGGCCCCATCGTTCACGGTCGAGGCGTGCACCTGGAATTGGAGTTGGACGAGTCAGCGTTCGAAGGCGGAGGTGCCTTCTTATTGGCGGGAGTGCTGGATCGTTTCATGGCACGCTTTGTGTCTTTGAACAGTTTCACGCAAACGTCGCTCCGCACGCCCACACGTGGCCCGGTGCATCGATGGCCAGTTCGCACCGGGAAAACCGCACTGATCTAGCCACCGCATCAACCTCGCCATTGGCCGGGTTCCAACCCTCACGCCGAGACATTGATTCGCCGTTCTCGTTTTGCCTGACAAGTCCATGACCACTTCAGACTCCACCGCCACCTGGGAACAGCGTCTCACGGAAGAACTCGGGAAACCGGTTCAGTCGCTTGATTTCTTTCAGGCGATGCGACGAATCGAAGCCGAGTCACCGACGCTGCCTCGAGTTGGTCACGCCAGACAAACGAGCCAAGAGGCCGTTCGGATCCGGCAAACATCGGCACTGGACTTTGCCCCGGCAACGATCGATCGAATCGATTCGGGACACGATGAACGCGCCCACATCAGCCAACGATTCTTTGGTCTGTTGGGGCCCGGAGGTCCATTGCCTCTGCACATGACCGAGACCGTTCGGCATGAAACCAGGCACAACGCTGACCCCACTTTGGAATCGTTTCTGAACCTATTCCATCACCGCATGGCAACGCTGTTCTACCGAGCGTGGAGTAGCAGTCGCGGTGCGGTCCAGCGTGATCGACCAGAAACGGACCGGTTCGCGGCGTACGTGGGTTCCATCTCGGGCACGCTGAATCCCGGAGCAGAATCCAACGCCGCCCCAACCTCAACTGACAACTCAGGGCTGTACTTCAGCGGCCGATTTGGGTCCACACATCGCAACGCGGAAGGTCTCGCGGCGGTGGTTTCCGCGACTGTGCATGCGGATGCGAATGTAAAGACATTTCGATTGCGGCAACTCCGTTTGGAACCAGAAGACCGAACGCTGCTCTCTCGATCGGAACGGCCATCTGGTCGCGGAGAAACCGCGGGCCGGGGTGGTCGACTGGGACAAAGCGTGGTGCTCGGACGCAGTGTCCCGGATCGTTGCTCGATGATCGATCTGGACATCGGACCGATCGCCTTTGACTTGTTTCAAGAACTACTGCCTGGCGGCGAATCGCACGGAACGCTTCGTGAATTGATTCGCGGTTATGTCGATCCCGGATTGGATTGCCGCGTTCGTTTGATCTTGGATCGCCACACGATCCCACGTTTGTCACTCGGACGAATCGGTGCTCTCGGCCGAAGTGCTTGGGTTCATGGGAAAGCTCCCCGCGCCGATGTCGGCGACTGTCAATTCATTCTCTAGCGTTGCACACGATTTCACCATCATGACTCTGACCCAAGCCAACCGTCCGATCGCCGTCAGCACACCGCTGGATGACGATGCGCTCGTGTTGACCGGTGTGACTTGGACAGAACAACTCGGACGCCCCTTTGGTGGGACGTTGGATTTGGTCAGCTCTGAAGGCGACATCGATCCGCTCGACCTGCTCAAAGAACCAGTCTCGATTCGCATCGGCGATCCAGACGACTCGCCCGAATACCTGCACGGCTATGTCACACGTTTCGGTCAGGTTGGCACCAGCGCGGGCTTGTACCAATACCACGCCACGCTTGCTCCCTGGATGGGATTGCTGCGACATGTCGGCGGATCACAAGTCTTTCAACAACAGACGGTCGTCGAAATCGCCAAAGCCGTGATCGAATCGCGAGGCTTCACCGGCGAACTGGAAGACCGACTCACGCAAACGTATCGCCAACGAGCCTACTGCGTGCAATACGGCGAATCGGACTTCCAATTCCTCAGTCGACTGTTTGAAGAAGAAGGCATCTACTACTTCTTCGAATACACCGAAGACCAACACACCCTAGTGCTGTGCGACGACGTCAGTGCCCACCAAGCGTCGGCGTCGTTTGGTTCGCTGCCCTATCACGCGGTGGAACAACCGGGCAGCGAAACGTGTCTTTCGCAGTGGACCTATGAGCGTGACTTCAACACGGCGTCGTACGTGTTGCGAGACTACGATTTCCAAAAGCCTCGCGCCGAAATGACCGTTCGTCAAAACGCGTCGGACACGGCAAGCGACTGGGAATGGTACGAATTCCCGGGTCAGTTCTTCGAGACCGACGACGGCCAACACTACGCTCGCGTTCTGACCGAAGCCGCCACGTCAGACCAACACGCCGCCGCCGTGGACGTGTCAACTCCCTCGGTAATCGCCGGCAATCTTTTGACGATGACGTCGCATCCCGTCGATGATCTCAATCAAGAGTACCTGATTGTGGGCCGGCATCTGATGATAACAACCGGCGATGTTTCGGCCGGCAGTGGAGGTGCACACTCCTTTCACCTGAACAATCGACTGCGGTTGCTTCCTTCGTCCATTCCCTTCCGCAGTCGACAAACGACCGAACGGCCGATCATGGCAGGCCCTCAAATTGCAACGGTCGTGGGTCCCGATGGCGAAGAAATCTGGACCGACGCGTATGGCCGCATCAAAGTCCAATTCGCTTGGGATTTGATTGGCACCGGTGACGACAGCAGCTCCTGCTGGATTCGCGTGACGCAGCCTTGGACTGGCAAAGGATGGGGTGCGGTCTCGATTCCGCGAGTCGGTGAAGAAGTGATCGTCGCGTTCTTGGACGGCAACGTGGATCGACCGATCGTGACCGGTCGGGTCTTCAATGCCGATCGCATGCCTCCGGAAGATCTGGCCGACGGGCAAGCCAAAACGGTCTTTCGCACACGCAGCACCAAAGAAGGGGACGTGAACTGTTTCCATGAGTTGACGTTTGATGACACGAAAGATGCCGAGCAGATCTACCTGCACAGCGAACGCGATTTTGTTCGTGAGGTCGAAAACAATGACTCATTGAAGGTTGGTTTCGACAAATCAGACAGCGGCGACCAGACGATCGAGATCTACAACGACCAGAACGTCCAAATCGGAGTCGGCAGCGGATCGGGAAGCCAGACCACCGAAATCGGACAAGACCGCACGACCACGATCGATGCGGGTGACGACAACCTGACGGTCAAACAAGGCGATCAAAATGTGTCGGTCGAAAGCGGCGCGATCACGATCGAAGCGGCCAAGTCGATCACGATCAAGTGTGGTCAATCTTCCATTGAGCTGACGCCGTCGGGCATCAACATCCAAGCAAGCGAGATCGCCATCAAGGGTGATACCAAGATCAGCATGGCGGCCCCCGAAGTCGACGCCGCCGCCGATGCATCCATGACACTGAAAGGCAACGCATCAGCGGAACTGAGCTCCGGCGGATCGCTCACGGTCAAAGGAGCCATCGTCCAAATCAACTAGTTCGTCCCGAAAAGGGGTCAGACCCCTTTTCGGACAGAATTGGCTCACGCGTCCCTCCACTTCATTCCAATCCTTCGCTTCATCATGCCACTCTTACTCACCGCTCATCCCGCTGACGACACCGACGTGCGATTGATCTTGCGCGTCGGTCAGGAAGCACGCGTGGGCAGTAGCGAGTGGGTGGAAATGAGCCTTCCCGATGACGCCGCGTTGTCACCGGAACACTTTGTCGTTCGTTGCGGAACGGACGCGGTGATCGAGGTTCTCGAGGGACAGAATGCACTGATCGTTGCAGGAGACTCATGCGATCGGCTCACGCTGTCAGAAACGGGCCAATGCGAAACCGAATTCGTCGCCGGCCAAACCGCTTTTTCGGTTCGTTGGTCACCCGACGTGACGACCGCGACACCCAAAACGAATCCGCAACAACTGGCGACTTCCGACGAAACCATCGACGATCACGCGACCATCGCCTCGCTTGCAAAAGTGATGTCGATGTCGGACGCATCCACCGCATTGATCCAGTCACCCGATCAAACGATGGACTACCTCCAACGTTTGATCGATGCCTCCTTGAACGACGATGCGATCCGGTTTCTCGCTGGTGCGTTGCCGGTCCGAACCGCCATCGGATGGGCGATCGATGCATCCGGCTTTGCCAATCGCGCGAGCAGCACGCTCGACCAAAGCATTCTGGCTTGGCAGACCTCGGGCGACGAACCCGACCGCCGCAAAGTTCGCGATCAACTGGCCGTCAGTTCTCCTGACAACGTCACCCGTTGGATCGCTCAGGCGATCATCTTCAGCGGCGGCAGCCTGGGACCGGATGATCAACCGCCCATTCCACCACCATCGCATTTGAGCGGCGTCGCAATCATGACCTCGCATCGATGGTCCGTCGCGGCGGAGCCAGATCGAGACACCGCGATGCAGCAATGGTTGCAATCCGGCAGCGCGTTGTTGCAACGCGAACAAGACACCAAGCAAGGAAATCAGTGATGCCGCCTGCTGCTCGAATCATGGACGAACACAGTTGCCCGATGGTCACAGGCGTTGTCCCGCATGTCGGAGGCCCCATCATCGGTCCGGGAGAACCCACGGTGCTGATCGGGGGAATGCCGGCCGCGGTTTTGGGCGATGAGGCCGAGTGCACGGGCCCGCCCGACACTCTTTCCAAAGGCTCCGCCACCGTCATGATCGGCGGCAAACCCGCGGTTCGGATGGGTGATCCGACAGCACACGGTGGATCGATCGCATCAGGTGAACCCACCGTTCAGGTTGGTGGCTAGAACATGAGCAAGACCAACAACAGTCCCAACGTGACCGAATCGCGACTGCGAGATTGGCGAAATCAGCCAACCGCATCGGGATCGCGACTGCGCATCAAGGTTGCGCTGACGATCGTCCTCGCGTCCTTGCTCGGGATCTTTGTGGTCTCGGTTTGGCGTCCGCTTGAATCACCTCGTCTGTTGATTCAATCGATTGGGCCAGTGCCACCTAAAAAGACACAACCTGCCCCGGTGATTCCGGCGCAGGCCGTTGCTCTTGCATCGCTGGATGCCTTCTCCTCATTCGGTCAGGCAATGCCGACGGCCAGCGTGACTCCAACGCTCTCGCTTTCCGCCGCCAATCAAATCGCACAAACCGATATCACGAACGGTACCCGACTCATTCACCTTGCCGGCACAGCATTGGTGGTCGACGGCCATGCGATCATGTTGTCATTGAATTCCGAGTCGACGTTGCAAACATCGCCGCTGGACGTCTCCGAACTCCTTCGACATCTCAGCAAAACTCAAACGCCCGTGATCGTGTTGATCGACGCGATTGAAAGCGTCGGCGATTCAATCGGACGGCTGCCCGAGATGAACGCCTGGCAGTTCGCTCAGTGTCTCGATCGAGAAGTCTCCGCGTTGAGCCATTCGAATGTGTTGGTCGTCACACACCACAGCCAAATCAATCATGAGCTGATCGATCCAGCCCAACATGTCACGCCGCTGACCCAAGCCGCGATGAACGGCTTCGAAGAATCCGCGGACAACAACGCTGACGGTGTGGTCTCCGTCGCCGAATGGTTGAATGTGGTCAGCCCCGAGCGTCCCGATGGCGACGACCAAGCAGTTCCCCATTCCTTTTCCAGCATCCCGCGAGGACATTGGAAACGCTATTTGTTGGCGCCGGTGCAGACTGCTCTCGATCCCAAAGACGACGCAACACCCGCGGCGCAAGCCGAAGCGAGTGCGACGACATCGACAACGGCCGACCTACCCAGTGCCACTCGGTCCGTTGCCGCACCGCCGAATGCCGCCCCAGAACAAGCCAAACATCACACGGTCGATGTGACCGCACCGACGCTGGCTGTTGCAATTCAGATGCACGCGGATGGCATTCGCACCAATCGCAGTGACCAGTGCAGCGAATTGTTCGAGGGACTGCAAACGCTGCTCAACGCGGATGCCACCGAAGCCACCGCGAAAACTTGGATTGACTCGCCGATTCCAGCCAACGCAACGTGGGACGAAGTGGTCTGGGCCAGATCCGTGTTGCAGCAAAACGCACCTTGGTCACTCAAGCAATCACTGATCAAGTGCCGTGTGCTCGCCAACCAAGCCGCGATGAACTCGACAGTCCGCACATGGTTCGAACCCGAACTAGCAGAAACGCAATGGGTGCGACTGGACGCTGAACGGAGCCTGGTCAGCCCCGTGCGTTCGGACTATCTGGCTCATGTGCAAGCACAAACCGAAAAAGCGATTCGCGCGTTCACAAGACTGCAAAAGGATGCGTTGGCGATCGATCAAGCCGGTGAACTGCGAGATGAAATCATCGATCACTTGAATGCATTTGTGGCGATGCCCATTCGCTCCAAATCGCTGATGGATGATTCCGTTTGCCAGTTGCTACTTGAAACGATCGCATTGCAACGATGGCTGGACTCTGCCAACAGCGATTCGATGTACCAAGGCGACGCGATGATCCAGTCCGTCAAACATCGTTTGTCGGGTTTGCTGGCTGAACTTCAATTGCAACTGGACCAATCATCGTCGACCATTCAAACGGTCGCGGTTTCGCGGTCCAGCGAAGGGTTCGTTGAAAGCACACGGACGCGAATCCAGCGTTCGACGTTGGCGGCCCAACTCGAACTAGCTGGGACGTCGAGCAAACCTGGGACCCTGGATCGATTGCAGAAAGCCGCCCAGACCGCGAGCCAAACGCTTCTGAACGCGTCAACATCGGAAGACGAAATGGTCAACGCCGTCGACCAATACAAACAACTCGTGCGTGCCCTGAAATCGGATATCCAAACGCCCGCCAAGCAAGACACTGCGGCAAAAGAGCTGGACGTGGCAATGCAGCGTTGGTCGCACATTCTGCCAACGCTCGTCGCCGACACGCGTGCATGTGCCGTCGATGCAACCAAAGACGAACGAGAACGTTACGCGATCTCGAACAGTCGCTACCAACGACTCGCTGCTTGGATTGGATTGCCCGCACTGCCCCGAATCGAATCCAACACCAACGTTGACGTGACCGTCCAAGGCTCGCTGGCAATGTCAGATCGCGTGATGTTGAACATCGCGGTCCAATCGACTTCGCAATCGATGGGTTCGGGGATCTTGGAAATCGAAACCGATGGTGGTTGGTTGCAAATCAACACACTGGCTGATTCGACCATCACACCCGTGCAACGCGTCTCAGGTGAAACTGATTATCGCTCGATCGTTTCGCAAAGAGCCACATCGACCGCAACGGCGTCAGAAAAGCTGGGCCTGTTTTCGAAGCAAAAGACCGCTTCAATCGAGATCCGTCGAGCGTCGCAGGCTGGAAACGCGAAGACGCCGGAAACATCCGCGATCAACCTTCGTTGGATCACTCAGAACAATATCTTTCGCACCAGTGTGCCTTTGGAATTGCCGCTGTCCGAATTTGCGGCCGCTCGATCCAGTGCCGGCGACTCGTGGGTCATGCACGCCAACCGAGACCTCTTTGCGCCGTTGTGGATCCAGCCACTGGATTCGTCGTCGCAGTCCTTGCAGGTGCGTCTGCTGGGTTGGTCCGAACCGGGACGAACTTGCCCGCCGACGATGAAATCGGAGCAAGCCAAGCGGTGGCTCGCCACCCAAACGCCTCCAACCGAGTTGGCGATCCAGCCCAAACTGGCGACGGCATTGGGACAATGGACGAAGGTCATGTTTCCCGCTGCCAAACTGGAACCCGACGCGCCACCAATCACAGTCGCATCGCTTTGGTGCGAAGTCACCGACGCTGAAAACGATCGCGTGCAATGGATTGACTTGAGTCCTCGGGTGTATCGCCCGGACTCGCTGATTCAGCCAGTCGTGGCTTACGACCACAACGCTCGCAAAGTCGATGTGTCGATCAGCGCTCTCGCTGGCGTCGATGGACCGACACATGTTCGCATCGAACTGGTCGACTTGCTGACTCATCTGACCGTTGCCCATGGCGAACAAATGATCGCCCCGGATTCTCGCGTCACCAAATCGTTCTCGTCCGCCGCTTGCGATGGGCACCCCATCGGCGTTCGAGTGTTGAGCGACCAGTGGCCGAGTGCCTTTGTGTTTCACTTGGCGGGCAATCGCAGCGAGCAATTGCTCACGCCATCCGACGACCACGCCGCCATCGTCATCGGGGCTCCTTTGTTGCCTGATGCACCGGCCTCCCAGGACCTTCCGCCGGTGATCGTTTCCAAAGACGCTGAAACAGTCTCCGCCGATGTATGGGTTGACCTCAGCGACAAACTGTTCCACTACGGCAGCGACGTTGTGACATTGGGATTGGATCTGAATGGCGATCGCTACTTGCAGAACGAACCAACCGTTTCGGTCACCACGCCTGCCGCGATCGAATTCACTTGGGCCGGTGTGGATCCACTTGGCCAACCGGGATTGAAAAGTCGTGTGCGTCCACATCGACTCAGCGTGCCGGTGGGTGTGGTCCGAAACCAGCGTGCTCCGCTGATCGCCAGCCTTCAACGAGGCGAGCAACTCGTTTGGAGCAACCCGATCACGGCTGTGTTTGACACGTTGCCACCCAAGCTGAAGGACATTCAGATCCGATCACCGCTGCCAGCGATCTTGGGCGGGCCGGTGGAAGTTCGTGCCACTGTCGATGACGCGGGACTCAGCGAAGCGGCCTCCATCCAAGCGGCTTGGGCAACCGCCGGCCAACAAGAGTTCACGCCCGACGTGAAACCCGTTCCTGGCCAACGACTCGGTGACGGAAGCTGGGTCGTCATTCTGCCGACGGACAAACTGGCATCGGGAACACACACGTTGCTGATGCAAGCAACCGACGCAGCAAATAACCCGGGCCTGATCAAAACGCTTGCGATCGAGTTGCTGACCGAAGCCGAGTTGCAAGCTCGCCGCGAAGCCGAAGTCACCGTTCTGCAAGGCAAAATCGCCTATGTGACTCTGCCAGTCGCAGGCATGAAGGTCGCGCTCAAAGAGTTGCCAAAAGAAAAGCCTGACAATTCGGACGAAAAAAGCGTGGAACAACCCTCCCAAGCGTCGAATTTACCCCAAGAGGCACTGACCGATGCGAGCGGTCATTTCGTGTTTCCCGCCGTGAAGGCTGGCCAATACGAATTGACATTGGAAGGCCTCTATCGCGGGGATCGCTATCGCAGAAGTGTGGAAGTCGCCGTGAAACCGCCTCAGCCAACTGACCTCCCCACCATCCGCATCGATTGAAGACGAACGCCCAAACATGAACGCGAGACGGTCAACAACGAACGGCATGACGGGAGCCACCCATGCGTGGCCGTTGCTGCTCGCGTGTGGCTGTCTGGTTCTCGCATCCGGCTGCACGTCGTTGAACGTCTTGGAGCGTCAGGCCACCACGCCGGTCTTGATCGGCCCGGATGGAGTCGCCACTCCACCGGCCCCGGTTCCTATGACGCTGCCGCGTTTCTTGGGAATCGATACCATCGGTCGTCGCTGCATTCGCAAGACGGTGCTGCTCGGCCAAATCACCTATGAAAAAGCAGCGACCGCGGTTCCTGCGTTGCAGCCGCCACCGATGAGTCTGCCATCTTCGCACCCTGCCAATGCGGCCTCGCCTTCGCCTGCCGTCGCGGGTGCACTGAAAGTGAAAGAAGCGAAGGTCGCCACCGCCGCCAAGGTAAAAGCCCTCGGTGTTTTGGCCGGCGAAGACTGCTCCGTCAATCCGCATGTGGAAGAAGCCATTCTCGCGGGACTGGACGATGTTTCGGCAGAGGTCCGCATCGCGGCCATCGAAGCGGTCATTGCCTCGCGTCGAGGATGCGATCCCGGTTGCGGAGGATGTTGCAGCATCCCGATCCGTCAAAAGCTCACTCGAATGGTGTTTGAAAAGACCGGACCTTGTTGTTGGTTTGAACCCAGCTCCAAAGCCCGACGTTTGGCCCGCTTGGCACTCGATGCCTGCGGAGGCCCGGTCGAACCCGACGCCTGTGGCTGCGAAATTCAAACGGACTATCCGATTGAAGGACCACCGCCCGAACTGATCCAACAGATCCTGTCGGAATAATGTCAGCCGCCTCGCTGTGACTTCGCAAACGCCGACATTACAAACATCTCGAACCACGCTGGTTCCAAAGCGTCCTTCTTCAAGGATGTGCAGTTTCTGGTGCCGCGTTTTGGCGGGCTTCTGCATTTAATAACCTCTCCCGAAACGAGGTTTTGGGGGAGGTCGAGCGACGCCGTTCAGGCGTACGCGAGGGAGGGGGCCGAGTATGGGAAGCGGCACGCACTGCTCTCCCGCGAAACCAAACGCAAGCGAACAACGTCGAACGGCAATCGTTCACCGTCGACTCGTCGCTCCCAACGTCGCAACACTTGGGAACATCGAACCGTCGACTGGCTGGATCGTGCGAACCGATTGACGCTTCATTTCCGCGATCGATTGCATTTCGACCTGGACCTCTGCGGTCGGGTCGGTTTGCCGGAAAACATGAAAGCTTCGCCGGCCGCTATCGTCGTACCAATGGTCTTGCGAACCAGCACCTTCGACATGAACGATTAACATTGAATCGTGATCAGGGGCCTGCGAGGTGGGATACTCCAACCCAACTGAAACCTCGTCCCCTTGGCGACTCAGATGAACCTTCACGCCAGGAAAGTTCGCCAGCGTCTTCGTCTGTTTCGGTTGTGATCCCGCAGCAATGGAAACGCTTTCGCTTGCTAAACACTTAGCCGAACACCACGTGTTGATTTGATAACCCACCGCATCGCTTGGCCAACCCAAGCAATCGAATTCGGCGACCGGACACGGCTTGCCTGCCACCCACTCAAACGCGCCGTTTCGATAAGCCACTTCGGGCGATTGCTTCTCACCAGAGTTCCCCTGCCGCACCGGATGAACCTCCACCCACATCGAAAGTGGACGGTCAGCAACCTGTGCGTCGGTTCGTTGCATCGACAACTGAAAGCGACATCGATTCCCTTGGACCGAAGGCGTGTACACTCCCATCCGAACCGAAGTGGCATGCCCCTCGGGTGTTGCCAACACGCTGAATTGGGGAGCCCCATTGAGATACGGCAGCGTCGCCAGTGGGTGCTCCATCTGGTTGGCGATCAAATCCAACTGGTCGCCCGGCGATACTGCGAGGACCGTCGATTTGTCGCCAACGGTCGCGGTCACGGCCGTGTTGACGGACTGAATTTCAGGCAGCGTGATCGTGTCGCCAAACGTGCCAACGTGTTTCGTTCCATCCGCCAATTGCAACTCGAACGTTTCGGACGATGACAACTCTTCCAATCGTTTGAGCAACTCCGTCGCTTCTTTGATATCCGTGATCGATTGACCGCCGGTGCCGCTCGCGAGAGCTTCGAACTCAACCGCTGCGGCCGCGGCCTCGTGGCTGGCCAGCCCATACCCAATGACATGCACTTGGACGCCCAGTGTCTTCGCCCGAGTCACCAACTGACCAATCGAGAAGATCGCTTCGGGGGTTGGATTGAATTGGTAGTTGCGACCGTCAGAGATCACCACCACGTCTTTGCGAACACCGTCACCCGTTCGGCTGATGTCCTCCATCGCCTTCCAAATTGATAGATAGAGCGGCGTTTGCCCCCAAGGAACGGCCGCATCAAAATGCTGACGAGCGAGCTCCAACTCCGCGATGTCAAAGCGTCCGGTCGGCAGCGCCACTTCGACATCTTCGAATGGTTGGATTGTCGGTGGGAAAGGAAAACGCTTGTGATAGCGTTTCTGCAACAGAGTTGTTTGACCACCTCCATCGCTCGAATCCTTTGCTGGATCGCCCGCACGAATTGCCATTCGATGACCATACAGAACCAAGCCAACCTGTGACGGTCCAGGCTGCAGCCGACGCATCATTTCGTAAACGGCTGAACGGGCGGCTTCGAACTTGCTTGCACGTTGTGCCCCCAATGCGGAACGCCCCATCTCTTCGCCGAGAGGATCGTTCATAGACGCCGAACAATCCATCACAAACGTGATCGCGCGCCCTGCATCCATCGCATCACGAATCGTGACCTTGGCTCCTTTTTGAACCGTTTGACCGCGACTGGTCACGCCAAACGCCGTGCCCGACGACATGACGGAGGATTGATAACGGTTGCCGCGAAAGTTCACCTCCGCCAACGAAGCCCGCTTTTGATCGACGGCCAACATCAGCTCCACGTTGGTCGGTGCATCGGTCGCTTGGATCGACACCGCTTGCTGAGCATCAGACGTTTTGATGCCGTCGCGATGAATCGACATCACCGCGATTCCCTCGGGAAGATCCCCCTGGCCGTCCGCCGTATCAAGCTTCACCGAAACCGATTGGGTCTGTTGATCCAAGAAGGATGGCTGCGAAGTCGCATGGACGATCAAGCCCTTGGTCGATGCCGTCCGGCGGGCCTCCATCTTGACCGTCACGGAACGCTCGATCGATTTCCAATCCGGGGTCTCATTGTCTTCGGGTTTGGCCAACTTCAACAACGTTTGAGCGGTCGCGTCAAAGTAGGCCGTGCCGTTGCTCGTCGGTGCGTACCAGAAATCGCCCAGCACCTCGTCGATTCGACAAGCCAATCGCCACTGCCGAGACGTTCGTTGATGATCCGCAATCACCTGCGAAAAGGCTTCGTCCACCACGATCGAAACCACATGTCGCCAGGCGTGATCGTGATCAACCGACGTCAACGAACGCAAACGTCGCCGCACGTCGGATGGGCTGGTCTCATCCGGATCCAAGCCTAACAAAACCGCCAAGAAATCATTGCTGATGTGTTTGTTCGATTCGGATTCGTGCTCATGCTCGTGATCATGTTCCAATGACTGAGACAATGGCTCGAAGGGCTCCATCGCCAGCTTTTCATCCGTCTCACGAAGCTGTTTCTCCACCCGCATCGCCTGATAGGGATCGGAAGTCAACAACATCGACGCCGTTGCTGCTTGAAAAGAACCGCCGATGTGTTCCAGGAACTGACCTGCCCGTTTGGATGCGATCACGATCTGGTCGTGAGTCTTCGTCGACCAAACCTGTTTGCCATCGATGAACTCATTCAGCAGCGTGTCCAGCGCGATGACGTCGTTCAGGTTCGCCTCGTGAGCGTCATGTTCTTCATGCGTTCCGAAGGTCGTTGCCTCTTCATCGATCGATTGGAACAGATACGGCAGTTCCGAAAATGCTCGATCTCGCGTTTGCCATGCATCGACCAAACCCGCCAAAATGTCTCGGCGTTCCTTGACGACACGCTCGAAATCCGACAACGCTGACACGACGGAATCGTGTGCATCTCCATCCTGTCCATGCTCGATCGAATTGACGTCTGACGATACCGTGGACGCCAAAATCGTATCCGCCAGACGTCGTCGACTTTGTTGCACGTCCAACGTGATCTGGTCGACGGCGGGAAAGATCGCATCGGGAAGACGACGCACCACGTGCAACCATTCTGTTTGCGCCTTTGCCGTGCGTTGGATCCAATCGGGATGTCTCCAAAAGCTCAATTCGGAAGCATTTGGATCCTTTCGTAAATGCTCGCCCGCTTGATAAATCGCGTACAACATCGGCACCGGCATCACTTTGTCGTCGTCCAAATCGGCCAGCAATTCTGCCGTGGTTTCGCGAGTCGGTTGCTTTGCGATCGTCGACCAAACTCGCTCCGCCTCACGATCCATTTCGACATCAACAAAGTGAGACGACTCACTCGCCCGATTCGCGATTTCCTGGCGGAGTCCCTGCAACTGTCGATCAAGCCGACTGTACCATCGAGCACTTGATGCCTTCGCGGCTTCTCCACCGTAAACCGATTGAGTGATCGCGTGCATCGTGCGTTGGATCTGCGACCAAGCGTGTGCGTCGACCGAACTTGGGTCGTGTTTCTCGAGAACGACGACTGAATCAATCGCCGCTTTCAATCGATCTGTTTCACCATTGGACGGAGGAGGCGTTTTGACATAGGTGGCCCCGAAGCGTCCGCGACTGGCGCGTGCGACGGTGACCGGATTGGACGACGCGGTTCGATGCAGTGTTGGTGTTTGGGCCACGCCGCGATGCTGCTGCGACCACCCGCCAACCTGCTGGCGGACGAAACGATGCAGTTCCTCAGTGTCGACCCAACCATCCGCCCGGCTCGTTGTCCCATAGCCGTCCGCGGCACCCGCCAATCCTTCGGCAACGTACCGGGTGAAGACGTCTCCATCACCGCGCCGGGAATAGAAACTGCGCTGCCCACGTGCTGTCGACGACAGGATCGTGACGTTGGACTCGGGATAATTGCGAGCGTGCCGGGCCAGTGTCTCGGTCAATCGATCATCGAACTCGTTGTCGGCAATTCCCGCGGGCCAGTGCGACCGCAGCCGACCGCATTCGAGCAGCAACAACATCGGCCGAACGTCGTCACGCGACTGAATTTGGGCGACTCGATCCAAAAAATCATTGATCGGAAACCAAGTGGAACCATCCACGACCGAACCGTTGGGTGGCACCCAGCACGCTTGCCCATCGTCATTCACAACGCCGTGCAAATTGACATAGAAAATCAGTGGGCGATCCCTCGGACATGAAGCGAGCGCCGCCCGAATGGAGTCGTCGGCCTGATCCCAAAAACCACCCGCCAACTCGCCAGCACCGGGCAAGGCCTGGACCGAATACGTGCTTTGACCCAACGTCCGAATCCAATTCAAGTCTTCAGCAACCCAAGCGTTCACGTCCCACTCGGGACCGTAAACACCCGTCAACGTGAAGATCGGTGTCCGGGCGGAGCGTGACAGGACCGACGTGACGAATCCCCCGCTGACCAAGACCATTGCGATCAAGCAAAGGCCTAGCAACAACGGTTTGCGACCAGCGGATCCCTTGATGGCAAACATGGACGATTTGGCGGTGGCGTGGCCGGGATTACTCGTCATGCAACAACACTCATCAGCGATTCGAACTGGACGCCTCCCAATCAGCGGCAGTGCCAAAACGGACTACCACTCGTTCGAATCATCGGAATGCGAGCAGACGACATTTCGCTTGCAACGCGAAAAATCGGAATGACCCCAACCGCCGCCCGCATAATCGGTACAACTCAACGAACCCGACCAGCAGGCCTTTCCTTGATTCGCCAACGATGCCGTCGTTGCGAACGGTCACCGATCAAACGAGTTTCACGCGGTTCCGCGCTCTGCCCGATCCGAGCAAAGCGATTCCAATTGCTGCACCGGTCGATCAATTCAGTTCGTGAATCGTGTTGTGGATCACGCGATGAATCGGTTCTCCGTCCGCACCTCGCAATTCCATCTGAATCTCCATGCACCACGTCGGCTTCAACTCGGGAAGCTCCAGCACGATCTCGAGTTGCTCAGCATCCCAATGGGCCGACGCGACCTCGATGGTTTGCGTATCAAAGTGCTTGGAACCGTAGTTCTTCGATCGCTTGATGTTCCAACGGCTGATCAAAAAGCTTTCTGGCAAAACCGACTCAGGATCGACCTCGTCGCTCAATCCGATTCGCACGGTCGTTCCACGACAGTTCAGACTCAACGGCACGTGGATCGGTTTGCCGGTGTAGCGAACCCGGTAAAAACCACCGTCGGCTTGTTGGGTTCCCGCCCACGAGTACATGCCGGTCACGTACAAGTCACCATCGTCGGGATGGAATCGTCCACGCATGATCCCGGTCGGGAATTGAGGCAGCGGCAATTCACACATCCCACCCTGCATCTGATCGCCAATGATCTCATGCGGGGCAACATACAGTTTGCCGTAGCCGTAGGACATGTTCAGCAGAGAACCTTTCAGCGGCCCCCACTTGTCACTGGTCACCCACAGCAACTCCGCCGGCGAACGGTCGAACGAATTGGTGATCCAGCACATCGGCGGCTCCATCGCGGAGTCGCTTGGATCGGTCACGTCGTGATACCCCAGCATGTTGCCATAGAACCGGCCCGGACGAACCCAGTTGATTCGATTCTTTGGATTCCAATGCCCTTCTTGGTCCGTGACAAAGAACGTCCCATCGTCATTGCGGCAAACGCCGTTGGCGGCACGAAAACCATTCGCGAGAATCTCGGTCGACGATCCGTCCGCAGAAACCTTCAACAACGTTCCATGATGAGGAACGATCGCGGGCAACGCGTGGCAAGCTGACTTGGCATAGTAAAAGTTGCCATCGTCATCGCATTGCAATCCCATCGCGAATTCATGGAAGTGGTCGGTGACGTAGTGATCGTGGTTGAAACTCTCGTAGTAGTCCGTTTCACCGTCGCCGTTGAAATCATGCAAGCGGCAAAGCTGGTCGCGACAAGTCACGAAGATCTCACCATCGCGAATTTTGATTCCGAGCGGTTGAAACAAACCCGATGCGATCCGCTGCCAGGTCACCTCCGGTTGATGCAATCCGGTGACCTTCCAAACGTTCCCGTCCCAGTCACTCAGGACGGCGGATTCACCATCGTCCAAGAAGTCGACACCGGTCAATCGCATCCGGCAGAACCATGGATTGTTCACCGGGTACTGAATCGTATCGACCGCGAACGGTCCGCCATCGTCCGCGGTTGTGATCTTCGTGGTGACGATTTCGGGCCAGCGTTTCGCATTCTCGCTCGTGGACGTCGCCCATTCTTTTGCCGAGCGAGCAGCGGGATCGATTCCTTCGATGAGTTCGCCAATCGTTTGCTCTGCGTCTGCTTTGCTGTCGCACCGAAAGGCATGAACGGTGAAGTCTCTTGCATTCGCGTTTGGCATCAATGCCAGTCGAATTTGATCGTCGGCGAATTGCCATTCCAGTTGGCTGACATCCCCCGCGACGGCGAATACCAACGCCTCAGAACCATCCTCGGAGCTCGACCAAACCGCCTTTGTGTGGTCCGCGTCCAGAAACACTTCGCCCTCTTCACGATCAGCCACCCGCATCGTCAACCGACGCTCGTTGGCATCCACGGAAAGCGACCGTTGGAAAATGGCGTTCTCGCCCAGTTGTTCCAGCGTCGGCCGCTCGTGAACATCGATTCCGCCAACGCGGTAGTGCAGGATCGTTTCCATCCCGTTGACGTAGGTCCCTTGGTAGTCGATCCAGTCACTCGGCAACGGGCCATAGAATCGACCGTCTCGTCCCGGTTCACGGACCTCGTCAAAGGAATCATTTTCAGGGTTCGCCCATCCAGGACCGTTTGCGTTTTCAAACACCACCTCGCCGACGATGCGCGGGTGTCTCCGATGGACACCGTTGAAGTTGATGCCGTTGTAATCGATGAACTCATCGCCCAACCAAGCAACCGCCACTCGCATTGTGTCGTGCTCATAAACGACGCGATGCTCTCCTCGCGTGATCCCGCCCCGACCTTGGTCAAGACGAATGGCGTGCCCTTTGTAAGCAAAGTTTTTCGCGTCGTTGCCGATCTCAACCGTCGCCATCAAGTTGGGGCCGTAGTCCATTTCCCGCCAGGCCTCAATGAGCGATGGTTCCGGACCGCGCGTATCACCCTTGGGCAAACTCGCCAGGTAGTCTTCATCCACCCGAGCAAACTGAGTTGGGTTGTGCTCCTTCAAGTAGGCATGACGGATGTAGTGAATCACGTCGTACTTCTGCTGCGGCACCAAGTTTCGTTGCGGCAGCATCAAACCAAACCCTTTGGTGATGGTTTGGTACATGCTGTGAGGATCAAATCCGTTCTTGAATTTGCCGGACGCAAATCGCAACGACGTCGGCAATGAACCTGGGGCATCAACCGTGCCGTGACAATTCACGCAAGTCCGGTTGTAGATCGCTTCCCCACGCTTCATCGCTTGTTGATCCAGCGAAGCGAGAATGCCAGCGTGGTCGATGTGCGATTCGTATTCCGGCAATGGCTCGGCCGTCGGCATGACCTTCGGTTGCAATTCGCTTGCCCGCGCCGCACCACCATCGCGAATTTCAATCAGGTACCGCACCAAGTCCAAAAACGCTTGGCGGCTGCCGATTTGGCCCGCGACACCTTCGGGCATGACTGACAATTCGCTCGTCGCGACGTCCTCAATGTCATCCGCACTGACTTCGATGGTTTTGCCAGTCGATGGGTCACGCAATTGGACCGACTCATCGGACTGAGCCACGAGAACACCGGTCAGCACTTTTCCATCGACGGTCAAAACTTGAACCGTCTCAAAACCCTTTGAGATACTCTTTGACGGATGAAGAATCGCATCGACGACGCCGGCATTCGACAGGTCTTGATTTGGCGAGGCGAGATTCGGCCCCACGTTGGCTTGCGACTTCTCCGCCGAATCATTGACAGCATGACAATTGGCACACGACATCGTGGGGGTGAAGAACACCACCGCTCCACGTGCGGCATCGCCACCGGACACAGCCGCCGCAGCAAGCTTCTCCGGCGACTCGAACATCAAGGCCTGCAAGACGGCTCGGTCATCCTGTGCCCTCGCAGTGGATCCAATGCCGAACAACAGCAGCATTCCGAAAATGGTGATTCGATTCACAAATCGTTTTCCCTTGGAGGCCAGGCAAAGCATCGCTGCCCAAAAACAGTTGGCTACAGAATAGTCATCGCAGCGATTTCTATCTTCTGCTTTTTGGAGCATTCGCACCAGGAGAACGCCACCGGTGAGTGGGAATTCCCACCCGCCGTCAGGCCGCTAAGATATCGCGACCGCCCCTTTTGATTTGGGATCTTCAGCTCACTCTTTGAGACGATATGAAAGCCGCCACGATCAGCCAGTTGAAAAAAGAACTCGCCAAGCTGGATGAGGATGAGTTGCTCGACGTTTGTGTCCGAATGGCCAAGTTCAAAGTCGAGAGCAAAGAACTGCTGACGTACTTGCTGATGAAAGCGGACGATGAACCAGCGTACGCGGATGAATTGTGCGACGAGATCGACGAGCACCTCTGCGTCTCCGGCAAAATCCACAAAAAGACGCTTCGCAAAATTGTCCGCTGGATGGACAAGTCACTGCGGTTCTCCGGCGACAAAGAAACCGAGCTGCAAGTCCGGATTCACTTCTGCCAGCGGATCAAGGAAAAACGAATCAGCTTCGGCGGTTGCCGCGTCAGCCAAAACATGTACGCGACGCAGCTCAAGAAAATCGACAAGGCGATCGAAAAAGTCCATCCCGACCTGCAGTTCGATTTCAACCGGCAACTCTCTGGGCTGTGAATCGCTTCAGACCAAACCACGCTCCCGCAACCAATGCAATACTCGCGGGGTCAAACAGGATCATCGATGATCCACTTCGGAAACGTGTGTACTGACAATCCAACGTACCCTCGGCCAACATGATGTCCGAAATGCTATCCAGGAACTGCGCTGACCTTTCGCGGCAGGTTGGTTGCTTTGCAGCGTCGATTGCCGAGTTACCCGTCCTGCCGTTTCGTTGAATCGACGTTCCGTCTAGAAGACGCTCACAGTGCTACGTCACGTGCCATCCCAATTTGCACCAATCGCGACCTTGAATTCTCGAGATCGTCAACGGCTTGATGCCTATCGATTTTCGCTCCCAAAGCAAAACGATCTCGCCTCGACTATCTTGATGGCCCCCTCCATCTCTCCCCGAAACCCCCTCCCTCACGTCAGCGGTTTGATATGACATTTGCGACTCACCACTGCGCTCGTTCACGACGAACCAGATCCTTCACCCTATTCCTCGCTGTGGCCAGTGCACGAATCTCGTTCGTCTTGTTCCTGCTGCCCGCGATGGTGACGTTTGCTCAAGAGAGCTATCCCGTGCACCCCGACACAGTGGCGAAGGAAGGCGTTCCCCGAGGAGTGGTGACGGCCCATCGATTCACCGACAGCAAGATTTATCCAGGTACCGAACGCGACTACTTCGTTTACGTGCCCGCCCAATACGACGAGTCCTCCCCGGCCGCATTGATGGTCATGCAGGACGGTGCCAAGTACGTCCGCGAAAAAGGCGAGTATCGATTGCACCATGTCTTCGACAACCTGATCCATCGCGGCGAAATGCCGGTCACGATTGCCGTCTGCGTGAACCCCGGTGTCGTTCCCGGTGGCGAAGGGGCTCAGGATCGTTTCAATCGCAGCTTTGAATACGACACCGTGAGCGATCGCTACGCTTCGTTCCTGATCGATGAGTTGATCCCCGAGGTCCGCAAATCCTATGCGATCACAGACGATCCCAACCTGCGAGCCATCGGTGGCAGCAGCAGTGGCGCAATCGCCGCGTTTGGCGTGGCCTGGCACCGTAGCGATCAGTTCCGCCGAGTCTTCAGCACCGTTGGCACCTACGTTGGGCTGCGAGGCGGAAACGAATACCCGACCCTGGTTCGCAAACACGAACCCAAACCGCTGCGAGTCTTCCTGCAAGACGGCAGCAATGACTTGAACATCTACGGCGGCAGTTGGTGGCACGCGAATCAAACGATGTTGGCCTCACTGCAGTGGGCCGGCTATCAAGTCAAAAACGTCTGGGGTGAAGGCGGCCACAACGGCAAACACGGCGCAGCGATCTTTCCCGATGCAATGAAATGGCTGTGGAAAGATTTCGATCGTCCCATCGAAACCAACGTTTCAGAACATCCTGAAATCAGAGACCGCTTGATCGAGGGCGAATCGTGGAAACTGGTCAGCGAAGGCCACAAGTACACCGAAGGCCCCGCCGTCGCGCCCAGCGGCGACGTGTCCTTCATCGATGGGCCAAGAGGCGAAATCTGGAAGATCGCTGCCGGCACGAACAAGGCGACCAAGTTTGTTGACGACCTGCCAGGCGTTAGCGCCTTGATGTACGACGCGGCCGGCCGTCTCTACTGCGCACGAAACAAAGCCCTGACCGTGACACGGATCGATCCCGATGGCCGACGCACTGATCTGTGCTCGGGCGTTTCCTGCAACGACTTGGTTGTGCTGGAACATGGCATCTACTTCACCGGTCCCACCGAACAAGCCGTCTGGTACTTGCCGATCGATGCCGACGGCAATCCCCGAGGTGACGGCAAGCCAATTCAAGCCGGCAAAGGACCCAAGAAACCTAACGGATTGATCGTCACACCCGACCGACGGTTTCTGATGGTCGTCGACGCAGAAGGCCGTTACGTGTGGTCCTACAAAATCGACGCCGCGACGGGAAAACTCTTGTACGGCCAGCCCTACAGTTACGTCCACACGCCGCAAGACGACATGATCGGCGGGGCCGACGGAGTCACGATGACAAAGGATGGATCACTCTTGGTCGCCACCAAGTTGGGCATTCAAATCATCGACCCGCCCGGCCGAGTCCACCTGATCCTTTCGCGCCCCAGTTTGTCAGGCAAGCTTTCCAACTGCGTTCTGGCCGGTGAGAACATGTCCACGCTGTACGTTACCTGCAGCAGCAAAGTGTTCTCAAGAGAGACCAAGCTCGACGGCATCGCCCCTTGGCAACCGGCGGTCCAACCGCCCAAACCACGACTCTAATTTGGAAGATGTGTGACTCTTCTCGTTGGCCAACGGCGTTCTTCAACGTCACTTTGGACAAAGCCCATGGAACGATCAGTCGTTGGTAACCCGACGCGTGAGCGAGAAACAAGTCAACTGCATGTTTTCCTCGCTCACGCGTTTTGGATTTGCGATTCTTCGACAAATGGCCAACGGCCTTTCTCAACATAGCCAGCGGGCAACGCCCCTGGACCAGGAGAACACGCTCCCATTTTGGCCAACGGCCAAATTCAATTCAACACGTGTGGGTTGATGTTGGCCGTTGACCAACAAAACCGACTGCAAAGACGCACCTTCAAAACTCACTGAGGAGCCAGAGTTGACGAAACGAGAGATGGATCAAAAAGCCGCGATCATGATCGTGATCGATCACCTGGGCAACATTCCGCCCGGCACCAAGTGTTCGGCGGTACTCTTTGACCGCGAAAGGATCCGCCGGGAAAAGGAGTTCTACGCGAAGCTCTACAGCGAGAACGGTGTACATGATGCGGAGATCCTGCACGCGATGGTATCCGCCAACGTGCCCGACGATCCCTACTGGTTGGTCTCATTGAAAACCAGCGACGGAGCGATGGGAGACATCACCCAACTGCACCGAGTCGATGACCGAACCGGAAAAATCATCCCTGATCCAGCCTAGTCGCACCGAGAACAGCCGCGTGTGTGTCCTCATGCGCAATGTACCAGAAACCTGCCTGAAAAAATCACCAGCACTCCTTGTTCCGAGACGACAGCATTGAATCCCTACCAAACGCTCGTCCGTCCGCTGCTCTTTTCACTCGATGCGGAAACAGCCCATCACTTGGCAGTGGAAGGGTGCCGATGGATGGGCGTGTTGCCCGGGGTTACCAAGGTTGCACGGCGTTGCCTGGAGTCTCATGATCCAATCTTGAAGACCGAAGTGGCTGGGCTCCGATTCGACAATCCAATCGGACTCGCGGCCGGGTGGGACAAGAACGGACGCGCATTGCGAATGCTGGACGCCTTGGGATTCGGGTTGGTTGAGATCGGTTCCGTGTCGGCCAGAAGGTCCAGCGGCAACCCAAAGCCACGCCTGTTTCGGCTACCTCAAGACAGCGCCGTCGTCGTGAACTACGGACTGCCCAACGATGGCGCCGAAATCGTTGCCAAACGCCTGGAATCGCATCGCGGCCGCCTTCCGCTTGGTGCCAACATTGTCAAAACCAACGACGGTGCCAACGCCCCAGCGTGCAGCGACGAGCAGATTCTGAGCGACTACGAATTCAGCACGCGACGACTTCATCCTCACGCGGACTACCTGATGTTCAATCTCAGTTGTCCCAACGCCCAAGGCGGCAAGAGCTTCTTTGCCGAGCCTGGCAATGTCGAACGTTTGCTGGAACGTTTGGCTCCACTGCAGATCCAATCTCCCGTCTTTCTCAAGATAGCACCCAACAAGGATCCCGGTCATCTGGATCGCTTGCTCACGCAGTGCGAACGCTTCGACTTTGTGCGTGGCTTCTGTTTCAACCTGCCCTCCCAAAAGCCACCGCTTTCGGTCGCACCGGAACATCTGATCGACAAGCCTGGTGCTGTGGCGGGCCGTCCCATCGCTGCATTGATCAACGATTGCATTTCAGAATTGTACCGCCGGATGGATCACGATCGATACATTGTCATCGGTGCCGGAGGTGTCTTCACCCCGCAAGACGCGTACGACAAAATCCGTCTCGGTGCTTCGCTGGTTCAGGTCTACACCTCCATGATCTACGAAGGCCCCAGTGTCGTGAAACGCATTTGCACCGGTTTGGCGGAGTTACTCAAACAGGATGGCTTCAATCATGTGAACGAGGCCGTCGGGAGCGCACACAGGTGAACATCGCCATGCTCGATCACTTTCCATCAAAGAACTTGAAGCGTCGACTCAGATCGCATCACTTGGAGCAACCTTCGAAATGACGAACCAAACCAACCGTCCGGCAAGCGAATCAACACATGCATCACGAAGAAAATTCATCAAGACGACTTCCGGACTCGTGGCCGCTGGTGCTGCGGTATCACCAACTCATGGATGGTCTGATGAGTCGGCTGATGGTTCCACTCGAGTCCTGATCGTCGTCGGCCCCAGCAGCCATCCGCCGGGTACTCACGAGGTCGCTGCCGGTGGTCGGCTGATGAAACACGCCCTCGAACAGATCGAGAATCTGTCGGGAATCCAGGCGGACGTGGTCGAAGGCTGGCCCGAAAGATCTCTTCGCGACGCCGCATCAACGGTTGTTTTCATCGGCGATCTGTTCCCGCCCAACCGCCTCCCCAACCCGCAGCAGAACCTTGCCGACCTGGATGAAATGATGCAGCGAGGTGTGGGCATCGCATGCATTCATTATGCGACGGGCTTGCTGGGCGATGACGTCACGCCTGACGGCGACCACCCGCTGTTGAAATGGATGGGTGGTTACTTCGCCAACCGTTCTTGCCCGCACCACGAATCGTTCGCCAGAGTCTTCCCCAAAGCAACCATCACTCCCGTGGAGACCGACCATCCGGTCACGCGAGGCTGGAAAGAATTCACCCTTCGCGACGAGCCCTACTTCAACAACTACTTCGGTGCAGAGGGAAACCAAGTTGCCGCGAAAGCAACCATTCTGGCGACATCGATGTTGCCACCGGAAGCTCCCAAGCGAGAAACAGTTGCGTGGGGCATCGAAAGAGAGGACACCGGCCGCGGATTCGGCGTCGTGATGCCGCACTACTACAAAAACTGGCGTGACGAAGACCTACGCCGCCTGATCCTCAACGGAATCGTCTGGAGTGCCAAAATCGAAGTTCCAGCGAATGGCGTGAAAACCAAATCGCCAAACCTAGCCGATTTCGACCCAAAGTCCATTTAGCGTCGCTAATACGAAGGTTCGCCAGAATCACCCGCGAAAACAGTCGCTAGTTCCACGAACCGAGATTGCTTTGGCGATGACTGTCCTTGAAACAATGAAGCCTCATCTGATGCAGCGCGTTGCAGATCTCCATCAAGGAAAATCTGAACAGGTAAGAATCAATAGCTATTTGGATCAAGTTTGACTTTGCCGCGAAAGATCCAATAGATGACAACCGTATAGCTCAGCACACAAGGGATTCCGACGACTGCGATTACAAGCATGGTCCACAACGTTTGATGACTGCTGCGTCCGTTGAAGACCGTGATGCTGTTTTCATCGGCGAGATTCGACAGCATCAGGTTGGGGAAGATCGCCACGCTGAACAGACACGCTAGCGCCGCGATTACCATCGTCGACGTGAAGAACGCGTAGCCGGGACGACCAAGATGCATTGCTCGCGGGATGTTCAACACGGCGAAGAAGTTCAGGATCGGAACGCCCCAAAGAATTGGATAGGCGTACAGGTTGTCGGTCGCGTGGGGAACATGAAACCAGGTGGCAACGGACACCAAAGTGTAGATACCGCAGAAGACAAAGAACAACGGAAGGATCACGCCCTTCACGCGGGCTTGCAATTCATCTTCGGTCTTCAAGTACAAGTAGATCGCTCCGTGCAACGCGAACAACGAAGCCGTCATACCGCCGACGAGCATCGGATACCAGTAGACCTGCGACAGCAAGTTGCCCTCGTAGTAGAACCTTGGCCCCAATTCCATGCCGGCCATGATGTTGCCCGCCGCGACGCCTAACAATAACGCGGCAGTCAGCGATGACAAGAAAAAGCCAATGTCCCACACTCGTCGCCACGCCGGACTTTGGACCTTCGATCGAAACTCCAAACTGACCGCTCGGCCGATCAAGCACGTCAGCAACAGGAAGAACGCGGTGTAGAAACTGCTGAACACAGTCGCGTAGGCATTCGGGAACGCGGCAAACAAAGCACCACCAAACGTCACCAACCAGACTTCGTTGCCGTCCCAAAGCGGACCGATCGAGTTCATCACCAACCGTCGTTCAGTGTCCGTTTTTGCGATGAACGGATGCAACATTCCGACGCCCAGATCGAAGCCGTCCAGGATCGCGTAGCCGGTGATCAGAACACCGAGCAGCAAGAACCAAATGTACGTCAGCGTGTCGTAGCTGAGTAATTCATGGTTGAACCAATCAAAGATGTTTGCCAACAACATTACAGCACCCCCTCGTCCATCATGCCGCGGCCACGTGAGGTGCCTTGGTGTTCGATCAGTTCAGACATGTCGCCCTTGCCAATCTTGGCTTTGTACTCGACCAGTTCCTCGGGACTCTCCGGACCGTGTTGAATTTTGTTGTTTAGGACAAAGACCCAAACGGCAAACAAAAGACTATAGATCACACCGAACAGAATGATACTGCTAAGCACTTGCTCGGCCGTGACCGATTCGCTCAACCCGTCAGCCGTCTTCAGTCCTATCATCTCGACGCCGTCTTGGGTGGACGGATAAACGATCCACGGTTGGCGGCCGACCTCCGCGGTGATCCAACCAGCTTGGTTGGCCGTCATCGCCGCCAGCGGCATCAGGACGATCGCCCACATCAATTTTCGATGTTCAAGCAAAGTCCCACGGAACCAGAACCAACAACCCGCCGCCGAGACGACAATCATGAGGGTTCCAAGTCCGACCATCAAGTGAAACGTTTGGAACGGCAACCAAACCGGCGGCCGCTCCTCTTCGGGAATTTGGTCCATTGCTGGCACCGGAATGGTGGGATCGTTGTAAACCATCAACGACAACAGGTAAGGCAACTGCACGCCAAATTTCACCTCTTCGTCTTCTGCATCCGGCCAACCAAACAGCCACAATCCCGTCGGCTCTTTCGTCGTTTCAAAGTGGGCTTCCATCGCGGCCAATTTCGCGGGCTGTGTTTCAACCAATTGCTGTGCTGAATGATGCCCCGTGATCGCGGCGGCAAAGCTGAACAGCAATGCGGATGGTAGTGCGAGTTGCAAACACCGCTTGGCAACCTCTTCATGCTTGGATTTCAGCAAGTAGTACGAACAAACCGACGCGACGAAGAACGCACCCAGCACCATCGCACCAATCAGCGTGTGAGTCAGCCTGTCGACCGAGGATGGATTAAAGACCATGCCCCAGAAGTCGGTGATCTCCGCCCGTGGCATCATCTCGCCTTGCACGTCGTGGTAAACGATGTGGTACCCGGCCGGAGTTTGCTGCCAACTGTTAGCGACAACGATCCAGACCGCGCTGAACATCGAACCGAGAAAGACCATCGCGGTACTAAACAGGTGCATCTTGGGGCCGACTCGGTCCCAACCGAACACCAGCACGGCAAGGAACCCGCTCTCAAGAAAGAATGCGAAGATCCCTTCAGCCGCCAGTGCCGAGCCGAACACGTCACCAACGAACCGCGAATAGACGGCCCAATTCGTGCCAAACTCAAATTCCATCACGATCCCCGTCGCGACGCCCATCGCGAAGTTGACGGCGAACACCCGCGTCCAAAATCTTGCCGCCGCTTCCCAAGCGAGGTTCCGCGTCCGAAAGTACATCAGCTCGCAAAGGAACAGTTGCAGTCCCAAACCGATCGAAAGCGGCGGGAACAGGTAATGAAACATGATGGTACCGGCAAACTGCAACCGGCTGAGGATTTCAACGTCCATCGTTGGCTCTCGAAGTGGCGGAACTCGTAAGAGTTTCGAATTTCAGATACGCGGCAAAAGTCTTGACAACTTCCGCTACGGTGATTTTGGTTTCTCGAATCGGAGCAGGTAGTTTTCCTCGAACGCTTCGACGTCGATTTCGTCGATGAATTTGAATCCAGCAGCAACGATTTCGCTTTGGAACACTTCTTTGCCGGCACGAACATGGCCAAGCAGGAATTCACGTGACACGCCGGGGATACGTTCAAAGTCGATCAGCACGAGACGGCCGCCGGGTTTGAGGGCACGGTAGATTGAGGCGAGTGATTGCTGTGGGCTTTCGAAGTGATGGTAGGTGTCACAAATGAAAACCAAGTCCGCTGATTCGGGTGGCAATCGGATCGACACGTCGGTGCCGAGAACGGTTGTCAAA
>NZ_ANMO01000110.1 GCF_000338295.1 Rhodopirellula europaea 6C
CATTCCCAGGGAGGTCGTCGTGTGAGGTGGCGGGGCGGGGCGAGACACGGTGCCGATGCGTGCCAGCTCGTAGGCCAGGTCTCACCTGGCGATGGTTCTTAGCCAGAGCAACACCGCTCTCGGCATTGAAGGTTGGCTGGACGCCTCGCTTGGTTCCCAAGCATCGGCTCGGTGCCAGGTGAGACCTGGCCTACGACTCGGACGCCCAAGAATCGCATCGACTAGACTCGTTCGAGCAACCGGGAGCGTCCCGATCGCTAGGTCGCCCGAAACTCATTGCGGCGACAAAGTTCACCCTCGCACTACTTCGTCATAAAACGATGCCTTGCCCTTCGTTGCGAGGCCGATTAGCTATAGCAAGCGGATAACCATCGCGGTCTGGATAGCAGCCCGGTGGCGTGGGCGGGCCTACGAACTGGCACTGCGGTAACTGCTCAGTGCTCGACGAAAGACCCAACGGCTGAAGGTGACGCTCATCACGGTGGCGACCAACGCCCAACCGACCAGCAGCCATTCTTCGTTGGTCCGTGGATCAATTGGCTTGGCCAGCAATCGAGCCGGGACGTTCACGACCACCAACACCGGCACCACAAAGGTGAAGAACCCGTACATCGGCGTGCCCCAACCGCGGTTGTAAATCTCCATCGGGTAGCGGCTGAAATTGGTGATGTAGAACCAAAAGTTGTAGAGCGTCTGATTGCGTCCCAACCAAATGCTGGTTGCGGAAAGGCAAATCATCAGGCTGTACATGATCACGATGCCGCACATGCAGAAGAGCACATACAGCACCAGCGAAGTGACCGACGGTATATGCGGATCGACCTCGCGAGTTGCCAGCTTGGTCAGTGCCACCCCCGCGATCACCAGTCCCGCCAAAAAGTTGGCCAGCGATGACCAACTGACCCGTCGAAATGAAATCAAAAACTGGGTGTCAATCGGTTTGAGCAAGGCAAAGTCCAACCCGCCCGTTCGAATCAACTCGCTGAATTCTTCCGCGTTGGGCATGAAGAACGCTTGCACGATCGAATTAATGAACCAGGTCGTGGCCAAGAACAAAAAGAAGCGTTCACGATCCCAACCCGTGTCCGCTCCGATTGATCCGGTGAACTGAAAGATGATCAGGTAAAATCCGACGTTCATCAGCGTCCAACCGATGCTGCTCAGGCATTCGATCACAAAGTTCGCACGGAACGTCATGTCGCGAACCAAACTGTTACGAGCGAAGGTTCCGAAAACTCGGACATAACGCATCCACTCGGAACCCGCCTCTCGGTCCGCACTCCCCGCTTCGTTCATCCATTGGTCGTTCATGGCTGGTTTGTCTTGATTCGAACCATCGGTTGCTAGCTTGGATTGCATGGCATCAACCTCCATACCCGCTGTAACGAGCCACACCGCGGGAATAGGACCAGCGACAGACAACGATGAAGAACGTCAGCCAAGCCGCTTCGATCGCCATTTCCATCGGTAGATCTTCGTCGGGAATCTTTCCCAGGAACACGGCGGCGGGGAAATAGGCGAGGTACTTCAGCGGCAACAAATTGACGAACCATTCAATGCTGTCGGGCAACAACGAAATCGGAAACATGTGTCCCGACAGAAAGAAGCTAAACAACATGTAAAGGAAAAGCAGCGACGAGACTTCCAGAAACCAAAAGCCGATCATTCCGATGGCGGCTTCGAGGAAAAAGCCGATCAAGAACCCCATCACCAACGATCCGACAAAAGCCGCGAACAAATGCGGCGGCGGGAACCCACCGACGAAGTAATCGCGGCAAAGAAAGAACACCAAACCGAATGGAGCAAAGGCGATCGCGTAGTAAGCGACTTTGTGAGCGATTCGGTTGATCAACAAGAAACCGATCAAGTCGATCGGCTGGATCAAGTAGCGTTTGATTTCGCCTTCGCGAATTTGCAGAGCGATGCCGGATGCTAACCCTGGCATGCTGGAGAATGCCCGTGCCAACATGGTGATCAAGTAGTACGCCACCATATCGCGAAAACCGAATCCGCCAATCTGAACCGCCTCGGTTGCTGAACTTAGCTCCGAACCACTTGTCTCGGATCCACCGACGGCCGACTCGACCATTTGCTCGGCTGCTTCGCTGGCGGCGATCGAATCGTAAATCGCCCACCACAGAAAAATCTGTGTGACGATTGGCAAGAAACGCATCAACGTTCCGAGCGCGAAATCTCCACGATAAACCAACCGTTCCGACAGGGCGGTGGAGAAGATTTTCTTCCACACTCGCACGCGACTGCTCCACGTCGTTGCGGCGACGTGATGCGAATCCAGATCTGGGTCGTCAAACGACGAAGTTGCGGTCGCCATGAAGAATTACAGAAAGGCTTTCGAGGATGGCAGGCGGTCGACGTGGCACCGGCACCGGACAATGGGCCCATTCGCCGTCTCAAACCAAAGTAGCCGAGAGGCGAGAATCTTCCGATGCCCCTCAGGCTCAGAGCCCCCGCACAGAACGCTCAATCGTGCTAGCAAATCTGCTGTTTGCGATCGACGGCTTCCTCGTTTTTCACTGAATCAAACGTGATTTGGGAGCATCTGATCCAAAAGAGCTTTCGCGTTCATTTTTGCCTCTGATTGGTATTGACGCGTCCGTGAAACCGCAGCAAACTTCTCGCATGCTTGTAACGAAGCGGGCAGCCTGCCATTTGGGGAATTCCACCCACCGCGGCTGACACACTACGCTACAGGGATGTAACCGGACCGAAATTTGCCTCGGCACCTCACTTTCCCAGACTTTCGCGGGAACTTCGAAACGCCGGTCGCTCAGGAAGAGTGACGATCACTTCGCAGTCGCGAAGCCGGGTTGACCGTTCCACTGACCGCATCCAATTTGGATCGGCAGCCGTTGACAAGCCAGCAAGGAAAATCTTGCTCGACTTGCCCGCCGCATGTCGTTTCTGGAGTGGATGTCCCCCGCGTTCGTGCTGGTTGAATTTGTCGCCAACGACATTTTGATCCGGCCTTTTGACAGGAGCGTTCGTTTGTCCCCTTCGACGGACTTCGACGTCAAAGAGCGAGTTCGTGCCGCGACCGACATCGTTGATGTCATCGGGCATGATCTAGAATTGCGTCCGCAGGGCCGTCACTTCGTTGCCCGCTGCCCATTCCACAATGACACGCGTCCGTCGATGACGGTCAACCAAGAACGCCAATCTTGGAAGTGCTGGGTCTGCGACATCGGCGGGGACATCTTCAGCTTTGTCATGCAACGCGAAGGCGTGGACTTTCCCACCGCACTGCGAAGCTTGGCCGAAAGAGCCGGGATCGAAATCCCCGAATTCAATCGCGGCCCCAAAACTCAACCGGGCAGCCCCGACGACAAAGCCACCCTGATGAAAGCGGTGGACCTGGTCTGCCGAGCCTACTTCGACGAATTGGCCAGCGGAAAATCCGACGACGCCAAGATGGCACGGGACTACCTCGCCAGCCGAGGCATCGATGACAGCAACCGTGAACTATTCAAGATTGGCTTCGCACCTGACTCTTGGGACTTCGCCGTCAATCTGCTGAAACGAAACAAACTCTCCGAAGCAGTCGCTCAAGCCGCCGGAGTCGCGATTGGCCGCGATGGAAAATCTGGTTGCTACGACCGATTCCGTGGTCGATTGATGTTCCCGATCGACAACGCTCAAGGCCAAGCGATCTCGCTGGGCGGACGAATCATTCCCGCGATCGCCAACCGCATCGCGGAAGCCAAAGGCGACGGTTCCAATGGCGGTGCGAAGTACATCAATGGTCCCGAGACCATGTTGTTCCGCAAATCCAACGAGCTCTACGGATTGCACCTCGCTCGCGATGCGATGCGTGCCGCCGATGAAGTCCTCGTCATGGAAGGCTACACCGACGTGGTCGCGACTCGCATGGCGGGCATCGACCACAGCGTCGCGGTGCTCGGAACCGCCCTGACCGCCGCCCACGTTCGCGTGCTCAAACGCTTTGTCAATCGAGTCGTGTTGGTTCTCGATGGCGACGAAGCTGGCAAACGCCGCGCAGAAGAAGTCCTGGAACTCTTCGTTACCGCAGACGCAGATCTGAGAATCCTGACGCTGCCCGATGGACTGGACCCGGCCGACTTCCTCGCACAACAATCCGCCGCGAATTTGCTGGACATGGCCGGCAAAGCCCCCGACGCGATGGATCACAAGCTGAATCGTTTGACCGAAGGTGTTGACGTCACTCGCGACACGCACCGCGTCACGACCGCGATCGAAACCATGCTGGGCGTGCTGACCAAGACGCCGGCCAAAAGCGACAAGACCGAACTCAAGATCGATCAGTTGTTGGTTCGCATGAGCCAAACGTTTGGCCTTCCTGTTGAACGCTTGCAACGACGCCTCGAAACAGTTCGCGAGGAAAACGCAGAACGAGAACGCAAGCAAGCTCGTTACCGCAAAGCCAACACGAGCAACGGGCCTCAGGACTCAACGCAATCCAACGCACCAACCAGATCACCGGCATCGCAAAAGCCTGCCACTCGACCGCCCACTTCCGCATCAATGGACGACTTCGATCCATTCGCGCAAGCGGCGATGGAAGACGCGGCCGCGTTTGGCATTGACGAAGGCTTTGATGACTACGCTCCATCGACGCAGAGCGATTTTGGAGCATCGAATCATCCAGGCCGGAACTCCGTGAGTGGACCGTCACGACCACAGCCACCCGAACAAGGTGCCGCGATCACCGGCGTCGATCGCGAACTATTTGAGATCTTGATCGAGTCACCCGAAGTCGCAGCGATGGCGGTGGAAGCAATCGATCCATCGTGGCTGCATTCCAATACCGCGAAGATGTTGCTGTCCGCCTACCAAGACTTGGATTTGCAGGGCCGCGACCTGGACGTCGACTCCGTGCTTGTCCTGCTCGAGAATGATTTTTTAAAAAATCAAATCATCACTTTGCAAGAACGAATCGAGCAACGTGCCGGCCACGTTTTAGACGAGCCACACTTACGATACACCGCGATCCTGACACGTTTTCGCGAGCGAGAATTTGACGCTGAAAAGACTCGCCAAATCGAAAAATTACAATCTGCATCCTTGCCCGAAGACGAAGAGCTCGCGATGTTAGAACAACTGTTTGCTGCCGAACGAATTCGGCAAACGCCCCGCTAGGACAACCCTTCCAAGGCCACCACTCAAAGGAGCCGCGACACCCGACCCAACTGAAGCGTTCGCGATTCATGATGAATCGCATTTGAAAAGATTTCAAACACGACACTCACAGTCATTGTTGAACTGAAACACGTGATTCAGGTTCCCGCAAACACCAACATGACTGACCGTTCCACGAAGGAACGTGACCCATAACAGGAGGTTTTTCCGATGCAATTGATGGACCAAGATCTTTCGCAACTCATCGCCCGCGGAACCAAGGACGGTTTCCTCACCTACGATGAAGTCAACACGTACCTACCCGATGAGGACGTCAACCCAGAGAAGCTGAACTCGCTTCTGTTGGCTCTCGAAAATCGTGGTATCCAACTGATTGAAGCCTCGGAAAAGAAGGCTCGCGACGCCGCTGCACGTCGCCCGTCACCCAACGTTCGTGGACTGCGTCCGGTCGACTTGAATGCCGACGAAGAAACGCCCGAACAAATCCTGGCAAACGAAGTCGCATCGCAAAGCTTCTCTTCAGCTGATCTGCCAAAAGCCAGCGAAGATCCCATTCGCATGTACCTCAGCCAAATGGCCGAGATCCCGTTGCTGTCGCGCGAAGAAGAGATCGCACTGGCGAAGAAGATCGAAATCACTCGCAAGCAATATCGTCGCTCGCTGTTGGAAACTGACTACGCTTTGCGAGCCACCGTCGAAACGCTGCAAAAAGTTCACTCGGGCGAACTCCCGTTCGACCGAACGATCAAGGTCTCGCTGACCGAGCGATTGACCAAGGAACAAATTTCTCAGCGAATGCCACACAACTTGCGAACGCTGAATGACTTGATCGCCAAGAACAAAGCCGACTTTGAAATTTTGGTTCGACGCAGTGCATCGCCGCGCTTAAAAGCCGAAGTCCGCAAGCAATTCCTGCGTCGCCGTCGCAAATGCTTGGAACTCGTCGAAGAACTGTCGCTGCGAAGCCGCCGCGTCACACCGCTGCTGCACCAACTTGAAAAGATCTCCGGCCGAATGACGTTCATTCGAGAGCGTTTGGCCGACCTTGGCAACGACGCGATGAGCCGTGACGAAGCAGCTGACCTGCGTCAAGAACTCCGAGAACTGATGCTGGTCACGCAAGAAAGCCCGACCAGCTTGCACAACCGCATGGCCAAAGTTCGCCGCCACTTCGATCAATACGAAGCAACCAAACGCGAACTCAGTGCTGGCAACCTTCGCTTGGTCGTTTCGATTGCGAAAAAGTACCGCAACCGTGGCCTGTCGTTCCTGGACCTGATCCAAGAAGGCAACACCGGCTTGATGCGAGCGGTCGACAAATACGAGTATCGTCGCGGTTTCAAATTCAGCACTTACGCAACATGGTGGATTCGCCAAGCGATCACGCGAGCCATCGCTGACCAAGCTCGCACGATCCGAATCCCTGTGCATATGATCGACGTGCTCAGCAAGCTTCGCCAAGCACAAAAGCGACTCACCCAGACGCTCCGTCGCGAGCCAACCTACGAAGACATCGCCGAAGCGACTGATGTGCCAATCGAAGAAGTCCGCCGAGTCATGGACATCGGTCGTCACCCCGTCAGCCTGGACCGTCCCGTTGGCGAAGGCGAAGACAGCAGCTTTGGCGAGTTTGTTCAAGATAGCGAAACTGACAACCCCGTTCGCATCGCCGCCAGTGGCATGCTGCGAAACAAGATCGACGAACTGCTGAAAACCCTGACCTTCCGCGAACGCGAAATCATTCGCTTGCGATACGGCTTGGTCGACGGCTACAGCTACACGCTCGAAGAGTGCGGTCGAATTTTCAAGGTCACTCGTGAACGCGTCCGCCAAATCGAAGCCAAAGCGGTTGCGAAGATGCAAAGCCCGTCGCGTGCCGAGCGTTTGTCGTCTTACCTCAAACCCGCTGCCTAAATCTGCCATCGAGACCACTGTGAACCAGGTGAATTGAAGACCATCGAGCCTTCGAGAAATCGTCTTGCCGCGACGAATTCCCGAAGGCTCTTTTTCTTCAAAACGGTCCGGCGACGCTTCATCTCAGCCACCCATATTTCAAGATTTATGATACAACCCTGCGACAGCACCTATCGCTTTGCAACTCAGGACGCTCGGACTGATCCGATGGCAAAACACGTGGCGTAATGTCGCGGAAACCGAATTCTGCAGGCGTTGGTGTGGGTTTTTTCGACGACTACGTTTTTAATATCGGCAGGTGACCTTTACCGATCACCGATGCCCGCCGCGATCAGCGTTTGGGCGTTGCCGCATTCGTGTTTGGATGCTGTTCAACTACGGAAATCTGAGGATAGAAATGGCGACTGGTACGCCGACGAACGGTCCAGATGACGCAGCCTTGTCATCCGACTCAGGCACAGAAGAAGTTCGGCTGGAACAGTTTCAATATGACGACGGTATCGTCCGCTTGTTTGCGACGGCCACGATCGTGTGGGGCATCGTCGCTACCCTGGTCGGTTTGATCGTTGCAGTGCTCTTGGTTCTTCCGTCGATCACCGGAGGATTGCCTTGGTTTTCGTTTGCCAGGCTACGCCCTTTGCACACCAATGCCGCAATCTTTGCATTCGCGGGCAACGGAATTTTCGCCGCGGTCTACTACAGCACACAGCGTCTTTGCAAAGCCCGGATGTGGAGCGACGTTCTCAGTCGCCTGCACTTCTGGGGTTGGCAACTCGTCATTGTCCTAGCGGCCATCACGCTTCCTTTGGGTATCACTCAGAGTCGCGAATATGCTGAACTTGAATGGCCGATCGATTTGCTGATCGCGGTCGTTTGGTTGTTCATTTTTGGTGGCAACTTCTTGATGACATTGATCAAGCGACGCGAGCGACATATGTACGTCGCATTGTGGTTCTACATTGCCACGATTGTGACGGTCGCATTGTTGCACGTGTTCAACAACTTGGTCATTCCCGCTGGTTGGTTCAAGGGCTACAGCGTTTACGCAGGGGTCCAAGACGCATTCATGCAGTGGTGGTATGGCCACAATGCAGTCGCCTTTTTCTTGACGACGCCCTTCTTGGGCTTGATGTATTACTTCCTACCCAAAGCCGCTGAACGCCCCGTTTTCAGCTACAAACTCAGCATCATTCACTTCTGGTCGCTGGTCTTCATTTACATCTGGGCTGGTCCTCACCACCTGCATTACACCGCACTTCCTGAATGGGCCAGCACACTGGGCATGTTGTTCAGCTTGATGCTGTGGATGCCTAGTTGGGGCGGAATGATCAATGGTTTGCTGACTCTGCGTGGTGCGTGGCACAAAGTCGCCGCTGATCCGGTGCTGAAGTTCTTCGTCGTTGGCGTGACGTTCTATGGCATGAGCACCTTTGAAGGCCCGATGCTGTCGATCAAATCGATCAACGCCTTCACTCACTACACCGACTGGACCATCGCGCACGTTCACGCGGGTGCACTCGGTTGGAATGGGTTCATGGTGTTCGGCATGCTGTACTGGCTGCTACCACGGTTGTTCCAAACCAAGATGTGGAGCGACAAACTGGTCAGCCTGCACTTTTGGACGGGGACCATTGGGATCCTGCTCTACATCATCCCGATTTATGCCGCCGGCCTGATGCAAGGTTGGATGTGGCGAGCCATGGATGACACCGGCCACCTGATGTACCCGGACTTCATCGAAACAACTCAGTCCATCGTCCCACTGTGGTGGCTGCGAGTCGTCGGTGGCGTGCTCTACGTCAGCGGTATGTTGATGCTGGGTATCAATTCCATGATGACTTGGATGGGACGCCCCGCCGAGTATGAAAACCCGGTCCATACTGCACCGCGTTTGACCAAGACCTACGTCGACCACACGCCTACTCCGACCAGTGCGATTGATGGTGCTCCTGTGCTGGAGCTTGGTAAGAAGGTCAGCGTTTGGAGCCAGATGGGATGGCACCGACGTTGGGAACGATTGCCAGTTCGCTTCACGGTCTTCACCACGATCGCCGTCGTGGTCGCCACTTTGTTTGAGGTGATTCCGACGTTCTTGATCCGGTCCAACGTGCCGACCATCGCGACGGTCAAACCATACACGCCGTTGGAACTAGCCGGACGACACATCTTCGTCTCGGAAGGCTGCTACAACTGCCACTCGCAAATGATTCGTCCAATCGTCTCGGAAACGAAACGCTATGGCGAGTACAGCAAACCAGGCGAGTTCATCTACGACCGTCCGTTCCAGTGGGGCAGCCGCCGCATCGGTCCCGACTTGGCTCGTGAAGGTGGTAAGCAGAGCAGTTTCTGGCATTGGACTCACTTCGAAAACCCAGAAAACGTTTCTCCGGGAAGCGTGATGCCCGACTATGGGCATCTCCTGACCGAGGACATGAACTACGACGCGATTGCTCCACACGTCAAAGTCGCGGCCTATCTGGGCGCGGAGTACACCGACGAGGAGCTGAACAACACCGCCGAAGTTGCTTACAAGCAAGCGGAATACATCGCGGCAGACATTGTCGCGCAGGGTGGACCCGCGAAAGCTTACGAAAAGCAAGCGGTCGCACTGATTGCCTACCTGCAACGCGTCGGCGTGGACTTGTTCGCGACGGAAGAACCAGCCGCGGAAGAAACCGCCGAACCAGCAGACACGGACACTGAATCGAGTGAAGAAACCGCTGAACCTGCGGTTGAAGAAGCGGCCCAAGCTGAACATGGTGACGGACCAAACCAAGACGCTTTCGTGGTGAACTAACACAACTGCGAAACGTCAATTGTCTCCGAAGCCTCTCCAAAACTCCCCTGTGAGAACGACATGATCCGAGATCTAGTCAGCGCTCTCGATTATTCATCGTTTGCCGAATTGGCACTCGCTCTGTTTGTCATCGCTTTTGCCACGATGACTTACGGAACACTCCGACTTTCCAAGAATGCAACTGATCGATTCGCATCGATTCCACTGAGCGACGAAGTGGAGGACCCACGACCATGAGCCAAGTGACAGAATACGACAACGCTCCAAAGACCGATCACGCTTACGACGGGATAGAGGAATTCGACAATCCATTGCCGGGTTGGTGGAAGTGGTTGTTTGTTGCTTCGATTCTCTTCAGCCCGTTTTATTTCCTGTTCTATCACGGCGGAGCGGCCGGACGTTCGGTCGAAGATCAGTACGGGATCGCGTTGGCTGAAAACACCCGTTTGCAATTCGCGGAAATCGGCGACTTGAATCCCGACGAGGCGACACTGGCCAGCTACATGAACAAACCCAACTGGGTTCGTGTTGGTCAGTCTGTTTTTAAAGCCAACTGCATCTCTTGCCACGGTCGCGAAGGCGAAGGGCAGGTCGGTCCAAACCTGACCGACGAATACTACAAGAACGTGAAGAACATCGAAGACATCGCCAAGGTCATCATCAATGGTGCCGGTGGCGGAGCGATGCCGAAATGGTCGGACCGTCTGCATCCAAATGAGATTGTGCTGGTTTCCGCGTACGTCGCGACACTGCGTGGCCAGAACATCGAAAGCAACCGAGGTCCGGAGGGCAAGACAATTCCGCCGTGGCCTGAACCTGTTGAAGACGAACCCGAAACCCCCGAAGAATAAGATTCAATCCAATGTCCACCCGAGCATCGTTGCCTCTGTTCTCGCCTTCGCCTTGCAAGGTGTGCTATGCGGCGGATCGCGATGGGACATCGGGTGGAACGGGTGCGTCTGAAAACAACGATGCGTTGCTCAAACCAGACGAGCACGTGCTGAGCACGCTGGAAGCCGATGGCAGCCGCCGTTGGCTTCGGCCAAAGTTGTCGATGGGCGAATGGTGGAAGCGCCGCCGTGTGACCGCTTACATCTTGATGGTGGTCTTCGTTGCTATCCCACATTTGAGGATTGCAGGAAAACCTCTGATTTTGCTCGACATCGCCGCCCGCGAATTCACGGTGCTGGGCAAAACCTTTTATCCCACCGACACGCTGGTGTTGGCGTTGTTCATGCTCAGTGTCTTCGTGAGCATCGTCTTGGTCACCGCGATCACCGGGCGCGCGTGGTGCGGCTGGGCGTGCCCACAAACCGTCTACATGGAATTCTTGTTCCGCCCCATCGATCGCTTCTTCGATGGCACGGTTGGCAAAGGTGGCAAGCCCGCTCGCGGAATCAGTCCGGTTTGGCAAATTGCTCGCTTTGGCGTCTACCTCGTTCTCTGCATGTTTTTGGCTCACACGTTTCTTGCCTACTTCGTAGGCACCGAGAAACTTGCTCAGTGGGTCCGAAGTTCACCGATCGATCATCCGTCGGCGTTCCTCGTCATGGCGGGCACAACGGGATTGATGCTATTCGACTTTCTGTTCTTCCGAGAGCAACTGTGTCTCATCGCGTGCCCTTACGGACGTTTTCAATCGGTCATGCTCGACGAGCAATCCAAGATCGTTGCCTATGACCCGGTGCGTGGTGAGCCTCGCATCAAAGGAAAACGAACCCACGATGATGAACGCGGCGTGGATCTCGTCCGCGGAAAGGCTGCCGGCGATTGTGTCGATTGTCATCAATGCGTCGTCGTCTGCCCAACCGGAATTGACATTCGCGACGGATTGCAAATGGAGTGCGTCAATTGCACTCAGTGCATCGACGCGTGCGATGACGTGATGGAAAAAGTCGGCAAACCGAAGGGTTTGATTCGCTTCAGTTCACAAGACGCCATCGCTCGCAAACCGAAGAAATTGCTGCGTGCTCGAACAATCATTTATCCAATCGTTTTAGTTGGAGTCTTCTCCGGCCTTGCCATGGCGATCTCCAGCAAGAGCGGGTTTGACGCAAGGATTCTTCGCGGACGTGGGGCTCCTTATTCGCTGCTTGGTGCCAAGGAAGTTTCCAACGCATTCAATCTGCGTTTGGTCAATCGTACCGAGATCGCTCAGACGTATGAATTGTCAACAAACGACTCGAGTGTTGAGGTCGAGATCATTGACACCGACGCCCAACACCTTGAACCAGCCGAATCGAAACTGCTGCCGATTCGATTGAATTTCCCTTCCTCCATGACCATGGGCGACGGCAACGAATCGATCGAACTGACGGTCAAGGACCAAAGCGGCAACGAACGCATCATCTCTATGAAGGTCCTGGGGCCACGCCGCTAATATGTCATCCCAAACCGAACTCAATCCATCCATGGAAACGCAGCAAAAGGAAGAGCGTCGCGCCAAGCGATTCTACATCTCTTTAGTTCTGTTGCTCTTCGCCATCCAAGCCACCATCCTAGGCACCGCGATCAAACTTGCGATCGGCGATCCCGCTTTGGCCGTGGTCCCGGACTACCATCAAGCCGCTTTGAATTGGGATGAGTCTTATCGGGCGTCGTTGGCGTCTGAACGCTTGGGGTGGAATGTCGATGTCATCGTCTCAGATGTCTCAGACGCAAAGGGGCAACGAGCGATCTCTGTCGAACTGCACAACCAGCAAGGAAAATCGCTGGACGAATTGAACGTCAACGCGGTTGTCTATCGCCATGCCGATGCGGGTGCGTTCGAAGCGGTTGAATTGCAAAGCACGGGCGAAGGCCGTTACCTCGGGATGGCTTCGATGCCACAGCAAGGACTCTGGCAACTCGAATTGACCGTCGATGGAGCGGGGGAACCGATGACCCTTTCTCGCACACTCGAATTGGAAAATTGAGATGTGGATGCTAGCCAGTGCCGTGGTCACGGCCAGTCTATTGGGCAGCATGCACTGCGTCGGCATGTGCGGACCGCTGGCGATTTGGGCCAGCGGTGCTGGTGAGAAACAACCAAAGTCGACGGTGATTTGGTCCACGACGCTGTATCACCTGGGTCGATTGTCGACCTACGTGTTGGCTGGATTGATCGCCGGCACCATTGGCAGCTTGGTTGAAATCGGTGGCGAAACACTCGGAATTCAATTGGCTGCCGCGCGAGTGGTTGGGACGATCATGATGGCCTTGGGCATTTGGAAGCTTTGGCAAATCGTTTCCGTTCGTCGTAGCACTGCAAAACCGGTCACGCCATCTCGAATCAGTGGCGTGCTCGTCCGACTGCGGCCTCTCATTTTCAAATTGCCCGTCGCCGGACGGGCCCTCGCGATAGGCATGCTGACAACGTTGCTACCTTGCGGATGGTTGTATCTATTTGCGTTGGTCGCGGCGGGAACGGGCCAAACACTCAATGGTGGTCTGGTGATGGCGGCGTTCTGGCTGGGGACCGTCCCCGCACTTACCGCACTCATCGCGGGCACCCAATCGCTGTCTCGCCGCTTTACCAGATTCATTCCCGCCGCAGCAGCCGCGACGTTGATCATTACCGGCGGTTACACCGCGTCGGGCCGAGGCTTCGCTGATTTGAACTCATTGTCTGACATTCGTGCTGATGTGGATTTGGATTTGAATGGTACCAACTCGCAGCAAACACTTTCCGAACTGACCGAGACGCCACTTCCGTGCTGCTGCGCCGAAGGCATCCCCTGCGAAACGCCGCAAGAGTGATGACACATCATGCCTTCGAATCTCGATGCATCGAAGAACGCGGACGCTTCGTCGATGGCCGAAACCTCACTTCCCTGCGTGCACTGCGGTGAACCAACCGAGGTTCATCGCGATTCGGATCCGAAGACAGTCTTTTGCTGCAACGGTTGTCGCGGTGCCTACGAGCTGATTCATGGCTGGGGCCTGGAAGGCTACTACGGCCTGCGAGACCAATTGGCTGGCGGCGGGCAGCCGATTGACCGCGACGGGCAGCCGATCTCTGCGGACTCACTGTACGAACGATACACCGTCTTTGACCGAGCCGATTATCTGGGTGCATCCCAACCCATCGAGCAATCCGATGGAACGATGGTATGTGAGCTGGCCGTGCATGGACTGCACTGTGCCGCCTGTGCGTGGCTGATCGAAAACGTTGCCACTCGAACACCAGGTTGGCTGGATGCTCGTGTGAAGATGAGTGAGCACACGATGCGAGTTGTGTTTGATCCCAAGAAGATCTCACTCAGCCGAATCGCTCAACCGCTTGACCGGCTCGGCTACGAGTTGTCGCCGCTGCCCGAGCACCGTGAAGATCACTTTCGGCAAGAAAACCATCGGCTGCTGATCCAGATTGCCTTCGCGGGATTCTGTGCCGCCAACGCGATGTGGATTGCCATCGCTTTGTATGCCGGCGAAGCATCGGATGTCGAAGCCGAACATTGGTCCTTTCTGCGATGGATGGGTACCGGGCTGGGATTGGCGGCGGTGCTTCTGCCCGGCCGGACGTTCTTTCAAGGTGCTTGGGCGTCGATCAAAACTCGAACACCGCACATGGACTTGCCCGTTGCATTGGGTTTGACGGTCGGAACCGTTGCGGGCGTCATTGCGGCGATCACGGGGCAGGGCGAATCCTACTTTGATTCGCTGGCGGTGCTGGTTTTCTTGCTGCTAATTGGACGTTGGATTCAATTTCATCAACAGCATCGTGCGGCCAAAGCGGTCGATCTGCTGCTTCGAATCACACCTCGTCACACACAGCGCATTCTGGCAAATGATCAGACCGAACTGGTGTTGGTCGACAATTTGCGACCCAACGATTCAGTGCGAGTGATGGCGGGACAAAGTGTTCCCGTCGACGGAGTGATCCTTGGCGGCCAATCATCGATCGATCAATCATTGCTGACCGGCGAAAGCCTGCCAGTGTCGGTACAGAAAGGCGATTCTGTTTCTGCTGGAACAGTGAACCTGCAGAGTCCGCTAGATGTTCGCGTGACGTCGGTCGGACGCGAAAGTCGCATTGGGCAGGTCATGCAATCGGTGGAAGAGGCGGCGGCGCAGAAAACTCCCATCGTGCAGCTTGCCGATTCGATCGGTGGCTACTTCGTTGTCATTGTCACTCTGCTGGCGATCGCAACGTTCTTTGCTTGGCTGGGCGACGGATTTGGCATCGCGGCTTCTCACGCGACATCATTGTTGATCGTTGCCTGTCCGTGTGCGTTGGCTTTGGCCACACCGTTGGCAATCGCGGTCGCACTGGGAAGAGCGGCAAAGCGGAAGATATTGATTCGCGATGGTTCTTCGCTGCAGACATTGGCTTCCGTGGGAACCATTTGGTTCGACAAGACTGGCACTTTGACCGAAGGCAAACCACGAGCCACCTACGTCGAGGGAGATGCATCCGCGATCGCTCATGCTGCAGCAATCGAACGACATTGCGAACATCCAATCGCAATCGCGATTCAGAGGGAAGCCAGCCGACGTGATCTCACCGTTCCGACAAACGCACAACTCGGTCAAGTCCACGTCGGTGGCGTTTCTGGCAACAGCGATGGACACGCGGTTCTGGTTGGCAGCCTATCCTTCATGCAAGACAACCATGTTGTTCTCACGGAATCGATTCTCGCCGCATGCGAGCACTGCACTAATCAATCTGCCAGTCCCAGCATCATTGCAATTGATGGAATCGCATCATGCGTGCTCGCGATCAGCGACCCGCTCAAGCCCAACGTCGACCAATTCGTTGAATCGCTGAAACGACGAGGTTGGCGAGTTGGCATCCTATCCGGTGACCATCCGAAAATTGTGGCTCATGTTGCCGAGCAATTGAATCTGGATGCCGCGCAGGCACTCGGGGGTTTGTCGCCGGAGGACAAATTGCAACACGTTCGCCACCACTCAAGTGGTTCGACGGTCATGGTGGGCGACGGTGCCAACGATGCTGCTGCCCTGGCGGCGGCCGATGTAGGAATCGCGGTTCGCGGTGGTGCCGAGGTCAGTCTGCAAGCCGCACCGATTTACATCGCTTCGGACAGCATGACATCTATTTCGGATCTGATTGGTGCAGCACGGCGGACACAAGCTCTGATACGAACGGCGTTCGCCGCCTCACTCGGCTACAATTTGGTGGCGGTCGCTTTGGCAATGTCGGGACGAATCAGTCCCCTCGTCGCGGCGATCTTGATGCCGATCAGTTCGGTCACCGTGCTAGCACTCACGCTGGCATGGCCCATTTTTCGCGAAAAACAATCATGAGTGTTCTGTTCATCGCTCTGCCGTTGGCCCTCCTGCTGGGTGCGGGTGGAACAATCGCGTGCATCATGTGCATTCGAGGCGGCCAGTACGACGATTTGGAATCCCCCGCCGTTCGAATCTTGATCGACGACGAGCCGAAACCAAAGCAATCGAAGGCGACGAAAACAGCCGACACCGCCCATCCTTCCCAGGATCGCACACGCTGAATTTTGAGCGAAATTTGGCTTGGTGGTGGCCGATAACAGGCTTATGAACCGCCACTTGCTCAAAATTGCAGACTCGCACGATCACGTCACCCACGACTTGGTGATCGCGACTCACGGTTTTCTTTCCAACGGAAAAAGCCTGGATCCAATCGCGGATTCACTGACTTCCGCCGGCTATGAAACCTTGGTGTGGGATTACCCCAGTTTGCGTGGTTCGATTTTGTCGCATGCCAGCCGTCTCACCACGGTGATTCAACAGGCCCTCGGCCGACCGGACATCGGACGCATTCACTTCGTCACGCACAGCATGGGTGGCATCATCACGAGAGCGGCCATTGCTCAATCCCGGATGGAAACGATCGCGAAAAAGCGTTGCGGTCGGTTGCTGATGATGGCACCGCCGAACCGGGGCTCCTGGCTGACGAGATTGCCACTCGGCCCGTTTGCGAACCGTTTTCCGCAACTTGCGGAACTGTCCGAAAACGAGAGCAGCCTGGTCAACCAGCTGCCACGCCCTCATCGAATTGATGTGGGCGTGATCGCGGCTGAGAAAGATTGGATCGTTTCTCAGAGTGCGACCCATCTGGACGGGCAATCCGACCATGTCGTGATTCCGACGTCGCATCAGCGATTGGTTCAACACCCGCTCGCCATCGAAATGACGCTTCGCTTCCTCGAGGAAGGACGCCTGCAGGCTGTTGTTGAATCCGAGACGGCAGCGATGATGATCCCGATTCGGCCGCTGACCGAGGCCGGCGACTCCGTCCAAAGGCAACACACCGCAACCGATCGTCGGCGTGCTGCCTGATCCGCAGTGATCCGCCTACTGTTTGACGGCTTTCACTTCCGCGGACGGTTTGGGAACCGCGAAGAATGTGTTGGCACGGCGGACGCTATCGGGATCGACTTTCTCTAGCTCTTTAATCGCTTCGGCGGCTTCCGGTTTTGGGCAGGCTCGCAGGTAATTGACCGCGGGCACTCTCACCCAATTGTTTTCCGCGTCGGCGTCCAGGAACAATTGCTTGATGCGATCAATCTGGCTCCAATCTTTCCAACGAGCCAAATCGGGGATCACCAAGTCAGCCAGGTCAGGCCGGTCAAGAATGTGGTGCAGCGATTGAACCAAAGCACTGCGAGCAATCACGCCGCCCTCACTGCCGTGAAACCGGACCGCCATGATTGCAGCGTAAGTATCGGCGTAGGAAGCTTTTCTGTTTTCGAGGAACAACTCGTCGATCACGGGCAACCCTTGCTCTCCCGCGAGAGTCAGGTAGCAAGCAATCAGAGCATCGAGCCCTGAACGGCTGCTCTTCTGTGTGCTTTTGAGCATCGATTCCAGCATCGGCAGGTCTTCTTGATCGCCGCAGATGCCCAACAACGTCAGATACATCCGTTTGCGATCGGGTGACATCTCGGGATCTTGAATCCAAGTGACCAAGGTGTCGTGATCCAAGGCCGATTCGATCTTTTTGATTTCATCGTAAGGTGTGGAAGCGAATTCGTCGTACGCATCCCGCGAGAGCATCGAATCTTCGTCTTGCAGGTACTTGTAGTAGAACAACAAACGCTCCGAGGGCTCCTTGTCAGCCAACTGGGTGATTTTTTCCAGGTACTTTTCGCTTTTGGGCGTCAGCGGCAAACAAGACCACTGCATATCGCGAGGATCGACTCCGCTGAGCATAAAACGACGTCCCTTGGCAACGTCGCCAAAGTAGACAGCGGTGACCTCCTGACCGGCTTCGACGTGTTCACCGCCTTTCAGCACGGTTTCGATTCGCATTTTGATCTGCCCGGTGTCCGCGTTGCGGGTCAGATCGCTCTGTAGTGCCGTTGCGACCACCACCGCGTCCATCACCTCCATCTCTTGCCGCAGCGTTTGAGACACGGCACTGCAGAACGGGCAGGCGGACGCGATTGGACCGGCCATCAGGGTTCCGAGCACCAACACGCCAACGAGGACACGAGTTTTCAGAGTGGTCATGAATTCACAAAAGGTGGGTGGGTGACTTGCGGGATATCGGTGACTTTTCTGTCGCCGATGCATCAGAGTCTACGTTTCAGATCGGACGGTGTTCAAACCGCCCCCAAATGAAATTCTAGCACTTGGACCAATAATCGGAAACGAAACGACTCATCCTGATCGATGGGTTGTGCCGATAACTCCGATGAAACCAGTGTGGACCACGCCACGCGGGAAAACCACGCGATCAAAAAGATCCATCGCCTAACGCGATTCATACCCGGGGGGGAATGTCGGAATGTACCAACGAGCTACCATCTTGGCCGCAGCAGCGGTCGTCTTCATTGTGGGCTTTGCCTGCGATTCTCATCACGCCGCCGCTCAGGGCTACGGTGCCCCCGTGGCAATGGGAGCCGGTGGAACCCTTCCCAACGCAATGGGTCAAATGGGCTACCAGGGCCAACGTGCCTATGGCCAAAGCTGGGGATCATCCGCCGCCAACACGGATTGGAACCGGATGTACCACTATCCCTATGTCTATTACCCCCAAAACTTCTGGGGCCAAGATTATTACAAGAGCAGCGACAGCTTGTATCATCGCTACCCAACGGAAATGAGAATTCCCGTTTACAATAAAAGCTGGCACAACTACTACCCCAGCAATCGCCGGTTCCACAAAGGGCACCACTTCATTCTTGACACGTTCTAGTCGACCGTCACGCCCCAGATCGCTCATCAAACAGCTCGATGCATCCACCGCACGCGTGTGGATCATCGACGCTGTCGGTGATCTGATTCACCTTTCGCCCGCGATGGCGGAATGGCTGGGGAAATCCACCGAGACGGACGAGTCACAGACGGTCCAGACAGTTTCCGAGCAATGGGTCGACGCGCTGCGTCCCGATCCATCGATCCGTTTTCGCGGCCATCAAACCCGACAGATCACTCTTTCAAAGCATCTCGGCGATTCCAAAGGTCTCGGCGAAAGCAACCTGAGCGACGAAGCGTTGACCGCCGTCGCGCATTGGATATCGCTCGGCAACAGCGGCTACACGATTGGCTGCGTCGGCGAGTTTCTTCGCGACAGCGAGGTGCCGCTCTCCGATTGGCTGGGTGAAGGCGGACTTCGCCAGGAATCATTGCTTCGCGAATTGATCGCGAAGCATCAAACGTCCAACGCTCGCACCGCGGACATTTTGCTGGCCGGAGAATCCGACGCCGCGGTTTTGCTGCGTCGACGCGTCACCGCTGCAACCTCGATGCGATGTCATCTGGGTCTGTTCACGCCGACCAATTCCAGCAGTCGCGAACTGGCGTTGCGACTTCACGACACATCCGCACCCGACGAATCACTCACGGTTGTCGATGGAGCTTTGATGGATGCCGAGCTCTTGGAAGCTTACGCGGCCCCGGCCATCCAATCGATCAATCAACACGACTCCCATCGCAGCAACGCGACGCTGCTGATCGAACGTCTCGACGAGATGCCCGACGATGCGCAGTTGAAATTGAGCCAGTGGGTGGAAGTGTTCGGCGACCACCTTCGGCTGATCGGTATGCTCGATCCTGCGAGCGTCGTCGACAACCATTCGCATCGCGGCAAACCCGATGATCCTTTGGATGCACAAATCGCCGAGCTGACTCATATGCCGCAAGCGGTCACGGGCATCGCCAAGCCACTGATGAATTTGATGCGTGCGATGCCGATCACGGTTCCTCGTTTGAAGGATCGCCGAGAAGACATCCCAACGTTGGCGTTGGCGTTGCTTCGAGAGGCTCATCGATCGGGACAACCTCAAAAACGCATGTCCGACTCTGACATGCCCCGTTTGGGTCGCGACGCGATGGACGCGTTGACACTGTATCCCTGGCCGAATGATTTTGATGAACTCGCCGAAGCGATGGCCTCCGCACTCGGTCGCGTCGTGGGAGATCGAATCGGACGCGATCATCTGCCCTTGGTCATTCGTTCCTATCGAGTCGGTCCCCGAACTGAATCGGAACAGGAACCCGAAAAAATTGAAAACAACTTCCGGATCGAATCACTGGACGAAGCCGTTCAGAAGTACGAACGCAAATTGATCGACCAAGCCATGGAAGCGTCGCAAGGCAACAAAGCCGAAGCGGCTCGTCGCTTGGGAATCAGCCGTGCTCGATTGCTGCGAAAGCTGGACGGATGAATGCCGTGCAGACCAAACTTTGGGTGACCGGCCCCGAGACCGAACGCTGGTTCGATGCCGCGCGGGTGATGTGGAGCACCGACTTCCACCCTGAAACGCTTTCCTCGCTCGGCGACGTTCCGATTCACAAACGCAATCTTCGGTCCTCGCAACCGATTACTCCCGAGGTCATCTTGTGGGCCGGCGATCAAAACGGGATCCACGAACTGACTCAGTGGCTCCACTCCCGATCGCCTCAATCCGACCATCGCCTTTACATCGCGGCGGGTCAATGGTCCGATGCCGAACGTTCGGTACTGCAACGATTCGGTGTTCGCCTGATCGTTTCTGAGTTGACCGATCTGATCGCTATTGAGCACGTTGTGCGAGAGTGGTCGCTTCGCATCTCAAATTGACCATTTCATCTCGCTCGCATTCATGACTTCCATCGATGAAACGACCGCAACTCGACTGACGGGCGTGGGGCTGTCCGCCGTTGCGGTGATTGGTCTTCGCGGCCCGCTCGCAATCCAGTGCGTGCGTGATTGTTTCGTTCCCGCATCGAAATCAAATCTGAACTTTTCAGCGGGACAAGTTCGTTACGGTACCTGGAAGAGCCTTCCCGACGGTCCCGGCGAGTCGATCGTCTTGACTCCGATGGCCGATGGCAGCTTCGAAATCCACGGGCACGGCGGGGAAGCCGCAGTCAATGCAATCCTCGCTTCGCTCACCGATCGCGGAGTTCAATCGGTTGAGTCATCGACTTGGCAACGATCCGCATCGATTCTGCTATCCGAAGCGGAATACGTTCTGCAACGCTGTGTGACCAGCCAACAAGCTGCCGTCGCGCTCGATCAAACTCGAGGGCAATTGGTCCAGTGGTGTGAGCGGTGGCTTCAACGTATTGATGCAGCTTCATCGTCGGACGAGTTGCCAGAAGAAAATGAATCGTTGCTCGATGACCTTTGCAATGCAGCCCGAACGATCGCGGCAAACGGCGAACGTGGAGTCCGCTTGAGCGAACCTCGTCGATTGGTTTTGGCGGGGCCACCGAACGTGGGCAAAAGCAGTTTGATGAACCAAATCGTCGGCTTCCGACGCAGCATCACCCACGACTCCGCCGGTACGACTCGCGACGTCTTGCAATGCGACACCGTGATCGCCGGGGTTCCGGTCCGAATGAGCGATACCGCTGGCATTCGCGAAACAAGTCACCTGACCGAGTCAGGTGCGGCGATCGAACGAGAAGGGATTCGCCGCGCCTCCGTTGCCGTCGAGTCGGCCGACCTGCTGTTGGTTGTGTGCCAGCCTTCAACGCTGATGGATTTGCAAGACTTCCGACGATCCTTGCCGGTCTCCAAATCAACCAATGTTGTGGAAGTGCTCAATAAAGCAGACCTGCTGAGCGACGACACCAAGTCGATCGCCGACAAGATCGAGCATCAAACCATCTCGAGTGTGGACGACGATCCCGGTGTCGGCAAACTGATGCAAACACTGGCTGCACATCTAACCGTGACGCTTCCCCCTCGACATTCACCGATTCCAATTTGCCAACGACAGCTCGACCTGACTAATCAACTTTGTCGGGCGGTGTCGCTCGATGACGCAGCAACCACGTTACGACAATTGCTAACCGGAGTCGCATCGTGACCTCATCGTCGGTTGAATTGGAAGTCACGGACGACCTGCGGGAAGCGATGCGAGATTGCATCGCTGGACGAGTGCACTCGCCGGTGATGCAGACGCTTTCGAGTGGAACGAAGGCGATCCTAAAAGACATCGCGGGTTTGCAAACTCGAGCGGTCGCCACACTCGGTCCTCCCAAACGGGAAGGGGAATCATGGTGGGTGACTCGGCGAGCGATCCAACAATCCACCACGCTGCGAGTCGCAGAATTCAAAGCGGCTTGGTTTGGCGATCAACCGGTAACGGACATTTGCTGTGGCATTGGAGGTGACCTGATCGCATTGGCTCGTCGGGGACCGGCAACCGGGATCGACGCAAACCAATCGGTACTCTCGTTCACCGCCGCGAATTTGGTCACCGCTGATGTCGTCGCGAATTTGCGTCGGATGGATGTGATCGAGTCGGAACCAGCTGAGGTTGTCGATGGCTCGAAGTGGATTCACATCGATCCCGATCGTCGAGCCGACAATCAACGACATACCCAGCCTGATGCTTGGCTGCCAAGCTGGGAACGCACTGAGCAATTGCTTGGTCTGGTAGAAGGCGGTTTGGTGAAGATGGCTCCCGCGACGACACTCGATTCATCTGTTACGCAGTCTTGTCATCTGATGTGGATCTCATCCGGCGGTAGCGTTCGCGAACAAACCGCGATCTGGGGCACACTTCCAACGCCGCCCGAAATTTCAACCAATGAAACCAACTGGCAGATTGGTGGACGATCCGCAGTGGTTCTAAAGCACGACTCCGCCCACCGTTTTGCTTCTGGTTCGGATGACTGGACTGAATCCGCACCGTCCACATCTTCGGTCGAAAGCTGGATGATCGATCCGGATGGAGCCATCCGTGCAGCGGGCCTGACGGACCATTTTGCAAGTCGTCATCAAGCGAAGCCCCTTGGCGGACCGTCCGGATTCCTGACGGCCGACTGGAATGAAACGGACTTTGAAAACTTGCCCTGCCAAGCATCCATCCACGAACTCGCCACGATCGCGAAAATTCGCGATCGAATGTCCTGTGACGATCGGGCGTTGCGAAGGTACTTCCGGAAAGCGAAGTCTTATCCGGAGATCATCAAGGTTCGCGGGGTCGACATCGACCCCGCCAAACTGGGAAAAAAGCTTCGCGAATGCGGTGAGACTCCCCTGGCGTTGTGGATCGGTCGGAACGGCAAAAAGACCTACGCCGTCGTGACGGACTTGCCACAGCAGGCCCCAACTTTCTAGCGGGAAGACTCAGCCCAAATTCCGTTGAGCGGTCGTTCGCACGAGCAATCAGGTTTCAATTATAGTGGTGCGGTTGAGATCGGTTGATCTCGCCTACTCTCTTCTCTTCTCGATTCGGACCACGGTGTTATGGGCGTTCGTTTTGCTTGCCATGCGTGTGGGAAGCGACTGAACATCAAGAACGAACTCGCCGGACGCCAGGGTGTTTGCCCAGCGTGCTCGGTACGCTTTCGCATACCAACTGAGGACCGCCCGCAGTCGATCGCCATCGAAGAAGAATCATCGGCCAGCCACCCGGCGGATGTTCCGGACGAGCAAGATCAGAACGACGTGCTCGATTCGTCGGACCAGACCCCCAGCGGCGATGTAGCGGACTCTGACTCCGAATCGTCGGCCAGTACCTACGCGGCGACCGCAGCCGGCGGACCAACGACGATTGAACGTCCCAAGGTCGAGAAAAAAACAAAACCCACGCCTGAGAAGAAGCCGGCCGCTCCAGCCTCAGCCGAGCCGACCACTCCCGAAGAGATCCTGGGTGATTCAACCGCGGTTTGGTATGTCCGTCCTCCGAGCGGCGGCCAATACGGTCCCGCCGATGGTCCGACGATGAAACAATGGATCACCGAAGGCCGCATCGCCGATTCGGCCATGCTGTGGCGAGATGGTTGGCCGGATTGGAAAACAGCCGGCGAGATTTTGCGTCAGTTGAATCACAAAGGCTCAACGAGTGCCGCTCAACCGGGGCCCAAACCCATCCTGGCGACACCCGGCAACGCGCACCTGGTCGATAGCAGACTGGTCGACGCTCCCGCCGATCGTGACAAAGTCGCGATTCTTAACCGAGGTGGGCCGCTCGAATCCAGCAAACGCAAACGGTCTCGAAAACGAATCGCCGCGACGGTTTCGTTGATCTTGTTGCTGGTGGTTTTGGTAGCCGCTTTGGCGTACGTCATCACGCGTTGATGTGGGACTTGGCTGGTGACTGAACCAGCCAATCCGTCCTACGCAACTGCGAATTCAGCTGGCCGCCGCGGCCAGACGTTTCGGACACGAGTGTGCCTGAACGTGCAGCTCTCGCAGCAGGTCAATGTCACTCAGCAGGGCACGTCTCAGTTCCATCGGAATCTTGGACACATCAACGCCACGCGATTCCTCTTTGCCCATCTGCAAGCGCTGACTGGCATCTCGAACCTGGTTCCGTTCGCTATCCGTCATCGGATGTTCCGCATGACTGGCCCGCAACACACCGTGATGCGTGTGGAAGTAAGTCGGACTGTCGATCAATTGCTCCAGCATTGAAGACTTTGGCAAAACAGACCATTTCTGCTGCGAGTCCAACATGGCTTGTTCGTAGAGCTCATAGACCTCAGGAACGCATGTTTCTTGAGGAATCAGCAGCAATCGCAACTTCGCCATCGCGTTGCCGATGCCACGACTCGCCATCGCCATCGCGAGCGGTACGGCCAAGATCAAACCTGCAGTGATTGGCAGGAACCACACCGCCCATGATCGAGCGAACGTGAACACGGCTGCTGTGATCACCAACCCCAGAACAGTCAAACTGCCGTAGTCCCGAATGGCCTGCAACATCGGGACACCATGTTCACCGCGTTGTTGCGACGACCATTTGACTTTGCGACCACGCAGCGTCGAAACGACGAAACGAGTGTGCATGATGGCCATGATCGGCGAGAGCAAGATCGATAAAACGATCTCCAACAAAACGCTAACCAGCATCGCGATTGCGCCGCCAAACCGTGCGGCTTGCCCGCGAACGATCACGTTGAAGTAGCCATAAAACTTTGGGATCAGCAGCATTGCCATTGCGGTGATGAACAATCCCAGCTGCATCGCGGTTGGCGAAACGGCGTCCAACAGCTTCAGCTCGGTGGCTCCTCGGTTGTCGAGTGCCCAACTGGCAACGCACAAACATGTAAACAAGATCCACAGCGGTGAACTGGCATAGGCCAAAACACCACTGAAAAAGTGCAGACGACTGACCGGATGAAAGCCTTCACTGAGCAGCAATCGACTGTGCTGCAAGTTGCCTTGGCACCAACGCTGATCGCGTTGCGCATAGTCCGTCAGTGTTGTGGGGCACTCCTCGTAACTTCCGCCAAGGTCGTTGGCCAAACGGACCTTCCAGCCTCGACGGACCAACAACGACGCTTCAACAAAGTCGTGCGACAGGATCTCTCCGCCCAAAGGAGCTTGTCCAGGCAACACCGGCAGATCGCAGCAATCGCAAAACGCTTCGACACGAATGATTGCATTGTGCCCCCAGTAGTTTCCTTGTTCCGCCGCCCAAGCGTCGAAGCCCTCGCAGAACACGGGACCGTAAGCCGCGGCAGCAAACTGTTGCATGCGTGCGAACCACGACTGTCGACCGATCGGCGTCGGTGGAACTTGCAAAATGCCAAGTCGATCATCGGCTCGCATCCGCCGCACCATCTCGATCATCGTGTCGGGTTCGAGCAGACTGTCGGCATCCAAGACAATCATGAAAGGATACGGGTCCGACCAACGTCGACAGAAATCCGCAATATTCCCCGCTTTGCGAGCCACATTTTCGCGGCGATGGCGGTAGTAGACGTTGCACGATGTCGAAATTTGCTCTTCCAAGCGATCCATCAGTTGAGACCAAGCCAGCTCTTCCGCGAGCCAGACCTCGGAATCATTCGTGTCGCTGAGAACGAAGAAATCGAATCGCTGATCCGGCCCCAAGCTACGGACCATCGCTTCCACTCTCGCGAAAACGTCCATGGGGGATTCGTTGTAGACCGGTACCAACACCGCTGTCGGCGATTCATCGCCGGCGGATGTTTCCGTTCCTTCTGTGGTCGGTCGTCGACGAAGCAAACGAACGAAGCCCAACGTCGCGACAACGAACGAGAATGCGATCCATCCAAACAGCAATGCGAACAATGGAACGCTCAACCATTCCAACCACCCGCGACCATTCGCCGACATCGAGACCACATAGACGGACGTGCCAGCCATCGCGATCACCAATGTGATCACTGCGATCAACCAGCGTGTGCGCTTGGTGCTCTTACTGACCATCGGTCATTGCCTCAGGTTGTGGCGAATTGCCTTTTCCATCAACCAACCCAAACATCGCGAGGACCGGTTGTTGAATATGACGCGATGCCATCTGCATCCACCACTGCGGTCGCAATGGACCGATCAACGGAGGCGTCTCGTTGTGGCGCAGCGTCCGAGCTCCCGATCGCGGGATCACTCGGCGACGTTGGCTGACTTCCACTTCGTTTTCACTTGGTTGAAAGAACAACTCATCCATCGCCGCTTCCAACGTCACCCGGGGAAGCCGCGGATCGTTGGCCTCAGTCGCATCGTATGATTCTTCGGTGTCACCCGAGTCGACTCGCAAACGCTGTTTGGCGAGTCCCACGAAATAGTGAGATTGGTCACGAACGCTGTCGGGATGATGGTGCCCGCAGCGATGCAAGTAGTCCGCAATCACAGACAGAGAAAGGTCGTTGAGAGTGTTCATCGGAAGAGCCTGAAAAGAAAAGGGGCCAGTCGAATGAGTGGCGAGTGGGCTTCACGTGATGTCAAACCAAACGGTCAAAGCATCGACGTTCACCACCACCAGGGTTTATCAAATCCCGCGCCAGAAATTTCCGCCGCGCCCGCAAATTTCGCCGGAAAGCAACTAAGGGAGTTTCGACCGGCTCACTGGGCGTGCTAAGCATCGCATCACCTCCCTCATTGGAATGAGAAAGCAACGTGAATTTCTTGCGGTTGGATGAGGTGATGAATCCGCGTGCAGATCGACGGCAGCTGAACGATTTGCTGCCAAATTTGGACGCAGCGATGCCGAGTTGGCGGCATCAACTCAGAATTTCGATCCCGACTCGTGCGATGGTTGAAAATCGCATCCTGAGCTTGCGACAACGCCTACGCGAAACTAGCATCCCTAATCGACAAACAAAGTCGCCCATTGGACCGTAGAAGAGTTTGCCCCCGCCTCCTTGGCAACTCGTCCCAATACGGAGTCCCTGCTGCGTTGTCGCAGTGATGGTCGACAACCTGCCAACCTCCCGCCTTTTGGATTCGTCAGCATGAAGCGACGTATGCTTCTCTCAGCCTTCGCTGCCGCGCCCTTGCTCGCTGCGCATCGTCTTCGTGGAGACGGAGATTTCTCAATGATCTCCGCTGGTTCGCGATCGACCATGGAGGATCTGATGATGAACGAGAACTCTCACCCATTCTTGGATGATTTGCGTCGCCGGTGCTACCTGTATTTTGAGGAATCCGCTGACCCGCAAACCGGACTAATCGCTGACCGAGGCCACGCTGACGGAAGTTCGTTCAGCACCTACGCCAGTTCTGCTGGCTGCGGATTCGGATTGGCCGCCCATGGAGTCGCTGCCAACAATGGCTGGATCTCCAAAGAAGAAGGTGCATCACGCGTTCGCAAGATGTTGAGTTTTTTGGTCAATGAAGCCGAACATGAACGTGGTTTGGTCTACCACTTCATCGATCGAATGACTGGCCAGCGTGCTCTTGATAGTGAAGCGTCGACGATCGACACGGCTTTGTTGATCGCCGGTGCAATGCATGCTTCACAGGTGTTCCAAGACGATCGTGAATTGGTCGAGATGGCCGACACGCTGTATGAACGCGTGGATTGGCGATGGATGCTTGGCGACAATGGTTGCCTGCACATGGGGTGGCAACCCGAAGTCGGGAGGCTTCCTTACCAATGGGATCGTTTCAGTGAACTGACGATTCTCGTGCTACTCGCGATTGGCGCTCCCAGCTCCGCGATTCCGCCAAGTTGTTGGACCGCGTGGCGTCGTGAGAACGTTTTGCATCAACAGGGTGAATCTTTCATCAGCTATCCACCCTTGTTTGTGCACCAATACCCTCAGGCGTTCTTCGATTTCCGAGGTGTTGTTTCATCCGATGGACGTAACTACTGGCGGAACTCTCAGTTGGCACACTTGGCCCAAATCGAATTCCAACAATCGCTTGCTGACCAATCGCCCCAACGATTCGGCCACTACGGTGAAGATTTGTGGGGCCTGACCAGCAGCGACTCATCGAGCGGCTACCGTGATTGGGGCGGGCCCTACGAAGACGGCCAGGCTCAACCCGATCGCGGCATTGATGGAACCGTTGTGCCGAGTGCGGCTGGCGGTGGGCTGGCTATCGCTCCAGAGCAGACGATGCGGACCCTTCAGTATCAAAAGAACACATTTGGCGAATCGGTCTACGGACGCTACGGATTCGTCAACGCTTTCAATCCACGCCGTGGCTGGATTGGATCCGATGTGATCGGAATTGATACAGGCATTACCCTCCTCTCCGCATCAAACTTGCTGGAAGAAGGTGTTTGGCAACCATTCATGCAGCACTCCGCCGCCCAACGAGCCTTCCGTTTGGCCGGTTTCCGCCCCTTGACCGCCTAGCAAGGGAACTGAGGCCAAGACGCTGGCTTCAAAGATTCACTTGGGCACGCTGAATGCGTTTCCGGAGCTAAACTGCTGCGGTGACGCCCTAGTAGTGCGACCTCCCATTCTGCATGAATTCAACGGGACCAAGTGTATGTACTTCGACGCGTGTTTTGCGAGACTCTTTTCTTTCTCCGGTCTCGCAGTATCGGTCGCCCTTCTGATCACAGCTCCCGCTGCCAACGCGGTGGATCTGATCGATGTGCGTGACTTTGAATCGCTCAGTCAACTTGCGGCCGAGCGGTCGCAGCAGGAATACGAACCGGCGCCCGAATTGCCCGAGCCGTTGGCATCGTGGCAGTACGACGATTACATGAAGGTGAAGTATCGTTCCGAGCGTGCCACTTGGTTCGATCAAGGCTTGCCGTTTTGGTTGGAAACATTTCATCGTGGATTCGTGCAAACCGACTTGGTCGAACTGTTTACGCTCAACCCATCGCCCAGTGGCGATCCGATCAGCCAACGCATCGCCTTCAATACAAATGACTTCAGCTACGACGCACCACTGAACGCCGATGAGATTCCTCCGGCGGGTCACGCTGGGTTCCGCGTCGTGGGGCCGTTTCCGAACCGGCCGGACGCCCAAGAGATGCTGAGCTTCATCGGATCCAGCTATTTCCGCGGACGCAGCGGCGACACCATCTACGGTGCCTCGGCACGTGGACTGGCAATCAACATCGCCATGATGCAGGAAGAGGAGTTCCCTGACTTCCGCGCGTTTTGGATCCAAATGCCCGCCGCGGATTCTGACCAAATCGCGATTTTAGCGTTCATGGACAGCCCCAGTTTGACCGGAGCGTATCGATTTCGACTGATACCGGGAAACGCCGTGACTCGCGTGAAGGTGCAAGCCAACGTCTACTACCGAGATCGCCCCGAGAAGATCGCGTTGGCTCCGCTGACGAGCATGTGGATGTGGGGCGACGGACTGAAGGGACCTCCCAAAGACAAACGACCATCGGTTCACGACAGTGATGGGATGCTCATTCAAACAGGTCCCGACGAATGGCGTTGGAGAGCGTTTGCTCGCCAGAGTTACCCCTCGGTAACATCGACGGAAGTCGAATCGCTTCACGGATTTGGGCTGATCCAGCGAAACCGAGCCTTCTACCACTACGACGATCACAACGCACGCTACGACAAACGTCCCAGCGTTTGGATCAAACCGGACGCCCCATGGCCCAATGGGCGAATTGAATTGCTCGAATTGCCGGGCGCTCATGAAGGCATCGACAACCTGGCCGCGTATTGGCTGCCTCCCAAAGACGAATCCGCCGGCGATCAGTCAGCTGACGACACGGATCCTCCGGTCGAATCAGTCGCGAATCCTGGATCAGCCGTTGCGGCGAGCGATATCGTTTCGAAGCCCGATGGTTCAACTGAACCGGTCCAACCCTCACTCGAGTTCGCATATGAAGTCAGCTTTTTCGCGGGCGATCCGCCGGAGCACAATGTGCTTGGACGAGCGACCAACTTGAGCGTGACTCGGCCTGAGAATGCCGATGAACCGATCGAGATGGAAATCCGTTTTGCCGGTCCTGTTCTTCGAGGACTGCCAGCGGATCATCCGCCTTCAATTCAGGCCAGCGCGATCGCTGGCGAAATCTGCGAGGAAGAATTGAAACGCACCGACGAAGGCGATTGGATCCTGCGTCTCGGCGTGACTTTGGCAGAAGACAACTCTGGCGAACGACCGGTCGAATTGTCTCTTCAGTTGATTAGTGAAGACCAACCTGTGTCCGAAACGTTCGGCTACTTGCTGCCGCCTACAGAACCTGAGTTTGTGTACCCCGCCGTTTACACACGGCAAGAGTGATCCGTCGGAGCGAGTGCTGTCAATCGCTCCGCCCTCGGCTATTTCTCAGGCTTCTCATCCGCGGTGACGGAAGAGGCAATCCGTCCACCTTGGACCAACACTTCCAACTCGTCCGTGAATTGCTGCTTCAATTCCGCTTCGCCGGGGAAGCCCTGATGAACCGCCTCGACGATGCCCGTGGGAGCGATTACCAACGTCAAGGGAATCGACTTCGCCGTGAACAGATCAATCAGATCGCCATCGGGATCCGACGCCACGGTAACATCCCAATCTTGTTCGCTGACGAAGCCTTTCACCAAGGATGAGCTTTCGCCGACATTCACGGCATAGAACTGCACACCTTTGTCGGCGAACTTTCGAGTTGTCTCGGCAATCACGGGCATCGCCTGCAAACACGGACCACACCAAGTCGCCCAGAAATCCAACACGACAACTTTGCCCTTCAAATCGTCGTTGCCAACGGTGGAACCATCCATCAACGTCAATTCGAATTCGGGAACAGACTTGCCCAACAACGGATGCTCGACCAACTTCTCTGCGGCCTGCTTCTGGAATGCTTCCAATGATTCGTATTCGACCGCCTCTCGGGGTGGCGTGTATCGAAATAGTTTCTCGTCGACTTCACCGGTCACTCGCCAAGACTTGAAGTCGTACCGCAACGAATAGGCATAACCTTGAGGCACGGCGACTTGCCCGGTCGCGATCAACATCGGTGTGAGGTCAACCAGCAAACGAAGCGGACGAGGTTTCCCTTCGTCACTGATCCAAAGATCCCAAGTGACACCGTCTTTCTGTTGCCCACGCAAATGAATCGATTCAATGCTGCCGCGATACTTCACTTTGCCCGCGACTTCGACTGACTTCATTCCACCTAAGAACGTGACAGCAGGATCAACGCCAGCCAACGTGAGCGCCAACACAGCTTCCGGGTAAGGACCGAGATTGATCTCCGAGCGAGTCGCGAGTTCCTGGCACGATGCAACGTTTTGCAATCGGAAAAACGCTTCGGGCGTGATAGCCACAACGCTCTGCTCGCCGTCGGAATACAACCGTTTTCGATCGTCAGCAGACTTGTAATAAACGGTGTACTGATCGGGGTATTTCGACGCGATTTGGTAAACCGAATCTAATGTCTCAACGACTTTGCCACCCATCACTGTTTCAGCGGAAAGCTCCACGGTCGCGCGTGAGACATCGGCTTTTGAGATCCGCGAAAACAAGGGCGTCAATGCTTTGCGAACATCTTCGCTGAGCTCAAACGTCGGTTTATCTTGAGCGAAGGACGTGGTGGTCGTTGCGAAAACGACAACGCAAAACATCAACGACTGAAGGGTCTTCCATGTCCCAAAACGAACACAATTCACAACGGTAGCCAATCAACTGAAGAAGCAAGACAAGAGTGGACGAGGCTGCCGATCAGGCAGGGGCATCCTTCAAGAATGCATAGCTTTCCCGAACGCTGTCCAAAGGTGCGGGAGATTGGTCCTGCTCGACATGGCATTGATCCACGCCAATTTCGCGAGCCAATTTCATCACCGCGGGAATGTCGATGATGCCGTTGCCCAGTTCCTGAAAAGCGTCGTTCGGAACTTGACCTTCATCGGTGATGACCGGAGTGTCCTTTTTCAGATCTTTCAAATGCACTTGGCTGATCCGTCCCGCTAAACGACGCATCATTTCAATCGGATCACGTCCGCCGATCTTGGCCCAGAAGACATCCAGTTCAAATTCCATTTTGTGTGGGTCAAAACGCTCCACGAAAATGTCGAACGCGGTCAACTTGTTCGCCTTCTTCTCGTCATCGTTTGAGTTCGCATCCTCGGCCGCGTCTCCGTTGAACGTCGCGAATTCGAACGAATGGTTGTGGTAGCACATTCGCATCCCAGCGTTGCGAGTCTGGTCGGCCGCCTTGTTGGCTCGGTCCGCAATCGCACGGCATTTGTCCGCCGTGTCTCGTTGATGTTTCGCGATGTAGCCGAAGACAACGTGTCGCAATCCAATCCGCTCCGCCAATTCCAAAGTGGTTTCGACTGAACCAACCCCATCCTTGTTCGGTTCCGCGATGACGTTGAAATCCATGAAGGCGCTGTGCACGATCAATCCGTTGTCGCGAGCAATCGCCGCCAGACGCACAGCTTCATCATCGATATTCATCAGCTCGACTTGACGATAGCCCGCCTCAGCGACGGCCTTCAGCGTGCCCTCGGGGTCAGCTTTCATCGCATCGCGAAGCGTGTACAGCTGCAAACCGATGCGATCCATGTATGGCAGCGGCTCGCCACCTTTCGCGGTGGCTTTCTCCGCCTCTTGGGCCAAAAGATTCAAAGGTTGAGCCAACCATGCCGCCATCGCGGAAGTGGCGGTCAATTGCAATGCTGTGCGGCGATGGATCGAAGGAGTCTTCATTGGGACCGAGGTGCAAAGGTGCCAAAATGGATGTGGAACGGACGAGCAATTGAAACGGAGAACACGCCGCGAAAGATTTCGGCACATTGCATCCGTCGCGGTGCGTTCATCACTGTGCTTCGCTGCGGAAGCCCGATTCAATCAGAGGTACGCGTCCTCACGGATTGCCAGTTCGTTCGAAGAGATCAGTCCAGTTCGCGTTTTTGTCGCTGACGCCGGCTGTATCTCTCCAAGGTTTTACGTTCCGAGGAAGTCAGGCTGGATTCTCCTGACTCATGGATTTTAGCCAGAATTCGGTCCGCATCCTCTGCTTCCGCTCGGATTTTTTTGTCGGGATCGTGCAATTTCAGCTTCGCACGGCGCGATTTCAGCCTCATTTCGTCCCGGAACTCGCCAAAACGTCTGAAATCGAGCCAATGGAACGACCACTGAAGTTGGTAGTACAAGAACCCAAAGAGTGCTCCCGCCAGGTGAACTTCGAAGGCGGTGGAGCTCGCGGAACCGAAAAGTCCGAAGGCGGAGATCAAATCAAACAGGACCAACACCGTGGCCAACACCCACGCTTTCACTGGCAAAACGAACATGAAGAGCACTTCCTGGTGGGGGAAGTAGCAGGCGAAGAGAACCATGACCGCGATCACGGCACCGCTAGCCCCGATTGTCGGCACACCGATGATTTCGGGACTCAGTTGCCCCGTGTGGAACAACGAGATTGCACAGGGGTACAGCATACCGACGATGCCACCCGCGATCACCGCGATCAAATAGAACCTGAGAAACTCCTGCCCCCCCAATCGTTGCTCCACGGGACGCCCAAAGACGAACAACAAAAACATGTTGAAGAGGATGTGCAGAATGTCTTCGGTATTGTGCAGAAACCCGTAGGTTAACGTCTGGAACCAGAGCCAGGGCCTCAACAACGATTGACCACTGATGCCAAACCAATGAATCAGGTGATCGCCGAGGACAATGTCGACCAGAAAAACCGCGACGTTGATCCCGATCAGGACCTTGATCATCGACAAGGGATTCTCAATTCGATCCCACGGTGTTCGTTCAGTGCGACTGTAGTCGCGTTCGTTCAGCCCCATTCTGGCAATCAATCCATCACAGAAAATTGGCGTCGCTAAAACGAGCGACGTTTGAGAATTTCGCTCATCAAGAACGCTTGCTGAGCCCCACCGGGTCGGGACAACAATCGTCGCAGATTGTCCACCGGTGTCGCCACCCGTCCTCTCGATTTGGAGCCGGACGATTTTCGATCAGATTCGTTCGTTTCACCGTCCAGGTGCGGAAGGCTCCCCAAACGTTCTTCAACCACTTCCCCCAGGACAACCTCGTCACCGCCGTGATCGTCGACGATGGAAACATCAATGGCCTCGGCAAGCTGCCGCGTCACCCGTTCGCGATTGCGATCGGAGTACTGTCGGGGACGCGAATTGCTGTCCTGACGTCGTTGCTCCTCTTGCAGGGCACGAAAATCAATCGCGTTGCGTTGTCGAATCTCTGCCGACTTTCGCAGGAATGCTTCGAGCTCATTAGGGTTTTCTTCGCGAGGCATCTCAGTGGGTCTCTTCAGGCGTGTCGGGATCGTGCGAATGCCCCGCCAGAGCACGTCGCATCTCGGTATCCGCACTCACGTTCTGCAGACGGTAGTAATCCATCACCAACAGTTTTCCGCTTCGGAAAGCTTCGGCCATGGCGCGGGGCACGTCCGACTGTGCTTCGACCACTTCGGCCTGACTCTTTGCGATCTCCGCCTGCATCTCTTGCTCTTCGGCGACCGCCGCCGCACGCTTGCCTTCTGCATTGGCACGAGCCACCGCGGTGTCGGCTTCCGCCTGATCGGCTTGCAAACGAGCACCGATGTTGGCTCCCACGTCGATGTCAGCGATGTCGATGGAAACGATTTCAAACGCCGTTTGAGAATCCAGCTTCTTCACCAACACGGCTTTGCTGATCACGTCCGGGTTTTCGAGCACCGCCTTATGGTTGTCCGCCGACCCGATCGCACTGACGATGCCTTCGCCAACCCGAGCGATGATGGTTTCTTCCGTCGCACCACCAATCAATTGCTGTAGGTTGGCTCGCACGGTCACACGAGCTCGCACCTTCAACTGAATCCCATCTTTTGCGACCGCATCCAGCGATGGTTTCGCGGCACCTCGCGGTGGGCAATCGATGACCTTTGGATAGACACTCGTCTGAACCGATTCCAAAACGTCGCGGCCCGCCAAATCAATCGCCGTTGCTTCGCGAAACGTCAGCGAAATCGTCTTCGCCTTTTTCGCGGCGATCAATGCCCGGATGACTTGCTGCACGTTGCCGCCGGCCAAGTAATGGGCTTCGAGCGCACCAACTGTCAGCTCGGGATCGTCCAGGCCGGCTTGCGTTGCCATGATCTTGCTTCGCACGATCGCTCGTGTGTTGACCTTTCGAAAGGTCATTCCGATCAGGTTTCCAAACGAGATTTTGGATCCCGTCAGGACGGATTGGATCCACAACCCGAAATAGCTGGTGAAGATAAACAGCACCACAACAATCCCGGCGAAAATCACCAGTGCACCAATCAACAACGCAGTGGTGACCTTGGGCATCTGAGCCAAAGGCAGGGTGTCCAGCAACAGCGATGCAATCATGTGGCGTCTCATGGGGGCGGCATTTGTTCGAACCAGACGAAGCTGCCAGGTTAGAAGAGGCTCGAATCGGACGGGAAGAAGGCGTTTTTTCCTTCGTCCCGTTTTTCGGGGGCCGATATCATCGTCCTGGCCCCGTCATCCAGTGTCAAGCGCAGCAACTCACTCGAACTTAACGCGGCGAGATCTTCACTCAACCATCCGAATTGGCATCGTCACCAGACTCGGGCTGGTCTGCTTCGGTAGCCACCGAATTGTCCTGCGTCGGCAAATCGGCATCCATCCATTCCGCTAAAGAACGAGTCCCCGCGGCAATGCATTCGGCTTCTTTGAGGGCGGCCAGGGTCTTCCAGGCGGGATGATCGTTCGCCGGCCGGAACCGGTGAGCCAGCCGCATCACATCAGCCAGCAAAATGTTGTCGGCGGGCCGGGCGAGAGTGAGCTGGTTTTCTTGCCCCGCACCGGTCACCACACGCCGCAAGAAATTGGCCTCGATCAGCCGAGTCTCCATCTCGTGAACCACGCGGCTCGACAATCCCAACCGATCAGACAACTCCTGCCTTCCAACGGCTTCTCCATCCGTAAAAGCGATTGCGACTTCGGTCATAATCGGCAGCATCCAATCTGGGTCACCGGCCGGCAAATCTTCCTGCTTCTCACCGCGGCGACGGAACTCTTTGCCGCGAACCGTTTGCAGGGTGTAGGTCAAAATCAGTCCAAACAAGACGATCAGCCACGTCAGGTAAATCCAAAGCAGGAACAACGGGATCACTCCAATGGATCCATACAGTTCCAAATACGGAACGGCGGTCGTCACGTAAATCTGGAAACCATACTTGGCGAATTCCCACAACACCGCGCTCACCGCCGATCCCATCACCGCGGCACGCACCGATACATGAGTGTTCGGCATCAGCGCATACAGCAGGAACAACAAAACCCAAGAGGCGAGCAACGACAGAGCGTGCTGCAGAATCCAAACCGGCCCAGAGCCAGCACCGAGATTTCCAAACCAATCGATCACCTGCGCTGACATGTAGAGACTCAGCGCCAACAGCCCGCTTCCGAGCGTGATGATTGACCAATGAACCGCCACGCGAATGTGAATCGGTCGCTGCGATGGAGCATCGAAGATGCGGTTAAACAGATATTCGGTCGCATCCGCCAACGCCACGGCAGCGTAGATGAACAACAGCAAGCCAAAAACGCCGATCGACGCAAAGTCCAAGGAAGCAATCTTGGAAGTCGCATCTCGCAGGGTCTGCCGAATGATTTCGCGAGCTTGGTCGTCGGCTTCCGCTTTGCCTTCAATCTCTTCCGCATCGATGACTTCGCCGGCCGCATCCGCCGGAGTTGGAGGATATCCGGCAATGGTTGGATCCGTTGCATCACCCGCCAACGCCGCTTGATCCGGTAGTCCGTCGGGGCCGCCACCGATGCCTCCATCGCCAAGTTCTTCAACGCCGTTCGCACCATCCCCGGCGTCTCTATCCTCAGCGTCTTCGTTAACTTCGCCTTCGTCCGGGACGACCAATTCGATCACGGGGTCGTCCGAATCACCAAAATCTGGCGTGGTCACTTCCGTCGAGTCCACCGTCGCTTCGATCGGCAAAGCGTCCGGATCGGGTTCCGGAACCGGAATGTATTCCGCCGGAATCTGAGGAACGCCAAAGAACGAATACAGTTGGTTCTCAACCCTCAACTGCACATCGTCCAAGCCGCCGAAGACACGAAACATCACCAATCCCAGCACCACGACGGGGATCAATGAGAAAATCGTTCGGTAAGTCAATTCCGCCGCCATGCCCTCGGCACGATGGCGGTGCAGTTGAGCGCTGCAGTGGATGACCAAATCCCACGCCGTTCGCAATTGATGCTGACGGCGAGACAGTTCGTCTCTCGGGCGTTCAATCGTTTCGACGATGTAATTCCACCAGTGACGCACGGTGTATTCCTTGAGGGTGGTCGGCAGATGGAGGATTCGAAACGAGTGACGGATTGGCTAAACGAACGAAGAGCCAAATAGAAATCAACAGATTGTCGTTTGCTGCATCGTCATCGCTTAATCACAAGAAGGCAACGTATCGCGTTCCCACAGATGACTCAGATGACCGAGCACCGTAGCGGTTTCCCAGCCAACCCGGCGATCAAATTGTCGACCGCGATTTCCGACATCGCGTTTCGGCTGGTGTGAGTCGCACTGCCAATGTGCGGCAGGATCACGCAGTGAGGCGACTTCACCAAAGCGTGATCAGCCGACAAGGGCTCAGGCGTTGTGACGTCCAAACCAGCAGCGAAAATGGCTCGACTGTTCAGGGCATCGACCAAAGCATCTTGGTCGACAATCTCACCTCGCGCCGTGTTGACCAACACCGAGGTCGACTTCATCTTGCCAATCGCATCCGCATCGATCAGGTTGCGAGTCTCGTCCGTCAACGCGACGTGCACCGAGACAAAATCGCTTTCGGCCAACAAAGTGTCGAGTTCGACACGGCGGCCGCCCAATTCTTTTTCAACGTCACCTTGATCGCTTCGGGAGGTGTACAGGAGGTTCATGTCCCAGCCTCCCACCAATCGCTTGGCGGTTGCTTTCCCGATGCGTCCCATCCCGACGATACCCAGGGTTTTGCCGGAGGGTTCGACGCCCAACCAACCTGTCGGCTCCCAAGTTTTCCACTCGCCTTCGCAAACTTGGTTGCCCGCTTGCAGGACGTGCCGCGAGGCGGCAAACAACAGCGACACGGCCAAATCGGCCGTTGCATCGGTCAACACGTCTGGCGTATTCCCCACCGCAACGCCGCGAGTCTTGGCCGCATCGACGTCAATGTTGTTGAATCCGACGGCATAATTGCTGACGACGCAAAGCTGATCTCCCGCGACGTCCATCAACTCACCGTCGATTCGATCGCTCAACATGGTCAGCAAACCGTGCCGGCCCTTCACCAACCGGCACAGCTCATCGCGACTGGGTGGGATCGCCTCCGGCCAAACCTCCACTTCACAAACTTCTCGAAGCCGCTGCAGCGACTCGCCGGGAATTTGCCGCGTTACCAATACGCTGTGATTCATCGTCTCAATTCCCAAACGTGGCGTTTCATTGACTCAATTCCCCTTCGCGGTTTTCTCAGAAACCGACATAATGGATCTCTGCCCCGCGACCAGGGCTTCTCGTTTCCTAAAAATGATACGATGGAGTTCATCCGCGAAACACAGGGTTCCGGATCTTCGAACGGAAACAGCGATCCTTTCCTGAACTCGCGTGCCACGTGCTGCGAACGGATTGAGCAGAAACGGNTTCCGGAAA
>NZ_ANMO01000111.1 GCF_000338295.1 Rhodopirellula europaea 6C
CATGGCGTACCTCTCCCGAAACTTCGTTTCGGGAGAGGTACGCCATGTGGAAATCTGCCGAAAAGCGGAATCAAAAAACTGCACGCCCTCCCTGCGGGAGAGCTCAGGGCATGAGACCGGCTTCTACTCAGCCTTTTCCAGTCCGGTTGCTTTGGCGTCCTTTTCAGCTTCCTCGGCCAGTTGCTTGGCCGCAGCCTTCTTCGCAGCTACGTTTTCTTTCTCAGCCTTCTTCTTAGCCTCACGTTCTGCCGCTGCCTGCTCGGCTTTCTCCGCCGCGGCGGGATCAGCGATGTAAGGTTTCCCGGCTCGGTAACGATCGAGGATTTTGCCAGCAAATTCTTTCGCATCCTCGGGAGCCGACTCGACGACTTTCTCTTGCCAGCCAACCGCTTCCTTGAATTCACCCTGAGCGGCCAACGCGGCGGCGAGAGCCGACAGATCACTCACATTTCCGTAGCCGTTCAGTTCGCAAGCCTTTTTGGCTGCTTCCACGGCCGCATCCGCGTCACTCAACGATTCATCGTCGGTGGTCGCCAACAACCAAGCTCGGTTTTGGTGAGCTAAACCGTACTCAGGTGCCAACTCAATCGCCTTTTCGTAATCTGACAACGCTTCCTTGGCTTTGCCGAGCTGATAACGGTTGTATCCACGATTGTTCCAAGCGACCGGATCTTTCTCGTTCAACTCGAGAGCAGCCGAGAAATCGGCTGCTGCGGCAGCGTATTCGTGTTGTTGGAAACGGATGTAACCGCGGCCCATGATCGCCGCGACGTCCTCGGGATTGTCGTCCACGATCGCATCGTAATCCTGGATCGCTTTTTCCATTTCACCTGCGGACTTGTAAGCCAAAGCCCGCTGACGAAGCAGCCCGGCGTTGCCCTCGCGAACTTCCAGTGCCTCGGTGTAGTCGCCGATCGCCGCCTCGAACTCACGCTGAGCCATTCGAACGGCCGCCCGGTTGATGATCGGAGTGATGTCTTCTGGATCGAGCTTCAATGCCCGCTCGTAGTCTTTGATTGCTGCGTCATGTTCTCCGCGAGCCGCATGAAAAGTCCTCGGCTGCTGTAGGCGTGAGCTTCTTCGTAGCCCTTTTCGATGGCTTCGTTGAAGTCCGCCATCGCCTTCTCCTGTTCTCCCAACGCCCACCACGCCGACGCGCGAAGCGTGTGATATCGCCCTTCTTCAGGATACTCCTCGATCAAATCCGTGTAGATGCCCGTCGATTCCGCCAACTCGACCGCGTTGACCTTGTCGACGGCACCACGAGTCCCATCGTGGGTCACGATCACGTAGTCCTCACCGCGATCTTCGACCACCGTCAACAAATCACCTTTCGCGATGACGTCCACGACTTTGTCTTCCTTCGCGAATTGCATTTCGACGCGAGCGACCACGGGTTGCCCAGGCTTCGCCGCGAAGCTGGCTGAGGCGTTGACCCAGCAAAACGCGGCAAAGATGGAAATTCCAACTTGGACGGCCCAAGGGCGAGATTCAATCACGGCGTTCATAGATTTCTTCGGAAGGTGCTGAGATCGGTTGAGAACGAGGCCTCAATGCCATCGGTCTCAAAACGGAAGCCTCCACGGATTGGCTCGGTGGAGGATCGGGCGTGCGAAGAAGAAATTTATCAACCAGAAACTCCCCTCACGAGGGACGCCGCACGGGAAATGGGAATCTTCCCGAGATTTCCGAAGCGGGTTTGTTTCGTTCGGGCGAATTGGACGCTTCGGGTGGTTGACCGGCAAAAACCTGCGTGCTGTAGGATATCTGTGCGGATTGCAACGATTGTGCCCATTGCAACAAATAGGCGATTTTTTCTTACCTGAACGATTGTAACCTTCTAGACCCGATCTAATCTGGTGCGACAGAGTAGCAGCCTCGCCCCCCCTGGGGTGCTGCGAGAATGCTCCGAGCAGTGTTTTCTGAACGACGCCTTTTGAACGACAAACGCCCGGTCGGCAATGCTCGCACCCAATGATTCACACCCTTCACGTGTGCCGTCGGACTTCGATTGGCATCCGTTTCCATCGTTGTTTATGACTCTTTGAGGATTTCACCAGTGAAGTTTGGACCAACTCTCGCGGGCATTGCTGCGGCATGCTTCGCCTCCATGGTGGCGACTGCCATGGCACAATGCGTCCCGTGCGGCGGATGCTCCGATCCGTGCGGCGTCTCGGCACCGGTTGTCAGCAGCGGTTGCGGCGGTGCAATTGGTTGCGGCCAGGGTTACGTCGTTCCCAGCCAGACCTATTCGACTGGCGTGGTTTACAGCAGTGGCCCGTCGGTGATGGGCGGATCAGTTGTCACGTCGTCAGTTCCTGCTCGCGAAACCATTTGCGAACCCGTCGTCGGCTATCGCGTCGTCATGAAGCCGACCTATGTAACCGAATCCCGCATGGTCAACGTGACCGAAAGCCAACCGGAAACTCGCTTCCGCACGAAGACTGTCTACAAGACGGTTCCAGTGACGGAAGAAAAGTACCGCACCAAAGTGGTCAACGTGCCGAAGACGGACACCAAGACAATCACTTACTCGGTCTTGGTTCCCGTGAAGGAAGAGAAGCAAGTCGAAGTGACCGAGTCGGTGCCACAATGGTCCGAGATTCCAGAAGAGTACACCGTTCGCGTTCCAACCTTGGTCGACGTTCCTGAAACGTACACCGTGAAGGTGCCAAAGTTGGTCGACGAAACGTTCACCTACACCGTCAACGTGCCACAAGCCGTGACGACTCAAAAGACTCGAACGGTCGTCAACGCTGTTCCAGTCACCAAGAGCCGCACCATCGAAGTGGCTGTTCCAAAGACCACCATGCAAACGGTCACCAAAGACTACGGTCATTGGGAAGAACAAGTCGTTAAAGTCGCCGCGGCACCTGTTGCTAGCACGGTCGCTTATGTCGGCGGATGCGGATCAGCGTCCTCGGTTTCATCTGCATGTGGCGGATCGTGCGGACGTCGCTCTTGCGGATGTGGCTCGTGTGGCGGTTGCGTTTCCAAGTGCGGTGGCTGCGGCAACGGCTATGGCCAAACCTACGCCGGTTGCGGTGGCGGAGTCTCGTACTCAGCTCCAGCATCGACCGCTTGCGGATCGACAACCAGCACCATCACCAAACGCGTTTGGGTCCCCAACGTTGTGACCGAAGAAGTGCCTGTCACGACCAGCACCACCGAGTCGCAAGTCGTCAACTACACCGTTTACGAACAACAAGCGACTCAGGTCCCTTACGAGTGCACGACCATCGTCTATCAACCTGAAACTCGCACCGGATCAAAGCAAGTTGTTCAGTACGTGGACGAAACTCGCACCCGTACTCGCAAAGAAGTCCAGTACAACGAAGAAACTCGGACTCGTATCCGCAAACAATTGACCTACACCTCGGTCACCAAAACGGAAACGATCCCCTACGTCACGTACAAAACTGAAGAACGTACCAAGGAAGTCAGCTTCACTTACAACGTTCCTGAATACACCGTCGAACCTTACACAACCACTCGCTACGACCAAGTCGCTGAGCAAGTGGTTGAGGAGTACACCGTCAGTGTTCCTGTCACCGTGACGAAGGAAAAGAAGGTCCAAGTTTGCAAGATGGTTCCGACCTTGGTCGAAGAATCCTTCACGCCTTGTGCTGAACCAGCTGCCATCGGCGGCTACCAATCAGCACCAGCCATCAACGTGGGACCATCGGTCATCATGGGTGGCAGCGGAGCAAGCGGATGCAGCACTCCAATCCATTACCAATCGGCTCCGTCGATCGGCAGTGGTTGCGGAAGCTGTGGCGCAACGGTCAGTGCATCGCCTTGCACCGGTTGCTAAGCAGTTCGGCAGGAATGATCGGGTAGAACCTCACGTAGGCGAGTCTCTCTGAGACTCGCAAATGACAGCGTCTCGGAGAGACGCTGCTACGTGATAGAGCCCAATGACTCCCGCTCACGTGCTTAGTGCGTAGTTTGAATCTTCGCCCACTGTTGAGTGGGCAAAACGACTCCAAAACGCTAGGCCGAGATACTCCACTCGGCCTGCAACGAACCCGTCCGCGATTTTTCGCGGGCGGGTTTTTCTATGCGCAGTCGCACGCGTGATTAGGCGATCTCAGACACTCCTGTTGGCACAATGCATTTCAACGCCAGGTGCTTCAGTGCCAGAGTGCTTCGATCGATTCGCGACGAGTTGGCTTGTTCCAAACCGCGCCAACGCCGGATCGATAGGCGTCATCAATTTGCGATGGAGATGCCATTCCGGTCATCCAAATGTGCCGGTACCGCCGACCTTCCACAGCGGACGCCAACTTGCACGGTTTCGCGTCTGAACAACGCCAAACCGAATCGTCCCAAACCACGTGAGCGGAAGTGAATCGATCCGCGCGAGTCAATCCATCTCGACGCCATGTCATCACCGGGACCGGTTGATTCAATTCGCCTGCAATCGCTTCGATGGTTTCAAACAAGGCGTCCGCCGTTGCCCAAGATTGCGAAACGACGATCAAACCCTGAGTCGGTTCAGCCAAGTCGGCTGAACCGTCCATTCCGCCCAACCAAAGCGGCAACGTTTGTGAACTGTCACGCCAACCGATCGACTCAATCCAGCCTTCTTGTCCTGGCAATCCGACCGAAGGAGCAACCAAGGGCCCCAACCATCGCAACACTTTCGCGTTTGGAGCGACACTTTTCAGATCACGAATTTGCCCCGCATCGATGAAGTGCGAACGATCGGATTGAGCGAGCAGCACATGCGACAACGGAAGTCGCGGCGGCGAAGCAAGCAGCGACGCAACACTGGAATAAGTCGCGACCGCGTCCGCGTTCTGCTCGCACACAGCCTTTGCATGCAATGCCAATGGATCGGAAGATTCGCCCACCCAAGCCAAAATGCATGGTGGACCAATGCCGGATTCGGAATTCTCCGCGGCCGGATTCTCAACGGCCTGAGCGGAGACATTGTCTCTGGTGAATTGGTTCGACTTAGAAAGCGTGATTCTCATCCAGCGACATCTCGGCTTCGTTCAAGATCGCCCAAGCGTCTGCCGGCGTGTCACTTGCACGCACGCCTTCTAAGAAGGCTTCATCGGAGACGATCCGGCTCAGTTTCGCCAAAATACGCAAGTGCGAACTGTCGTCATAAGAGCAGATCAGAAAGAAAATGTCGGTCAACTGCCCGGTATCTGAGAAAGCGACCGGCGTCGGGCAAACCCCCATCGCCAACACGGACTCCGCCAAAATGGATGTTTGCGGACGGCGCGGGTGAAGCAAAGCCACACCGCAGTCCAACGCCGTCGGATGCAGTTTTTCGCGAGTCGCGACCGCTTCGGCCATCGCGGGTGCATCCCAGAGCATGCCCGTTCGACTGGCAAGTTCGCACATGTTGCGAATCACGCTGCCGCGGGTCCTCGCCACGAACGGATTGGAAACCAACTCGACGGGGCAGATCTCTGCCAAAGTGTGTGGTGGAGCCTCCGATCGACGATGCAAAACCGCACGAACCTGATCGAGTTCACCTTGGTCGCTCAATCCGATTCGTTCTTCGAGCCAGTGATGAATCTCGGCCTCGTTGAATTTCCAGTCACCTCCGACACGCCGGCCCGGCAAGTTTCCTCGCGAAACCATTTTCCGAACTTGGTCAGGAGTAATGTGCAGGTATTCAGCCAACTGCGGGATATCTAAGTCTTCCATCGCTCAAGCTTGCCTAGTTTTCAATGAATTGTGGTGATCACGAGCCAATCGCCGTTCAGATTTATCTTGACGAAAGTTCATGAAAATCGCTAAATCGACTCAAGTTGTTGTCTCGACCGCGCCCGCCGACTCCAAAGTGCAATCTTTTGCCTCACCATTTTCATCACTTCGTCGCTCCGCAGTCGAGCGCCATCATAGGTGGATTCTTCCGAATCGTCCTCACCTTGATGGCGGCTTCATTGGGCTGCGTCGTGGTTGTGATGAATCCGGCTCCTTTAGTCGCGCAGTCGAATTACGGCGAAACTCCACAAACAAATCTTGCTCCGATCCAATCGCCCGCCACTGGCGCCTCACCGTACGGACAATCGTCGATTGCCCCTCCCCCTGGTGTTGCGAATGGTGCGCCAAATGGCAGTTACGGAAGCTCGATTTACGCCGGCCCAAACTTCGCCACTCCGCCGCGTCCCAACACCGCGCCCGTATCGGGATCGCTGTTTGATCCCTACGCATCGGCGGCAGCGGCTCCCAATTCTTTCGCGGTTCCCCAGTACACGCCGTCACCGCTTGGGGCACCCGTTCCTGCGAATTCCGCCGCCGGAGCATACCCTCCCGCGACAGGAAACGCCGCCTATCCCAACGGCGGTTTGCTGAACGGACTTTTCTCCGGCAGTATGTTCACGCAAGGTTCAACCTCGGCGCCATATCAAGGTGCCACTTATCAAGGAAACGGATTCGCAACCGGGTTCGGTGGCGGAACCGCGGTCCCCTACGACGCAGGATCTATCTACACCGGCGCCCCACCGACTTATCCCGGAACGGGCATGCCTTACCAAGGCGGAACCGGCTATCCGGGCACCGCGATTCCTCCGCCGGGGATGGATCCCTATCCGTCATCCGCCTACCCATCCGGATCTCCGTCCACGCTGTTCCCCGGTGGTTTTTCAGGTTCCCCGTCGAGCTTGTTCCCGGGCGGTTTCAGTTCACCGGAGGCCGTCAGTGCTTACCGAATGCTCAACGGACCGAGGATTCGCCACACATTCATCGGTGGCGGCGATGGAGCGACCGACGTTGGCTACAACCAAACCGACGCCTCGATCGGATTCGCGTTCCCCAACTTTCTGTTCAGCACTCGGCCTTTGTTCGTCGTCCCGTCGTTTTCGCTGTATTTGTTCGATGGACCTGCCACGCCCGCCGCGGCCCCGACTCGAATGCTACCCAGCAATGCTTACGCGGCGTCGCTCGACTTCGGCTGGCAAACCGATCCCAATCAAATTGTCGGTGCGGAACTCGGCGTCCGAGTCGGGGCGTACACCGATTTTGACACCTTCAACAGCGACAGCATTCGCGTTCTCGGCAAAGGACTCGTTTCCTTTCGGCTGACGCCAACGTCGACTCTGAAAGGTGGCGTCTATTACCTGGATCGGCTCGACACGAAGCTCCTTCCTGCGGGGGGATTGTTGTGGCAACCAAACCCGTACACCCGCTTCGACATCTACTTCCCTGAGCCAAAACTGGCAAAATATTGGCGAACGATCGGTACCCGTGACGTTTGGTGGTACCTGGCCGGCGAATACGGCGGCGATTCTTGGACGCTCAGCGATACTGCGCTCGCTTCGGACGGCGAACGGGTCGATATCAACCAGATCAACGCGATGTTTGGATTCGAATGGGGCAACTCGCAACTTTTGCGAACCGGTCAACGTTCCGGATTCATCGAAGCCGGCATCTCGTTTGACCGAGAATTGCTCTACGAACAATCGGTCGCAGGCAACACAAGCCTAGAAGAAGCGTTTATTCTAAGAGCGGGAATTGGCTACTGAGCCGATTTTCGTACCGCAGCGAATTTGACGTTGCGTTCGCAGGGGGGCACGCTAAACTTCTGCGATTCAGAAACATTGGTCCACCGCGATCACAAACGATCAGGAAAGCATCAGTCGGTATGACGATTTCGAAAGAACGGAAAGAAGAAGTAATCAGCGAGCACGGCGCCGCAGCTGGAGACACCGGTTCTCCTGAAGTGCAGATCGCAATTTTGACGGAACGAATCAACGGATTGACCGAACACATGCGAACCCACCGCAAGGATTATGCCTCGCGTCGCGGTTTGTTGGGTTTGGTGAGTCGCCGTCGCCGTCTGCTGGATTACGTTCGTGGGCAAGACCCACAACGTTACTTGGATATCATCGGTAAGCTTGGTATCCGCAAATAGTTTGTGACCGGGTGGTCGACGGCGTGGCCGCGGCCACGTGGCGTATGTCCCCCCGGGCTCTTTGGTCCCGGGGCGGGGTGGAGTCGCAGCTTGACTGCGGCTCAGCATCGCTATCGGGAATGTCCTTCTCTGGACTCAAATCCTTCCCATCCATCTCAGCGAGCGTGATCGCCGTTTCGCTGGCTCTACTTTGCCTTGTCCATGTACTGCAGCCGGTCCGGTTGCGTCTTGTCGCCTCGTCAGAGCAGTTCGTTTGTGGCACCTTTCGGTGCCCATCGCGATCCAATCAAAACAAGCCCACGTTTGATTGTCACGAATCGGGAATGTCGCTTGGCGATCTTCGCGATTCTTCACGTTGTTGCGTGGCGACCCAGTTCGCCACTCTTTCCCATCAGCCGTTGTGGCTGAGCAGGCCTTGTTGGCCAGGGATGAAAATCGGGCCGGCTTCGGAAAAGCCGTTCAAATTGTTGTTTGTTGTGTAGATGCAGGAAAAGAGGTTGTTGTGAGTGTTCAAAAAGTTCGCGTGGAGCGAAAAATTGGTGATTCGGTGCTGTCGTTCGAGACAGGACACATCGCTAAACAAGCAGCCGGCAGTGTGCTGGTTCAATACGGCGAAACCGTTGTGCTGGTCGCGGCCGCATCGGGTACGCCACGTCCGGGAATCGATTTCTTCCCCTTGATGTGTGATTACCGCGAGCGATTGGCTGCGGCTGGTAAGTTCCCTGGTGGCTTCCTGAAACGCGAAGGTCGTCCCAGCACAAAAGAAATCCTCAGCTCGCGTTTGATGGATCGCCCGATCCGCCCACTTTGGCCAGCTGGTTACAAAGACGAAGTCCAGGTCCAAGCTTGCGTAATCGCAAGTGACTTGCAAAACGATGGCGACGTGTTGGCAATGATCGGTGGAGCCACCGCGTTGCACATCAGCCCACTGCCATTCAAAGGCCCTCTGGGTAGCGTTCGAGTCGGTAAGGTCGACGGCAAATTGGTTGCCTTCCCAACCGCTGATCAACTCGAACAAAGCGAGCTGGACATGATCGTCAGCGGCAGCCGTGACATGGTTGCCATGATCGAAGGCTTCGCCAACGAAATGCCTGAAGACGAAATGATGGAAGCGATTGGCTTCGCCCATGACGCCATCCGCGAAGTCATCGACCTGCAAGAAGAGTTCTACAAAAAGGTCAATCCAGAGAAGACTCCTTATCAGTCTCCTGAAGACGACGGATTGCTCGAGCGTTTGACCGACGCTTACTACAGCGACTTCAAAGCCGCTCAGCAAACTTCGGGCAAACAAGCTCGTGCGGAAGCCGTTCGTGCCGTTCGCGATCGTGCCATGGCTGACGTCATTCCTGACCCCAACGCAGCCGACGCTGTTTGCGTCAACCGCTTCAAAACCGTCTGGCACGACTTGGAAGAAAAGGTCGTTCGCGATCTGATCCTCGCCGGCACCCGCCCCGACGGTCGCGACCACAACTCGCTTCGCGCCATCCACTGCGAAACCGACTTGTTGCCACGCGTTCACGGTTCGGCTCTGTTCCAACGTGGCGAAACCCAAGCCCTGATCACGATTGCATTGGGAACCAGCCGCGACGAACAACGCGTCGACGGTCTGCAAGACGAGTACAGCAAGAAGTTCATGCTGGACTACAACTTCCCTTCGTACTCGGTTGGCGAATGCCGTCCGATTCGTGGGCCTGGACGTCGTGAAATCGGACACGGTTGCTTGGCCGAGCGAAGTGTCGCTCCCGTGCTTCCTTCCGCCGACGACTTCCCCTACACGATTCGCGTGATCAGCGACATCACCGAATCGAACGGTAGCTCCTCGATGGCTTCCGTTTGTGGTGCGACCCTCGGCCTGATGGCATCGGGCGTTCCAATCAGCAACCCAGTCGCTGGTATCTCGGTCGGCCTCGTCCAAGACGGTCCTGACAACTGGTGCTTGATCACCGACATCCTCGGAACCGAAGATCACTTCGGCGACATGGACTTCAAGATCGCTGGTACCCAAAACGGTATTACCGGTATCCAGTTGGACTTGAAAGTCACCGGTGTCACCAACGACATCATCCGCGCCACGCTGAAACAATCTCGTGAAGCTCGGATCGAAATCCTGAAGAAAATGCTGACGGCGATCCCACGTCCTCGCCGCGAAATCTCGCCGACCGCTCCTCGTTTGCTTCGCACGAAGATCTCGCCCGATAAGATCGGTGCCCTGATCGGACCTGGCGGAAAGAACATCCGTGGAATTCAAGAAACGACCGGTGCGGTCATCGAAGTCGATGATGAAGGCACCGTCTTGGTTGCCAGCAGCAACAAAGAGTCGGCTCAAGAAGCCATGCGTCAGGTCGAAGCCTGCACGGCCACCGTTCAGATCGGCAAGATCTACGACGGCACCGTCAGCAGCATCAAAGAGTTTGGTGCCTTCGTTGAAATCCTTCCCGGTCGCGATGGACTGGTTCACATCAGCGAAATGAGTGGCGGATACATCAGCAGCCTTGACCAAGTGATCGCCGTCGGCGACGCCATGAAGGTCTTGGTCATCGATGTTGACGAGCACGATCGCGTCAAGCTCAGCCGTCGCAAAGCTCTTGAAGAGCTCGGCGAAGAAGATCCTTTGGCCGTTGAAGGCGAAGGTGGCGGCGACGGAGAAGGCGGTGGCGACGGTGAAGATCGTCCACGTCGTCGACGTGGCGGTGGAGGCGGCGGAGGTCGCGGACGCGGCCCACGTCGTAGCGGCGGCGGACGCGATCGCGACTGATCGCTTCTGAACCGAAGCAACACTGATTGATCATTTAACCCCGGCATCTGATTCGATGCCGGGGTTTTTCATGCGCCGCTGGGCAGCTACCAATTGCTTTCCGGCAAACCCAAGCATTCCCACAACCTTCGTTTAATGCGCGGGCGAAGACTTCAGGTAGGCCATCAAATCCACCAATTCACGCTCAGTCATCAACTCAGCAAGATTGTTGGGCATCAATGAACGCTGAGACGCTTGCTGAGCTTCCACGCTGTCGACGCGAACCTCCTGAGTCTTCCCATCCGACGTGGTCAAACGAATCAACTCGTCGTCCTGGCTGGCAACCAAACCAACCAGTACACGGCCATCATCCAGCAGCAAACTCTGCGTTCGAAATGCTTGGTCAATGTTGCGATCCGGAAGCACCACATCCTCGAGCAACCGCTCCACACTTCGCGTAATGGCTCCGTCCAACTGCGGTCCGACCAAACTTCCTTCTCCGCGAAGCTGGTGACAGGTTTGGCAGTGCTTTGTGAACACAGCTTTGCCCTTCACCGCGTCGCTATCCATGCTTCGAACCGACGCGAGCAACTGGCTCAACTTCTCCATCCGTCCCGAGTCAACGACGATCCCTTCCGTCAACTCTTTCATTCGCTCACGCAAAGCTTCGTTCAGCTTTGGCTCCATCGCTTGATGCACATCCGCATCGACTAAGACTTCGGCGGCATACACCCCCGACTCAATCACTGAAAACAATCCCGCCAACTCGGCACCGCTTGCAATCCAGTTCAGCACCAGTTTGCGTTGTTGCGAAGCACTCAGATGTGGTCCCAATTGCTTTAGCAGATCAATCGTGTCCCACCGCTCATCCTCAATCGCGACAACAATCGACTCCGCCAAATCCACACGCCCAATTTCCCCCGACACGAACTGTGCGAGCGTCGACATTCCAGGTTTGCCTTTCAGATTCGCTACAGTGCCTGCGGCATTCAACCGTGTCAGCACACCATGCCGTTCATCAACCAGCAGTTCTTTTAGATGACGCTCAAATTCGGAAAGTTCGAGTCGTTCAACCCAGTCGAACACTCTCGCCCAACGACGAGACGATCCCGAAGGACCAAGTCTTTTCGGCGTGAAGTCACCGATCGCCAACCATGCGTAGGCTGTGCCAGAGTCACCGTCGACCGCTTCGATTCGCACCAACTGTCCAATCACATCGCGGGTGTCCCAAACGACCAGCTCCGCGACATCAGAACGAGGAGGCATCACCTGCCCCAGCACCTCGCCTGTTTTTGCTGAACGAAGACGAACGAAGTTCTGCTCCGGATTGGCTTGCCCTGGTCGAGCATTGTGCCCAGCGATTCGAAATTGAATTCGTTCGGGTGCCTCAAACCAATCGCTTGCGAACATTCCGGTGTACGTCTCACCAAGCGGAAAGCTACTCATCAATTCAGCAAACTCATCGCGTTCCGCCAGCGACGGTGCGACGGATGTCAAACGCCGCTCGGTACCCCAATCGCGACCGCCGGAACCAAACCAACCGACCGAAGCTTCGCCGTCAGCGGTCAATGCGTTCCATTGGGATTCAATCAATTCCAGTGCCCAAGCTCGAATCGACGCTGGGACACTCGTCGAGTGGGAGCCGACCGCGTCACTGATCAAATGCAACCAATCGAATGCCTGCTCCGTATCGCCACCTGCCATTTGCTTGGCTAGCTCTACACAAGCATCCACTTGGTCTGGTTGAGCCAAAGACACCGCGTGGCTGAACAAGGCTTGGTTCGACGTTCGCTCGCCATCGTCCTGCGTCGCTGTTCCCAAATATGCCAAGATCGGATCGACCACTTCGGTTCGCTTCAGCCCCAGCATGACCGAGACGGCTTCCGCGTCAGGCACCGATTTCCAAAACGGATCGTCACCTGGCGTTCGCTGCAACAAATCGCGAATGGCGATACGGATCGTTTGCCGCAGCACAACGTCCGCGTCATCAACTTGAGATAGCGTTGCAAGCAATCCAGCCACATCAGTGGTGTCGCCGCGTCGTCCGATACACTCCGCCGCCATTCGCACAACATGGGCACTTTCGTGCGTTAAGAACTCACGAACCCGCGTCAATGCCATAGCGTCCGCATTGCCTTCTGAAGCCATTCGAAGTTCTGATACCAACCGCTGCTCTTCACCTGTCGATTCACTATCATCGTGCCCAGCCCCCGTGTACCGAATCTGCCAGATGCGACCACTCGTTCGATCTCGCTCCGGATGTTCCAACGGCACTTCGTAGTGGCCAATGATCTTGTTGTAGAAATCCGCGACGTAGATGTTTCCTTGTTCATCAACCTGAATATCCACGGGCCGAAACCAAGGGTCATCGCTGGTCAGAAAATCCGGCAGCGCACGCCCCTTCGCCGTCGCCCCAACGAACTCACGATGGTTCCAATTCAAACGCGACGTCATCACGTTGCCGCTGATAAAACAGTTCCGAAGTGGAACGACAGGCGAGTTCGGTGGGAAGAATTGAATGCCAGAAATTGCCGTGCTGCCATGCAAATGATCCATCATCGGCGGCAGAAACCCCAGCCCATCATGTGGCCGACCAAAACTCGGGTAGCACGCACCGGCGACCAGTTGGGTGATCGGTTTACTGTGACAGTCCGCCGAATACCAATACCCCCATTCGTCCCTGGTCATTCCAAACGGATTGACTTGTCCGCGTGTATGCAACTCCACCCGACTCCCATCGGGCCGGAAACGGAACGTGTTGCCTGAGTGCATCGTGACAACGTGCCCATCCGTTCCGGCAACTCGGCTTTGATTGTTGAATCCATGACAAGCATAGATCCAACCATCACCACCATCTCGCATGGAATTGATCATGCCGTGCGTGTCTCGGGTCGTGTCGAACGGCCCCAAGACGACCTCTCGTTTGTCACACGTTCCATCGCCGTCAGTGTCACGGAGGTACCAAATGTTTGGAATGCTGAAGCACAAACACCCATCTCCGTAGGGCAGCACTCCCATTGGGATGTTCAATCCATCCGCGAATGTCCTGATTGAATCGGCGTCCCCATCTCCATCAGTGTCTTTTAAGACCTTGACTGAATCGGGGCCTTTCTCGTTCGATGCCACCGGATATGGATAAGCAACACTGTTGGTCACCCAGAGACTTCCCTCTGAATCCATCGCCATATTCAACGGCTTGGCAATTTCGGGCTCCGATGCAAAGAGCCGTACCTCGAAGTCGGGCGGCAGGTGGAACCCAGCCATCTCCTCGGCGGGTGTTAGGTGCTCCGTCGATCGGACCCCTTCACCGTAAATCTCCGCGGCTGTCACCGGTTCGGCAGCCCCCACCGGCTTCTTCACCGTTGCGATTTCCAATGGATTCGCTTCCTGGCCGATCGCGGCAGTCCCTCCGCTCAGAGAAAAGACCAATAGCGAACAGCAGAAAACTGCTGAAGAACGAAAATCCGCATGGGTATCGCTGCGGAGGTGATTGAATCGAAGACGCTTCATGGAACGCATTCCTGTGGGGTTTGATTTCAGCAGAAAACACCTTACCCCAACCAAATACCTGACTGGTCGTTTACAATACGCAACCTTCCGATCTTTCGACCCACCTCAAGTTCACATCACGATGCAAAAGTTCATCCTTCTCGCGATTGCCGCCCTTCTGTCTCCCCTCTTCGTTGCGAGTGCGACTCACGGGGAAGACGCCGCTGCTTCATCCGAAAAGAAGCCGCTTCAAGTGCTGCTCGTCGCCGGCGGTTGCTGCCACGACTACACCAGCCAAACAAAGATTTTGAAGGAGGGATTGGAGGAGCGAATCAATGCGAAGGTCACGGTTGTGTTGAGCGACAACACGACCACCCGAGCACGATTCGACATTTACGAGTCCGACGATTGGGCAGATGGTTATGACGTTGTGATTCACGACGAGTGTTCAGCTGACGTCATCGAAAAGCCCTACGTGAATCGAATTTTGAAACAGCACCTCGATGGCGTGCCAGCCGTGAACCTTCACTGCGCCATGCACAGCTATCGTTGGGACGACTTCCGCAAACCGGTTCAAGACGGTGCCGACAATGCGGGCTGGTACGAAATGCTCGGATTGCAATCGACCGGCCACGGTCCCAAGTTCCCAATCGACATCAAACACTTGGACAAACACCCCATCACCGCTGGCATGGAAGATTGGACGACCATCAACGAAGAGCTCTACAACAACGTTCGTGTGTTTGATGGTGCCTCGGCTTTGATCCAGGGCATCCAAGAGACGCCGCCAAACAAGAGACAATTGAAGCAAAACCCAAACGCGCAAGCAAAAGAAGCCACCGCCGTCGTTGCTTGGACCAACGAATACGGCCCAAATAAAACGCGAATCTTTAGCACTTCGCTCGGTCACCAAAACGAAACCGTCGCCGACGCTCGCTACATGGATCTCGTTTCGCGTGGTGTGCTCTGGGCCGCTGGACAACTCGACGAAACCACCGCCTCAGCCGAGTGAATTCCGAGTTGTTCCTGCGTAACTTCCCAGTGCTCCTTGCTTGAGTTGAAATGATGCGATCACGTCTTGCTTTGGTCTTTCTCGCGTTGCTTGTTTGCCCATCTCTGGTTCAAGCACAACAGCATTTCCTAGGCCAAGGCGTGATGTCTGGCGAAGTCACTTCGACCAGCGTGTTGCTGCAGACGCGACTGACCGCGAGAGAAGGGCTGGACGAATCCGGAGACCTGCCCGGACGTGCGGGAAGAGTCCGTTTCGAATGGTCCGCCAGCCCAGATTTTAAGTCGTCGCAAACAAGCGATCTTTTGACCGCGGAACCTGGCAACGACTTCATCGTGCGGCACCAAGTGTCGTCACTCACGCCAGGAACGCGTTACTACTATCGAGCTTTGGTTTCCATCGCGACCGAAGAACGTCCGCTCGAACCAACCGGTCAGTTCCAAACTCTTCCGGGTGAAGATTCCGAGGCTGACGTTGAGTTCCTGGTTTTCAGTTGCATGAACTACAACAAGTTCTTGCACGGCAAGAAAGCCAAATCATCCGGTCCACTGACCGCCACGGAAGAGGACAAGCGATTGGGTTACCCGTCGTTGGTCCACATGAAAGAACTCTCGCCAGCGTTCTTCGTTGGTACCGGTGACATCGTCTACTACGACAATCCCTATCGAAATGCAGAGACGCTATCGCAACTCCGAAAATGCTGGCACGAACAATTTCGCTTCCCACGTCTGATCGATTTTTTGAAAGAAGCTCCAGGGTATTGGTCCAAAGACGACCATGACTTCCGTTTCAACGATTCGGACCACGACAAAGACCGCCTGCCGCTTCCGCAAACCGGAATCGATGTCTTTCGAGAACAATTGCCGATCGTTCCCGCTGGCGATCAAGACTCACCGACCTATCGAACTTTTCGCGTCAACAAACACCTTCAAATTTGGTTGACCGAAGGTCGCGACTACCGATCGCCCAATCGCATGAAGGATGGCCCAGAGAAGACATTGTGGGGCAGCGAGCAAAAGCAATGGCTGCAGAGCACGTTGAAAGCGAGCGACGCGAAATGGAAATTGCTGATTTCGCCCACGCCTTTGGTCGGCCCCGACGATGCCTACAAGAAAGACAACCACGCCAACTTAAAAGGCTTTCGACACGAGGCGAATGAATTTTTCGAGTGGTTGGAATCCAACAAAATCGATCACTTCATGACGATGTGCGGCGACCGACACTGGCAGTACCACAGCATTCATCCGTCAGGCATTCAAGAGTTTGCCTGTGGTGCCTTGAATGACGAAAACTCTCGCATGGGCGTGTTGCCGGGATCCCGAAGAGGTACCGACCCCGATGCTTTGATCCGGCAACCATTCATCTCACCGGAACCCAGCGGAGGTTTTCTCTCCGTCACTGCGGGCGAGAATTTGCTGATCAAGTTCTACAACGACGAAGGCAAGCTTCTCTACGAAGCCCGCCCCTGATCGCGATCTGGCGATTTCCAACCGCGAATTGGCGGTGCCTGCTGCGCCGAACGAGAATTGATTGCCCGTTGCTTTCGCCAGTTTAAAAATCCGCATGGAAAATTCAAACTCGGCTATGGGATTCCGGCGGGCTCAGTGGAAACTAATCCGACTGAAACGCTCCCTGAAGACGTTTCCTCCCCCACTAATCCCCGCGTTGCCCCGCCTTTCGATGAGCTGCAGCATGAAATTTCGGACGACAGTGATGTCCATGTTGGCGTGTATCACACTCCAAACCGCCGTGGCGCAAGACCAAACGAAGCCGCACCCGGCGACTCTGCCTCACCCAGAAGTTGAGCCAGCACTCAAGGACATCCACGCGACCATCGCCGAAGGTCCCTTCGAAGCCGACTGGAATTCGCTTGAGAAGTACGAGATTCCGCAGTGGTACAAGGATGCAAAATTCGGCATCTTCATTCACTGGGGAGCCTACAGCGTTCCCGCGTACGGTAGCGAATGGTACCCACGGCAGATGTACATCAATCGTGACCGCCGTGGTGACAATTTCTTCCAGCATCACATCGATACCTACGGCCCTCACAAAACGTTTGGCTACAAAGACTTCATTCCGCAATTCAAAGCAGAAAAGTTTGACGCGGAAGCTTGGGCCCAGCTCTTCAAAGACACCGGAGCTCGATACGTCATCCCAGTTGCCGAGCATCACGACGGATTCCCGATGTACGACTGTGCGTTCACTCGCTGGGACGCATCCGAAATGGGCCCCAAACGCGACGTGATTCAGGAACTGTCCGAAGCGGTTCGTTCAGAGGGCATGAAGTTCGGCGTCAGCAGTCACCGGGCATTCAACTGGATGTTCTACGTGCGTGACGAATCGTTCGACAACGCTGACCCACAGTACGCTGACCTCTATGGTCGTCCAATGCCTTTCTTGTTTGAAGAGAATGCATGGGACTATCAACACAACTTCACGCCTCAAGACGAACAATTCAAAGACGATTGGTTGGCTCGGTCGTGCGAACTGGTGGACAAGTACAAACCGGATGTGTTCTGGTTCGACTTTGGTATCACCCCGAAACACGGCGACTCGACTTACCTCAACAACACGTACGCCGAGCACCTGCAAAAATTCGCAGCCTACTACTACAACAAAACGACTGCGAAAGATTCCGACCTCGGCATCATCAACTACAAGTTCAACGCGTTTCCCGAATCCGCGGCGGTCTTGGACAAAGAACGCTCCAAGATGGCAGAGATCCGCAAGCCTTTCTGGCAAACCGATACGGCGGTGAGCTCTAGCTCATGGGGATACACGCAAAACCAACGCTACAAATCTCCCGAGCGTTTGGTGAACGACTTGGTCGACATTGTTAGCAAAAACGGCTGCCTGTTGTTGAACGTGGGACCTCGTGCCGATGGAACCATCCCCGAAGAAGACCAGGCGATCCTGAAGGCAATCGGCGATTGGCTAAAGATCAACGGTGAGGCCATCTACGAAACGACCTACTGGAAGACCTTTGGTGAAGGACCGACATCGGTTTCGACAGGTCACGTTTCCGAATCCAAGGACAAACCCTTCACATCGGAAGACCTGAGATTCACCACCCGCGACAACGTCTTGTACGTGCATGGATTGAAGTGGCCTGAGGACAACCAGATCACGATCAAAACCCTGGCTCAGGGAAGCGATCTGTATCCGGAAGAGATCAACACCATCCAACTGCTCGGATTCGACAAAGAACTGAATTGGGAACGAAACGCATCGGGCGTGACCGTTTCACTTCCAAAGGACAAAGCGTCCAAGTTTGCTTACGTCCTGAAGGTCACCCAGTAATGCCAGAGTCCACCGTGTCTCGACGAGTTGAGAAGGCCGCCGTGCCAACCATAGGCAACATGCTGCCGCCAATCATCTTTGGCACCAGCGCACTGGGCAATCTCTACCAAGCGGTCGACCGCGATACCAAGCGGTCCATCGTTTCGAAATGGTTTGAACATTGCAACGGCGTCGTCGCCGCAGACTCAGCCGGCAAGTACGGCGCGGGTTTGGCGTTGGAAAGCATGGCGGATGCACTGCGTTCGCTGAACGTTGCTCCCGAACAAATTTTGATCAGCAACAAACTCGGTTGGCGGCGAGTGGCTTTGACGACGCCGGAACCAACGTTTGAACCCGGTGCATGGGTTGGGCTCGAACATGATGCGGTCCAAGACATCAGCTACGACGGTATCCTGCGTTGTTGGGAACAGGGATGCGAGCTACTCGCTCCCTACCGACCTCAGCTGGTATCTGTCCACGACCCGGACGAGTACTTGGCCGCAGCAACCGACAAAAACGATCGTCAAAGACGCTGGGACGACATCCTGGGTGCCTACCAAGCGTTAAGCGAACTGCGTGACCGCGGTGATGTTTTGGCGATCGGCGTTGGCTCGAAAGACTGGCGTGTCTCGGAAGAACTCGCTCGAGCCTTTCCCTTGGACTGGGTCATGCTTGCAACCAGTCTGACCATTCGGACTCATCCGCAATCGTTGCTGGACTTCGTTGAAACGATGCGTCTTCAAGGTGTCAGCGTGATCAACTCAGCGATTTTCCACGCGGGCTTTTTGACCGGAGGTGACTACTACGACTATCGAAAAGTCACCGGCGAAAGCGTCGAAGACCAGGAACTGATTTCTTGGCGTCAACGATTCCATGGTCACTGCGAGCAACATGGTGTTCGTCCATCCGAAGCTTGCGTTGCCTTCGGCATGTCACCACCCGGTGTCGTAGCAACCGCCTTGAACAGCAGCAAACCCGATCGCATCGCTCAAAATGTTCAATTGGTTTCGGCCGAGCCTCCGGCTGAGTTTTGGACATCGATGAAACGCGACGGTTTGATCGACGCGTCGTACCCATACGTCTGATTCGAGCCGTTATGATTTGCTTGATCCACGCCCCAACCATTGGCGTGGACTTCTCTTTCTTCATTCCTCCAACCTCTCCCCCGGAAACTCATGGCTGAACCAATCGTCGCTGAACCACAAACCGAGGCTGAAGTGGTTCCCAAGAGTTACTTGGTCGCGTTTGTTTTGACGACGTTCTGTTTTGCCCTGTGGGGATTTGCCAACGACATCACCAACCCTTTGGTGGAAGCGTTTGGACGGATTTTCAACCAAAGCAACTTTGCCAGCTCCTTCGTGCAGTTCGCCTTCTACGGCGGTTACTGCTTCATGGCGTTGCCCGCCGCTTTGTTCATCAAAAGGTTCTCGTACAAAACCGGCTTGCTGGTCGGGCTGGCGCTATACGCACTGGGCGGTTTGGCATTCATTCCCGCCGCCAGCGTTGGCGAGTTCATGCCGTTCCTCATCGCATTCTTTGTGATGACCTGCGGCCTGAGTTTCTTGGAAACCAGTGCCAACCCTTACATCCTTTCTATGGGGCCAGCCTCAACCGCGACCCAGCGTCTGAACCTGGCTCAGTCGTTCAATCCACTTGGATCGATCGTTGGCATCCTCACGGCCAAATACGCCATCCTTTCAAACATCAACTCTTTGGACGGCCCCGAAAGAGCAAAGCTGCCGGTTGAAGAATTCGAAGCGATGAAGTTCTCCGACCTAGCCATCGTTCGCGGACCGTACGTGGCAATTGGATTGGTGATTGTGACCATGTTTGTGCTGATTTTGGTCAAGAAGATGCCACGCAACCAAGACTCGGATGGATCGCTCGATATCGGCGGAACAATCGGGCGTCTGATGGCGAATTCGCGATATGTCGGCGGTGTGATCGCTCAAGCGTTTTATGTCGGTGCGCAAATCATGTGCTGGACCTTCACTGCCCAGTACGGCAAAGGGGTTTTCATGGCCGACGGGATGTCCGCCGGAGACGCCGCCACTGCCGCATCGTCGTTCACGCTGTATTCGATGGTCTTGTTTGCAGTGGCCCGATTCGTATGCACATTCCTGCTGAAATACGTTCGTCCGGGGGCGTTGCTAATGGTGTTGGCCCTAGGCGCGATTGCCTTGCTGTTTCCGGTCATTTTCGTCGGTGGGAAAGTCGGCCTGTGGTCTCTCGTCGGTGTCTCGGGCTGCATGTCGTTGATGTTCCCAACGATCTATGGCATCGCCCTGGATCGAGTGGGCGACGACGCCAAGTTGGGTGCCGCAGGGTTGGTGATGGCGATCGCCGGTGGATCCATCATGCCGCCGCTGCAGGGCTATATGATCGACACGTGGTCGCTCAACATGTCCTTCGTTTTGCCGCTGATTTGTTTCGTGGTGATCGCGATCTACGGCTTGCTCACCGCCAAGCCGCAGGCCCCTCTGGCCGCTCCGGCTGCTTGATTGCGAAACGGCGGACGCCAGAATTCGAAACAGGGTTAGAAAAATCCATCCCGGTGTGTGACACTGGGCGGGCTTCCAAATCGGACTCGTGCCGTCGGGAATGATCGAACCATTCGATTGACCGACTCAGCCGGTCGCCCCCGCTCCACACGAAACGCCCTGACCATGTCGATTCAATGGTTCCCCGGCCACATGCACAAAGCTCGGCTGGAAATCCAGGCCGCATTGCCAAAAGTGGATGTGGTGATGGAGATCATCGACGCTCGGATTCCCTATTCGAGCGAAAACCCGATGCTGGCCGACATTCGCGGTGACAAAGCCTGTTTGAAAGTCCTGACCAAATCCGATTTGGCCGATCCACACTTGACCGAAGAGTGGTTGGATGCCTTGAATAATTCGAGCTCCACGCGAGCTCGCTCGGTCACGACAGATGACGTGCCAACCATCCGCCGATTGAAATCCGCGTTGATCGGCATGTGCCCTCATCGAAAGGGTCGATCCATCAATGCGATGGTGATGGGAATTCCCAACGTCGGCAAATCAACGATCATCAATTTCCTGGCTGGTCGCAAGGTCGCAAAAACGGGCAACACGCCCGCGGTGACCCAGCATCAACAGCGTGTCGATATCGGCGATGGAGTGATCCTGTGGGACACGCCTGGAATGCTCTGGCCAAAGGTTCACAACGTCAGCAGCGGTTATCGACTGGCGTTGATCGGATCCATCAAAGACACCGCGATGGACTACACCGACGTCGGCTTTTTCGCCGCCCGGTATTTCATGGAACAGTACCCCGATCGGTTGGCCGCCCGCTTTGACCTCGAGTCGGTTGCCGACACCGAAATGGCGGTCATCGAAGACATCGGGCGCCGGCGAGGTTGCCTTGGCCGCAACAACCGAGTCGATCTGGAACGAGCCTCTCGAATCCTGATTCAGGAATATCGCACGGGCGGCCTGGGCCGGCTTACGCTCGAGACCCCCGCAACGATGCAACGAGAACGCATCCTCACGCAAAAGGCGATGGTCGAAGCGGAAGAAGCCGCTCGTTTGAAAGACGAGAAACGCAAGAAGCGATTCAAGAACAAGCAAAAAGCCCAACGCAAATCTCGCGAAATGGATGCTTCGCGTCGCGACCGTCGCCAGTAGGCTGATTCTCAAAAGGCACCCGGCAACTCGCTTCTCGCAAGTGTTGCCGGAACGGTCTCACGCATTGGCGAAGCATCCAAACGGTGAGGCGAACAACACTTTGTTGTTTGCTCCACATGCACGCACATCGCGGCAGATCCGCGACGCTCACTCAGCCTGCTTGGCAGCGAACAATTCATGGAAGAAGACTCGCATCGCGTCCCACGATCGATGGTCGGCCTTCTCGTTGTACGCCGCGCCTTTACTGTTGTCGTTGCCCGCCATCGGCTGCGTGAATGAGTGAACCGCGTTGGCGTAAACATTCATTTGCCAATCGACATCGTTCGCATCGAACTCAGCGATCGTTGCTTCGATGTCTTCCTTTGGCACGTAAGGGTCATCGGCACCGTGGCAGATCAAGATCTGGGCTTTGATATTGGCTCCGTCTTCCGGTGTTGGCGAATCCAAACCACCGTGGAAGCTAACGATGCCGTTGACGTCCGCTCCGCTGCGTGCCAGCTCAATCACCCCGGTTCCGCCAAAGCAGTATCCGATCGCTGCCACCTGATCCGAGGCCAAATTGTCTGCCTTGCGAAGTTGCTCCAAACCCAGGTTCAATCGGCGACGATAGAGTTCTCGATCGCTCTTGTACTTCCCTGAGAACTCAGCCGCTTCACCGGTGTCAGCGGGACGAACCCCACGACCATAGATATCCAGAGCGAACGCGATGTACCCCAGTTCAGCCAATTGACGGCACCGGCGACGCTCGTAATCGGTCAGGCCCATCCATTGATGAACGACCAAAACCCCTGGCTTGCCTGAATCAGCTTTCGTGCCGGCGGGTCGCACACTGGTATCGAACGCCAAGAACCCTTCCAGCACCACGTCGCCATCGTTGTAGACAATGGTTTGTGTCTGCACTTCGGCTTGGGCAACCGAAGCTGTCCCAATCAAACCAGCAAACAATCCAATGGCGAACAACGCCGGCAACTTCGAAGAAACGAAGCGACGGACATCAAGACAGCAGCACAACATGAAAGATCCTCGGGCGGGCACGGGCATCGAATACAAACGATGCTGCGATTGTAAAAGCAAAACCACCCCGACGGAAAGAACTCGCAGGAAACGCTTTTCTGCGCACCGGTTCTTAGTACCGCCGAACCCGAGCGATCAACATCATGCCAACGCCGGACAGAACCACGTTGCCGATCCAAACGCCATACGGCGGCATGTCACCCGCTTTCGCCTGGTCCAACCCGAGCAAGTAAAGCGGGTAATAAACCAAGATCGTCGGTAGAAAGCACATCCCGAACGTCGTCCAGTAGTCACTGGTCTTCGCGACGATCGCCAGCGGTGCACCAACGAGCACAAAGAAGAAACACGTGAAACCTTCCGCCCAACGACGCCAAGGTTCGGTCTGCAAACGAGTCAGACGATGCCGACTCGATTTCAAACTCGATTGAATCGCCGAAGATTTCTCTCCGCCAATCTCCGCCGGTCGGGATGTCAGCAAAGAGAATCCGGTGAACGCCGCCAACTCGCCAATTTTCGCGTGAGTGCGTTCTCGCTGGCGAAGTCGTTCATTTCGAATCAGTCGCAGCGGCAACTCACTCGGGCTTCGCGTGGAGATGTCGTCTTCTTCCAGCGCGTTTCCGATCGGAATTTCAAACTGATGTTCGCCGGGGAAATCGCCTTGCAATCCCTTCCCGCGAATGACTTGGCTATCGACCAGCTTGAGAACGAGAGATTGAGTCTCCTCATCCATCATCAATTGGCCTTCGCTGGCGGTCACGGTGAAAGCATCGTCGCCTTTGCCGCGAACGGTCACCCGAGGCGAAATCATTCGGCGACCGTCAATTTCGCGAACGTGGATCGAGAATCCATGATCGGATGTGTATGAGTGATCGCGTTCCAGCAACCGGTAAGCGATGTCTTCGATCGAGAGCAACACGACACGTTTGACGCCAGGTTTTCCCCAGGAAACCGCCATGTCGCTGCAATACACCGCGACTGGACTGAGCAAAGCGGCAAAGACGATCGCCGGCTGCAGCAATCTGAGCGGCGAGATGCCTGATGCCTTGACCGTCGAAATCTCACCATCAGCCGCCATTCGGCCGTAGACGCAGCAGACGGAAAATAACGCCGTTGCAGGAACCGCGTGCTGCAAGGAAATCGGAATCGCGAACGGCAACAACTGCAGAACAGCCATCGCTCCCAATCCCTTGCGGAACAGCTCACGCCCCACCGCGATCAGCAGGATCAGCAGCGTCAACACGACGAGCGCAACGACGAAGATCCGAAGGATTTCGAAGAGAATCGTGCGTGTCAGACGGGTTGGAATCACTGGGTCTGTATCAAAACAGCGGAAGCGAACACTTTCAGGCTGGGAATTAACAAAAATCACCCGATCGGCGACAGATCAGCTCAGCCACTTCTGAAGGCGGTCGCCACGTTGTTCTCGCTGTAGAACTTGAGAAATCGCCACGGGTCACGAGGCAAACACCAACGTGCAAACTCGATTATCTTCCTCCATCGGCGTCAGTTATTGAGCACATCTCAGTTTGCCTGACTTGGTTGGCACGAATCCTGCCTCTTTGGCTGCGGATCGGACACCTCTTACCTTCCTAATTTGCCCTCTCGACCAAGGTTCCGAATGATTTGGATTGTCGCCTACATCAGCAGCGTGCTGGGAGCGTTTTTAACGATCGTTGCAATGACGGTGATTCGCCACGAAGAACGGCACAATGTGGGTCGACTCGGCTGGCTCGGACTTGTCCTGCTCTCACCGCCGATTGGGCTGGTCCTATTCCTATGGCTGGGAGGCCGAAAAATCTCCGCTGAACACTCACAGCGCAAACTGGTCGATTTGCCCGCAGCGGCGGATGGCAGCGATTGCTCACGGTCCGGCTTGGAACGAATGCTTGAAAAACGAGGGTTGCGTTCCCCGACAATTGGAAACCAAGTCCGCTTGCTCCACCGTACCAACGATGTTCTCGACGCCTATCTGGAATTGATCGATCAAGCTCAAGATGTGTTGTACGTGATGACCTTCATCATGGATGAACGAAAAAGCACCCAGCGGATTGTGGAACGGCTCTGTGCCCGGGCTCGCGAAGGGGTCCAGGTGCGATTGCTATGTGACGGTTTCGGTTCGTTCCTGATGTCCGACGAACAACTCGAACAAATTCGCGAAGCGGGCGGTCGCGCGATGCGTTTCAAGCCGATGTCTCAACTCAGCCGGCTCGCCTACCTGAATTTCCGCAACCACCGCAAACTTGCCGTGGCCGATGGTCGTCGTGCGATCTTGGGCGGAGCTAACTTGGTCGAAGAAGAACTTGACATCAACGAGGACGATGAACGCTGGGTCGACATGAGCGTTCTCATCGAAGGCCCCGCGGCGGCACAGTTGCAAGCGGTCTTTTGCAGCGATTGGAACTTCGTCGCCGAGGAGAAGTTGCCGCCGGTCGACTATGAATGCCCTCATCCACCGACGCATCCCGAGGATACTCGCATGACGGTGATGCCAATTGGTCCCGACGGCCCCGAGGAAATCCTGGAAGACTTTTGGAACTACGCCATCAATCGTGCCGAAGAACGCGTTTGGATCTGCACGCCCTACTTCGTTCCAACCGCACAGTCGATGAGGTGTTTGGAATCCGCATGTCGCCGCGGTATCGATGTCCGCATCCTTGTGCCGGAGGACAGCGACCTTGCTCCGGTCGATTACGCTCGCATCGATTACATGGACGACCTGCAATACCTCGGTGCCAGGCTGTACCGATACCAGGACAGCATGGTGCACGCGAAACTTGGCATCGTGGACGACTTCACCGTCGTGATTGGTTCCGCCAACTTTGACGTCCGATCGTTCTTTCTCAACTATGAACTGTCCGTAGTCATCCACGATCAACCGACCATCCAAAAGTTCAGTGACTGGTACGAGTCACTCTTGCCAAACTGCGAACTCGGACTTCCCGAGCACACCGCTTGGCGTTCAACGTTGGGCCTATGTGCGAGACTGTTCGCATCGGAATTGTAGCTTTTACCGACCCTAACGACGCGAAGTGAATTTGCCGCGATCTACACTGAGTCGCCCCACTGGGCCGAACTCGGTTGCAAGAATCAGATCGATTGAATTCACCAACTTAGCCACAATCTGGTTCATCCACTCAGCACTCATCCAAACCGATCCTGCTCAGGCGAAACGGATCTTCGTCGGGCAAAACCGTTTACTCTCAAAACTTTCGATCTGCATGTATTCAGAAACAGCCGGCACCCGAAAGACTCTCGGTGACGTCGATATTCTTTATCACGATGGCATCTACCATCTGTTTCACCTCGTTCTTCCGAATCACGATTTCATCGCACACGCGGTTAGCGACAATTGCTTTTCTTGGCGACGAGTCGAAAACGCGTTGTTCATCGGTGATCCCGGCAGCTGGGATGACTCGATGCTGTGGACCATGCACGTCAGCCCCAACCCGCACCGGCCTGGATCGTGGCGGATGTTCTACACCGGGCTGTCTCGCCGAGACCACGGTGCCAAACAGAGACTAGGTATGGCCGAGAGCGATGATCTCTATTGTTGGACCAAAGCTCCCGTCGCGTGGGAAGATCGCCGATCGGCATTGCCATACGATTTGCCTGGTCGGCCGCCGCAACCGCCGTTCAAGCAAGATATGAAGAGCTGCTTTCCTCTCAGCCCCGGCCGTGAACACTACGAGTCTGAAATCGACGAGGCTCGCAACTGGGTGTCATGGCGCGACCCGTACTACTACCACGAAAACGGTCGCGGTTGGTTGCTGGCCGCCGGACGAGTCAACCACGGCCCAATCGTTCGTCGAGGCTGCGTCGCGGTGATGGAAGAAGTCCAACCGAATAAATTCGAGCAACGTCCGCCGCTTCATCATCCGGGACTGTATGACGACATCGAAGTCCCGAACCTGTTCAAGATCAACGGCGACTATTACCTGGTCGGCAGCATGCGTGAAGACGCGAAAATTCGGTATTGGCATACCGAGAAGATCGGCAAACCCTGGCGGACCTACGCGGACAACGTGTTGCTCGCCAGCGGAAACTATGCCGGTCGAATCACGACCGATGACAAAGGGATTCTGCTGTGGAGCTTCTTCACGCCGGGCGGTGCAGACCGACAAACCGGTAATTTGATGCCACCGCCCAAACGTATTTGTCGTTTGCCAAACGGCCAACTGGAAGTCCGGACGTTTGAGGGCTTCGATTCTTTAGTTGAAAGTGAGGTCCCAGTTGAAAAGCTCTCGCCGATCAAACCAGTCGAATGCCAGTCCGCTCGCACATCAAACGACAACTCGTTCGACTTGGATTGTGAATCCGGCTTTCAGTGTTTCGCGTTGGAAGAAGACCTCAGTTGCTTCCGGTTGCGATGCCATATGAAGATGATGGTCGAGGGCAAATGCGGCGTCGCATTTCGACTCGATCGCGAATCTCACGACGGATACTACTTGTCGCTGGATTTGTTCAAAGGTGTTGCCCAGCTACGTGCTTGGGGCAGCGGTCCAGACGGGTCGGGTGAAGAAACGATGCAGTTCCAAAGCCTGCAGGCCGGATACTGGGAACGTGAAGTTCGCGGCGAAGTCGAACTGCAACTGATCGCATACGGCAGCTACATCGAAGTGTCCGTCGGTGGGCACGTGCTACTTTCTCTCGCGGACCAAACGTTCAATCACGGCGCACTCGGTTTCAACTTGGAAAGCGGCAACTTGCGGGTCACCAACGTTCAAGTCGAACGCTTCATTCCACCCGTCCAATCGGACGAACACCTCGCCAACGGCTAAACGAGCCTCCACGCAAAGGCATGATGATCGTGGTGGTTCCCAATCAAACGTCACCAGGAATGGACTGCAGGCCAAGGTCACTCGCTGATCGAAGCCAAACCATTGACGACGGACTTGGGTGGAATACCGACATCGACACCACCGTTCACGATTAGACCCATCGCTCGCAACCAGCCATGGGTGTTCGATTCCATGAACACGCGGTCCTGTAAAACCTAAACAGCGGAATCACTGATTTGATAAGGACACCAAACGGCGAGATATAACTCTGATCCATTTGCGGCAGTTCTCGGAGATGAACCGTCGTCCGTGAAACCAGTACGCTCAGTCTGGAAAGATGCGACCGTTGTGTGCGGCTCGGCACCGCTTCACCGGACCAGTCCCTTGGCGGGGCGAAGGCGTAGTCTTAGACGCCAGTTCTTCGCTCAAAATTCACAGGTCGGCCACTTGGGCTAAACTCGGGATTGTCTAGGTTTACTTCGAAACTTACGCCACCTCCTTCCGCGAATTGCAACATGCCCACCCACCTCTCCGCCCGCCTGAAAAAGTCCATCACGGCAGGGCTCTTTTGCCTTGCTTCTGTCGCTGGTCTGCCAACCATTTCTTTTGCTCACGACGGCGATGAAAGCCACTCGCACGAGCATCCAACGAACGACAGCTTCTACACAACTCGCGAGAGCACGCAGGTTCTGCCGCTCGCCAACGAAGAAGACGCTTTTCACTTCGTCGTCTATGGCGACCGGACCGGTGGCGTGCCCGCCGGATTGAAAGTGCTGGAACAAGCCGTCAAAGACACCAACCTGCTGTCTCCCGATCTGGTGATGACGGTCGGCGATTTGATCCAAGGGTACAACGAAAAACCCGAATGGATGCGTCAGATGGCGGAGTACAAAGAGATCATGAACGAACTCGATGTGCGTTGGTTCCCAGTCGCCGGCAACCACGACGTTTACTGGCGCGGCAAAGGTGAGGCACCGCAAGGCCAACACGACTCAAACTACGAAGAACACTTCGGCCCTCTCTGGTACACCTTTCGTCACAAGAACGCGGGCTTCGTCGTTCTCTACAGCGATGAAGGCGATCCAGTCACGAACCAAAAGGCGTTCAATGTTGGCAAGCTTCAACGCATGAGCGACAAACAACTCGAGTTTCTGTCTGAGGCATTGAAACAGCATCAAGAACTCGATCACGTGTTCGTGTTCCTGCACCATCCTCGCTGGATCGGTGGCGGCTACACGGGTTCGAACTGGGACACCGTTCACGACATGATGAAGCAAGCCGGGAATGTTTCGGCTGTCTTCGCCGGTCACATTCACCACATGCGATATGACGGCCCCAAAGATGGCATCGAGTACTACACGCTAGCAACGACCGGCGGCCACTTGTCCGCGGAGATTCCTGGCGCTGGTTACTTGCATCACTTGAATGTGGTCACTGTTCGCCCCGATGACATCTCCGTCGCATCGTTGCCAGTCGGCGCGGTGATGGATCCGACCGAGTTCACACCTGAATTCGTTGATGAGGTCAATGAAGCTCGGAAAGTTCGTCCGGTAATCACCAAAAGCGAATTGCTCTTGAACACCGATGGATCAGCGGCCGGCCAAGTCGTCGTGTCGATCAACAACCCATCACCACGCGACATGGACATCACCGCATCAATCGGTTCCGCGTCACGCGATTGGCTCAGCTCGCTGGACCACGATCACATGACTCTGGCCGCGGGTGCCACCGAAACATTCACGGTGAAACTACGTCGCATCGCCGATGACACGGCGACTTGGACCATTCCTCGCGTTGAATTGGATCGCGTCTACATCGGCGAAAACACTCGCATTGAACTGCCCAGCGTTTCGACCCCCGTCAAACTTCAACTGGCAGCCGTGCCAGCGGATTACTTCAGCGGCGAAAACAACCAGTGCTTGGAAGTGAAAGGCGAACGTTCCGCAATTCGCGTCGATTCGGATACTCTCGCTCTTCCTAGCGGCCCCTTCACCGTGGAAGCCTGGCTGAACCCAAGCCAAACCGAAGGCATGCGTGGTGCAATTGCCAAAACGCAAAGCAGCGAATTCGCGATCTTCTCTGATGAGGGCGTGCCCCAGTTCGATGTCAACTTGGATGGCAAGTACTACTCCGCCAAGGCGAAGGACAAACTCACCGTCGACGAGTGGACTCACGTGGCCGGGGTCTTCGACGGCGAAAGCGTTCGGATCTATGTCGATGGCAAGCAGATCTCTTCCGTCGCCGCCAAGGGAACTCGCAAGACCAACCCGTACCCGCTCTTCGTGGGAGCCGATCCTGACAATGCCGGACAACCCGCACGATCGTTCCTCGGCAAGATCGACGAAGTTCGAATCACGGCGGAAGCGATCTACACCGGAGATTTCGAACCCGCCCGACGCTTGGTTCCGACCGAGAAGACACGGCTGTTGCTGCACCTGGACCGCACCCTCGGCCCATACGTGCTCGATCACAGCCCCGCGGCGGGAATGGGGACCCTGGGTCCAAATTCGACGTTCATCGCCCGCTGATCTGGCCCATCACGATTGTCCTGGCGACGTCACTTGACGTCGCCAGCTGACCTCGACTGCTGCAACCGTTGCAACCCTCAACGCAACCCTCCAAAGGCAAGGTCCTGTCATTCGAAAATCTCGGTCGAGTCCGCTCGACTGAGAATCGTTGCCCATAGTTTCCGTGGCGATGTGCCCCGATCGCTATCACTTGCGATCCACACGGCAACTTCAAAGCGACGACCCCTATGACGACCACTTTCCAACCGAGTGTCGAGAAGTTTCTAGCGGCACCTGAAGAACTCGATCAAGCGTTGACCACCTCGGACGACGCAGTCAATCCAGACGAGATTCTTCAGCGGATCGACGACACGCTCGGCCTCATCGCGGAAGCGAACCAGATCGCATGTGGTGCATCGCCAGTCAAACAAATTGACGTTTCCGTCATTGTTCCGATCCACAATTGCCGGGAATACATCCCCGAAGTGATCGACCGGATCGACGAGGTCATGCCACCGGCAACGGAAACGATTCTGGTCGACGATGGCAGTGTCGACGGAAGCTGGCACTACCTTCGAGGGTTGCCGGAACGTTCCAACCGAACCATTCTTCACCGCCGACGTCATCACGGTCGTGGTTCTGCCATCCGCATGGCACTGCGTCACACACGTGGACATGTGGTCGCGATTCAGGACGCTGACATGGCCTACGATCCCGCCGACCTTCTCGGTGCGATTTGGCCGATTCTGGAAGAACAAGCCGAAGTCGTTTATGGGTCCCGATCCATGCGTCGAGGCGGCTCACACAGCAACAACTTGCGAGGCGGGTTGAGCAACCGGATGCGTCGCATCGTCAATCGTTGCCTGACCACATGCAGCAACCTGACAACGGGTTTGCATCTGTCGGATCTCGAGACCGGTCACAAAGTCTTCCTCGGCGATCTCATTCGTTCGTTGCCGCTGACAGAAACCGGATCCGGTATTGATGCCGAAATCACGGCCAAAGTCGCTCGCGCGGCAAACACCGTCATGGAAGTGCCAACGCATTACTCCGCCGATCTGCGTGCTCCCGAGTACGCTCGCAACGCGAGAACGGCGATGACGACTCTTCGCAGCCTGATCGCACACCGCAACGGAAATTGATCCACCGCGGCGTACCTGGCGTCTAAGAACTCTGAGCCTCTGCGGCCCTTTCTACTTCCATCAAACACTAGGTCCCGGCGGACGGTTCTGAATGCTGAGCTCGTCCTCCGCATCATCCCCGCCGTATTCCAGCACGCTGTGGACATGGTAAGGCGACAAACGGGCTTCGCCGCCCAGTGCGACCAAGTGGATCAAGAACGAGCAGCCCACAACCTCTGCGTCGCACTTCTCCAGCAATCGCAAACAGGCTTCCACGGTGCCACCGGTCGCCAGCAAGTCATCGACGATCAGCACACGCTGGCCAGGTTTAATGCCGTCAACATGGACTTGTAGCTCATCGCTTCCGTATTCCAACTCGTACGCGAACGAGTGCAAATCGAACGGGAGCTTGCCCGGTTTTCGAATCGGCACAAAGCCAGCGTTCAGTCGCATTGCCAGCGGGGTTCCAAAGATAAACCCGCGAGCTTCCGCGGCGGCGACCACATCAATCTTCTGATCCAGAAACGGCTTTGCCATTTCTTCGACCGAAGCGGTCAACGCTTCGGGATGGGCGAGCAAGGGAGTGATGTCTCGAAACAGAATGCCGGGTTTGGGATAATCCGGAATGTCACGAACGTGATGACGCAAATCCATGTGCTGATACGGTTTTCGTTGAGATGCGAAGGCCAGTTGATCACACAAGACAGATCAACCTGATTGCCGCATCCTAACGAATCAACACGGGCGTCTCACACCGGGCACACTGTTCAGAACCCGGTCAAAAAGAAGTTTCTTGGAATCAGCATGTCCAAATCACCGTTGCGTCATAGCAACGGAGATTTGCAAACCGATCCCCACCGATCAAACCGCGGGATCAACTTTGGGAGCGTCGAAAATGCGATTCCATTCCGTCGGCGCGACCACACCAGACGATGACTCTCGTTCCGCAGCACGACGGCAATTGATGCAGTCCACCGCGTATGGAATCGCTTTCAAACGGTTGAGCGGAATGGGTTTCCCGCAATCTTCGCAATCTCCGAAACGGCCTTCCTCGAATCGCGCGATCGCTTCTTCAATCGCCAGCAATTCACGGCTCTCGACCTCGACCAACTGACTGTTCAGTTCGTCTTGGACCGTATCTGCGGCGGCGTCGAGCGCATCGCCGGTTTTCTGATTGTGAAGTTCTTGTAGAAGGCTCAGATCGCCCTCCAACGCCTTTCGAAGCGCGTCTCGACGACGGAGCAGCGTTACCCGAAGCGTCTTCAGTGTGTCATCGCGAGACATAATTCACCTCTCTGGCTGGCAAAGTGACCGAAACCGACCCAACAACGGCACTGACTGTGACGCACGCCGAGCCATTCAAGTTCACTCAATTGGAGCGTTCCTAGCTGCACACCGAGTAAAACCCTGGTTTCATTAGGGTAGATCGAGGAAAAGCCTTCCCCTCCCAACAAAGGGACCTTTCCAGCGTTTACGGGGCGCCGCTGCGAAGAAATTTCCGGTTGAATCGAAAATCACTTCGACGACAAACCACAAAACAGCCAAAACCCCTCCGAGGAACCACGAGCAGTCAACCAGATACTTTCCCCCCTGCAAAGTCGTCCAAAATCCGCAAAGTTTGCCAAAACGGAACAAATGCCTTCATGCCCCTGATCGGATCAACCGAATAAACAGAACCAAGTGGTGACTCCGAACCGCTTGAACGGCACAGAAAACGACTCGAAACCCAGACAGATCCTCCCCATACAGGTCCGTCGCGGTCATTTCAGACGCGTTTCACCGTTCTCAAGAAAGCATTCCCGTGAGAAGGAACTCCGTGGTGGCAACTGACTCCTCGAACACACCAACACACACCGACTCCAACTCCGCAACCGCGTTCGCGGCTCCATCCCGATCGGAGTCGCCAACCCGTTCCGGTGCAGCAGGGTCCGCGACCAGTTGGTTGAATCAGCCACGCTATGCGACCGCGGCCGAGCCTCAAACCGCGACGACCAATTCGCCGGCAGCTGCGGCCAGCAAACCGATCGGCGACCACGGGACGATGTGGAACCAAGAAGGTGCCATCGAATTCCGAGTTCGGTGCGAAAACCATCCCACGCGTCGACTGCGTCTGGCCGGAGCTCGCTACACACTGGGCAACGGTGTCGGATGCTCGATCCGCCTGGACGATCCAACGCTGCGTCCGCTTCACGCGGTTCTGATCCGCGACGCGCACCGAATCCTCATTCGTGCGTACTCGATCCCGCTGTTGATCAACAACATCCGCGTCACTGAAGGAACGTTGCAACAAGGCGACACCCTTCGGTTGGGCAACTACGAATTTGAATTGATTCAAGCCAAGTTTGGCGAAGCGAAGCAACCCAAACCAACCGCGCACCGTTTCGCTGAATCCGTCCCGCGCCTTGCTTCCGGTAACCCGGAATCGATGTTCGATTCCGACGTTGAGTTCCAAAAGGAAGCATCACGTTGGCACAAGCTCAAAGAAGAAGCCGAGAAACACGATCGCTGGGTCCGTGAACGACAAGACGAACTGAAACAACAAGCCGACCAAATCGAGGCTCAGTTCAAGGCACTCCGTGAACGCGAAGACGAAATCCGTTCGCAAGAAACCGCTGCGGTCGAACTGCACGCTGAATTCCAAGTTCGTCATCGCGACCTCACCGAACGCCAAAATCAACTGGCGGCACAACAGAGCGAACTGGAACAACAACGCGAAGACTGGAAAGCTCAACAGGAACGTCTGCAAGGCCGCGACGTCCACTATCGAACTCAAATCGAAGAGCTGCTTCTCGAAAAAGAAAACCTGTCCGAGCGTGAACGTGACAGCGAACGACGCCTGAACGAAACGCGTCAGCAACTCAAGCAGTCGCAAAGCCAAGCCGATGCCGCCGCCGAAGCGGTGACGCAGATGCGCGCCAAATTCGCTTCGCTCAACGAACAATTGCTGGCTCTCGGTGAGCAACAAGAATCATTGCAGTCGATGGGACTGGAACGAGTCGAAGAGCACGCTCGTCAATGCAAAGAATTGTCAGCCGCTCGCGACGAAGCCATTGCGCAACGTGAAACGGCCAATCGTGAACGCGATGATCTCTTGGATCAAAAAGCCAGCAGCGATGCCAAGCTTTATGAGACCCAGGAAAAGTACGACGCGTTGCTCAAGACCGAAGAATCACTTCGGCAAGAGATCGAAAGCCTACAGATCGAAATCTCCGACGCTCGCAAAGAAGCAGAAGCACTGCGTCGCGATTGTCAACACGCACGCACGACGATCGGTGAACTCGAAGAACGAGTTCGTGAATCAGAAAACCGACACGACACCGACCGAACGTCGTGGAGCGACGAAATGGACGCCCTCCGGACCGGCGTCGACGAGTTGACACTCAGCCTCGCGCAGGCCGAACAACAACTGGCTCAACTTCGTGAAGACAACGAGAAACTTCGCGAGACCTTGTCGGTGACCGAAGAACAACGCGATGAGTTCAAGAACAAGTACAAGACTTCGGAAAAACAACGCATTCGCGCCGAACGCGAAGTTTCCGAAACACGCCAACTGTTCGATCGGTCCAACCGCGACCACGATGACACGCTCGATCAAATCGAACGACTCGAGGAAGAAACTCGTCAACTGATCAGTGGCAAAGGCGACGCCGAATCGAAACCCGCGGATCCTGAAATCCGCCTGGGCATTCTTTCCGCCACCGAAACCGGAACGTCGGATGAGGAATTCATTGAAGAAGAAGCGGCAACTCAGGCCCCTTCTCAAGCCTCGATCGCAGAATTGGACACTCCTGAATCCGCGATCGATGGACCAGGGCTGCACGTTGCCAGCGAGCCCGTTGATGAATCATCGGAAGTGACATCGACCGACGCGCATGCTTCTGGAGAAGTGATCGACGAAGCGATGAGCTTGGTCCACGATTCCGAAACCGATCGTTTGCTTCAAGAAGCAGAAGAAAAAGCGGCCAGTTGGAGCACTCCAATCGCGGAAGAGACCGTCGAACAAGACGACGACGATGACGCGTGGCCGACTTACGAAAGTGCTGAAGCGGCAAAGAGCGACATTGACGAAAGCTCGGTCGATCCAAACGCCATGGGTGCCAACGTGTCATTGGGCCCTGACGCGATCAGCCCAGAAATTTCGGAAGTCGACGTCAACGATTCACCTGCGCCCGCTTGGCCAGAAGAATCCGAATCGTTGTTGCTGCCTCAAGAACGTCTGGCAAGCGACTCGCTCGCCGAAGCGATCAATGAGCCAACCGATCTCGGCAACGACCAAGACGTCCAGCCTCTCAACGATGTCAGCAGCGACGAAGTTTCCGCTGAACTGCCCAGCGAAACTGCCAACCATAACGCCTGGTCCACTGTAGCCGAAGCCGACGAAGAGGAATCCGTCGACGACCTCAACGCTCAACAATTTGCTGCCGAGTTCACCGCCGCCGCACAAGAAGAAGCCGAGCAAATTCGCGAAGCTCGCCTTTCGCAAGAATGGAACACGGAAGAACACTCGACGGAATCCACTGTCGAAGGTTCTGTCGACCATGTTGCCACTCACGAAGAAGCAGCTTCACTCGACGAGGCCAACCCATGGGCAACCGCTGACCTGGATCAATCTTTTCCAGAAGAACAACCGTCGTACGATGAACAGCAGTCTTTCGACGCTAGCGATTCCGAGTCACCGCTCAGCCTCGCTGACCAACTGATTCGCGACCTCAACAATGAGAACACCTCCGAGGTAGACGATCACTCGACCGCACACGAAGAGATCTCGTCCGAAACCGGCACCCAAATGTGGGACGGTGAAACGGACTACTCCGCCCAAATGGAAGCAGAAGTCGGACCACGTGACGCCGAGTCGGAAACCTTCGTCGACACCAGCGACATTTCCGCCACCCAACCTCACTCGTGGGACCAGCAGGATTCGGAAGACTCATTCGAAGTCGCTGAAGAATTCGAATCGTCTCTCGCCGACATCCAAGAAGAACCTGCTGCGGCTGAATTGCCAAGCACCGAAGAAGTAGCTGCTGAAACCGTCGTCGCTGGCGAATCGGAAGAGCCCGACGACGACTCGATCGAAGCCTACATGAATCGTTTGTTGCAACGCGTCCAACAACAATCAGGTGACGAAACCGCACCCGCGGCCCCGAAACCAAAAGCGGAAACGCCCAAACCTGCGGAAACGCCGGTACAAGCTGAAAGCGTTGAATACGACATTGAACCAGAGGTCGTTGAACCTGTCGATCCAAACGCTCCGTTGATCCCACGTTCGCAAGCCCCCGAACGCAACAGCAACCTGTCTGCGATGCGAGAGCTAGCAAACGAATCTGCTCGCAGTGCCGTTGAACGTAGTGCCAAATCGCAATCGCACAGCTCGCGTGTTCAGGCGATGGTGAAGTTCATGCAAGCTGTCGTGGCGGTCATCTGCGGAATCGCAGCAGTCGCGTTTGTTGCCCACGGCATGCTGAAAATTGTCGCCGCCGTTGCCGCTTTGTTGATCGCGGTGATTTGCGTGAAAGAGGGTCTGACGCTGTTGTCATCCACTCGCAGTCGCTCGCCTAAACAAGCCGCTGCTGAACTCCAAAACGAGGTTCAGACCGCAGAAGTCGTCGAGTGATTCAATGGCGTGACCAACCAAGTCACGTCGCTCAATCAAGCGTCCGAGGACGGATACACGGCCACGCGAACGGGCCGTTGCTCCATCGCATACTCAAACGCTTGCTCGACTTCCCGAAGTGGAAACCCTTTCCCGACCAACGTGTCGAATGGGAATCGTTGGTGGTTGCGTTCCAAGAATCGCAACCCATCATCTAAATCGCGAGGCAAGTAGTTGTGCAGACCGCGAATGGTCAGCATCCGGCGAATGGCTTGTTCGGGATAGAGTGCGATTGGATCCGATGGGAACACGGATCCAACCAAAACCACGCATCCACCCATCCGAACCGAATCCAAGCAGGCATTCACGGCCGTCGTCATTCCCGCGAAATCGATCGCAATGTCCGCGCCTCGACCGTTGGTCATTTCCTGTAGCATCGATTGCCGTTCGTCCGCGGTCTCACCAACGATCAAATCAGTTGCTCCAAAAGATTGAGCCAACTCTGCTCGACCCGCGTTTGGATCAGCAACAACGATTCGTGCCGCACCGGCTTCGTTCAACTGTGCCGCGGCCGTCAAACCGAGCATACCCGCTCCGACGACCAGAACCGTTGCGTGTTTGACTCGGTGAGTCTGATTGACCAAACGAAGCGCAGCCGAAACCGTGGCCGTCGCGCAGTTGACTGGTGCAACCACTTCGTTGGTCAACTCATCTGGCACCGGAAAAATCGGTGTCCCAGCGACGAGCACGCAGTGTTCGCTCAGGCCTCCGGTCGGATGCCCATGACTGGCTTCGTGGCCGTATTTGAATAGGGAGTCACACTTCTGATTCAGATCGTTGCTGCAATAGAAACAGTGCTCACAACCAACCGACATCGCCCACGTGACTCGCTGTCCGATTTGCAACGGCACACCGTGGTAGTCAGACGGCGTGAATTCGCCGCACCATCCGATGACTTCTCCGACGATTTCATGTCCAAGCACACCATGATCGTGGCCCTTTCGTCGGCCCGAGACGGTGTGCAAGTCACTGCCACACAAAGTGCAACAAAGGACTCGAACGAGCACTTGGCCCTCATCCAACGGATCAAGCTTGCTTCTTGATGAAACGAACCGTCGTTCGGTGGAATCAAATTCCATCGCGACGTTTTCGATCTCAGATAACAAATCCGGCTCACGATCGTTTGGAATCACTGACGTCCCAACCGAAATAGACATATCACTTCCGCTTCATTTGCAAATGGATTGGCCAAGCAATGCTCCACTTCACTATCAAAGTAGAGGCTGTCACCTTTTGATAAGGTGAACTCTTGCTCGCCGTAAAAAAACCGAACTCGCCCTTTCAACACGGTTAGAAACTCCTCGCCCTCGTGCGTTCGCGGTTCACGCTCTTCGCCGCTGGGAATCTTCAGCAGGAACGGATCCATCGTTCGATGCGTCCGCTCACTGGCGAGCGAGTAATACTCGATCAGAGAATCCGGATCGCGTTGAATCCTCTTCCGTTCGTCGTGCCGGACACAAACGATCTGCGGCCGATCGTCCAATCCTTCTAACAAACTCGACGTCGAAACACCCAAGCTCGTCGCCAAATCAGCAAGTGCGGGAAGCGACGGCGTGATGCGAAAGTTCTCCACGCGGGAGAGCCAGCTCTTCGTTTGGCCGCTCTTTTGTGCCACCTCATCCAAGGTCATCCCGCGATCCAATCGCAGCTGCCGAAGACGCTGTGCTAACTCCACCAAATTCATTGCCTGACCCCGCATCGCAACATTATGAGGATCGGATGAAGAATCCTCTGTGCATGTTGACTGTAAAGAAACATTGTTGCACCATCGCGAATTCGCGTCCAGGCTTCGCCCGGCAACCTCGCGATTTTCCTTCATCACAAACAACACTCCTCGCGTGACCTCATGGCAACGACCACGGATGCTTCCCTGAACGGGAACGCAACGATCACGCGGGACAGTATTGTTACTCGATGGTTGACGGACACTAATCCAACGGCATTTTCGATCTACTGCATTGTCGCTGCCTTCGGCACCTACTTTTGCATGTACGCGTTTCGAAAGCCATTCACCGCCGCCACCTATGATGGGATGGTCGCCTTTGGGGTTGGCTACAAAACGATTCTCATCACCTCGCAAGTCGCCGGCTACACGCTCTCAAAGTTTATCGGCATCAAGGTTGTCTCCGAGATGCCGGCGCGGTACCGGGCGATCTCGATTGTTGCATTGATCGGCATCGCTGAAGTCTCGCTGCTGTTGTTTGCGGTCACTCCAGTTCCTTGGAATTTCGTTTGCTTGTTCGTCAATGGATTACCACTTGGAATGGTCTTCGGACTGGTCCTCGGGTTTTTAGAAGGACGCGCCGTGACCGAGACGCTATCCGCCGGTCTTTGCGCGAGCTTCATTCTGTCGTCTGGCTTCGTAAAGTCCGTCGGCCGAACTTTGATCGAAGTGCATGAAGTTGGAACGTTTTGGATGCCAGTGATCACAGGCCTACTTTTCGTTGGTCCCCTGTTGATCTTCGTCTGGATGCTCTCTCAAATCCCGGCACCATCGGCAAACGATGAACGCTTGCGATCCAAACGTTCGCCGATGAACGGTGAACAACGCCGTGCGTTCTGGCGTCGCCATGCGTTGGGACTGACCGGCTTGCTCTCGATCTATGTTTTGCTCACGCTGATCCGAAGCCTTCGAGACGATTTCGCAATTGAGATCTGGAGTGAACTCGGTGTCGAAAACGAACCGACCGTGTTCGCACGCTCCGAATTCTGGGTGATGATCGGCGTAGTCACAGTCTCGGGGTTGACCAGTTTGATCCGAAACAATCGCATCGCATTCCTGTCGTCCATCGCGTTATTGACGACCGGCTTCGCGATTGTTGTGGGCGCTGTTGCGGGCCAGACTTATGGCCAACTTTCACCAATGACCTTCATGGTGCTGCTGGGATTCGGGATGTATATCCCCTATGTTGCTTTTCACACCACCGTGTTCGAACGCATGATCGCGGCCCTCCGAGAAACGGGAACGATCGGCTACCTAATGTATCTCGCCGATGCCCTTGGTTATCTCGGGTATGTCGGCGTGATGTTCTATCGCAATTCGGTCACCTCCGATCGCAACTTCCTGTCGCTGATGAATCGAACCTCCGTCGTGGTCGCCGTTTTGGCCAGCCTCATCGCAATCCTTCTCTTCATCCACTACACAACCAAGATTCCTCGTCACGAATCGCCCGTCGACGAGCACGTTTAAACACAAATTTCATTGTCCACTTCGAATTCATCCATGACGTCTCACACCACCGCCGCGCATCACTCTGACCTGATCGTCGTCGGCGGGGGTGTCCTCGGAACCTTTTACGCCTACCACGCGTTGCGACGAGGACTGAAGGTCACGCTGATAGAAAAAAATTCGAAACCGATGGACGCGACGGTTCGCAACTTCGGTCAAGTCGTTCCCTCGGGTCTGGATCGCGACTGGCAAGTTCACGGGCGTGAGAGTCTCCGGATATACAAAGAACTCCAAGCTCAAACCGAACTGTCGGTTCGCCAAAACGGAAGCGTGTACATTGCCTCAGACGAAGAGGAATGCACGTTGATCGAGGAACTGCATCAGATCAATCAAGATGCAGAATACGAATCGGAATTGTTGACGCCCGAACAATGCCGAATCAAATACCCAAATCTCCGAACGGAATACTGCCGCGGCGGCCTGTCTTTCCCGCAGGAAGTTTCGGTGAACCCTCGCAGGATGATTCACCATCTGCATGACTTTCTTCGAACCCAGGCCAATTTCGAATCACGCTTCGAGACGCTGATCCAGCACATCGATCCGGTTCGCTCCAATCTGATTCACCTGCAGACATCCAAAGGCGAAACTCTGTCTGCAAACAAGGTCATCGTCTGCTGCGGCGCAGAGTTCCAGACACTGTTTCCAGAAAACTTTCGCACAAGCCAGATGAAGCTTTGCAAATTGCAAATGCTTCGGCTTTCACCTCAACCGCAATCGGTGCTTCCAGGAAATTTGCTGACCGGCCTTTCGATCCGCCGTTACGAAAGCTTCTCGGAATGCCCCTCTTGGAACGCGATCAAAGCCAACGAACCAACAGACACGTTTGCTCACGTATGGGGGCTGCACATTCTGTTCAAACAAGAATCCGATGGCGGAATTATTTTGGGTGATTCGCATGAGTACACCTCCGCCGACCGGCCCAACGAACTCGATTTTGACATTCGTTCCGACGTCAACAACGCCATCTTGATGGAAGCGAAGCGTATCATGGACCTTCCGTCCTGGGACGTCGAAGCTTTCTGGCATGGCATTTACAGCCAAACCTCTCATCCGTCCGGCATCCACCTTGAAACGATCTTTCCCAACGTGCATGTCACGACGGGAATCGGAGGAAAGGGAATGACCAGCAGTGCCGGCTTCACACAGCATCACCTCACCGAGCTTTACAATGATTGAACTCGTCGTCTTAGACATGGCAGGAACCACCGTCGACGAAGACAACGTCGTCTACAAAACCGTTCGACAAGCCATCAACGCCGCTGGGTACAACTTCACCCTGGAACAGGTCCAGTCCGCCGGGGCTGGCAAAGAAAAATCTCAAGCCATTCGCGACGTTCTCGCGTTGGACGGCGCGGACCATTCCGAAGATGAAGTCCAAGCGATCTTCGCTGATTTTCGCAATCGCCTCGCCGTAGCCTACAACTCGCTCGATGTCGTCGAACAGCCAGGTGCCTCCGACATTTTTCGCGAGCTTCATTCGCGAGGCATCAAGGTTGTCCTCAACACTGGCTACGATCGTCCGACCGCTGAAAAATTGGTCCACAAGATTGGTTGGACCATCGGTGAAGACGTCGATGCGTTGGTAACCGCCAGCGATGTCGAAACGGGACGTCCCGCGCCTGACATGATCTACTTGGCCATGGCGCTGACCCAAGTCACCAACGCAGCTTCGGTCGCGAAGATCGGCGATTCCCGAATCGATATCGAAGAGGGCCAAAACGCAAATTGTGGAATGGCTCTTGGCATTACAACGGGTGCACAGCCAGAATCCGAATTGCTGCAATCCAATCCGACCGCTGTCATTCATCACCTCAGGGATTTGCTTCAGCTGGTGGACCAAACCAGTAACGCGGCGGTCTAATACTTGGCGATGATGAGTTGTAAATTGGTTGACTCGCGAATCGCATGTCCCATCGATAGGTTTCAATATGGATGAGTCCGATGTTCGCGAATTCAACAAGGACGCTTGGGACAAACAAGTCGAACAAAACAATCGCTGGACAAAACCTGTTGACCAGGAAACCATCCAATGCGCCAAGTCCGGTGACTTCTCCATCGTGCTCACTCCCACCAAGCCGGTCCCCAGCGATTGGTTTCCGCCACTCGAAGGAACAGAAACGTTGTGCCTGGCATCCGCCGGCGGTCAACAAGCTCCGTTACTCGCAGCCGCCGGTGCGAAGGTCACGGTGTTTGACAATTCCCCGAAGCAATTGAAGCAAGACCGTTTTGTCGCGGAGCGAGACGGTCTCAAGATGAATTTCGTCGAGGGCGACATGGCCGACCTGTCGACCTTTCCCGATGACACCTTCAACCTCGTCTTCCATCCTTGCTCGAATGTTTTCGTGCCCAACATCCTCCCAGTTTGGCGAGAGTGTTATCGGGTGCTTCGCAGTGGGGGCACCCTACTGGCCGGCTTTACGAATCCTCTTCGATACATCTTCGATGATGAACGTAAAGAGAATGGCAATCTCGAGGTTCGATACAGTCTCCCCTATTCGGACCTGGAACATCTCGACCAATCGCACATTCAACGATCAATCCAGGACGGATTCGCATTGGAATTTGGTCACACGCTCGAAGATCAAATGGGCGGCCAATTGAAGGCGGGCTTTTTGCTTTCCGGGTTCTACGAAGATCGCTACGCTTCGGACGCGAAGGATCCATTGTCGAACTTCCTGGATACTTTCATCGCTACCCGTGCAATCAAGCCATAAGCATCCAACATCTCAGCCAATGACGCGAGGCATTGCTGAACAGCGACTTCGCGATGGCATCTCGTCTCTCGACCGTACATCCAGATCGCTCTTTGATGACATAAAGAGCGACCTAAATTCTAAACCGAAAAATTCAGGGCAATTTCGCGACAACGGTCGCGACGTCCGCCCGGTCTCCGTGCGAGATCACCGCAGCCTGGAGAAAGGGTTTTCGGATTCAAGGACTCTTCTTTCGTGAAGACCTACACGCCCCCAATCGAACATGGCAATCCACGACCACCTTTGGCCTCGAATCGCGAAATGCCATCAATCGTTCGTGGAGAACAAGATCGGCGCACGAAAAAAGCCGCTTGCGAAAATGCAAGCGGCCTTTTGAGTGGAGGATAACGGACTTGAACCGATGACCTACGCGCTGCCAGCGCGTCGCTCTCCCAACTGAGCTAATCCCCCGGGTGAAGTGGCAGATTATCGGCTTGATTCGCTGTGCGTCAAGCCCGTCGGAACCTGGTTTCGACGATTCTTTGCACTTCTTCGCAGCTGCGGCGAATTCGAGTTTGCACGATGGCGATTGCCGCCGGAAAACTCAAATTGCCGGGCAATTCGCGTTACAGAGAAGGCCAAATCAGTACGCTCGCCAGATTGTGATGCTGGTCCGTCCACAGAGGTGCGGACTCGACAACAGACGCATCCGGTTTTTGCGCGACACTCAAATGTTCCGATTCCCAAAATGCGTCGTCGCGATCCGTGGCGATGACCCAACGCGATGGACGGGTGTAAACCTGATCGCGGCGGTTGTTCTGAATCAACCGGCTGGGCATCCCGATGGCCAGGGTCAATCGGTGGGTGAGCGGAACCAAATCGAGGTGGTTGTTTGAGACGTGCACGGCCAACACGCCGTTGTCGCCCAATCGCTCCCGATAGAGCTGCATCGCTTCGAGCGTCAAAAGGTGAGCTGGAATGGCGTCGCTGCTGAAGGCATCCAGGATCAGCAGATCAAATCTTTTGTCCGTATGACGTTCTAACAATAAACGGCCGTCACCCAAGTGATGCTCGATCGCGGCCGGACAATCGCTGAGGAACGTGAAGTGCTCTTCCGCGATTGCCAACACATCCGGATTGATTTCGTACATGTCCATCGTGTCGCCGTCTCGTCCATAAGCAGCCAGCACGCCGCACCCCAAACCGATGACACCAATCCGCATCTCGGGAGACTCGGCTTGCATCGTGTGAATCAATCGTCCAACACCGCTGCTGTGCCCGAAGTAAGACGTTGGTGTCATGCGTTCTGGACCATGCAACTGAATTCCATGAATCGTATTGCCGTGCACCAGCTGCACTCGCTCCGCATCGTTCTCGACACGAAGCACACCGAAGAAATTCCGACGCTGATCGATCGTGTCGGTGCGATTGGTCAGCGTGGTAACGACCGCGGTAAATCCAATGATCGCCACGATCAACCCGTTGATGCGTTTGGAAAGCTTCCAATCACATGTGGTTGTCATCCAGGATCGAGAAGCCAAGAACGTGATCGCAACGACACCAATCGACAACGACATCGCGATGGGAAGTTCGCGATAGTCTTGGAAAACGAGCGGGCAGATCAGTGCGACCAAGATTCCGCCCATCGCACCACCAAATGAGATCAGTGCGTAGTACAAAGTCAATCGTTGGGTCGCTGGTTTACGGGCGGCGGTTTCACCGTGACACAGCAAACACACGCCGAGCAAAACGACCAAATATGACAACGCTTCCATCGGCATTTGCCAATTGCCGGGAAACCAGCCTTTCAACTGAATGACGACGAACGCCAGTCCGGTGAACGTAGCGATGAGTTTGGGGCGATACCAATTTGGTGAATCAAAGCTGATGATGAAGCTGAGCAAGTACAGGCTGAGCGGCAGCACCCAAAGAAACGGCATCACAGCGATGTCTTGGCAGACATGACTGGTCACCACCAACAACATGACCGAAGCCAAGGCAGGCAGACCGATCCATACACTCCAGTCCGCCACCCCCAGCTTGGCCAGAACGGATTGGCCTTCCGCTGATTCTTCGTTGTTGGTTGTCGAGTTTCCTTTTCGCCGACGCAGCAAACAGATCGCGAGCCAACCATCCACGACGACAAAAGCATAAAACGCCAACGACCAAAAAACCGACTGCTGTTCAATCGACAACAATGGTTCGACGACGAATGGATAGCTCAGCAAGGCGACCAGCGAACCGACGTTGGAAAGTGCATAAAGTCGATAGACTGATTCGGATTGATTTTCGTAGCTCAACCAAGCCTGCACCAATGGTCCGGTGCTGGAAAGCACGAAGTACGGCAACGCGACATGCGCGGTCAGCAACCAGAGCAGTGCCCAGGTTGGATCTTCGGTTCCAACGGGCTTCCATGCGTCCGAAGGCGCGATTGGCAATGACCAAGCTGCCGCACACAGCAACACCAAGTGCACGATGCCTTGCAAGGCAGGTGGCAAGAAACGCCTGATGCAGTGAGCGTAGAGATACCCAGCGAACAAGAGAACTTGGAAGAACAGCAAACAAGTCGTCCAAACCGCTGGCGTTCCACCAAACCAAGGCAGCACACATTTGCTGATTACGGGCTGAACTTGGAACACCAAGAAGGCCCCCAGCAACGTCGCTCCGGCAAAGACAAACCATGAGGTGGTTTGCTTGGTAGCGATGTTTGAAGTAGCAGTGGAACCGGAAACATCCGAGGTGCACGACGGCATGCGTTCATCTCAACAATTACGCGCAATGCGGCCTCGCCCCCGCGACGTGGTTCCGCCCGAAAGGTTACACCATGGTGCGCGACCGCGCCTTAACCAGACCGCAATCGGTGCCCCCTTCCAGGATTCCCTGAGCGGTTCACTCCGAAATTTCCCTACATCCCGAACAACACGCAAACCGCTCCCACAAACGCAACACGCCTCGCTGGCCAAACCAACGAGGCGTGTGTGAATATCAAAAATGCGTTTGTGCCGATCGATGGATCAGTTCACCCCTGGATTCGCATCCCGGACGGCGTGGTCCATGACTTCGATCGCGGCGTCGGTGTAGCGTTCGTACTCATTCCAAAAGTGATCCATCGCAGCTTCATCGGCGAAGAAGAACATGCGTTGATGAACAGGGTCCTTCATTCCGAATTGACGTTTGCCAGGAACGATCACACGCTCTTCGAAGAAACGAACCACGTCGATTTCATTCAACACAGGTGTGTATGGAGTCGGGTCAGCCAGAAACGTCTTCATCTTGGCTTCGCTTTGGAACAGATACAGCTTACCGAGGTGAACCACTCCAAACTTTGGATTGCCTTCGACCCATTGATCTTCGTTGATCACAGTGACGGAACAGAAACCTTCCATCGCAAGTTTCGGTTGGTCAGTGCCAAAGGCCGGAGTCTTCGCTTCAGGTTTCGGTGCGGATTGAGCTGGCATCCCCAGAGTCATTCCATCAGTGCGGGCTCCAGCCAAACGACCGGTTGCTCCGCCCGCGAATTGACTGTCAGGCGAAGGCAAGTTGCCGCCTGCAACGTGCGGGTTTTGTTGGGTGCGAGGTGGCATGGTCGCGGCAGTAGTGGTCACTGGCGGACCGGTCGGCGATTGACCGTTGGATGCCATCATTGTTTGCGTTGCACCTGGTGCAGGTGTGGTCATCATCGACGGCATTTTCTTTGCCGCGATTGCCAGCATCGCAACGTATCGCTTTGGATCTTGAGGACTGACCGAGGTGCCCAAAGGTTTCCCGGTCGGCGTGATCATCACATCGGTTGGAAATTTCGTGACACCAAACATCTTGGCCAACTCGGGCGATTTGCCAGCGTGGACTTTGACAGGCACGAACTTTTGCTCAACAGCGGATCCCACTTCGGGACTTTTGAAAGCACCGGCTTCCAAGCGATCGCACCAGACGCAATTGTCACTGGTGAAGTGCAAAAGCAAGCCTTTTCCGTTCTGCTGTGCTTCCGCTTGGGCCGCGGTGAGATCTTTTCGCCACTGAATGTCAGCTTGAGCGACACTGGTGAAAATCGTTGTCAAACCGAGCAAGACCGTTGCCGGCATCACTCGCGACCATTGCGAGGACGCAGTGGAAGAATCAATTCGCGGTGGTTTGGAGGACAAACGCATCGGACAAAATCCTTTTTGTCTTTCTCATAGGGAGCCAAAATCGGCTCAGGTGTGCCGGTATCGGTGGTATCGGAAGCGTCGACCTTGACGCTTGAGCGGAACCTACGAAGTTTCCGGCTGTGGCCGCCACACCAATGGAGGGTGTTTCGGATTGAGCCCACCAATCGATTTGTCGGCAGTTTCACGGATACAACCGACGGACCCTGAGTCATCTCAGCAAAGATCGTCAGCCCGGCAACACGCACGTGTTCGCCAGCGTGAATGAATGACGAAGACGAACCAAGATCCGCCAACCGTCAGCGAGATCTCAGAAAAGCCATTTCAGCGATCGAGCAACCACCACGCATCGATGCAAGCTTGCGTGTGAGTCTCAAAGCCAGCTTACAGCTTTGGCACAGGACGCTTGGGAGCTCGTTTGATCATCCGTTTCTGATCGTCACGCGGAGGACGGTTGTTGTTTCCGTTGTTACCTCGATTGGTTTGCGGCGGGGACAAGTCCGTGAAGGTCTCGGTCCAAACCCAACCGATTGGAACTTCCAGTTCCTTCTCGGCCAACATCGCCCAGGGAGTGCCTTTGTGCTCAGCAACAACACGCTCAAGGAACTCGCGAGCTGTGTCGGCTTCACGTTGCCACTTGCTGCCCACCGTGATCTCGTCGGCAGGCTTCAACACCCAAGTGTTGTTCTTTTCGTTTTCAAAGGGCATCCCGCGTTTCGCTTTGGCGAGGATCGCGTTGTACGTCTCGGTACGAACCTTCTGAGCCAGCACACGGCCGTAGGCTAAATCGAAACCGGCCAACCAACGAAGGCTCTCTTCTTCGTCGCGATTTTTCAAACCTTGTTCCAAAGTAGCCGCCAACTGGATCAAAACCGGTTCCAATTTCGCGGCATCTTGTTGAGCTGTGGTCAACGCTTGAGCCAACCCAGCTTCGTTGCGTTTCACGAATCGAGTTTGAGGGCGTTGGATCCCATTCACATTTTTAATTTGCGCGGCCGCGATCAACGCTTGGCGAAGCGGGCTACGCTTGACTGCTTTGACGTAGTCTTGAGGCGATAGATAATCCGGCCGATAGCGAGCCATCGCAGTCGGATCAAAGAACGCACGCAAATCGGCGGTGAATGCATCGATCTCGCCTCGCCGAACCTCTCGTGAAACGTTGCGGTTCGGGTGAACCGTGAAATAGATTCCTCCCGTTTCGTAACACAAACGCGTCAGCCCATACGGTCCGAAACCGCTATCGATCACGGGTTCTTGTTCAAAGTTTCCAGTGAAGCTCAGTTGCACACGTTCAGGCAAGAACGTTTCAGGCCCCTGGTCGACTTGAGCCCACTGGGGCGTTTGATCGTATTCAGGGTCCGGATCCACATACTTGACCAGCGTGTGCTCGCGACCGAACGGAGCGGGAACGCCGACGACGTAAACCGGAATGCCCCATTTGCGGCAAGATCCGATGGATGATTCCAACAAGTGAGCGTCATCACCGCGTTCATCCGTCACGACGACGAACATCACATTGCGTTTTGGACCTCGAGGTCCATTGCTGCGACGCAAAGAGTTGTATTGCTTGGCGGCCGATTCAATCGCCGTGAAGACTCTTTCGGTACCGGAGTTGTCGACGGGAATGTCAGCAACGGTCTGCTTGATCAAATCCAAGTCCGCCGTGGGCTCTTCGGTGAACAGTTGCACTTTTTCGCCGAACCCGATGATCGATGTCAGCACTCGTGCTTCGGAAGGGTCGTTTGGATCCTCGCCGGCAGTCTTTGAGTCCAATTGTTCGCGAAGCATCCCCAGTTCTTCGTAAATGCGATCGAACCGATCGCGAATATCCTGGCGTTGCCGAGTCAGCGAACCGCTTTGGTCAAACAACCACACGATCAACGTCGGACGTTCCTCTGCCGCTTGCATGACCTCAAACGTGATCTGGTCGACCGCCCCTGAGGCGCCAGCGGTTCCTTGTCCAACGCGACCTTTCTGATCGACCAATCGGTCTTGCGGTGCGACCGGTTGGCTGAACATCTTGTTGACCATGATGTCGCCCAGGTCGGTTGGCTCGAGGTCCACCGGGCTGACCATGTTGGCGATTTCAGCGAACGTCGCAGCGGAAGCTTCCGCCATGTCGAACTCAGCCAAAGCGTCGGAACCGATCTCGACCTGAGGTTGATCGCTAACAACGATCTCCTCAATCAGATCCACGGTCTCTTCGTATTCAGGCGGCGGTGCGATCATCACCACGGCTTCGTCGTCGACCGGGTTCTGCAACTGCACCAGTGCGAGCGACAGAATGACGATCAGGTGCACCATCATGCTGCCGACCATCGCAACCGTTTCATCGGCATCCCAAAACGATTCGTCTTCCCACAGTTCGCTCGACTCTCCGTTTTCGTACGGATGAACGGCATTGGCTTCCGGCGTCACGCTGTCTTCAGACGGCGAGCCCGAGGTCAATGCTTTCTTGATCGATGAAAGAAACGATGAGTCGCTCATGAAATCCGATTTTCAGCTAATTTACGTTCACAAAGCCGGGGCGTGGGGATTGCAAACCAGCGATCATGGGCGAAGATTTGCGATCCAAGATTGATCCGGGACACTCTCTCAAACGTTTTTTGCGACGATTTGAACCCTTTGATTGTAATCGAAAGTCCGATTCACAGTCTTAACCGCTCGATTCAAAACCTCGTTGACTTGAGGATCAGGCCGATTTGATGGAACAAACAAACGAATCAACTGGACGCCTGATCGCGATTGGGGACATCCACGGCTGTAACGTCGCTCTGCAAGCGATTCTGGCGGCAATTGATCCCCAACCCAACGATATCGTGGTGACTCTCGGTGACGTCGTTGACCGTGGCCCGGATTCCAAAGGGGCGGTGGACACCCTCCTGCAGTGCGGCCAAAGAACCCAGTTGGTGGCTCTGCAAGGCAATCACGAAGAGATGATGCTCAACGTGCTACGTGGCAGCGAGTCTCATCACAGTTGGTTGCGATATGGCGGAGTCGAAACACTTGACAGCTACGGCTTCGACGGTGGCTTGGATTTTCTTCCGGAATCGCATCGCGTCTTCTTTGAATCTCTCGGCGACTACTTTGTCTACGAAGATTACTTCTTCACGCACGCCGCCTACGATCCGGCGGTTCCTCTTGAGGAACAAACCGTGGAGATGCTTCGCTGGCACTCATTGCGACAAGGTGTTCCCGAACCACATCACAGTGGCAAAACCGCGTTCGTTGGACACACGGCAAACCACGAAGGTCAAATTCTCGATGTCGGGCATTTGGTCTGTCTCGACACCCACTGCTACGGCGGTGGTTGCTTGACCGCGATGGATGTTCGAACACGTCAGGTTTGGCAGGCCAACCCGGACGGCGTTCTCCTCTCGTAGTCGGCTATCAAGCCGAACCGGCGGTTTAAGATGCCGGCGGTGCGACCGGTGCGGTTGGCGACGGAGCGGGTGGTGTGGGAGTAGGCGGTGTGGCCGGAATCGCCGTCGTGACACTTGCCGCCGGCTGAGTTGCTCCCGGGTACATGTAGACTTGCAGCGAGACCGTTTGATTGACCGTGTCGATCACGGGCGTCGTCATCCAAGCGTTCGGGAATGACGAATCACCGAGCTCGGCATCTAAGCTCGCGATCGGCAGAACACCGTTCGTTCGAGCGAGTGCCACGTTGCGATGAATCAGTCCTTCTGCGACCAAACGTCCTTCCACCTGTTGCCGAACGTTTGATGCTCGAATGTTTGCTCGGCGATGCGATCGAACAATGCTGATCGCGGCCAACGACATCACGGCCATGGCTAAGAAGCTCAAAACCACCGCGGAACCGACGCGTCGCGATCTGCCTTGATGTCCCGTGTGGATCGGTCGTGTACACGCCATGCATCGACCAGCTGGCAAGCTGTTGCGATGGGATCGATCGGCGATGGTTGCGGCGTTCATAGCGGCGTTCACAGTTGAGGCGATAGACAGACGACGGTGGTCATCTCAGCGGAATCTTGATCAGGACGAAGCTCACCGGCACGGTCGCTCGTCGTTTGCAATTGCAGAGTCATTTCGATCCCCACTCGACGTCCCGCGACGATGATTTCATTCATGTCGAAATCTCGGACGGAATTGCCCAAGCAAATCGTCTCGCCCAGCAAAGGATCCACCATCACCAAAGACCGGTCGACGCCATCGGATGCACGACGGATTTCGAAACGGATCCGACGCAGATTCAATCCATCGTCGACTTGAATATCGCGATTCCCAATCGAAACGATTGAAAGTCCGCTGCTGGTCATCTGCCGGATCTGTTCGGAGAGAAATCTCAATGCCTGTCGACCTTCCGCCGCGGCACCCTCGTTGCCCTGTGAAATTGCTGTCACGCGAGCCGAACCTCGCATCATTCCGACCATGCTGGTTGCCAACGTTCCCACAATCGCGACACAGGCGATTGCTTCAATCAGGCTCACACCATTGCGTTTCGACGCTAAAGTACGTGATCGGTTCATAGCTGGCTCCACTGCGTACGCAACTGTTGACTCAACTCACCTTCGTCCGGCTGACCATTGTTGTTGCGGTCTTCCCATACCAACGCGTCCATGGTCAGCAAACTGGGGGTCAACGAATCTTCGATCGTCAGACGTGAACGCATGGATGTCGTTTCATTGCCAACCACGACCGCATCGAAAGTTCCACGGCGGGTCGCAAATTGAACCGGATCACAGAGGTCAATTTTAGCTTGCTCGATGATTCGTTCAGTTTCAAAGAGCAATTGGTCTTGCACATCAAGCCTCTGCAGCAATTGGCTTGTTTGGCCCATCAATCCCAACGCTGGAATCAAAACCAAAGACAACAGAGCGGCTCCTACGGCGACATCAATCAACGTCGCCCCGTGCCGGATTGAACGACGACTGGCTTTGCAAGCGCCGCAAATTCTTTGGGCGGAATTCATCATGTGGCATCCTTGTAGATATTCCCAGACGATGCCTGAACAAAAACCTCGACGCTCTCACTGTCGCGAGAAACCTTCATTTGCAGGTCTCGCGAAGCAGTCCCGGTCGGCGTGAACTGAATGCTAGATGCATTCGCCTTCACGTTGACATCCGGATGCAAAGCAATGGGATCCACCATCCAGGTCGACGAACCAGGGTTTGCTTGAGCACCGAATGCATCGGTGCCGTCGCTGTAGATTCCAGGTGCCGCAAGCATGTCGATGACCATGCGGTACTCGCCGTCGTCATCTTTGACACTCTTCCAACGGACCGTCACAGCGCAGCTTCGTGACACAGCAGTTTCGCGTGCGAGTCGCAATGACCGGACGATCAAATCTGAATCTTGGCGGATGGACGTGCGACTTGAAAACAGATGCCCAACGCTCGGCGCAGCGACCATTGAAGCGGTTAAGATCATGATGACCAACAACGCTTCGACCAATGTCACGCCAGCGCGACGACGAGCGCCAGGCTTCGTTGCCGTATTGCGGAGGCATGGTGCGAGCGGGGTCATATCACAAACTCATGAGAACAAGAACGTCGGAGACGTCGATTGACAGACGAAACCCGCAGGCACATACGAGGAACCGTTCCTCACCAAATGGATTGGAACGGTTCGTCGACGCATGTCTGCAAGTCGTCCGGTAGAAAACCGGTGACTAGTTGGTCACTGGTTTGCTGAACGTTCCAGTTGCGGCGTCGTAAGGATATTGACGCAACTTGTTGTAGCGAGTCCGCGATGCGGTATCGTCCGCTTTGATGTAGTTTTCGCGAACCAAGTAAGCGATGTTACGAGGATAAGCACCCTTTTCGAGGTAGTAGGTCTGTGCCATCGCGTTCAGCGAAGCGATGTCTTGTTCAGCCAACTTATCTTCGCTCTTTGCACGCATTGGAGCGACGGTAGCGACCGTCGCAGCAGCCACAACAGCGAGGATCACGACAGCAGCGATCACTTCCAACAGCGAAAAACCTGATTTCTTTGTACGTTTCATTTTCGAGATACTTGGTCTGAATGAGGAATTGTGGGACGGACGTCCTCTCGGACAGAACCCGAGAAATGATCCGAGAATCGCGATCACCTCTACTGAAACGTAGGTCAGAAATTGGGTGGTGGACGGAAATCTACTGAAAAATTTTTCCGGTCCAAATTCACACCCAACGTTGGCACTTTCACCCCAATGGCCGAGTGCGAACCTGCTGAACTTCGCCGCTGCTGCAGAATTGCAACCCGCTGGCGGTTCGTAGAATCAGGCTCCCGTCCCCATGTAAACCCTCGCAGATTCCCTCGATGGCCTGCCCACCAATCATGCAACGGACGGTATGCCCTCGCAAAACATTCCGATTCTCAAACCGTTGCACCACGTCCTTCGGTTGCTCATCGACTTCGCCAATGACTTCCAACAAATGAGGGCCAAGCGTATCAAGCAATTGGTCTTTGGAAATCAAACGACCGGTGGCATTCAAAATCGAAGTCGGGGGAATGCCGCCAGCAATCTGATCCATCTCGGGATGCTTCCCCAGATTGCAACCAATGCCAATCGCGAAAACGGGCTCGCCATCTGATGATGCATCGCCGTGACGTTCAATCAGAATGCCGGCAACCTTGCTGCCATTCATCCAAACGTCGTTGGGCCATTTCAAATGGACGGTCGTGGGACCAGCCACCATTTCGATGGTTTCCGCTAAAGCCACGCCGACCGCGATCGACAACAGCTCGGGCGACGCCTTCGCAATCAGCGTGCATGCCAAACCATCTTCCGCAGCAAACCAAGACTTGCCATGACGCCCACGCCCGGCGGTCTGCTGATCAGCAACGACCATCTTGGGAAGTTCACGCCCCAGTTCTTCTTCCGTCGCAGATCGCAGCCAATTCAGTGCCCACGTGTTTGTGGAATCCACCGATGGCAAGCGAAAAGTCGAAACGATCACTGAATCGCTTCGGCCAACAACTGTCTCTTCTTCTCCGCTTCGCTAAGTTCGCCGGCGACCGCAGCGTACGACTGTTCCGCTTGGTCAGCAGCGACGCGAGCCGCTTGAACCGTTTTTTCCATCTCGGTTCGTTGTGCCTGCATTGCGACGAGCGTCTCCTGCTGAGCTTTTAATGCCCCAGCCAGAGCCGCTTCGTCTTTTTTCGTTTGCACAATCAGTCGGCGTTGCTGTGCGATGTTGGACAATTGCTCCGCCAGCGAAGCTTCCAAGTCAGCAGCTTGGACCAATGCTGCGTCATCAGGCGAGTCGCCCAATCCAATGCGAGATGCGATGACCGTATCGTGTGCATCACGCGACTTCGATACGAGCGTGGGCAGAGCGGCGACCGTTTTTTCTCGCAGTGACTTCTTCGCTGCGATTTCAGTCTGACTCTTCGCGATCGCTTCGTTGTGCTGCTTGATCTTGGCGTCCATATCGGAAACCGCTTTTTCCGCGGCCTTCAAACCTTCCAACGTCGCGTCGCGTTTCTCTTGCAACGGAGTGAGCTTGACTTTGATCGATGCCAAAGTTTTCTCCACCGCGCCGATACGTTCTTTTGCAGGAGGAGGATTAGCCGCCAATTCCTGAATCTTCTTCGGATCCGCGACGGCCGACATGCGCACCGAACCGGTCCAGTCGCCATAGATCATCTGCGAACTGTCGTGCGTGATCGCGACTTCTAAAACAGCCTCCGATGCAGCCGGAGTTTCGGTGAGTTGCTTTCCGTTCGCGTCCCAAAGACGCACCTTCCGGTCTTTGCCAGCAGTGACCAATTGCCCTTTGTGGTCGAACTGGACCGCCGTAACGCCACCGCTTCCCGCATTGATCGATCGGATTGCCTTGCCGGAATTCACATCCCATAGCTTCACCGTGCCATCTTCGCTCGCACTGGCCAAGACATTCGAATCGTCTCGCCAAGCGATCGACCGAATCGCACCCTTGTGACCAGCGAGATCAAGGTACAACCGACCGGTTTCGGCTTCCCAAACAAACAACCCGCCGCTTCGGTCACCTGATGCGACCAAGACGCCGTCGGGGCTGTAGGCGACTGAATAGATCCAATCCGTGTGTTTCTTAATGTCGAACAACTGCGTGCCGTCCGTCGCATCGAAGATCCGCAACATTCGTTGAGGACCACCCAGAGCGATTCGAGACATGTTGTCGTTGACGTCCGCATCGAAGACGGTATCCAACTCGTCGCCAACTTGAGCAACTCGTTCACCGGTCTTGATGCTGTAGACGGCTGCAATGCCTTTAACGCTGTGTTCACCACCACCGGCGATCAAGTACTGACCGTCACGGCTGAAACGAAGCGACTGCGGAATGCCTTCTTCGAAAGGAAGCACTCCGAGCAACTCAGCGGTTTCGGTATGATACAGCGAGATTTGCTTTTGACCGGCCAGAGCAACCAAAGGTGCCCAAGGACTGGCACCGATTGCGGTGGTCGCCGCGGCACGCTCCGTTACCACGGGCACTCGTTGAGGCAACGCTTCGGGCATCGGCGGTGGACCTTCCGGTCGTCCGCTTGTTGAAGCGACAAACGCCAGTGCGTTCTTCCTTTTCGCTTTTGCTTTGGATCCCGAATTTTCCAGGATGCCGCCTTCGATCCACGATCGAATCACTTGAAGTTGATCGTCGGGAAGCTTGGGCTGGTTGGGTGGCATGACCGGTGTGTCGTCATGATTGACCAATTGCCAAAGCCGACTGGTTCCAGCGTCGCCATCGTCGTAGACAATCTCGCCGCTACCGCCGCCTTCCATCATCGCGCCGTATGAATCCAATGCCAAACCGCCACGCTTGTCACTTTGGCTGTGGCAGTTCAAGCAGTGCTGGCGAAGGATGGGTTTGACATCATCCTCAAAGGTCACCTTCGCCGGTTCATCGGTTGACTTGGCATCCGCAGCGAAAACGTCCGCAGGCGATTGCACCATCAAAACGCTTGCAAGCGTCAACGCAACGTTTCGAAGTCGCGTTGAACGCACCGGCATCTTTGAAAGAGGCAGCATCATGAGTTTATCTATCAGTGAATGAAACGGGATCAGTGGTTGAAAACGAATTCGCGGCCGTTGAGGACCGCCCAGAAAACGTCTTCCATGACCGCTTGAGGTTCGGCACCTTCTTCGGCGAGCAATGTCTTCACCGATTCGCGTTCCTCGGTCGATGGCTCACGACTGAGCGCTCGTCGATAAATGCGAACGAGAACCGCTTCGGGATCGAGCTTCTCATCGTTCAACCACTTTTTGATCAATCCACCACGCACGATTTTGCTGTGCACGGAACTTCCGTTTAGCAAGTGCAAAGCTTGTGACAACGACGGATCCGTTGTTGCTTCGCAATCACACACAGTTGCTCGCGGTGAACGACCAAACGTCGTCAAGAAGTAGTTTGACGTTGCGCCATCGGCGATTTGCACCGCGCGACTGCCCAACGGCAATCCACTGAATTTCTCAGGACTTTCGGTGACCTGGCAAATGCAATCCAACAAGCTTTCCGCTGGGACCCGACGAATCGCTGCATGAGCATAGTTTCGCGAATCGTGGGCGTTGGATTCGTTGGTCGCTGTGCTGCGTCCGTAGGCACGGCTGGTGCAGATGTCACGAACAAGTTTGCGGAAATCGTAGTTGTACTCGACTAATTTGTCGCCCAGCTCGTCAAACAACTCTGGGTTGCTCGGCGGATTGCTGACACGAATGTCGTCGACGGGATCGACCAGACCGGATCCCATGAAGTGCGCCCACACCCGGTTGGCAATGCTGGTCGAAAAGAACGGGTTCTCTCCATCGACCAACCAATCCGCCAACACCTCCCGGCGGTCTTTGCCCTTCGTTTCTGGTGCTTCACCACCCAAGAATTTGGGAGGCACGTTCTGGTTTGTCACTGGATGCTTGGTTTCACCGCTGAACCGGTTGTAAACGATCTTTTCACGGTAGTCCTCTGCTTGCTTTCGGCCGACTTGGCTGAAGAAAGCAGTGAACCCGTAGTAATCGTCCATGGTCCAACGATCGAACGGATGGTTGTGACATTGGGCACACTGAGTGCGAATGCCCATAAAGACCTGAGCAACGTTTTCCGCCGTCTTCAGTGTGTCACGTTCGATCTCGTAAAAGTTTGTCGCTGGTTGGCCAAACGTCCCGCCCGTGCTGGTCAAAAGATCGTGCACCATCTCATTGACGGGCACATTGCGAGCAAACTGATCGGTCAACCAACTCGCATACAGCATGGCTGACTTCTTGCTGACCTGGTTGGTGCTTTTGATCATCAACAGCTGAGCAAACTTCATCGCCCAGATTTCGCTGAACTCTTTTCGTTCCAGAAGACGATCGATCAATGCTTCGCGTTTGTCAGGAGCCACATCATTGACGAAGAGATTCAACTCTTCTTCGGTCGGCAACAGACCAGTGATATCAATCGTTGCTCTGCGGATGAATTCTGCGTCTGTGCACTGACCACTTGGTACCAAACGAAGCTGTTGCAGTTTCTTATCGACCAATTCATCCACATAACTGCTAGGTTGCGGTTCCGGTGCGGAGTATTGCAGGTCAGTGGGCAGCGTCAGAATTTGCGAGCCGACCGTGTGAGTATCAAACCGAGCCATCACAAACGCTTCGCCACGTGCACCAGCGGTAGCCAATCCGTTTTGGTCCATCGCCGCGACGGATGAATCGTTGGTCGAGAACGTCGCCAATCGACTCAGATCACGAGTGGTCCCATCGGCATAAGTTGCAACGGTCACGAAACGCTGCGTTGTTCCTGTGCCTTCCAGAACAGCTTGCTGTGGATAAATCGAAACCGAGGTCACTGCGGGAGGTTGTGCATCGGCTGGATCCATGGGAGCTCCGGCCTTCAACCAACTGTGCAGCGTGGCGTAATAATCCGAATCGACATCAAACAACTTGCCGCCGGTGTGCGGAACGGATCCAACCGACTTTTTCAGCAACAGGCTCTCCGATGGAACAGCCAGGTTAATACGTCGCACGCCAATTTCACGTGTAATGCGTTGGTAGTCACCGTTTGGATCAAATCCAAAGAGGCTGAGATTGAATCCGTCTTTTCCGCGAGCGGCACCGTGGCACGAACCGGTGTTGCAACCAGAACGAGTCAGTGTTGGCATCACGTCCTTGATAAAACTGACCGGTGGATGAGTCGCTGCCTGAGCGACTCGAACCTTGACTTCGACGTTTGTACCGCTGAACCGCCCGTTCAAGGTTGTTTCGCCATCGGCAAGCGGTCGCAGGATATGCCCGTCCAGTTTCGCCAGTTTGTCATCGCCCAAGGACCAACGAACCTTGTCGGTAACATCTTCTGTCACGCCGTCTTCACGCCGCATCACGGCGACAAAGGACTGGAAGTCGGCGGCAGTGGTCAACGAGATCTCAGGCGGATAGACCGCGAGATCAATCTTTGGCATTTCGCCTGGCTTTGACTTGATCGCTTCGGGTGAAGCAGCCGAGACTGAACCGGCCGAGACCATTGCGAATGCTATCGCGGTCAGCCCCAGTGCGTGAACAGTCAATCGATTGAAGGACCGGTTCATTTCGACTCCTTTTGCTGACGTAGTTGTTCCAAGCGACTGAGCGGCTTGGCGGCGGGCTTCGGTTTGGGTTTCGCTTCGGCTTTCTTATCTGCGGGCGGATCCTTTTTGACCGGCAATGGTTTGTCGATCCGAATCTCCCCGGTGCCATCCGTTTGGATCATTGTCTCGCCATCACGAGTGATCATGGTTTGGACGACCATTGTTTTGTGAGTCCCTGGTTTTGCGTCCGCAGCAACTTTCAGTTCGAACTGAACGGCTTCGGAACCAAGTTCCACTTTCTTTTGAGGCTCCTCGCAACTCACTCCGTTGGGGATCCCAACCAAGCGGACTTCGATATCCCCTTCGATGTCTCGACGTTTGGTCATACCGACCGCGAGAATTGTTTCGGCACCTTGTTCAGCAGCTGCCTTCGGGAAAGCAAAATCAAAGACTGGCTCTTCGACATCCAGCATAATTGGCGAAGTCGACATGGTTGCCGTTCCTCGACTGGTGCCGTAACTGACTTGCAGAATCATCGGCCAGGTTCCAATCGCAGCACTGCCATTCGCGGTGATCGGGATTACGACTTGGTCCTTGCCTTTGTCGATTCGCTTGCTGTTGTTCACTCCGATTCCCGGAGGGTTGTAAAGCGTTCGGAACGAAACAGTGCCATCGAATCCCTCGTCGCGTTTGATTCGAACGACCAGGTCCTTGCTTCCGCGGCGAAGGATAGGGGTTTTCGGTTGAACCACTTCCACGCTGAACGGCATCGCTTCGCAAACCGCCAACGCGGCTTTTTCCGTTTCATAGCCAAACATTTCTCGACGGTTCTGACCCAAGACGACTTTGTGGTGCTGGTTGAATTCACCCTGAATTTCTCGGTCACCGATTTTCCCGGCGGCGCCCACTTCAAAGAAAGCACCGCCAAGTTTGGCTTCCTTGGTCGCGTGTAGGACGATTGGAATTTCGACGCGTCCGGCAGGCATTGGGAACGTTTGAGCGGTCACGCCTTCTGGCAACCCTTCGACAAACGCATCGAACTGATCATTGAATTGATTGCGTCGAGCGGTCAGCACCATCGCACCGTGTCCACCAACGGGAACAGGAACAACCATCGCCTCATCGCGACGAAGTTCCTTCAATGTCAGTTCCAACGAAGGTTCACGACGGCTGAGTTCGATCACGTAATTGTGGTTGGGACTTCCGCGCCGCAGGTGATCGTAAACACGAACGAAGTGCATACCATCGGCGGCAGCATCGAAGTCAACCAGACCGTCAGGGTTGGGTCCGATGTCGTCGCTGCCTTTCAGCGTTTTGCCATCGGGACCGAAGACGTGGATCACACCATCAAGCGGCGACCGAAGGGTTTTGCGAGCGTGCAATTGAACTCGAACACGATCGCCCTTTTTGCATTCGAACGAATACCAATCGTAGCCATCACCTTCCTCGATGACACCGCACAGCAAAGCGGGAAACTGACCAGGCGAGGCTTGGGATTGCCCTTCATTGGGTTCGACTTCCGTCACAATCGGTGCATCACTGACGCGAATCCAGTTGGGCGACGGCGAAATGCCTCGGTCGTCTTGATGAGTCACCGGCCACTGTGCCACAGGCTCACTCGGTAGCTGCACACTGCTATCCGTTACCGTGCCATCAACATCGATCAACTTGGCTTGAAGCACTTCGCCATTGACGCCGCCCGATGGAATCACGGTGACCGGACGAGGGTACGAGCCAACGTGCAAACGATAGCCACACACATTGGACGCACCCAGAAACGAGCTTTCTCGTACCACAATTGTGTATTCACCAGCCTCTTCGGGCGTGAACGAACACAAGCTGTCTTGCTGCAACAGCGGCGAGTCGTCACTGACAGCCACTTCGAAACGATCAGAGTTCAAGATCGCAATGGCGGGGTCGAAAATATTTCGATTACGAAGTTCTTGAACCAATCGAATGCCTTCGATTTCGACCGTCAGCTTTTGACCGGCTTCCAGGTGAACCTTGAAGCAATCGACGTCTTCTCGATCGACGTTGCCCTCGATCGTGCGATCCATTTCGATCGTCTGTGGTTCTTCGAACGAGTTGTTGGGTTCAACTTCGTTGACGATCGGCATCGCTCCCACACCGAGCAAACGCAAGTCGGTGATCCCCGATTTCGTCACCAACCGAATTGGATACAACCCGGGAGCCAGTTTTTCGTCTGCCTTCAACTTCACCGTCACCGATTTTTCATCAACCGGCGTGACCTCCAAAATCTCTAGGCCAGGCAAGTCCGTCAAAACTTGCGTGGCATCACCCAGCGAACTGCCATGCAGGGTGATTGTCGACTCTTCGCCGCGAACGACGCCTAGCGGTCGCATGTAAGTGATCTTAGGGAAAGCCGCAGAAGCGGTTCCAACCACGAACATCGCACTCAGGACCGCCGCGACGCTGAGCAAGCAACGTTTAGCGGCGGCTACGTGGGCAGCGGAGACTACAGAAGCCCGGGGCTTCTTTGCCCAACGCGATGACCGATGTGAAAATCGGTCTGCGCAAGCAGGGAGATTGTCGTGTGACATCACAACAAACCTTTGGTGGGATAGAGGCGGGGCGGGATAGGTGGGATTGGACCGTCGATGACGTGAAGTCAGCGACTAGGTCAAGATTTTCTCAATGACGTTTCCGCCATCAACAATTTCGATGGGCCGATCGCCAGGTGCCATCAGCTCTTTGTCAGCCACGATGCCCAGCAAGCGATACATGGTCGTTGCCAAGTCAGCAGGGGAAACGGGATCGAGCTCGGGTTCCGATGCGGTCGAATCCGACGCACCGTGAATCATGCCGCCTTGAACGCCACCGCCGGCCAGCATCACGCTGAAGACCTTTGGCCAGTGATCTCGGCCCGCGTCCGCGTTGATCTTGGGTGTCCGACCGAATTCGCTGGTGACCATGACCAAAGTCTCGTCCAGCAAACCACGTTCGCTGAGGTCATCCAAAAGCACAGCCAAACCTTGGTCGAAGGAAGGCATCTGGCCTCGAATTCCGGATGTAATCGACGTGTGCATGTCCCACGACCCGTAGGTCATCGTGACCAACCGCGAACCGGCTTCGATCAAACGACGGCACATCAACATTCGCGAACCAGCTTGGTTGCGTCCGTAGCGATCCCGAGTCTTGTCGTCTTCCTTGGACAGGTCAAAAGCGGCTTTGGCTTCCGGTGTGTCCAACAAATCATAAGCACGCTCGTAGAACGTGTTCATCGCACCAACATTGTCTGCTGACGTGCCGGTGACGAATCGCTGGTTCACCATTTCCAACGCACGTTTGCGACGCATGAAGCGAGCTTCATCGACGCCGCCGGCCAAGTTCAAATCGCGAACCTGGAAATCGTCTCGTGCTGGATCGGCGCCCAAAGCGAATCCGCCGTACGAACTGGGCAGATACCCCGTTCCGGCAAACTCGTTGGGCACGTTGGGAACACAGATGTAGGCCGGCAAATTATTTCGCGGGCCGTATTCATGACTCACCACAGCACCGAAGCTGGGGTAACTCAACGCGGGGCTGGGTTTGTACCCAGTGAACATGTTGTGCGTGCCACGCTCGTGTGCCGCTTCACCGTGAGACATCGAACGAATGACGCAGTACTTGTCGGCTCGCTTGGCCAACTGGGGCATCGCACTGCCGATGACTTCGCCCGTGTTGGTTTTGATCGTTCCCAAATCGCCACGATATTCCATCGGGCTGTAAGGCTTGGGATCCCATGATTCTTGTTGTGCCATCCCACCGGGCAAGTAGATGTGGATGACACTCTTCGCCTTCGGTTTGACAAAGTCGTATTGTTTGATTTCAGCAGATGCCTCTCGCATCAGCAATTGAGGCAAACTCAATCCAAGACCGCTGGCTGCTCCCGCAACCAAGAATCCTCGGCGACCAAACATGCCGGGCTGCGTCAGTGGGTTTCCGTGACAACGCATGTCTCTGATGCTCCTCAAATGAAGCGGGAAATTGGCTCTTCACAACATTCGCCTTCGCGGCGAGTTACGAGCAAAACCAAAAAGGGGTGGGACCAAGCTCGACCAGGGCGATCAAGACTGGTGAAAAGGTGGGATCCAACATTCGTGGACAGTAGTGGAGGTCTTCGTCAACGCTCTTGTTTCGTTGAGTCTGAATCACCTCGCAACAGGAACGTTGGCGAGAACGATTCGTACCCTCGAAACATTCGCATCGTAACAAAAACACTCCTTGTGTCAATTAACCCACCGCCCACAGGGGGGAAGTTGTCAATGGACTTGCTCCCTTGCGACGGAATTCCCGATCAGCCAATTGGGCCGTTTCCACGCACAATTTCAAGCAATTCGATCGCGGGACGATGATCACAGCGGATCAGAGCGGTTCGCCCGTAGACGACGTCCCCGACATTTAGATTCAGAAGTTCTGCCAACCGTTGTCCGGTAGTCACCTTCCACAGACGACAGAGTTGGACCTGCCGGAGAACATTGTTCTCAATCAAAACACGCCCCAGCGGAATCTCTCCGCTGGCGATTTGATGCCAAACGGATCGCGAAAGCGCCGAAGGATCCAAGCGAACGATACCGTGCTGGACCACTCGCTGAGTGTCCTGCGTGACCAACGTGATCTCTCGCGTGTACGCTTCCGTTGCATCCAATTCCTCTGGCTTTGCGACGTCCACCGCCTGAGCCACCCGGCCATCGCGAAAACGATTGCGGCGACGATGCACCACCACATCCACCGGTTCACCGTGGTAATGCTCGACCGTCACCGTCATGTGAGACTGGTGGTTGAGCAACGTGTCGAATGGCTCGGGGATATCGGTGACCAATTCAAACTCGGCCAACTCACTAAAGTCGCTGTAGAATTCTCTCAACAGCGACTTCAAATCGACTTGCTCGCCTGATTCGCTCAACGTTTCGACATCGGAAGAAGGTGAACCAGGAGGCATGAGCAACTTTCAAACGGGATACCGCGTTGGGCGATGTTCGGTTGGTTCCACAAAATGCACGAATGTTGTGCCAATGCGCAACTCGGATCTATCGAGCGACCACGCCAATCTTGACGACCGCGGGCGAACTCGGCTGTTCGGCGTCTCCGCCCGAGCCAACTGATTCAGGTCGTTCCAGCACGGTGTCGACCAGGAAATACAGCAGACGCCGCAGACTTTCGTTTTCGATTTCGTCCGCGACTTGCTCCGCTCGGGCTTGGTGCTTGTCGATCAACTGCATACTCATCTCGAACACGTTCGCCTTTTCGTACAGCCGGCGTACCGTGGTCAAACGTTCGCGATCAGACAATTCGCAATCGGGCTCTGCCAACGCAAGCAATGTGTCTTTGTCTTCGTCTTCCAAATGCTGCAGAGCCAATGCCCAAAGCAACGTCGGACGTCCACCGATCACATCGGCGCCCGCAGTCAGCTTGTTGGAATCGTCACCGGCCCAGTCGTTCAAATCGTTGATGATCTGGAACGCCACGCCCAAGTTGCGACTGAATTTGCGAATCGGATCCACCAACGCCGATGCGTCACCCGCCATTCGCACGCCGCTGTAAAGAGCAGCCTCAAATGCGGGGGACGTCTTCAACGCATAAATTTTCAGAGCGTCGAGCGGCGTCAAACGCCGATCCTTCGCGTCTCGCCAAAGCAGCTCCGCACCCTGTCCCTCGGACAATCGAACGTGTGCTGCGGCCAGGGAATCCAGCAAATCAACTCGTGTTTCAGCGTCGACTTCGTCGCCCATCATGTTTCGGCTGAGCAAGCGATAGCCAAGTCCGATCAAGTAGTCACCAACGTTGATCGCCGTCGCGGTCCCAAATCGCTGGTGCACCGCGGGTTGCCCGTACCGAAACGCATCGCCGTCTTCGATGTCGTCGTGAACGAGGCTGGCCTTGTGGAATGTTTCGATGCTAAGTGCAGCACGCCGAACCGCATCCGGCACGCGATTGAGCACATCTTCCCCATCGGCTCCGGTGCCATCACCGCCCATCATGGCGTCATAGGCTGCCAAAGTGATGAAAGGACGCGAATGCTTGCCACCGCGGGCCAAGAAGTCGAGAGCGATTGCCTCGGTCGCCGCGATCGGATCGACGCCTTCCAATTGCTCAGGAGTCACGGCGGGACGTGCTCCGTTTTCCGACGGGGTCGAATCCAGCATCCGAGTCCCGGGCGAATAGGCGTTCCCACCTTCGCCGCTGAGATGGCTTTCACGCTGCCGTGGTGCCAATCGTTCGAACAGTGTGTCCTCGAACAGCAAACCGGCCGCTCGCATCAAGTGAACGTAACTCTTCGTCTTCGCCGCAGCTGGCTTGTACGGCGTGCGGATCATCTGCTCCACCCAAGGCTCATCGACCTTGGTGTTGCGACAATCGCTGGACAACAACGGCACCGCCATGCAGGGAATCCCCGCCAACAAGACTTTGTCGATCGCCTTTTCCAGAACGTTCAAACAAGCGACACCGACGACCGCGTCGACATATCCGCCAACGATGATCTTCATGACGACCGGAGAACCCTCGGCCACCAAGACTCGGTATCCCATGTCTTCGGCGATCGAACGGAAGTCCGCGATGCTGCAGGCACCGCATTCTTTGCAATTCATTCCGAATTGGTCGTATTCAGCGGGACAACCTTCGGCGTGCTTCAAACAGTGAGGCAGCAAAAACAGTCGTCGTTCTGGCGGAACCGAAGCGAGTGCGTCCGCCCAAAACTCGCTGCTGATCATCACCATCACCCAACCGAGGTAGCTCTCGGGCAAATCAGCCTCTTCGAGCATCCGGCGGGAAATCTGTTCCATCTCATCCTTGGTCATCGGATGAGAGCGATCGAGTTTGGCAGCCACTTGCGCGCATCGATCTCGCAAGCTTTCCCGCATCGCCAATGTTTCTGGCACCTCCTTCAAATGGCTCGTCTTTCGACGACGCCCCGAGGAGGTTCCCGGAACAGACACATCGCTCGATGCGTTCTCATTCGGCGGGATAGAAGCGGGAAGGGAGGGGGATCCGGTCGACAAGCCAATCACCTAAGTAGTTCGTCGCGTTGCATAACCCGGCCCAACGCCGCGGTCGTGTAGACCAACGGGTAAAGCCGTTCGTAATACCAAAGTTTGGCAAAATAAAACCCGATCGGCCAAGCCACCTGGTGACGCTCGCGTTGCACGGCGTCGATCAGCCAGCGGGTGCCCGAAAGTATAGCCGCTCGCAGTGCGGAACGCATCGACGCATCCCACGGGCTTCCATCGGGAATGTTCTTTTCAGCGGCCTGTCCGCCCTCATCGCCGCAAATCCGGGCCCACCAACTGACCAGGGCCTCCACCGCAAGCGCAGTTTCTTCCACGGAACTGATAAAACCCTCGGGCAATCCAAAAGTTTCGCGAACAGATTCGCCGCCGCCCCACCCCCCGTCACTGTTTTGGCTGTCGATCAAATACTGCAGCCCTCGCGAAATAGCGTCGTGCCCCAGGGCTGGACTGACGTCGACCAACACTCGCGACGTGCCATAAATCGGATTGTCTTCCTCTGGTCGATCCTGATTCCCAAACCAAAGCGGCAACCACGAACCATCGGCCTGCTGATTTTTCCTCAGGAACTGAAGCCCGCGCCGAACCGCCCGCTCTCGTTTCGCTGAATCACGTTTGGGCAAGCACGCGATCGCTCTCAGAGCATGAGCCGTCAAGTCATTGCTGCTCCGGTCAAAAGGCAACTTGCCCCATCCTCGACAAAACGTCGGCCAACCACCGTCTCGATTCTGCAGCCCCAACAACCAATCGACACCCCGGTCGCAAGCTTTCCAAGTATCCAACGCATTTTCAGAGATCGAACCAGACGGATCCGATGCCGGCCATCGCCTGGAGTAGTCATCGCACAACAGATCGGATCGGGTCGTCGCCTGCATTCGAAGCGAAATGATCGCACCGGGAGTGTCATCCGCGTCCGGCACCGATCCGGTTAAATCCGTCCATCCCCAGCCCCCCGGGTCAGCTCCTGTGAATGGATGACGTTCTTGATACTGACAACTTCGTTGCCACTGGATCAGTTCATTGCTCGACCAAGACCGATCATCATCTGGGTCCATCGCCAACGCGGTGGTTGCCAAAGATGTCGCCCAATTGGCGAGATTCGTGTCGATCGGCCAACTGCCATCGGGCAACATCGAATCCCGCAAGAAACGCAGTCCGTTTTGCGTGACTTCGTGATCCGCACGTCCGCTCGCCGACAACGACATCACGACAAATGCCGTCAGCGGTGTGGCCTCGAGGTATCCACCACTGGAAGGCTGCATCGAACGCAACACTTTCATTGACGGTTCGATCGCCGCTCGCCTAATTAACGACCATGGCGGCAAACAACCGCCACCTTCCAGAAACTTCACCTGCCCGATCGCGACGAGAGCCGGCACCGCGTAGCTGACAACGGGCATCCCCACGAATCGATACATCGACTGAGGGACAACGGCCGCCTCGAAGGGCAGCGCAGCAACCTTCTTCCAAGGAACCAACCCCGCGATCGCCATGTTGGTCAGAATCGGAACGACAAACGTTTTGTCCTTGCCGTACCTCCGCCGCAATCCATCCAACTCACCGGCAAGCTGAATCCAGTTCCGCAATCGCGAAATCGCATCCGCATCGGTCGTCTCGCCAGTCACTTGATCCGACAACGTCCAAGCGGCCAGCACCAGATAGCTGGTTGCAATGTTGCTGTGACTGCGATCCGTGTCACCAAAGCCACCATCGTCGTTCTGCTGATTCGCTAGCCAACTGCGCCCGCTTTGTATCTGTTCTAACAAAGCACCTTTATCCGCGTCGGCCAATTTTCCCGAGCGGACCGCGGCACTCATCGCGCTGATCGCAGTCGCGGTCGACAACGCCGAGGCGGACAATTCGCCGGTCCAGTGCCCGTCCGTCGTTCGCTGCGCCAACAACTCGCCACGCAAACGATCCAGCGTCCCACGCAATTCGCGTCGGTCCAAGACTTCACTCACAGAATTCTCAACAACAGCCATCATCTTCCAAACAAGAAGCGTTCAACCAAACGAGCCACTATTCAAATACACCTCCGGCCGCTGTCGTACCACCCCTTACGATCTCGCCCACCAACGACGAGCACAAATCCGATCCACCGAAGGCCGCAAAGAAAAATTCAGTGTGTCATCAGTGCAAAACAGCCCGCCTCAAATTGCAACGGTTCATCTTTTCCAACGCGCAGCCTCGTCATAACCCGCAAAGCCTCTGCAGAGCGTTCAAATTTGCAGGATCATGTTGCGTTTTGACGACATGTGCACCGTTTAGGTCGTAGGGTTTGGTGAGTCATTTCAGGCACTCTGTGAGGGTGCCCGGCACACCGTCAAGGATTTATAGAACCATGCGACAAGCAGCGCCTCCCCAACGTCCCGAAGCGAATCGCCAAGAACAATTCGAGCAAATCAAACGCCGTATCCACGGTAAATTGGTCGACAAGCTGGATCTATCGCGTGTCGGTGACCTCCAAGGCGACACGCTCAAACGTGAAATCCGCATGGTGGTTGAACACCTCTGCGATGCCGAAGACACGCTGCTGAACCGCCAAGAGCGTGAGCGAATTGTCGACGAAGTCTTGGATGAAACCTTTGGCCTTGGTCCATTGGAATTGATCCTGAAAGACCCGAAAGTCAGCGATATTCTGATCAACGGCCCCAAGAACATTTATGTTGAAAAGGGCGGCCAAATGCAGAAATCCGACGTGGAATTCCGCGACGGAAAACACCTTCTGCAGATCATTGACCGAATCGTGAGTAAAGTCGGCCGTCGCGTCGATGAAACTTGCCCGATGGTTGACGCTCGTTTGGAAGACGGTTCGCGGGTCAACGCGATCATTCCTCCGCTGGCACTGGACGGTGCGGCGGTTTCAATTCGTCGTTTCGGTAGCAATCCGTTGCGACTGGAAGACCTGCTGAACTACCGAGCCTTCACGCCCGAGATGGTGATGTTGCTCGAAGGCTGCATCAAAGCACGCCTCAACATGATCATCGCCGGTGGTACCGGTTCTGGTAAAACGACGCTGCTGAACACATTGTCCTCGTTCATCGGCCACGAAGACCGTATTGTGACGATCGAAGACGCCGCTGAGCTTCAGTTGCAACAAGACCATGTTGTCCGCCTGGAAACTCGACCGCCCAATATTGAAGGCAAGGGTGCCGTCACTGCAACGGACTTGGTCAAGAACGCACTGCGGATGCGTCCAGAACGAATCATCATCGGCGAATGCCGTGGTGGTGAAACACTGGACATGCTGCAGGCCATGAACACGGGTCACGATGGATCGCTCACAACGATTCACGCCAACACGCCTCGTGACGCCATCGCTCGTTTGGAAACACTTGTGATGATGTCCGGCTTTGAATTGCCGGTCAAAGCTATTCGTCAACAAGTCAGCGGTGCGGTGGATGTTTTGATCCAAGCCAACCGTCTGCAAGGCGGACCTCGTCGCGTCACCGCGATCACCGAAGTCGTTGGAATGGAACAAGACACGATCATCCTGCAAGACATTTATCGATTCAACCAAAAGGGCATCAACTCCGAAGGCAAAGCCTACGGGCAATTTGTCTGCAGTGGTGTCCGCCCAAGCTTCATGGACAAGCTCGAAGCTGCCGGCGTGCGATTGCCCGCCAGTGCCTTCCGTGAACGAGTCATGATGGACGCCTAATCGGCGGCAACCAGTACGCCGTGCCCGCCGATCGGTTGTGGCACGGTGTCTGAAACTGCCTCGGAAGCTCCTTAATCAACCAAAGTTCGACTCCCCCCTCTTCAATCAACGCTCCCATGTCATCCATCATCATCATCGTCGCCGCCGGGGTATTTGTTGCCTCGCTCATCGCGTTCGGTGCATCTGTTTTGATGCCCTCGGAAGAAACGACCGCGACGGAAGATCGTCTGACTCAACTCGCCCATGGGAAACGCGGAGCAGAGTCCGAAAGCAGCACGCCATCGTTCTTGCTGAACGACCTGGATGATGCGACCGGGCTTTTGAAAACCGTGATGGACCGCCTGCCCGCGGTTCACAAGATCCTGGAACAAGCGGACCTCAACCTCACCGTGACCAAGTTTGCGATGATCTGTGGTGCCTGCTTCGCCGCAGGCATCGTGCTGTGCGCGGTCACACCGGTTCCGATTTTGCTGGGCCCCGTTGTTGGTGCGGTGTTTGTCGGCGGGCCAGTTTTCTATGTCACTTTCAAACGCAAACGCCGCTTGAAACGATTCGGCGAACAAATTCCTGAAGCTCTCGAATTGCTTGGTCGCTCGCTCCGAGCGGGCCACTCGCTGAACGCTGGCTTTGGATTGGTCGGTGACGAAATGGAAGCTCCTCTGGCAACCGAATTTCGCCGTTGCTTTGAAGAGCAAAAGTTCGGCATCCCACTTGAAGAATCCATCGAAGACATGGCGGAACGCGTCCCCAACATGGACATCCGGTTCTTTGCGACCGCCGTGATTCTGCAGCGACAAACCGGGGGTGACTTGAGTGAAATCCTCGACAAGATCGGACACCTTGTTCGTGAACGATTGCAGATTCTCGGAACGATCCAAGCCCTCACCGGGGAAGGTCGAATGAGCGGTGCTGTGCTGCTTGCTTTGCCGCCGGTTTTGTTCCTGGTCATGTTGAAAATCAACGCTGAATACGTGTTGATGCTCTTCACGGATGAACTCGGACGAATGGCTTTGGGTATGGCTTTGGTCACTCAGCTGCTGGGAGCTTTGGCGATCAAGAAGATCATCACGATCAAAGTCTAGATCCGCCGTCCGTCCCTTTCGCGTTCTACTCCCTTTCGCTCATCGTACTTCGCATAACTCAGTCCAATGTTCACATACTCAATCGCTCCTGAACTCATCGGATTCCTCAGCCCGGTGACGCTGACCACCATCGCGATTTTTGCTTCGGTGACATCGTTCGCTTGGTTTGTCCTCAGCAAAGTGGGCGGCGAAGACCAGGCCCCTGCAGAATCACGCTTGGAACGAATGAAAGATGCCAAACGTGGCATCCGCGACATCGCTGCGGATGAAAAGCAACGCACAAAGAACGAAGCTCTGACCGAGGCACTTGAGAAAGCGGCGACGCCAATCGCCAGTTCGGTCTCGGGCAACGAAGAAGAAATGGGCAAGCTTCGCGAAAAACTGATCAACGCTGGCTTTCGTCGCGAAAGTGCTCCCGTCATCTTCAAACTCATTCAGCTGGTTTGCACCGGCGTCGGGCTCATGCTCGGTGGTGTCACGGGTGCCGTCTTGGACGGCCTGACTCAGGGCATGATCATCAAGCTGTTGCTCGGGATGATCGGCGGCTTCATGATCCCATCGTTGATCTTGGGATACATGGCTAGCAAACGTCGCGAAAAAATCTTCTTGGGTCTTCCCGACGCGCTGGACTTGATGGTTGTCTGCGTGGAAGCTGGCTTGGGTCTGGACCAAGCACTCCGCAAGGTGGCCGAAGAAATGCAGAAGAGCCACAAATCAATTGGCGAAGAATTTTCAATCTCGAATCACCAGTTGCAACTTGGCCGGCCCCGTGCAGAAGTTCTATCTGGCTTGGGTTACCGCAGCGGTGTCGATGACTTGAAGCAACTCGCATCGATCCTGATCCAAGCCGACAAGTTCGGATCCAGCGTGGCTCAAGCCCTTCGGGTTCAGAGCGATTCGATGCGAACCAAACGTCGTCAAATCGCGGAAGAGAAAGCAGCCAAGACGGCCGTGAAGATGATCTTCCCGCTCGTGCTGTTCATTTTCCCTGGCATTTTTGTGGTCCTTGTTGGACCAGCCGCGATCAACATGTATCGCCAAATGCTTCAGTGAGCTGTCGCTCACATTGGAATGCCAGGTCGCTCAAAGCAACCTGAGACCTACTTCAGCAATCGATCGACTGCTTCGAGCAGTTTTTCGATTGCGAATGGCTTGCGGATGTATTCGCTCACACCCAGCAATTCCGCGTACGCTTGATGGCGACTGCCTTCGTTGCCCGTGATCATGATGACCGGGACCGGCAATTCATTTTCTCGCCGCATCTTTTCGAGCACCAAGAAACCACTTCGCTTGGGCATCATCATGTCCAAGATCATCAACTGTGGTTTTTCGCACTCAGCCAACGCAAGTGCTTGGTTGCCATCTCGCGCGACCACCACTTTGTAGCCGTTGGATTCCAACGCGTAAGAAACGGACTCGATGATTTCCACGTCATCATCGACAACAAGGATTTTCGCGGTCGAGGTGGGGCTATCTGACTGGGCAGGGGTGTTCATCAAGTGGCGATCAATTGGCGGAGAAATCGATCGGTGACAATCCCTCGGTGGGACGAACCGTCGAATTTTCCGCGGTGGACTTGGTGCGTGGTTGCACGATGGTATCAAAACACCATTGGTCAATGTCACGCAACGCCACCGCGTTCATCACATCATCACCTCGGTACTGCCGAATTTCAACACGAGCCCGAATGGATTCCGCGGCCAGGATGCCACGCTTCAATTGCTCGGGGCAATCATCGACACCATTGATCGCTTGTTGCCACAAGATCGGAAGTCGACGTTCACGGAGCCGATGGTACTCACGCATCACACTTTGACTGGACGGGAACTGACCACCCATCATCGCTACGCCACCGAATCGTTCCGGTTCCATCAACGCGATTCGGCAGGCCATCGTGGCACCGCTGCCGTATCCAGCGATCAAAATTCGATCGGAGTGAATCGACAATTCGGCCTGAGCGTGTTCGATCGCTTCCATCACAGCTTCGCGAGCCGCGGCGATCGATGAAGCTCCTTCGGACCAATCGAATCCCCATCCACGCACATCGGTGGCTTGGATTCCTCGAACGCCAACGCCGACATAATTGCGAACGCTGACGTGCGGCAGAACTTGTTCCACCTGCAATTCATTGTGGCCGCTGTGATGAAGCCAAACCACCAAAGGATAATCGTAGGACGGCGTGTAATGCAGCGGAGTGACGATCGACAACGGCCGGCGACGCCGATCGGGCCTTGACGAAGAAGGCTCCTGAGTCGGATACGAGCGCATTCGGCTTGCAAACGGGTCGCTCATCTTTTGTCCTGAATCGGTCAATGGAGTAGTCAGCGAAAGGCGACGAGGGGAAATTAGTTTCACGCCGCCTTCAATGTCAACGTCGAAAAGTCATTCAGTCTCGGATCTCACTCCGAACGAGGACAAACCAACACCTTCATTTGCTCCGCATCACCGGCGTGCAAGCGGTCAAACCATTTTGGACCGTCCGCCAAAGAAATTTTGGCCGTGATCAAAGGTTCGACGTTGATGACGCCACGATTCATCAAATCGATGCACTGTGGGTACTCTCCATTGCAACCGCACGTGCCCTGCAATCGAATTTCTCGGGTAACAACTGACTGCAAAGGCAATTCGATCGTAGGCGACACGTTGCCGACCAACGTAACCGCTCCACCCTTGCGGACGGATTCAATTGCTGTCTTGACCGTCGGTGTTGCACCGACGACTTCCAATGCCACGTCTGCCCCGCGGCCACCGGTCAGTTCACGAACTTTTTCCGGCACATCAACTTGATCGGCTCGCAACAACACGTCCGCCCCCAATGCACCGGCTGTTTCCAGACGTTTGTCATTCAGATCGACCGCGATGACTTGCGTCGCGCCCGCTGCTCGCACGGCTTGCACAGCCAACAATCCGATCATGCCGGCACCAACCACAACGGCGGTGTCACCCAACTTGATCGGAGTGACTTCGGCTGCATGAACCGCAACGCTGACCGCTTCGACCAAAGCAGCGTGTTCGAAGGGCAGGGTGTCGGGCAATCGATAGACTATCCGGCGAGGAACCGAAATGCGTTCCGCGAATGCACCATGACGTCGGTAATCGCCACAGGAAACTCCGAGAACCATTCGGTTATCACAAAGGTTCCCGTGCCCTTCGCGACAAAAATCACAATTTCCGCAGGACACCATCGAGTCAAACGTGACGCGGGCTCCGAGCTCCAAATCGCGAACGTTTTCGCCGACCTGAACCACCACTCCGGCAGCCTCATGGCCCATCACCAATGGCGGGATGCGACGCCCGGTGCTGCCGTCGTATCCGTGAATGTCACTGCCGCAGATCCCACACGCTTCGACTTGGACCAGCACGTCATCGGGCCCCACCTCGGGCTCATCCACGTCCGTCACCTGCATGTTTTTGTATTCGGTCAGCAACAATGCCTTCATAACGCAACGCTTTGGTGAGTGGAGTGAGTAATCGGCGGGAAAAAAGTGTCAGGTACCTTTTAGTCGAGGCACCCAGTGGTGCCGTTCCGGGACCTATGCCCGTTCCAGCGGAAGGTACCTGACACTCGTCTCCCGGCCGTTCCTAAGACGTGAACGCACGGGATTCTATGCCAAATCAGAAAGCAAGGAAACGACCGCACACTAGAAAGCAGCACGTCGATGCCAAGCCCGATTCAACAGAGGCGGACATGCGAAGTAAACTCCGAACCTCGTCCTTTGTTTCGGACGCTGCCACGTCTGCCGAGGTGCAGACGAGATTGACCGCGCGAGTTTGGCGGAACTTGGATCACGCTGCCAATTGATTTGCGAAGAATGTTCGCAGAGTTCACCGACAACTTTTAAAGATGGTTCGCCTTCAATGAGACTCTCCCGCATCCGCTCGGCTTTCGTCACCACGCGTTGGTCCCCATTCCTCTTTGCACTCTTCATCGCTGTCGCGGTGAGCGATGCCAACCTAGCAATTGCTAGCAACTTGGACTCGTCGATCCGAGTTGAGAACCACGAACCGGATTCCGAAGTTCGATACAGCGTCGTGCTGCTGCGCGGGAGTGTGTCGGCTGACGATGCGTCCGAGTTGAAGATCGTCAACACGCACGCGCCCGCCGGATCAGCTCCTGTCAAAGTGCTGACCGATGGAAAACGGTTCAAAGCGTTGGTTGAACTGTCGGAGGGCAAAAACGCCATTCGTTTAGAACACACATCGCTTCCAACGAGCGAACTGAATCTGACTTTAAAACCGCAGACCAATCCGCATTACGTGCGACTGATCTGGATGACGGATCAATCGGGAGAAACGGATTTCGCGGTGCCGGACGACACGGTCACGCAAGACTACGCGAATCGACTTCGGACCGCGGCGTTGCTGATGCAAACCTTCACCGCTGAACGGATGAAGGACCTTGGTTACGGCCCGCGAACGTTTGCATTGGAACGAGACGACAAGGGCGAGGTCGTCGTTCACACTTGGAAAGGCGACCGGGACAAACAGGACTACTACGCTCAAGCCGACAACAATCGTTGGTGGCAACACGTTCGCCGATGGATCAACGAAGAACACCCGGACCCGATGGCAAAGAACGTCGTCTTGGCCGCTTACACTCGCAAAGACCCTCGTACGGGAAAGATGCTCGGACACACCGCACTGGGTGGAGCCAACTTGGGTTTGTTCGGCAGTGCATCAGTCTTTTGTTGGCCACGCGACGTTCAATCCGCGATGGATGTTTTTCAAGACGACACCGCTGTTGATGCAACGCACGTTCACGATGACAGTGCGTTCCGAGGAACGATTTGGGCGTTGGCATCGACCACCATCGGAGCCACTTTGCACGAAACCGGTCACGCGATGGGATTGCCTCACTGCACCGACAACATGGGAATTATGACGCGAGGGTTTGACCACTTCCATCGCGTGTTCACTTTCTCAGATCCGCCCAGCAATCGAAACAAACAACCTCGCAAGTTTTCGTCTGAACAAGAAGCTTACTTCTCGCCCGTCAGCGCATCGTTTCTGCGATGGAGCCCATGGTTTCAACTCGACGGCTCGTCCGATCAATCAGAAAAGCCAGCAAGATCGCGACCAACTGTCGAAGTCGACGAAGCGGCACGACTCGTCCGCATCAGCAGTTCCGCGGGCATCCCCTGGGTCGGATTCCATTCGAAAGATCGAATCGAAACGTTTCAAGAGTATGGGTCGCACGACACTGGAGCCAACGACCATCCTAAATCGATGGAACTCACTTTCGATGAGATTCAACAAATGAAGCCGGGCACCGAAATACGCCGCATCGTGGTGGTCGATGGCAACGGAGCGTCTCGAAATGCTTCCCTTCCGCAGCCGTCGCCATGATGACTTGACCTTGTGAAGCGGCGGATTCGACAACGATTTCGCCATTGAAGGAGTAAGCCGTTTTAGAAAAGCCTCGCATTGCGGCTGCAAATCGCCATTTGCGTCGGTGTTCGAAAAAATCCCTCGACCCGACGCCGCTTTGCTGCGTATAAAAGAGTCCATGAGACCAACCGCACTGAACCGAACCGCGTTTCGAGTGCCAGCATTGCTGGCAGTGCTCGCGTTGTGCGTTTGGCCAATGCTGCAACCTTCGTGCTGTTGCGCCGCATCGGTTTCGGACAATGCGACGTTCGCCTCTGGATGTTGTGCGTCTGTTGATACTGCTGCCGCTTCTTGCTTCCAGTCAAAGACGACGGCCGATTCGAAAACAACAAAGGCGTCGAGTTCGACATCCAATTGTCACTGCGAATGGACGTCCCAATGTGACTGCGAAGTCCGATCCACTCTGACCGACTCCTGGGTAAGCTCACGCGTGCTCACGGTCGATGACCAACCTGTCACTTTCAGCATGCCAATTGGCTTGCTCGAAGATCTTCAATATCCGTTGCCATCCCGTCGACTCGACCGGCAATCGGACACGTCATGGCAAACTGCCTTGACGTCGCGTGACCGCTGCGTGCTTCTGTGCCGCTGGCAGAATTGATTCAACAAGACTGAGTTAGACGACAGTTTTGTTTCAATTTTCAATTTAGTTTCAGGTTCATTCGGAGCCCAATGATGTTACGTACTTCCATGATGTTTGCTGCCACCGTTTTGGTTGGTGTTGCAATCCTGTTTGCCACTCGAAGCGCTGTTTCGAGCGAGAACGCGTCCGCCCTTCGCGGCGAAGCCTGCCCTTGCAATCAATGCGATGTCGGCTGCGATTGCTGTGTCAACGGCGATGTCGATTGTGACAATTGCTCGTGCGAGGCTTGCGAGTGCGACGCCTGCGACACGTCAACCAACGAGTCTGCGGTCGCAAAGATGAGTTGCTGCTCAGGCATGATGTGCGAAAATGCCGCCAACGAAACAGCGGCATCAAGCGACACTCTCACATCGGCGGTTGCAGCTGCCTGTGTCTGTGGCCAATGCGATGCCGATTGCAACTGCTGCTTGGATGAATCCGTCGACTGCGAAAACTGCATTTGCGAGGTTTGCCAATGCGAAGGTTGCGTCGATGCGCCTGCAACGGGTGCGTGATCACGTCAACCACGATGACGTTGTTAGCACCTTCTGCCGATAAACGTTGAGTCTAAAAAGAAACACCTCGTCGAGTTCACTCGGCGAGGTGTTTTTCGTTTACTGCAATCGATGCATTGGTTCAGTCGCGAGAGGAACCGCGGCGGCGATCCTTTCCGTCCGGGGGCACCGAAGTGACTTGAGCGGCCATTTCTGGCGGCATGTGGTCTGTCATCCGGCGTCCGGTCAGGCGGTCGCTCCAACGGCGTCCGGCACTCGGTCCTTGTGGCCCAGGAGCAATCAAAAATACGGTTCCCAGTCCGAACACCAAACCGGCAAAGAGCGAACCAAAGGTCACCGAGACTCCGGACATTCCTTCCGGTGAATCACCGACTTGAGGTGGACCAAGCTCAGCCAACAGGTTCGTCGAAAGAGCTGCCGATCGACTCGCCTGAGCTTCACCAAGCGCTGCTTCGGCTTCCGCCAATTGTTGCGTCAAGGCTTCGGCGTCGCTGTCGAGCTTTGAATAGCTCGTTCGCACACCGGCCAGACGGCTCAGCTTTTCGTTCAGCTGATCCTGTTTGTTTCTAAGACGTTGCACTCGATCCTGAGCCAGCGCCAGTGTTGGCTTCATCGCACGAACCGCGGCACGAGCTTCTTCCAACATTCGCGAGGTGATTTCTCGCTCGGTCGTGATCGCGGAACGACGTCGCGGATGCAGTTCGGTGTACACACTCGCCAATCGACTGGATTCGATTTGTGCGTCGATCAAACCGTCTTTCAATCGTTGAAGCGATGGTTGGCTGGAAAGCAATTCATCGCCGCTGACCAACAACTGACGCGGGTCCTGCGATCCAGCGATCAACAGTTGTTGCAGAGCATTCAACCGTTCGAGTTCCAATTCCGCCAATTGAAGTTCCTTGGCGTTCTCTTCCATGGTTCGGCGATTGGCACCGTCACCTGAGATCGCGTCGTTCAAGTTTCGCAGTTCACTCAAGTCCGATCCAAACCGAACTTCAACTTCATTCATCTTTGTCAGAACCGCGTCCAATTTCATTCGCGTCAAGTCGCGAGCATTGGTCAGCTCGACAATCACGCTGTCGGCTCGAATACGGCGAACGGTTCGAAGATGGCTGCTCAGGTTGTCCAACAGTGCACGACAAAAGTCGGATGCACGCTCAGCCGTTTCCGCTTCGACCTTCAAGTAAACCAGTTCGCTGTTGCCAAACTCACTGCCTTGTGGTGCAACGACATTGACTCGTCGATTCGCGACGGTATCAACCAAAGTGGTCGATGGATACGAATCGTCTTGTCCGCCACCGACGGGTCCGATGTCACGTAGAGCGGCCGCAACCACTTCTGGATTGCGAGCCATTTCGAGTAGCGTTTCTTGCGCGGCTTTCAAATCCGTTTGACTTGAAAATCGCCCCAAACGATCAACTGCACCCGTTGCTTCATCTCGAAGAACGAGCGGTTGCCGGGCAGCCCAGCGGTCGCTCGAAAACAACGCCGTCGCCAGCCCTAGAACTCCAAACAGAACAGCCGCACCGCACCAAACCGGTGCGAACAAGACCAAAACATTGCGAATGTGTTTCCACGGAATAGGAGCAGCTGACATGTTGGAACACGGGCTCTAAAAGAGGATTCAAAGAATATTCCCCCAACACTAGGACGCCCCCCATGCACGGCTCCAAGAAACCGAGCCTGTTCAAAAAAGCATGCCGGCAAACGGTGCTGCTCAATCGACCTTGCCGGACGTGACGTTTGTGCCGGCAAATTCGTCACGATAACGGCGGCCCAATCGAACGTAGTGCTGGGCACCTTCACGCGATCGCTCTCGCAGTGAATCGCTGACTTCCTTGATCGGTTTGGCCGGAGTTCCCACCGCCAACATGCCCGGCGGAATCACGGTTCCTTCGGTCACAAGTGCTCCAGCGGCGACGATGGCCCCCTTTCCGATTGTCGCTCCGTTGAGAACGATCGCTCCAATTCCGATCAACGCATCATCCTCAACCGTTGCACCGTGCACGATCGCCGAATGGCCCACCGTCACGCGTTCGCCAATCAAACAGGGCATTCCGGGATCGCAGTGCAACACACATTGGTCTTGAACATTGCTTTCCCGACCAATCACGATTTTTTCCGTATCGCCTCGCATGACCGCACCAAACCAAATGCTGACATCGGCGGCGATGTACACTTCCCCCAAAACTGTCGCGTTGGGTGCGATGAAAGCTGACGGATCGATCAATTCTTGATTGGGTTCAACGGTGACGACCGCTTCGCGTCGAATCCGCTCCGGCGCATCCGAGGCAGACGGTTTGGCGGTGGGTTGTGAATCCGTATCATTCGTTGTCATGGTAGATCGGTTGCAGGAAGAACAGAAAAACGTCGAGCAAAAAAGTGACTCGTCGGATAACGCTGCGCCGCAAGACGCTGCGGCCAAGTCGCCTCCGCCAGTTTCGCGAGGTTTCTTGTCGCGACTGGCAATCTCGACAATGGTGCTGTGCATCCGATGGTACCAAGTCGTGATCAGTCCGATGATGGGGCCAAGCTGCCGCTTCACACCGACCTGCAGTGCCTATGCAATCGAATCCATTCAGAAACACGGCACAATTCGCGGAACATGGCGAGCGATCAAACGCATCGGTCGTTGCCATCCATGGAATCCCGGCGGCTACGATCCACCCTGACCGCGAACAACAGGCCCAGAGACGTCAGCGTTCTGATTCGGTGAAAGCTTCGCAATTCCCAGATCCAGCGTGCGTGCTATCATCGCCGCATGCCGAATTCTAGTTCTCAATCGACCGACGCCTTCGTCCCCAAGTGGATCATTTCGGGCGGACAAACCGGCGTGGATCGCGGAGCGTTGGACGCCGCCATTGAGCTGCACCTACCGCATGGTGGATGGTGCCCAGCCGGTCGAATCGCGGAAGATGGCCGCATCCCCAATCAGTATTTGTTGCAGGAGCACGCGTCGCGACATTACCCGGATCGGACGGAGCAAAACGTGATCGACACCGACGCGACACTGATCCTTTACCGCGAACGCATCTCTGGCGGCACGGCCCTGACAAAGCGAATTTGCCGACGCGAGTCTCGCCCATTTCTGGCGGTTGATTTGGCTCGACCCAAAACCGCCGCAAAACGCATCCGGACTTGGCTCGAAGAACATCGCCCGGAGAACCTCAACGTAGCCGGGCCACGTGAGAGCAACTCGCCCGGAATCAGCGAACAAACAAAGACGTTGCTTGTTCACATCCTTCAAGGCGGTGGCGGCGACATTCAGTCTTCGCTGTTTTGAACCATCTCGGCCATCAAGTAACTCTTGAGGCTTCCCAACACTTCGCGAACGCAAGGTGTCAAATCGCGACTGCGTCGGTCACGATTCCGAACGGGTTGGATAGTGACTCGCAGAGAGGTTTGAGTAACGCTGTTGTCGTTCCTGTTCCGTCTACCTTGACCTTCGTTCAGGTGAATCAAAAGATGCAACATCATCTGATGATCACTTGCCCGCCGGCCTTTTCCACCGCCTTGAGCGACAATTCGGAGCGATACCACGTTGCCGGTGACCTGAATGATTTCGGCTCGGTGATCCGAGATAAATCCGCGAAGCTTTTCGACGGCCAAATCAGTTGGAACAGGCGTGACCAAGTGGAACTCACTGTTCTCATCTTCGCTTTTTGACGTCAACCAGCGGAACCAGCCCGGCCGCGATTCAACTTCTTCGTCTTGGTGAATTCCCGTTCCAAGCTGAACGACTCGGTTGCGTCCGTTCTCTTTCGCCTGCAAAAGAGCACGGTCCGATCGGGCCAGAATCGTTTCAGCGGCGTCACCAGTTTGATATTCCGTAACGCCAAAGCTGACAGTGACCGATTCGCCATTGAGCCCATCCAGTGGCGTGACTTCAATGGCCTTTCGAATTTGTTCGGCACGTCGAGCTGCGGTGGCATTGTCACTGTTGATCGCCAGGAAGACAAACTCTTCTCCGCCATAGCGAGCCACCAAATCTTCATCTCTTGCATGGCTTTCCAAAACGCGAGCGAATTGGACCAATGCCTCATCGCCAGCCGGGTGACCATGAACATCATTGACGCTTTTGAAGTGGTCGATGTCGCAGATGATCAGACTAAATGTCGAATTGTTCTTTTTCGCATCGGCAGTGGCACGTACCAATCGGCTATCGAATTCAGCCCGGTTGGCAATACCAGTCAAAGGATCACTCGTCGCCTTCTTGTGCAACGTCTGGATTTGGCTTTGAAGTTTGTTCCGATCTGACATATCGCGAACCAGCACCAATGCTCCGCCGCCATAGGGATCGCTCACGGGACTGACCTGCAACAACACATCTCGCGACACACTGCCGTGGACGATCTTCATCGTGCGAGTCACCGTGGTCTGCAATCGCAGGCTATCGGCGACCGGACAAACCGCGGATTCGTTGCCGGATTCATCGACCATCCCAAGTGTGTCGGCGTCCCAATGACGCCCAACCATCGCTTCGGAAGCAACGCCGGTCATCCGAGCCAAAGTCTCGTTCCAAAATGTGACTTGCCCTTCACAGTCGGTGAACGCAACGCCGTCACGAAGTTGATCGCCCAAAGCTTGATAGAACGGTAGCACGGCCGGAGTTTCCCCTTGCCAAGTTGCCGCTGGCTTCGCGGCATCTGCATCTGCAGTGCTGACATGTTGTCCCGATCGCATCATGCCGAGGAAGTTGGGCGAATTGGCATCCAGCTGTTGCAACCAACGATTCACTACGCTGCTGTGCAACAACTCGGGTCGCCGCTCCAACATCGTTGCGAAATCGCGAGTCAGCTCGGGATCGAATTGAGTCCCACTGCCGCGAAACAGCTCCTGCAAAGCACGCTCTCG
>NZ_ANMO01000112.1 GCF_000338295.1 Rhodopirellula europaea 6C
AGTGCCGCAGCCATCGCACGCATCCTGGCAGCATCTCGCCGCACGGCACCTCGCTTCATCGGCCAAAACCTGACAAACAACACTGACCGCAACCGTCGTGCCGAACAAAATTGGCTTCCAGCCTGTGAAGCACACACAGGCTGGAAGCCTATGCCACATTTCCTCCAACAGACAGCAGTCCCAATCATGCCCCAACTGGCCGCGTTTCCCAAAGCCTACATGACCGCGTTGTGCAAAGACGGCTCGATGAAGCTGGCCGAGTGGTTTGAACTTGCCTCGACGTTGGATGTTCAAGGCCTGGAGTTCTACGCCGGCTTTCTAGAACTGGAAGATCCAAGCAACTGGCCTTCGCTTCGCCAACAAGTCGATGACCTCGGGATGGTCATTCCGATGCTGTGTTGCTCGCCCGATTTCACCCACCCCGACCAAGCATTCCGTGACGCACAAATCCAACAGCAATTGCGTTGGATTGAGATGACAGACACGCTCGGAGGCAGCTACTGCCGAGTGCTCAGTGGACAGCGACGCCCCGAACTATCCAATGAAGAAGGCATTGAGTTGGCCGCCGACTGCATCACCCAGTGCCTTCCCTACGCTGCCGATCGCGGCATCACGCTGATCCTCGAGAACCACTACAAAGATGACTTCTGGGAGTACCCTGAGTTCGCGCAATCCATGGACGTGTTTTGCGATCTAGTGGATGCCATCGACCATCCGAACTTCGGCGTCAACTACGACCCCAGCAATGCGTTCTTAGCCGGCGACGATCCACTGGAATTGCTTCGCCGCGTGTCTCACCGCGTTGTCACCATGCACGCCAGCGATCGCTTTCTGATCGAAGGCACACTGGAAGACCTTCGCGCTGAAGAAGGTGGCTCGGTCGGTTACGCTCAAAGACTCCGTCATGGTGAAATCGGCAAAGGCCTGAACGACTACGATGCCATCTTTCGCGAATTAAAATCGAAAGGCTTTGATTCCTGGATCAGTATCGAAGATGGCGTGGATGGAATCGACCAACTCCGCCGCAGCGCCGACTTCCTACGCGGCAAAATTTCTGAACACTGGAATTGATTCGACCGCCCCATCCCACCTTCACGCCATTCAATCTCTGTCCCACCTCGAAAGAACGCCGCCCATGTCCAGTCGCCGGCCAGCAACCATCGACCCAACTCAACCCAAAAAGCTTGCCCGATTCGGTTTCGCAATTGCGGCTTGTCTGCTGCTGATCAGCCTGCCATGGAAGCCTCTCTTTGCTGATGAATCCGACATCGACTTGCTGGCCAAATCTCGCATCGCGGTCGTTGGGGACAGCATCACGCAAGCTGGACACTACGTTTCTTTTCTGTCGTATCAGTTGCAAAAAAGTTACCCCAAACGAACCTTCGACATCTATCCACTGGGATTGTCGAGTGAAACCGTCTCGGGACTGAGTGAAGACGGACACGCGGGAGGCCGATTCCCACGGCCATGTTTGTTCGAACGATTCGACCGCTTGCTCACCAAACTGAAGCCAGACGTTTTGATCGCATGCTACGGAATGAACGATGGAATCTACCAACCGCTGGAAGAAGGCCGATTCGCAGCGTTCCAGAACGGCATCCAAAACATGATCGCTCAAGCCAAACAGGCCGGCGTGAAGAAGATCTATCTGGTTACACCGCCGATCTACGACTACCAACCAAAAGATGACTCATTCAACTACGAATCCGTGCTCAGCGAATACGCTCGCTGGGAAACGAAACTGAACATTACGAATGTCAAAGTCATCGACCTGCACACAGAGATGCTTGCCGCCCGCAAGCAGCGTGACCAACCGTTTTCAAAAGACAAAGTGCACCCCAATGAAGACGGGCACTGGTTGATGGCACAAACCATCGCGTCCGCACTCGGAGCGAGCGAAACAAACATGACATTGGCAGAAGTCAAAGCGGATCCCGTTTTCGCGTCGATCGATGCGATCCGCAATCTTCGCTGGAAAGCCTGGATGAACCACATCGGATACACGCGAGAAAAAACCTACCCGCCGCAACCTCTTGGCGGGTCGGAAGCACTCGTTGCCGAGCAAAAAGAAGCGATCAAGACGCTCCTTTCACGCTAATACGTGCGAGCCAAATAGCCGCAAACCCTCCGTTTCGCCCATTTCTCCTACTCAAGAAAGAGGCCGAAAAGTTGCTTCGATCGCCCCATGAGAGGGTCACTACTCGATAGACTAGGGGAGCGTTGTCGATTTGTTACCCTCAAGCTTTTGCTAAGGGGCCGGATCGCACACGCAGGCATGCGGTTGGCCAGCGTTCCAATGGCAAACGCGAGGTCTCCCGGCCCGTGTTCAAGCGGCATGCTTCCCACCACAAAGCCATCACCCGGGTCAAGACTCGCAAGCGATGCCTGAAAAGGTCGTTCGTCGCAAGCGTTTCTTCCCGACGCGACCACTCGAGGCAAACGCAAGTGATCCCCACCTCCCTCCTGCATCGGCTTTCATTCCTATTCGGATGTGCAGGGATCGTTCTGGGAACGGCAGTCGCAAACGCTTCGTCACCTGCGTCTCGCGATCTGTTCGAAATCCATGTTCGTCCGACGCTGATCAAACACTGCATCCAGTGCCACGGCGAAACCGAACAAGAGGGCGGTCTGAAACTGACATCGCTGGACGCGCTACTGGAAGGCGGTGACTCCGGCCCCGCGATCGTTCCTGGCAACGCGGACGACAGTTTGATCCTAGAAGCGTTGCGATTCGAGTCGTTCGAAATGCCTCCCGCTGGCCAATTGGATGATCCAGTCGTCGACGGCTTTGCCAGCTGGATCACCGCCGGAGCATCATGGCCGGAAGATCTTGTTCTCACCCCGATGCCGATCATCACCGAGGATGACCGAGACTGGTGGTGTTACCAACCGATCGCGGATCCAGCCGTCCCGGACGTTGATGATGACAGCTGGTGCCGAAATGAGATCGACCGATTTGTTCTCGATCGTTTGAAGCAAAAGAACTTGCGTCCCGCGGATGAAGCCTCCGCGTCGCAGTTAACCCGACGTTTGCATTTCGCACTGACCGGGCTGCCACCAACTTGCCCGCCTCCAACCAGCAACCAACACGACGCCGCCACACCTGACGACTGGTACGAGGCACAACTCGATGAATTGCTGAGCAGTCCCGCATACGGTGAGCACCAAGCTCGCTATTGGTTGGACTTGGTTCGCTATGCGGACTCGGATGGTTACAACGCCGACCATGCCCGGCCCCACGCTCACCTCTATCGCGACTATGTCATCCGGTCGTTCAACGACGACAAACCCTACGATCGCTTTGTGTGCGAGCAACTGGCCGGTGACGAAATTGATCCGGGCAATCGCGATGCTTTGATTGGAACGATGTATCTGCGGCATTGGATCTATGAATGGAACCAGCGTGACGTGGAAGGCCAATGGCAAGAAATCATCAGCGACATCACTGAAACGACCGCCGACGTTTTCTTGGCGCAAGGTCTGAAGTGTGCTCGATGTCACGACCACAAATTCGATCCACTGTTGCAACGAGACTTCTTTGCTCTCAAAGCGTTTTTCACACCACTGCTGCCTCGCGAAGACTTCCCCGTCGCTGACGTAGCAACTCGTGAGGAGCACTATCAACAACTTAAGAAGTGGGAAGCGGCGACCGAATCCGTTCGCAAGCGATTGCATGAAATCGAAACCCCCGCGTTGCTCGCTCATGCAACTCGCGAGGGTGTTGACAAGTTCACCGAAGAAATTCAATCGATGATTGCCTGCCGACGCTGCGATCGATCCGAATACGAACATCAAATCGCTTCGCTGGCGTCCAACCAATTCGACCTTCACCCCGACAAGTTGCCTGAGTACCTCGATAGTGAGACGGAAACCGAACGTCAGCATCTTCGCAAACAACTGGCTCAGTTCGATCACCTAAAACCCAAACCGCTTCCGACGCTGCCCTTCGTTGCTGGTGACGTCGGCCCTCATTCGCCACCAACACTCATTCCCGACCAAGACACTTCGCCGATCGATCCGGGATACCCAACGATCTTGGATCTGGAACCCGCCGAGATCCTGTCGATCCCGGCTGTTTTGCAATCCACCGGACGCCGATCAACTTTGGCGAAATGGATCACCGACTCCAACAACCCACTGACCGCTCGCGTGATCGTCAACCGAGTTTGGCAGCAACACTTTGGCCGCGGGCTCGCTGAAACGGCCAGCGACTTCGGACGTCTCGGCACACCACCGTCACATCCCGAACTGCTTGATTGGTTGGCGACTCGGTTCATGGAGGATGGATGGAGCCTCAAGAAGCTGCATCGTCGAATCTTGATGTCGGCCACCTACCGCCAATCATCTTCGCGTCCGATGGACGACCACATTTCGGAGATCGATCCGCAAAACGTTTGGCTGTGGCGAATGAATCCTCGCCGTTTGTCGGGCGAAGAAATCCATGATGCCATGTTGGTGGCCAGCCAAGAAATGGCGACGGACAAACGAGCGATCTACAAGAATGTCAAACGCAACAAGCTCGATCCGTTGCTCGCTGCGTTCGACTTCCCCGATCGAGTTCGCAGCCAAGGCAAACGCCACCGAACGACGACTTCTCCGCAAGCGCTGTTGCTAATGAACAACAGTTGGATGCACGACCGCGCTAAGCGATTGGCCAAAGAATTCGCGGAGGACTCAGTCGACGAATTGGTCGATCAAATTCACCCTCGTTTGTTCCATCGATCCGCGACTGAGTGGGATCGTGAACGTGCCGCCGGATTCATCTCAGCCTATCCATCCGAATCCGAAGACGCGAACGATCAAGAAGCGAAGACCGCTCTCCTGCACGCCTACCTTTGTTCCAGCGAGATGATTTATGTCGATTGAAACATCCGCCTCTTCCAACGGCTTCTCACCACGACTTTCGTCACGCAGAGAAATGCTGCTGCAATGTGGTGGCGGCTTTGGTTCACTGGCATTGGCAGGCCTGCTGCAAGACACCGCATCGGCAGGCCCATCGTCGGAGGCTCCCTCGCCGCTGGCATCGAAACTGGTCCATCATCCAGCCAAAGCCAAAAGCGTGATCTTTCTGTTCATGGATGGCGGTCCCAGCCACCTGGACACGTTTGATCCGAAACCTGATCTCGACAAGTTGGCGGGCAAGCCAATCCCAGAGAGCTTCGGTCGCGTGCTGACTGCCATGGGTGAATTCGATTCACCGATCATGCCGACCCAGCGAAAGTGGGCCCAACACGGCGAAGGCGGACTTTGGATTTCGGATTGGTTACCGCACACCGCGAAGATGGCGGACGAGTTGGCCGTCATTCGTTCTTGCTGGACCAACGGCATCAATCACTCCGGCGGCATCTGCCAAATGAACACGGGCAGCCAATTCGCTGGGCGTCCTTCGCTGGGCAGTTGGGTGACCTATGGCATGGGCACCGAGAACGAAAACCTGCCCGCCTTTGTGGTCATGCAAGAAGGCAAGGGGCGTGTGATCAATGGAGCTCGTAACTGGGGTGCCGGCTTCATGCCCGCGATCTATCAGGGCACCACGATGCAGCGTACCGGATCGCCATTCACGAACCTGGATCGCCCCAAACATGTCGCTGGTCCCCAACAGCGGGCGGCACTCGACTTCCTGGCCGATTTGAATCAAGCCCACGCTGCCGAACGTTCCGACAACAGTGAATTGGAAGCACGCATCCGTAGCTTCGAACTCGCCTACCAAATGCAGTCCCATGCTCCCGACGCGGTGGATCTATCCCAAGAGACCGAGCAAACCAAATCAATGTACGGGCTCGATCAAAAGGAAACCGCCGACTACGGGCGGCAACTTTTGATGGCTCGTCGCTTGGTCGAACGAGGCGTCCGGTTCGTGCAGTGCTATCACGGTGCGGGAAGCAAGTGGGACGCTCACTCCAAAATTGAGTCCAACCACACACGCATGTGCCGCGGAATGGACTTGCCCGTCGCGGGATTGATCCAAGACCTCAAGCAACGCGGACTGCTCGATCAAACGTTGATCGTTTGGGGCGGCGAATTTGGACGGACGCCGATGAGCGAAAAAGGTGACGGCCGCGACCACAATCCGACTGGTTTTTCAATGTGGATGGCCGGCGGCGGTGTGCAAGGCGGCCAAGCCTACGGCACCACCGACGATCTTGGCCTGCACGCCGTGGAAGATCGCTTGCACGTGCACGACATCCATTCCACGATCTTGCACTTGATGGGCATCGATCACAGAAAGCTCATTTACTTGCACAAGGGTCGCCCCGAACGCATCGACCAAAACGAAGGCCGAGCGTATACGAAGATCGTCAAGCCGACCTAGAGAAATTCGCGGCGTGGGGGAAGGATGGCGTTGGGCAAAAAGAGAAAACAGTTGTCCCCAACTGTTCCGACGGGCGACACAGAACCGCCTGGCAACGTCATCTCCAAACCGAACTCAAACACGTTCGCGCAGTGCGTCTCGGCAACACCACCCGCCCACGCAAACGTTTGAGACAAACGTTCTACTCTGGGACATCCACAAAAACGCCACGCGGCCCGGCATTCAAAACCGGTGTTGAGCCCAATGTCACTTGGCGTTCCCAATCGCTATGGATGTGCCCGCAAACCGCGAACCGGGGCTTCTTCGCCAGGATCGTTTTGCGAATGCTTTGACTGCCGCGAATTTTTCCGGCGCTGTCGTGATCGACCGTGTCCAATGCGGGTGAGTGCGTGATCAAGATCGCTCCCTCAGGACATCCCGCCAGCATTTCGGTCGCCTGCTCTTCGTCGAAGTCATAACTCCAATCGCCAAACGGAGTCACCGGGATCCCGCCGCCAACGCCCCAAACCGGGACGGAGCTTCCGTGAAGTTCGATCTCGCATCCTTCTCCGTGCAAGACAATCGCGGCCTGCCATTCCACCGTCGCATCTCGCAACTCTTCCACGGTCTCACCGTTGCCGGGAACCAGCACAGTGGGCTTGGTGATCGATTGCAGGATAGCCAGCGTGTCAGCCAAACCTTCGTGCCGGTTGGCGAAGTCCCCCGCACCGAGAACCAAGTCCGCTTGATCGGCTAGCCCCACCAATCGCTTCGCAGCTTCTTGGTCACGATGCAGGTCACTGAAACAAAGAACTCGAATGCTCATGCGCTAGTCTTGTTGGGAAAGATTGGAAGAAAGAGACAAAGCAAAATCACAACCCGCAGCGTTAGCAAGGACATCCCAAACAAGCACGTTGGCCTCACCGCTGAAGCGATTGCCTTGCTGACGCTGCGGGTTATGACTTGCCGCGACACGGTGCAATCAATGAACGGTTCCAATTGCTAAGTCGCGTTGGCCATGTCGGTCAGTTGGATGGTCGCACGGCTTTGTTCTTTTTCAAGGTACGTGCGTCCGAACTTCACGTTGACGTGATCCCAAGGGAGCTTGTCCATCATTTCGTACTTCTGATGCACTTGTTGATCGACATCAATGCCAGCGTCCTCGATCGCTTGCCACCAACGTTCTGCGTCGAGGTGTTCGGTCCAACCATCCATGCGAGCCCCGCGTTCCCAGGCCAACCGAATGGCCTTGCCAGTCCGGCGGTCGCCGCGACTGATCACGCCTTCCAACAAGCTCGTTTCAATGTCGTGACACTTGATGTTCACGCTGCGAATCTTGCGGCGTTTCCAAAGGTAGTCGTGTGCCCAGCGAAAATATTCGCGAGACTGCATCCCGTTCCATTGATACGGCGTGTGTGATTTCGGAACGAAGTTCGAAACGCTGGCCGTGACTCGCGCGTAGCGGCCGTTGACCTCTTTGCCGACCGTCGAAATCGTTTCCGCCAAGTCCACGATGCCGTCCAAATCGACTGGCCGTTCGCCGGGCAAACCGCACATGAAGTACAGCTTCACGCTTTCGAAACCGTTTTGGAAAGCGGCCCGACACCCTTCGATCAAATCGCTGTTCTTGATCTTTTTGCGGATTTGTTGCCGCATGTCATCGCGAGCCACTTCGGGTGCCAATGTCAGCGATTTACGCCGTGTGCTACCCAGCAATTCCGGCAGCGTTCGCAACTGGTCGTTGACTCGCAAACTCGGCACGCTGAC
>NZ_ANMO01000113.1 GCF_000338295.1 Rhodopirellula europaea 6C
AAGACATGGCCTACGACGAACACTCGCAATCATTTGCGCACGATCGTTTCGACTCCGTCGAACCCTTCGCGCCTCTACGAATCGTTTTCGATTTCGCTCAGCAAAGCTTCCAACTCTTCGGGCGACAAATCGGACGCTTCAATATCCGATTGAATGTCGTCTTCCGCACCATCAAATTCATTCGCGGCGGAGTCTTGTTCCGGACCACCGGCCAAGGTCTCCGCCAGATACGCAGCCAAGCGTGCAGAGGTGGGGTAGTTAAACGCCAACACGGGAGTCAGCTCGATCCCCAACCAATCTTCCAGCTCGCTGCTCAACTCCACCGCCGTCAACGAATCCATACCGGTTTCGGCGAACGGGGTTTCCGGTGTCAGCGACGCGTTGCGAACCGGGCGTTCGCCGTCTTCGTGGATCTGTTCGCCGCTGTGACCAGACAACCAAGCTAACAGCCAGGCGGTGATTTGCTCGGTCGCTTCGGGGATCTCTTCCCGAGTCACACGGGTCGGCAATTCAGGCAAAGCCACGGATTCTGAATCGTCGATGAATCGATTGCGTGACCACTGGTAACGTGCCGACAACTCGCCGGCTTCGATCATCGAACGGCACTGTTGTCGCTGGACTTTACCGCTCGTCGTCAACGGAATCCCGCCAGGCCGAGTGATCAACACTTGGCGTGCGTCGACTTCATGATCGTCAATGATTGCACGTCGAATGTGACGCACGATTTCGGGTAATTCTTCCGCGTCGACGTGTCGCGAAACTTCGGCAGCGACCGTCAAAGCGTCTCCTGTCCGTCCGGTCGTTGCGACCGCGGCACACTGCAACACATTGGCTTGCAACAAACCTTTGACCGTCGCCTCGATGTCTTGCGGGAACAGGTTACGACCACGCAAGATCACCACGTCTTTGCTACGTCCAGTCACGTAGACTTCGCCGTCGTGAATGAATCCCAAATCGCCGGTTCGCAGAAACTTCTCCGCAGGATCTCCATCGGCGAGAGTCGCACCGAAGACTTCCGCGTTCACAGATTCGCGTTTCCAGTAACCAGACGTCACCGATGGCCCCGCCAACCAGATTTCACCAATCTCGCCATCGGGCTGTTCACGTTTTGTTTTCGCATCAACGACCATCACGGTCATCAAGTGCGCGGGACTTCCCGAACTGACCAATTGACGCGACGTCGCAGGGTCCGGCTTCGCACTGGACGCATCGTCCGGCAATGTCTTTCCGAGCGTGGTATGGCGGATGACTCGTCCACGCCCATGAGCCAATTCGTCTTTGTCCACGTCCAGCAAACTGGGTGCTTGCCCAGACCGGCAACTCGCCGCCATCAAGGTTGCTTCGGCCAATCCGTAACAAGGACAGAATGTTTCACCGCGAAAACCTGCGTCGGAGAATCGATCGGTGAACTGCTGCAACGTGTCCGCGATAATCGGCTCGGCACCGCAAAACGCCAACTCCCAACCGCTCAGATCAAGCGACTCGGCCTGAGCCAAATCAACTCGGTCAACGCACAACTGATACGCGAAGTTGGGTGCGCCGCTGATGGTGGCCTTGTAGTCCGAGATCGCTCGAAGCCAACGCATCGGCCGAGCAAGAAAGGACCTGGGCGACATCAAGATCGCATGACCGCCGACGTACAACGGCTCAAGGATTCCGCCGATCAATCCCATGTCATGGAATGGAGGCAACCAGAACAAACCGCGCTCGAAGTCGTCGCCATCGTCATCGGACCATTCAATTCCGAATGCATGACGGATCGATTCCAGGTTGCTCAATAAGTTAGCATGCGAAACCATCACACCTTTTGGATCGCTCGTCGATCCACTGGTGTATTGCAACAAAGCCAAGTCGGTCGATTCGATTTCGCCAAGCGGCAGTGCACTTTCAGTCGTATCGATCGTTGTCAGATCTTGTTCGATCGAAACATCCGTCGCGATCTTTGGCAGCGTCGCAGTATCAGGCGACACCCGATGCGGATCGATACCCGCGATGGTTTCCTGATCGCTGATCAACACGGAAGGTCGGCAGTCAGTCACCGAAGCATCCAACCGAGGCATCGCGCGCCCGGGCTTTGGATAACTGGTCGGGACCGGAATCAACCGAGCCATCTCGCAGGCCATGAACCCGACCATGAACTCCAAACCGGGCGGAAACAACAACATCGCTCGATCACCCGCCGTCGCACCAGTGTCACGCAGCAAACGAGTCGCGACCGCACAAACACGGCGGTGCAGTTCGGCGTAAGTCAGCGTCTGTGGTTCGCCCACACCGTCCAAAGCGTCGTCAGACAGAAACGTTAACGCCGGACGATCGGGATGTCGCGCGGCACGATCAACGAGCAAATGAGCGAGCGATTTCCATCGCGTCTCACTGGGCTCGCGGGTCGTGGAATCAGGAATCTCTGATTTGCGTAACATACGGTCTCGGGCGGATGGCCGATCAGGTGGGCAACTCGAAAACTGTTTGGCTCGCCGGGGCAGGATAGTGAATTTGGGTCGTCATTCGTCCTAGCATATAACTCTGCTAGGTGGATTGAAAGCATGATGGCGTTTCTTTGACGACAGACCAAATTTCGTCAGGGGGGCATCCTTGCTTACCGCACAATCGTCATGGATGGCGGGACTCCAAAACTGCTCAGGGCGCCCTATCGTTACAGGTTGCCAAGAGAGATCGAACCCCCCTTCCACGGGAGTGGCGAATTTGATCCGTGATATGGAGAGCAAGTGAGTTGCGTTCACCAGCAAATTCCGGCGTCAAACCTGAACAGCCTGATAATTTGGGCAGGAAAAAGAAACGATGCAATCTGTTTGACGCCACCCGTTTGATAGTGAGCAGCCCACCGTCGCGAAATTGATTTGGTCCTGCGACGCTCGATCGTGAATTCGCTCGAAAACGACTGTCGCACCACGATTGCACCACGTCCGTCCGGAAGCGATTGCGATAGGCCGACGCCGTCTCAGATCAGCTAAGCTAAGGGCTACAGTGCAACCCGGGCTGTCCTTTCGGCTCGGTTTGATGCTTCAAGCCGAAGCCCCGCCCTCTCTCTACGCCCGCCCCTCCCCGCCTGCCGAGTCGATCCTGTGTGGAAGAAGCCCTCTGACATTGCGCCGCGTCGATCCCTGGCCCTTTGTTTCTTGGTTGTTTGGCTGATTTCACCGGCGACCTTCGCCGCGGACGACGAGCCCAAATCAAAAGAGCCATCCTTCGATCTCGCGATCCTGAACGGGCACGTGGTCGATGGCACGGGTGCCCCTTGGTACGAAGCCGATGTCGGAATCACGAACGGCAAGATCACCCACATCGGCCGCATCGATCCGGCGTCCGCCAAAGACACGATCGACGCCGAGGGATTGATCGTCGCTCCCGGGTTCATCGACATGATGGGGCAAACCGCGACGCCGATGCTTCGGAATCCTTCGTCGGCAATGAACTTGCTGACGCAAGGCATCACGACCATCAACGCGGGCGAGGGATCGTCGGCCGCGCCGCTTTCAGATCACGACGCGAAATCAGTCGGTTGGCAAAACATGGCGGAGTACTTTCAGTTGCTGGACCTGAAAGGCATGCCCGTCAACACCGTGCAAACGATCGGGCACACCCAAGTCCGCCGGTTGGTGATGGGTGAAGACGACCGGCGTCCCAGCGACGATGAACTGAAGACGATGAAGGAACACGTTCGCGAAGCCATGCGTGCGGGCGCGATCGGAGTTTCCACCGCGTTGATCTACCCTCCCGCCGTTTATGCAACGACCGAAGAAATCGGTGCCCTGGCCGAAGTCGCGGGCGAACACGGCGGACGCTACTACACGCACATGCGAAACGAAGGCGACCAGCTTCTCGAAGCGATCGACGAAGCCCTGGAAATCGGTCGTATCGGCAACACCCCTGTTCACATCTTTCACTTGAAAGCCGCCGGTCGTCAGAACTGGGGCAAGATGCAATTGGCAATCGCGGGCATCAAAGCCGCTCGTAGCGAAGGTCACCAAGTCACCGCCGACATCTATCCCTACATCAACAACGGGTTGGGAATCGATGCCCTGATTCACCCGCGGCACTTTGGCGAAGGACGAGCCAAGTTCCTCAACCGGTTGGCTGACGACGAAGAACTGCGAACTGAAGTTCGCGAGGAAATCGAATCCACCAGCGGTTGGGAAAACTGGTACCGCCACGCGGGCTCGGATTGGGACCGCATCATCGTCGGCCAAACCACTGAACCTCGTTATCGCGAGTACGCTGGCCAATCCGTCGCCGCGATCGCCAAAGCAACTGGCGAAGACGCTTGGGACACATTCTTTGGACTGTGCAATGCATCCACGTTCGCATTGCCCGAAACGATGAGCGACGCGAACAAGATTTTAGCGATGCAACAAGAGTTCGTTTCCTTCTGCACCGATGTCGGTCCGGCGGGTGGCAACCGAAGCGCCTCGCATCCACGTTCCTACGGCGCGTTCCCACGGATGTTGTCGCGATATGTCCGCGACCTGGGGGCGATCTCAATGGAACAAGCGATTTCGCAAGCCAGTGCCGCCGCGGCCAACGCCGTGATGGTATATGACCGCGGCCGAATCGCTGAGGGTTTGGCCGCCGACGTGATCATCTTCGACTTTGATGAACTCGCCGATCGAGCCAACTTCGAAAACCCGCACGCCGAATCGGTTGGCATGAAGCACGTGATCGTCAACGGAACTCCCGTGCTCGCCGATGGCAAGTTCACCGGCAAACGCCCCGGCAAAGTCCTCCGCGGCCCGGGCTTTGATCCCGCCACCGCGTCGCATGCGATCGTCACTGGAAACGACCAACCAGCGTTTCGCGAAGTCGATAGGGTGATGCAATCATTCCTTCGCGAGCATCGTATCCCAGGTGCATCGCTCGCGATCACGAACCAAAGCAACGTCGTCTACGCGAGAGGGTTTGGCTACGCCGACGTCGGCCAGCGTGAGCCCGTGACACCCGAGAGTCTGTTTCGGATCGCCAGCATTTCCAAACCGATCACCGCGGTTGCGATCTTGCAATTGGTCGATCAAGGCAAACTGTCGCTCGACGACAAAGTCTTCGAAATCCTCGACCACGAGCCTCATGTGGAAGAAGGTTCCAAAATCGACGAGCGACAAAACGAGATCACGATCCAGCACTTGTTGCAACATCGTGGTGGTTGGGATCGAGACCAATCGTTCGACGCGATGTTCCGCTCAACTCAATTTGCCAACGCTCTCGGTGCATCCCACCCCGCAACGCCCGACACCATCATCCGTGTCATGCGAGGCAAACCTCTCGACTTTGATCCGGGTGAGCGGTACGCGTATTCCAACTACGGCTACTGCTTGCTTGGGCGAGTCATCGAGAAGATCAGTGGCGAAGCTTACGAAGACTATGTCAAGCAACATGTCCTGCAACCGATCGGCGTGACATCGATGTCTGTCGGCGTGACTCGTTTGGAAGGCCGCAAACCAAAAGAGGTCCGCTACTACGATCCGCACCAAGGTGACTCCGTCTTCGCCGAGGACTTGAATTCACGGGTGCCGCAAACCTATGGGGCTTGGCACCTGGAGGCGATGGATTCCCACGGAGCGTGGATTGCATCGGCGAGCGACCTGGCTCGGTTCGCAAGTGCATTCGACGATCCCGAGAACAGCCCGCTGTTGTCGTCCGCCAGAATCAACGACATGTTTGCTCGGCCGGAAGGTTTGGCGGGACACAAGAAGAACGGTGACCTCAAGCCCAGGTACTACGGCCAAGGTTGGTCGGTGGTCACCGATGACTCTGGCGAATTGACCGCTTCCCATGGCGGTTCACTTCCCGGCACCAACACGATTCTGGTTCGTCGTTCCGATGGAAAGAACGTCGCGTTGTTGTTCAACACACGGGTTACCGCTCGTCTTTCACGAGTGACCGGGACCATCCTTCCTCAAGTCATGAAGGCAATCGACCAAATCGAAGATTGGCCTCCGCAAGACGCGAACTGAACTTGGCAAAGCTCTCAGCTGGGCAACGTGGTTTTCGCAGCGACCAATTTTTGTTCGCTGGGGTTGAACTTGGTAGAATCAAAAGCGGCCGTTCAAAGCAAACGGTTCCCGCCTGTATTCCCCCCAAACCCTCATGAGCTTTCCGATGAACGTCAATCGCCCCGATGGCCAACGCGTTGCCCGCCGAGACTTCGTCAAACTGGGAGGAGCCATCGCCGCCGGTGTTGCAACGACCACCCTCTTCGACGCCCGTTTTGCTCATGCGGCGGGAGCCCCCACCGCTTCCGCAGAAACCTACGTGGGGGAACTGTACGCTTCCTTGTCCGACAATCAGAAAACCGCTGTCTGGCGACCGTTCGATCACGCCGATCGCCTGAAGATCAACCCCAACTGGCACGTCAGCAAAACGACCATCGGCGACGATCTCTTTTCGAAGAAGCAGAAGACACTGGTCGACCAAATCGTTCGCAACATCACCTCCAAAGACGGATACGATCGTCTGCTCGAACAAATGGAATACGATGACGGCGGACTAGAAAGCTACAGTTTCGCGTTGTTTGGTGAACCAGGCTCGGACCAGTTCCAATTCGAATTGACCGGCCGTCACGTGACGATGCGAGCCGACGGAAATCGACTCGACAAAATCGGCTTTGGCGGCCCGGTTGTTTACGGGCACGGCGAAGAATACCTCCCCGACAGCCCGTTCTTTCAGCAAACGTTGCAAGCCAACAAGGTCTTCCAAGCCTTGGACGCTGACCAAGCCAAACAGGCATTGCAAAAGAAAGCTCCCAGTGAAACCGCGGTGCAGTTGAAAGGCGAGAGCGGTCACTTCCCGGGAATTGGCGTCGACCAACTTTCAAGCGATCAAAAGGAGCTCGTCGAATCGACCCTCAAGATGTTGCTGGCACCGTATCGTGAAAACGATTCGAAGGAAGTGATGGAGATCCTGAATAGCAGCGGCGGACTCGACCAACTGCACATGGCTTTCTATCAACAAGAAGACATCGACAACGATCGCGTCTGGGACATCTGGCGAGTCGAAGGCCCATCAATGGTCTGGCACTTCCGCGGCGCCCCCCACGTCCACGCCTACCTCAACATCGGCATCAAGTCCTAAGCGGTGGCATAGGCTTCCAGCCTGTGATCGAACCTGCACAGTGGCATAGGCTTCTAGCCTGTGATTTACAAAGAGCAAACGCTGTTTCAACCACAGGCTGGAAGCCTATGCCACAGGAGGCAACGCATTGAATGAGGGTAAAGTTTTCCGACGTCGCAATCTGCCGCACATCGATGTCGAGGGCAAAGCATCGTTCATCACGGCCTGCTTGGATGGCAGTTTGCCAGCCGCTGGTTTGAAACGCATCCGTGCTCATCGTGATGAATTGGATCAACGCAAGAAGCCTCTCGACCTAAGTGACGCCGATTGGGAAATGAAGAAGCACAAGTTGCTTTTCAAACTGGTGGATTCCATCCTGGATGGCGAGTCACCAGTGACACATCTTCGCGATGATTGGCTTGCAAAGATCGTCGCCGACGCGTTCCTTCATTTCGCGGAGGAACGCTACACGCTGTTCGCATTCGTTGTGATGCCAAGCCATCACCATTGGGTGTTCCTGCCCGATCCAATTTGGGCGGAACAGTTTTTAGCCCAACAACAGGACAAGGAAAAGAAACGCACTCCACGTGAAAGCATTTCACACAGCATCCAAAGCTTCACGGGGACGCAGTGCAATCGAGCACGTGGCGGTGAAGGTGCATTTTGGCAAGCGGAGACTTTCGATCACTACGCCCGCGATCAAGAGGAGTTGCTTCGAATCATCCACTACATCGAGCAGAATCCTGTCGTGGCTGGATTAGTGGACCGTGCGGAAGATTTCCAATGGTCATCAGCTCGGATTCGTTCGAAACTCGGAATCCAAGCCGGCGAACCAGTCCCCAAAGTGGCATAGGCTTCCAGCCTGTGATTCACACCTTCGTTGCCCTTTGTATTCACAGGCTAGAAGCCTATGCCACTTTTGGCCACCCAACCTGCGCCGGCTACGGCGAGCAGGAGGATTCCGGCGCAGCCGATCGGTTTGTTGTCGGCCATTTGTCGAGGGTGTGATTTCTCAAGCTCTTCGCTGAGCTTCTCGATTTGTTCCTTGGACTCAATAAGCGATGAATCCGTCGCTTCTCGGTATAGTTTGATTGCCTTGAGCTTTTTCCCTTCCAAGAGATGAGCTCGGATTTGATCCAATGTTTCTTGGGGAAGCTCTGCCATCACGTACGTCCTGTGTGAAGTTGTTTGAGAAGCGGTAAGAACGTTTATCGCAGTTCGGATTCCTCGGTCGCAACCGACATCGGCATTCAACTTTGGCACTCCAATCCCAGCCGATCAGTTCCGAAGGTCGGCAAGCGTCTTCAACTCGGCTTCCGAGAGGGCCCGATCAAACACGCTGACGCCGCCGATCCATCCGGTGAAGCCGACACTGCGACTGCTGTGAATCACTCGCCCAATCGTGAACGGCCCGCCTTGTTCTGCATCCGGCGGTGAATAAATGCCGTGCGGGTACCACCAAGGGTTCAATCGCAAGCCAACAAGGGTTCGGTCGGTCTCAACCCATTCACCGTTTTCATCTTTCTCCAGCGTCACAACAACTTCTGTGTAGCGGTAGCGGCGACGTTCAACGCGATGGTTCTCGTCCTCACGCAAGACTTCCGTCTCAGACACCTCACCTTCCGGCGGGCTGTAGTACTGGGCCTTCGGAAAGTCGCTGTCTTGCCCCTCCTGCATCCCAGGCGTCCGAGCGTAGTGCCCCTGCATGTAGGCGTTGTGGGCATACGACAGCAAATTGTTCGATTTGGGATTCTTGAGCCAGCGTTCACCGGACTCTCCATTCAGCCAACCAGTGATTTCGTCCTTCTGATCGTCGAAAGTCATCGCAAAGCACTGCCAGGATGCAGCGAGCTGTTCTGCGGGAACGTCCGCATTCACGGCCGGAGCTACCCTCAACGAATTGCATTTGTGCAACGCATACTTGTTCAGGAACGAGCTAGCACCGTTTTCAGAGATGTGTCCGCACGCGCTGCCAGGTCGATTCAGCCCCGCAAACAACGCGTATTGCCGCTGTCCGCGTTCGACCTTTTGGATGGAAGCTGTGGACGATTGTTTGAGGTCCGTCCCTTCGTGCCAGATCCCTGCCAGTGCATGGTTGCCGCTTTCTCGAATCGCCCAGACAACAACGGTCACCGATTTCCCGTCACCTTTGATGTCAAGCGGCGTGTCATGCAGCCGCGTCCTGGGGACAAACAGAAATGGCCGAAAGTTCGGATCGGATTCTTCGCGAATACGAATTGCTTGTCCAAATGGACCATCATTCAACAGCGGAAAGTCAGCGTAGGTGGCTTCCCTCCCTTCGCCCCAGTAGTCTCGCACATAGTTCGCGGCATCCAAGGGATAGTTGCTGGGCGACCCAACCGGCACGTGAGCGACAAAACGCTCATTCCCGGAAGATTCACGCAGGTCGAAGTCCCAAAATGCAACCAGCCCTGGCGTGTTGCGAACAACATCACGGTTGGCGGATGGTTCAAACGCAGAAAGGGTTCCCATCGAGACCGCCAACGCGATGGCTGCGGTGAATGCAAGGTAAGAGCGCGGCATGGATAGTTCCTGCGGTGATTCAAAGACCATGTTTTCATGACGACATCGTCGGTTGATCGCCATTCACAACGAATGCGACCACCGCCAATCGAAGACACTGCTGGCTATTCGGTTTTGGGCGTCCAACTAAATGGCATGACAATCCAAACTGCCGAAGTTTGCCGCCGAATGAATTGCAAAATAAACAGCCTCAATTCGATGTCCGTTTCAATTGATTGATGACAACCATCCCCGATCGTGCTCGCTCGTCATTAGGAGCCAACGACAAGGCAGTGGCGAAATGCTCCGCCGCTCGGTCGAATTGTTTTCTGCTCAGCAGCGCGTGGGCAAGATTGAGATGAGTATCAACATCGTTTGGAAATTCAGCCAAAACTCGCTCGTACAATTCGATCGCCATCTGGTTTTTCCGATCCCCACACTGGCCTCCGCCAGAGCGAACACGACATCCATGTCACTCGGATTGTGTTCATGGCATTTTTGTAATTCACCGTACGCGGACTCAAAGTCGCTCACTCCTAGATGAGCGATCGCAAGTTGAAAGCGAGCGGACCAATGTCGCGGATCTGTTTCCGGCCATCCGAGCGTTGCGATGCTAAACATTTCGCGAGCAGAATCATCTTCTCCCAATTCCAGCAAAAGCAAGCCGTAACGTTGCACGCCGCGAAAGTACGTTGGGTAGGCATTGACGCCTTTTTCAAATTCAACCACCGCTTCGTCGATTCGCCCGGTCCACCGGAGGCAATCGGCCAAAATGAATTGGCTCTCGGCATCACCACCTAGCAATTCAATCGCGTCCCGAGCCCGCGGCGCCGCGACCTGAAACTTCCCAGCCCAGTGCATCACCTTCGCCAAGTTTCGCATCGCGATTCCTTGCGTAGTTCGATCGATGCGGCCAAGGATCGCTCGATTCACATCTTCGACCGTCTCGCGAGACAATTCTTTCAGTGCGATCGATTCTGCGGCCAACCAACCCGCATTGTGCATTTCCGAGATCAGCCAGCGGGACAATTGACGATGCGCATCAATGGTCGGGTGCACATGATCGAGGAAATATTCTTCGCCCAAGATTTCATGCCCGTGTTCGTCGCGGCAAAGGTTGCGAAGATCCGATTCGAAATCCAAAACGCGAACATCATCCGATTCGGGCACTTCGCGAATGTACTGGGCGAAATCGCTCGGGGCACGAAGTGGGCAAATGTCCTGATCGATCGCTAACCGAAACGCCTTGCGTGCCGTCTCGAAATCACCGGTATTAAAAGCTCGCTGGCCAGTTTCAAACGAATCATCCGCTGGATCCGCCTTGAAGGGGCTGCAATCCTTCTCGTTGGATGCTGGAACGACGAACAATATTTTCGCGTTCGCGGATTGAGCGATGGAGATCATGCGTCGAACATTGAATCGAAAATGCTTGCGAACATTGTTGCTCCATTCCTCATCGCGAACATAGTCCGACGGTCCAACCGTGTGGTTCAGACGTTCGTCCACTTCAGCGGCCAAACCGATCGAGTTTGAGTCGGATTTCGGTGGACGCTTTTTGCGCACAAGGGAATCGATCACCCGATACGTTCGGGTCTTGTTCAACCATCCCGTCAACCAAAGTTGAGCCTGGGACTGGTCAAAGAAGTCCGCGTACGTTCGCCGCTCGAGAAACTCGTTCTGACCGGTGTAAACGATGAACAAATCGGGCTCGTACTCAGCCAACTCTTCCATCACCGCCGCGACGCGGTAACTGGCGTAGCTGACCCCACCCGCGTTGAAGACTTCATGGTTCGTGTCTGCATCAACACGAGGCAACCATTCTCGCAACCATCCCGCAAATGACGTGTTGTCGTCGTAGGGTCGCCCGAACGTGGTTGATCCACCGAGGCAAAAGATCCTCTGCGTGTTCGCTGGTTTGTTCAGCGGAAAGCGTTGGTCGTTGAACCAGACCAGCTTGTTTTCCGCGGTTCGCATCCAGACTTTGCCGTCTTCATCGACGTGGCGTTCCAACAACGGAACCTGTTTCGAAAACCCCATCATCGGGTCCGCTTGATCGGTCGATTGGGCAACGCCGATTAGCGTCAGGGCTAGCTCGATCGCCACCAATCCCAGCACGGTCGTCATGAGACCAAAGCAGGCCTTTTTGGTCCTGCTGAGCGAGTTCGAGTTCTGCTGACGTGTTGCATGGCCGGGAGAGGTCTTGCGGGAGTTTGTGGTCATAGCCCCGTAGCAGATTGTTCGCACCAAGCGTGCAATTGCGGCAAGAACGATTGATAGGCAGGATCGGAAGCCACGTTCCGAGTCGCTCCCGGATCATTGTCGAGATCGATCAAGACGATGTCTTCGAGTTTGCCGGTCTTGCTCGACACATATTCCGTGTAGCGAAACCGCTCCGTGCGAATGCTGGTTCCAAGCACCGGCCCAACGCCTGGTTTGGATTTCTTGTATTGGCTGAACGCCGCCGGACGAACCGACAGTTCGGGATCACGGACCACTCCCGCGATGCTCTTGCCTTGGCAATGTTCCGGAACCGGCACTCCGGTCAGCTCGCACAAGGTTGGGAACACGTCCACCAATTCCACCAACGATTTTGTTCCACCGGCAGGTACGCCCGGCGCGGACACGATCAACGGGACTCGCGTTGCGATTTCATAGTTGGTGTGTTTGCACCAATCGCCAAAATCGCCGACGTACCAACCATGGTCGCCCCACAACACGACAATCGTGTTCTCGCGTTGCCCGTTGGATTCGAGAGCGTCCAGCACCTTGCCAACTTGTGCGTCCATGTAACTGACCGCGGCCCGGTAACCATGGATCAGCTCACGAGTTTTGTCGTCGTCGAGCATCTTCGTTTTCGCGGGGATGTCGGCGTAGTTCTTCAGCTCTCCCCAACTCGATCGAGCGTACGGCAAACCATCAATCACATCTTCGCGAGAAGGAATTTCAATGGCGTCGCGGTCGTAGAAGTCCCAGTACTTGCCCGGTGCATTGAACGGCAGGTGTGGCTTCAAGAATCCAACGGCCAAGAAAAACGGTTTGTCTTGCGTGGCAAAGCGTTCCAACATCGCAACCGCTCGCTCGGCGTCGTGCCCATCGGCGTAAGCATTGTCCGGGACATCGCCGCCGTTTTCGATCGATGGTCCCGGCTTCTCGCTCGAGTTGGCCGGATTGCGTTTGCGAGGCAGTTCCTGGACGTAGCCTTTTCCCTTGCCGCGATCTCGCGGTGCCCACTCGTTGGCATCGACGGTCCAGGCCGCCGCATCGTCGCTGGCGCTGTGGTAGACCTTGCCGAGAAACACCGTTTCGTAGCCGTTGCGAGACAGGTGTTGCGGCAGCGTCAGCACGTCGGGCATCTTCGACCGCAGCAGCGTTTTGAAGTTCCAGCACTGCGTCGTTTCCGGACGGCAACCGCTCATCAAACTGGCTCGCGAGGCACCACAAACGGCGACCTGGCAATACGTACGGTCAAACCGCATGCCTGATGCGGCTAAGCGATCGATGTTCGGGGAGTGCATATACGATTTGCCGTAGCAACCAAGTTCCGGTCGCAAATCATCGACCGCGATCATCAAAACGTTGAGCGGTTTGGATGGCGAGGCTTCTTGAGCCGACGCATCAAGCGGAATCGAACAGACGAGGCAAGCCAAGCCGTAAAACAGATGGCGGGGTCGGAGCGTGTGCATGGTGGGAATCGGGATGGGGGAAATCGTTGAGGGGTTCCCGTTATAGCTGAATCCACAATAGGTTGTGGGTGACCGGGCGAATGCGCAGCGTGGGGCGTTGGCGTGACGGGGTGTTTTGTTACAACTCGCCCCCGGCGGTAAGGCTCCCAGACGGCGAAGTTTACACGCATTTTGGAATGAATATTTGATGACGTCGAATGACGCCCTTTGTCGAATCAGTCCCGCTTCGGAGTCGAAGACGCACCTGTTGTGGGTGCCGCATGCCGGCGGTGCGACCGCTCCGCTGTTCAAACAATTTCGCAGTCTGACAACGTCGCGAAATGCTCCGAGTTCCATCCACTTGTGGGCCGTTCGGATGGCCGGGCGTGAGTCCCGTTTCTCGGATCCACTTGAAACCGACATGGACTCGTTGGTTGAATCGATCGCGACCGAAACGGAACGAACCTTTGCTGGTGACGACACGTTGGTGCTGGCGGGACACAGCCTGGGTGCGTTGATCGCGTATCGGTTGGCGATTCAGTTGCTGGAACGCTCCGGTGATCAAACACCCGTAAAAGGTTTGATCGTGATGGGAGCCTCGCCGCCCAACCAATGGACGCAGAACCGCGACTGGTTGGACTGGGACGACGACGCGTTCGCGGAAGAACTCGACCGTCGCTATGGCGGTTTGCCAGCCGGTTTGAAACAGCATCCCGACGCGCTCGCGATGTTCTTGCCCATCGTGCGTGCGGATCTAAAACTGGCACGTGGAGTCGCGACCGTTGAGCACCCGACCATCCCCGTTCCCATTCGGGCTCTCGCCGGGGCGGAAGACCATGTTGCCAACCGAGCCAAGATGCAAGGCTGGCAAGCGCTCACGTCGGCCGGGTTCTCTCTGCGAGTGTTGCCGGGGGATCATTTCTTTCCCGTGGCAAATCTCAGCAAGGTATTGCTGACCGCGGAGACGCTGAGCGGGGACGGCGGTTGAGAACCAAGATCGACGGTCTAGAAGACCATCGTACGTAGGAAGCGGTCTCGACGGTCTTGGAAAGACCATCGTACGGAGATTGCTGCCTCGACGGTCTTGGAAGACCATCGTACGGCGTCAGTTGAATTTCCAGCGTGGTGGTTCGTCTCTTTGAAGCGGTTCTTGCTTCAATACCTGACGCAACATGGCGATGGGCAACATTCCGGCTTCCATGATCGAATCGTGGAAGTCACGTTCGGTCATCTCGCCCGACAAAACCATCTCACGGTGCAATTGACGGATCTGCAAAGCACCGAGCATGTACGCGGCTTGATACAGCGGCGGGTAGCTCGGACCGATGCTGCGTCGAACTTCCGCGGTCGCGTTGCGTCGTTCAAACCCAACGTTGTCGACCAAGAAATCGACGCACTGATCCGGTGAAAAACGCCCCAGGTGAAAGTTCAACGAAAAGATGATTCGTGCACACCGGTGGGCTCGCCAAACCAGCATCCCCATGCGTTCTTCGGGAGTGCGAGCGAACCCATCGTCATACAGTTTCAGTTCCCAATAGACGGCCAATCCTTCCAACCAGAACGGCGTGCTCATCGTGCGACGGTGAGGTTGGAACCGCTCATTGCTGTACATCTGCAAGTGGTGACCGGGAATCAACTCGTGGTGCACCGTCGCGCGAGCGTATCCGATGTTGTTTCCTCGCAAGCTTTGGCGTTTGTCACTCGGTGACATCTCCGAAGTCGGGAATGAAACGCTGATCACTTCGCCACCGGTGAAGAATGGATTCACCTTTTGTCGCTCGGGAGTCATCATGATCATCCGCCAGCAATAATCGGCGAACGGTGGGACCGTGATCCAGTCACGTTTACGCAACCATTCGACCGATTGGTCAGCCATCTTGCCGATCAAAACCGGCTGTTGGCCCGGTGCCACGTGGTGATTCTTCATCCGTTCCACCGCGGCTTTCCAGTCATCGCCCAAACCCATGTCTTGAGCAACGCGAACCATTTCGGATCGCACAATCGCGTATTCCTGCTCGGCCAATTCGATCAGTTCCTCAGGCGAATGATCGATGAACTGACGCCGCAATTCCAACTCGATTCGTTCCCGGCCAACCGGCGTGCCGGACAAATCCTTTTCGACCGATGAGGTTGCCGGAGCAAGCTTTTCACCGGACTCTTCGATTCGCTTGCGTTCCAATCGTGTTTCGACCTCAGCGGTCAAAAGATGCCAATCGACTTGATCGTCCAGAGACCATTCCTCGAACGGTTTGCCATCCAATTTCAAAGCCGCCAACTCCTCTTTCCACTGTGGCAACTGTGCCGCCTTCTTTTCACGATCGCGACCGCGACGAGTGAAACGCCGAACGATCGATGGCATCCAAGTCGCTTCTCGTTGCGACCATGTTTCGATTGGCGGATACGCTTCGCCGAACACGAACGTTTCCGCAGGCGACGGCAATTCAATGGAATCGCTGGCGACTCGTTTGGACAGTTTTTCCGTCAGTGATTCGTCAACCGTCAGGCCTTCTTTCCATGCCCGAAGTTTGCTGCCGGTTTCCTTGGCCAAATCGAGCACCCACCAATTGAAATCGGGGTGATAGCCTTCGTAGAACGTTTGCCAAGATTGGTACGCGTCTAACAAGTCATCCGCGGCGTCCATGACCGGTTGGCTGACGGCGACCGTTTTATCCTTGTCTTTCTGTTGGGATGAATCCAGCGTTTTGCTGAGCGTTTCCATCTCAGCCGCCATCGCTTGTCCATCCAATGGCTTCACTCGATTGGAAAGATCCGTCAGCGAGATCAATTGATCGGTGAAGGGAGCCAACTCGCGGAGTTCTTCCGACGACGCAACAAGCGTTTTCAGTTGTTTCCTTTCATCACCGACAGCCGCAAGGAGTTCGTGAGCAACTTCCGCGTCCGCGTCGCTCAACGCGGCATCGCCTTCGGCACCGATTGCCGTCTGCAATTGGCTTTCCCAAGCAGCCAAAAACGCGGCGGTTTGCGACAGACGTTCTTCCGCCACGCGAACTGGCAAACGACGTTTCAGCGTTTCCAGGTCAGTTTGGTAGTGATTTTGAATGTCCATCCAAGCGATCTGTGGTTGCAGTTTTTCCGAGTCGATCAACACGGTGGCAACTTCTTCGGATGGCTCACTGGAATCAGAGGTCGATTTGTCGATCTCCTTCCCGGGTTCTAGCTTTTCGATGAAGAAGTCCAACGTTCGTCGCTTGCCGTACTTCCCGCCGTCACTGTGCCCCACGTTCGGCATGACCAGCATGTCGAAGTCCTTGCCCGCTTTGATCAATGCGTCCGCGAAACGCAGCGTGGATTCCGGTGGCACGTTCGTGTCGAGCTCGCCGACGATCAAAAACAGATCGCCGATCAGGTTGGCCGCGTTGTCGATGTTGCTGCACTCGGAATAGTGATCGCCGACGGGATAGCCCATCCACTGTTCATTCCAAGAGGCTTTGTCCATTCGGTTGTCGTGGCAACCACAAGCCGCCACGCCAGCGTCATAGAAATCGCCGTGGAACAACAACGCGGATCCGGTGTTTTGGCCACCAGCCGACGTTCCGAAGATGCCCACTCGTTCCAAATCCATCGCCGGATGCTCTATCGCGAGAGCCTTCATCCAGGCGATGCGATCGGGGAAACCTGCATCCTTCAGGTTGTGCCAACACACATCATGGAAGGCTTTGGATCGGTTGGCGGTCCCCATGCCGTCGATCTGCACAACGATGAAACCAGCGTTCAAATAGTCACGGTGCCAAGGTGCCGAACGGAACGATTTGGGAACGTGTGAATCGTGAGGTCCGGCGTAGATGTACTCGACAACGGGATACTTTTTGTCAGCGGCGGGATCGTAGTCCTCGGGGAAACACGCCAATCCCCAGATGTCGGTTTCGCCGTCCCGGCCCTTGGCAGAAAAGACTTGCGGCAAGTTCAGCTCGGCATCGTCGGGCGTGACCGTTGCTTTGGCCAGCGTTTGAATCAGTTTGCCATCAGCGGAACGAAGCTCGTGAACGGGCAACGAATCAACCCGCGAATGAGTGACCACCAAACGACTTCGATCGGGTGAAAATGTGGCGGTGTGATTCCCGTTCCCGTCAGTCAACAAGGTGAAGTTCTCTCCGCTGAAGTCCACCCGAGCGTAATGCTTCAAATACGGGTCTTGGCCTTCATGCACACCACTGACCACCAAATCAAGCACGCGATTTTCTTCGTCGATGTTGTCGATTCCACGCACGACGAATTCGCCGCTTGTGATTGGGCGGATCTCACCTTCACCGGACAAATCGACCAAGTACAGATGTTGATAGCCGTCTTTCTCACTGACCCAAATGACTTCGTCACTGGCATCCAGGTAAGTCCATTGGGGCAGGTCGGTTTTATGAGTGGTCCAAATGAACGTTTCGGATTGTTCATCGATGACGGTTTTGACTTCGCCAGACAACAGGTCGATATCGAACAAGCGGAACCGTTGATGGCCCCGCTTGGTCACCGCTAGCAAAGCTCGGTGTGGTCCGACCAGCCGCAGGTTCCAAAAACGCTGGGACATCCAAGGCAAATCCAGCTCAATTGCTTCACCCGTTTCCGCGTTGAACGACAGCAAGCGAGTCTCATCGACTGGATCGCCAGGCAACAAGTACGGACGCGATTTCAGGACCGCTCGTCCGGCCGCCTTGGGCGACGATTCGACCAAGTGAACCGGTTGAGTCTCGTAGGGAATGACCGCTCGTGTCAGCAACACGGTTCCGTCGGGCGACCATTGAGGCGACTGCAACCTCATCGGTTGAGCGGACTCCTCGGCGTGATCACCAAAGGATTCTGCCAACTGAGATTCTTCGATCAACGTCTTCCACTCATCCGATTCTGCAAGCCGCAATTGCAACCGTCCCTCTGACAGTCGAGCCAAGACCTTGTCGTTCCCGGGGGCAGGTACTCCGGCGGACCAATCGTCGCCGCGTTGAAAATCGCGACGGCGGCGTCCACGGCGTTCGGGTTCAGGTTGTGTCACGCGGGCAGGTTCTGAAACTTCCACGCGAGCCGGTTCAATGTCGGCGACGAAGTAACCGAATCGAGTTTGGTTGTCACCGACCAGTTCCCAAACGTGCCCAGCGAAGGTCGTGCGAACCAATGTGTCTTTCGCAGGGATCGAATCGTACTTGACTCGTTTGCCGCTGCTGTCGACCCAGAACAATTGCAGCGCTTGATCGGTTTGGTTGACGAACGTGATCTCGGTGTGGGCTTCGGCAGATCGACCGGATCGTGGTGACCGGCCGCCGCGAAGTTCAGCGTCTCGCGTGATTTCTTTGTTCTCGGAATCAACCTCCGTCATCTCGCCGGTTTCGGCATCCACTCGAATGCCGGTGAACGATCCATCCGCGTTCTGACGACGGAACCAAAACGAATCGTCATTGGTCCAGTGAGGCGTCAACGTCTGCTGAATGACGCGTGGTCGCGGCGACGAAGAATCTTGTGCGTTCGCGGAAGCAGCGACCGAAATGGCAGCCAACCCGAGCAGCAACGCCGCGAATCGAAACGCAACGCTCGCGGACAATCGTCCGGCAAAAATTCCAGGCATCCAATTGTGAAACTGCAATTTCATGTCTATATGTTCTGTGGAACCGTGATTCAGTGGGCTGCGTCCCCGCCAATCGAGCTCTGTTCGGCCCCCACTACGAACGAGCCTTCCAAGTCCATTGATTTCGCGGGTTTGCGTCCACTTTAGTCAAGCAGAACGAGGCGATGCGTCGCTTTGAATGATTCGTCCGACAATGGCGAGATCCTGCTCCTACTCTCATTGATTCGGGAATGAAGATGCTGCCTGCACGCGTACGGGTGTTGGATTCTCACACCGGTGGGGAACCGACGCGCATGGTGATCGGAATGGAAGAAACGCTGGTTGGGCAGACGATGGCAGAACGCCGTCTGTACCTCCGCGAAAATTTCCAGGCGTTGGGAGCCCCGATCGTCAACGAGCCTCGGGGCAACGACATCATCGTGGGGGCGTGGATGTGCAAACCCGTTGATCCGAGCTGTTTCGCGGGGGTCGTGTTCTTCAACAACGTGGGCGTGTTGCAGATGTGCGGGCACGCAACAATCGGTGTCATTGCGACGCTTGCGTGGCAAGGAGGATTGCCGCCGGGGATCCATCGCTTGGAGACTCCCGTGGGAATCATCGAAGTCGAATTGCATTCGGACGGCAAAACGGTCTCGCTCGAAAACGTGGCGAGCGAACGCTATCGATCCGCGGTTCGCGTCGAGGTTCCCAGTTCACCAAGTCTTGCCAACACATTCGTCACCGGCGACATCGCCTACGGTGGCAATTGGTTTTACTTGGTGGACGATCATGGTTTGCAATTGGAACTGGGCAACGTCAGTCAGCTGATGGCGACGACGCTGAGCATCAAAGCGGCGTTGATTGATCAAGGGATCACCGGCCAAGACGGCGACGAGATTGACCACATTGAACTGGTCGGTCCATCCAAAAAGGCTGACGCGAAGAACTTTGTGTTGTGCCCCGGCAACGCCTATGACCGCTCGCCTTGCGGCACCGGAACCAGTGCCAAAGTCGCTTGTTTGGCAGCAGCCGGCAAACTCGAAGTCGGCGAAACGTTTCGACAAGAATCGATCACCGGTAGTTGCTTCGAAGCGAGCTACCGGATCGACGAATCCGGAGCCGTGATCCCAAAGCTCACCGGATCAGCAGAAGTCATCGCCGAAACAACGTTGCTGTTCGAGCGTGAATAAAAAGGCTCACTGAGCATCGCCAGTACGATGGGATTCCAAGCCCGTCGAGTTACAACCGGTTGCTTGACTCAGCCAGAACGCGATCGCATTCGGTTCGTCTCGGTAACCGAGGACGATCGCCCCTCGGCTGATCGCTCCATCTGCGAACCGTATTGAATCGACAGCCTGGTCAACCAACCGCTTCGTCGGGCTCGGAAGCCCAACGTACAACTAGTGAACTCAAGTCACTGATTGCCTTCGTTGCCTTTGCGGCGGTCTTCCAATTGCTTTGTTGCACCGCGGAGTGAATCGAGCAAACGTGGGACTTGGCCAGCCGCCAAGAACACGCGAGCACTGACGGCGGACTGAGGGAAAAAGCTGGTCAAGAAGTCCAGGCCGAACTCGGTCGCACCGTGGCCGATCATGACCCCGTTGGCATAGGTTCCGCTGAGCACTTCATCGGGTAGCTTCAAGTCGTCATAAATTTCTTGCGGAGTCGGTCGACGTTGTTCCGCGTTCGGATTGGGTGTCGGCGTTGGCATCACCGGATCGCCAAAGCGACCTTTGTACAACTCCAGATTCTTTTGCAAAGCGTCGACAAACTGAGGCATCACGGCGTGCGGGATGACCACGCGAACGGCGACCCGGTGGGGACGACCCACGGTCTGCAAAAAGTCAACGATGAATTCGCTGGGGCCAGTCATCACGATCGCGCCGGTGCTGAAACAACCACCGGCAACATGATCAGGAACCCGGGCTCGAACGGCTGGATTTTCGGCGGCGGGATTGCTGCCCGGCGTCGGAGTTCCGGGCTGGCCGTCGGCGGGTTGACCGCCCTCCGGCACGCCGTCACCCCATTGGCCGCCGCCGAGTTGACCATCGCCGGGTGGAGTGTCACCGGACCCATTGTCGTCGTTGGGTGGACCGTCAAAGGGAGGCTCAGAAGGCGTGTCAGAATTCATCGGGACCGCAATTGCGAGGAAGCGAAAGGAGACAACCGACGCCATTCTATCGACAGAAAGTTCATCTGTCGTCGGGACTGGATGCTTCGATCTCCTCATTGGTGGGGGATAGGGCACATTCCGATCCAAGTTGAAAGTCGACTGTTTGTTTGCACTTGCGATCACTCTGCGCCATCTTAAGATGGACAGACCATTAATCACCCCGCATCCCCGTTGAAGGTCCCCGCCGTGTTAACTGAAGCCACCATCGAACGCATGTTCCGTGAACTTGTCGCCGAACCCAAGAAATGCACGGAAGAAACTTTCGACCAAGCAGAAGAGTTGCTCGAGCGTGAACTGCGTGACGAGAGCCCTTTGCGTCACCGTTTGACAGTTGAACTCGAAGAACTTCGCACTCTGGCCGCCAAGTAATTCGACGGAGTCGAGCGAAACCATTCTGGGATCCTTACGCTCGACGCGTCTTACCCAAACTGCCAAACACATCTTTTGGCAAACGACCACCAACCTTCTGCCACGGTTGGTTTCTGAAAATTCAAACGAAATGAATGGCGCGGTTGCCAACAACCGCCCCTTTCTTATCTTCCCGGTCTCATTTCCCGGAACGCCTAGCAGCCCGCAGCAACCAACGCTGCCGAGCGAATTGGTCTTGTCATCCTGATACAGACAATTGATCAATCGCCGAATCAAAGTTCGGGACCGATGATCTTTGGCAATTGACGGTAGAGAAACCTTGGCATCACTGCCAAGAAGCCATCTGAGACTGGATCGTGTTCAATCGCCAAACTGGCGCCTACCAATCGAGCTGATTCGCGAATTCGGTGCAGCACATCATCGCGGCGTGGCCCCAGAGGCTCACTTCGGACAACGACCGGCAGACGGTCATAGGTTGCCGATGTTCCAACCCACCAGTGCGATGAATCAACTTCTCGTACCTGCAGCCCCATCGGATCCAGGACTCGCTCCAACATCTCGCCCGCCGAGACTTCGTTCCCAGATTCACCGGCATAGGCCATCACCAATTGCCCTGGCGACAAACGACGGCGCTGAGCATCGTTCCAGTTGATCACGCAAGTCGCATCGTTGATTCGAGACGTTCGCCTCAACAAACCAGCCATCGCGATCGCGGTGTCGAGTTGCGCCCCTGTCTTGCCCTCACTGAGCACTCGCCATGCCGGGGGCAGACCATCATCGACAAGCTTTTCGGTCGGCTTGTGAGTGTACGCGGCCGACCATCGCGACATCACATTGTCGCTGAGCAGAGGCTCGTGCTGTCGCAGCCGCCGCAAAGATTCCGTCGTCAAACAACGCAAATGCAATGCGTCTCTGGGTTCGAGTTCAACCACCGCGTTCAGTTGATCGAGAAGCTTTTCCGCGGACCCACGTTCGTTACCAAAGTCTTCCAGTTCGATCAGCGATTTCGTTTTCGCCTGAAGCATGTCCATCGGCAACGTCAACGTCAGCCGATCCTCTTCGGTTTCGATCTCCAATCCCGCCGACCGAGCGGCGCGGCCGAGCAACTGGCCGATCGTGGTCATTCCTTTGGAGTCGGTGGCGACGGGCTGCCTCAAATCAACATCCGCCAGATCCATCGAGACCCAATCCAATTGAATCGGGATCAACGTTGCTTCGCCAAGAAACAAAATCAGATCCGACAAAGGGTAACCCTTGGTGCTGACCGCCAAACGCATCTTCAGCGCCGTCTCGATGTTGATTTCCTCCGGCGGCGTCGCGATCAACATTGGATCGACAAACTCGTCTGCGGCGATGTCCAGAACGACGTCTTCCAACACCGGAGCTTCTGACATCGGCGGAGCATCGGGAGCCTGCCCGGGCATCTCCAGCAACATTTGAAACTGAGCGAATTCAGGCGGCAACTCCATCACTGGGTCAGGTTCTGATTCCGTTGGCGGTGGTTTCGTGACAGGACCGGCGTTTGGTTGATCACGTCCGAGAACAGCGGGCGGACCGTCGAGTGGGCTTCGAGGCATCAAGTCGTTGGGAACTCCCGGCACGTCCGAACCGCCCGCATCCAAAGCACCCGAGTCCGTATTCGCGTCAGACATCTTGCCGTCGGACATTGGATCGCCGCCGGCGGTGTCCGCTGACGTTCCAACCGCGTCCGGTCCGTTTTCCACCGATGCACCAGCATCAATGACGTCGACTTTTGGACTGATCGCCGGATCGTTCCCGTTCGATTCAATGTCCGCTTCGGAATCGGCCGATACATTGGCGGCCCCATTTTCAATGGGTTCGTCGGACGTATTCGACACAAGCCCCGGCCCTGTCGTCGCCAGACCCGCGGTTTGATCGGGCTGACGAAACCAAATGAACAAGCCTGCCATGACCGAGACGCTGAGCAGCGAACCGACGATCCACATCGCGACTGATTTTGATGTCCCGCTTCGACGAGCTTGGTACAACTCGTTTGGATCGACACCGCCGGGCGATGCCATCGAATTGGTTTCCGAATCGCTGGTCGTCTCCGGCAAAACGCCTTCGTCAGACTCAAACGATGTTTCGCTCGCCAACGGCGGAGCGATCAGCGGACCAGGATCACCAGCGGCTACGGACGATTCGGTGGGCAAGTCGCCGACCGACATGCCCGCTTCCGTCATCGCCTCGCTGCCGATGGATTCATCACCAAGAGTGACGCGAGGAGGTGAAGGCGGACTGGGTTGAGCCACGTTGGTGGCGTGTTGCGGCGGATCGATTTGCACAAAGGAATTGCACTTGGGGCAATTCACAATCGTGCCAATCAAGCTCGGATTGCTGACCTTCAATCGAGACTGGCAACTGACGCACTGAACTGCGAAAGGTCGGAAATCGCCGCCGGAGGATGCCTCGTCAACCAACGATCACTTCCCACCCGCTTCCGCGATCATGCTGGAAACTTCCACCGTCACCAACGACGACGGCAACGCGTAACTAACCACTCGTCCGGCACGAGCGATGTTGACCCCGATGACTTGCCCGTCGCTGTTGAGCAAAGGTCCGCCGCATTGATCGGGGTTGAGAACCGTGTCGTGCTGCAACGCTTCTTCGAATCCGGACAACCGAATGTTTCGAGCGCCGTTGACGCGAGCATCGTTTTCAGATTCTTGCACGATCGCCGCTTCACGCATTTTTGCCGAGACCTCTTTCGTGTCACCATCGCGAACGATCGTGAGCTGAACGATCTCACCCGGGAAAACCATCCGCAGCGTCGACATCACCGAATCTCGGTTGTTTTGCATTTGTCCGTTGATCGCGATGATCCGGTCTCCGGATTCCAACCCGGCTTCGGAAGCACTGCTGTTGGGCAAAATTTGTTCGACTTGGGCGCCCGCGGTCGACGCTCTCGAATTCAGTTGAACGCCAAGCATTCCTCGGTAAGCAACCCGGCGTGGTCCTGCCCCCATCACACCCAAACCAATGACACGATTGGTCCGATCCGGGCTGATCAAAAAGCTTCCCACGGTAGGAACCTTGGATGTCAGAGTCACCGGCCGAAGCATTGGAAGGGTGCCGGTGCTGTCGCGTTCGATCACCAACAAAGCCAAATCGCTGCGACGGCGGACCGCGGCGACTCGTGCCGGAAACATCCGCCCATCCCGCAAACGGACTCGGATGGGATCGTTGGACAATTCGCTTCGCTTGGTGATCACGTACGCATCCGTCGTCGGAACGGATGCACCCACATGCAGACTCGATCGAGCGACTACCGTGCCCAGTGAAACTGGACGCCCGCCGCAGATCACACCGACCACTCCATCGCTAACACTCTCGGCGATTGGACGAACCAATTGCATCATCTCGCCGTTGTCGCGGCGATGCATGACACGCTCGACCAAGCGTTCTTGCAACCAAGCCGGGACTGACGTTTCTTCTTGCGCGACGACCACACCGGCGAGCGACACGTTCACCAACGCAACGGTTGCCATCAAGGCGAACGTACGGAGCAGTGATCGCTTCCAGGATGTCATTTGCAAATCAATCGCCACGGCCAATCTCCACAATCACTTTCACAGGTTGGCCGTCACGTCGCAGCCAAATCTTCACTCGTTCACCGGGCATCGTGTCTGAAACCGCGGCCTTCAATGATTCAAAATCGGTGATATCCACTTCGCCAAACGTGATGACTTGGTCACCCGCTCGAATGCCGCCTTGATCAGCCGGTGATCCCGGACCGACTCGAACAACGTTGGCGATCCCACCTTCGCTGTTGCCACGGATCCCAAGCACCGGACGAAATCCCGGCAGATATCCCCAGGCGTTGCCGCCCTGCATTCTGTCCCAGTGTTCATTGTAGTGATCGACGGGGACATGCAAGTTGTCGGCGACATCATTTCCAATCCGGCTGTGGACGGCGATCAATTTGCCGGACAGATCAAACAACGGTCCACCGGAGTCACCACCGATCAAAGCACAATCCGTGACGATTCGATCCGGGTACACAGCCAAAATTCGACCAACCCGAGTCACCATGCCTCGTTCAGCCTCGTAGCCACCAGGATGTCCCGTCGCGATGCACCACATACCCGACTTCAGATTTTCACTGGTCCCAAGCGATGCATGTGGCCATCCGATCTCTCGTCCCGCCGAGTCGCGGGAGTTTTGTCCCGGGTCAATTTTCATCAGCCCCGCATCAACACTGCGATTCATCCCCAACGTTTTCGCGGATACCGTCCGGCCGTCATTGAGCGTCAGCATGGCGGACTTGCCCGGACGCATCGCGACGTGAGCGGCGGTCAAGACGTAGCCGGTTGGAGTGATGATCACGCCACAACCTTGAGCCGGTCCAATCTGGACGCTGACCGTGCATGCTTCCGCGGCCGCGGCGACGTTTTGTTGTTGCCTCTGCAGCGAACGCAACTGATCCAAGGAAGTTGGCACACCACCATCCGAAATCAATCGCCGCAATTCAGTTGGCGGCTCGATGAAGGTGCCGCCGGTTCGGCTGTCAAAAGCGTCCGAGGCGGACTCTTGCGCAAAATCGTTCTGGTTGACCGATCCCGGTGGGATCAACCTTTGCGACGTGATGTCGGGAGAAGCCCCGTAACTTTGTCGCGGAGGCACCAAGGTCGCGCCCGGTGGCAACGGAGGCGCACCGCCAATTGCCGAGGGAACTCCGCTAACAACCTGCGCGGGACTCACCGGTTGGGGCATCGCCAGAGCGAACAGAAAACAACTGGCAACCAGCCTCAGTCCGAGCGTGTCGTGAAATGGCATCGCGTGATTCATCAGGAGGAAAGACGGACGGTCCCCATTGTACCCCACCAACCAGCTCTTGGTTCAAGGTCTCGGCGGTCGCGACAATCTTGTTCAGGCGATAAAGTGCCGCTGCAACGCGTGCAATCGGACCAAACCACCCTATCGTCGCGAATCAACACTCTCGGCGGAATCCAGTGGGTCGGCCGCACATTGGCGAACAATGTCCGCGAACGAGCCCTTGGATGTCGCCACGAAACCAATCGTTCGCTGTCCGTTCATTTTAGTTGCAGTTTTCTCGCGAATCCGCCGCCAATCGCGACAGTTTGGTGAGCCCACGCGTTTCCATCCACTTTCCGCGCGTTACACCCACCCCATGTCGAATTCGTTGCTCATCGTCGGTTGCGGTTACTTGGGTCTGCGAGCCGGCCGGTTGGCCCAGCAATCGGGATGGCAAGTCCACGCGACCACTCGCAGTCGTTTCGAAACATTGGCCGCCGAAGGTTTTCACCCCATCGCGTTCGATTGGAACGATTCTCGCACCCTCAAACGCCTGCCGACAACGACTCACGTGTTGATCGCTGTCGCGTACGATCGAAACAGCCGCGTGGACCGATTCGCATCGCAAGTCGATGGCTTGGCGCGTTTGGTTCGGCACTTGGACAATGGTATTCCAGAACATCAATCCGCCGACGTGTGTTACATCAGCACGACCGGCGTCTACCACCAAACCGGCGGCGTGTGGGTCGATGAAACGTCGCCCACACATCCATCACGCGAAGGCGGCAAAGCTCACTTGGCAGCGGAAGCCAAGCTGCGTTCACTCCGGGTCGGCCGTCCCACCACAACACTTCGTTTGGCAGGCATCTACGGCCCCGGACGAGTCCCCCGTGCCGCCGACGTGATCGCCAAGCGTCCCATCGCATCGCCGCCTCATGGACATCTCAATTTGATCCATGTCGACGATGCGGCGACTACGGTGATGAACAGTTTCGACAACCAGCGGTTCGCATCGCGAGCACGCTCACCGCTTTACGTGGTGGCAGACGACCAACCAGTCGTGCGACGAGAGTTCTACCGAGAGATCGCACGTGCGACCCGATCGGCGGAACCGACATTCGTGGAGCCAACGGTGGATTCCGGAGTTCGTTTCCGTAGTGAAACGGACAAACGAATTTGGAACCGTCGCGTTCGCCGCGACTTGCTTCCGCAGATGCAATTCCCAACCTATCGCGAAGGTCTTCGCGATGTTCTGCAAAACGACGCCCTGAAATAAGCCGGACCAACTCGCGGTCGCACACGTCAAACGAAGGACCGCGAGGGACGACCGCTTGACCAACGATCGTTCCGCAAAGGCAGAACGCTCTGCCACTCCAGCGTACGGAGATCGCGTAGTTTGTTGATGCAGCTATTTATGCTGTTTTCGCGCACCGCACCTCTCCCGAAACGAAGTTTGGGGAGAGGTCAAGCGACGCCGTTCAGGCGTACGTGAGGGAGGGGGCAGAGCATGTAAAAAGGTGCGCACTACCCTCCCCGGAATTCTCGCTGAACGCTCGCATTCCGACCCTCCCCAACTGCGTTCAGGAGGGTGATTTCAACCTTGCGAGTACGGCACTTCAAAACTGCACGACCTCTACAACAATGGTGGCGGCGGCGGTGGTGGCGGTTCAGGTTCTGGTTCCGGCTCGGGTTCGGGAGCCGGTTCAGGAGTCGGGTTGGGTTCAGGCTCCGGCTCAGGATTTGGTTCCGGTTCCGGTTCCGGTTCCGGCTCAGGTTCTGGCGGCGGTGGTGGGGGCGGGGGCGGAGGCGTCGGCATCGATTGACTCATTACCATCGCCGCACGTTCGGTCAGCAACCGCGCTCGCCCTTTCAAATTCTTTCCAAACAGTTCTGGACTGATCCAAGTGTTCATCGCCAAAGGAATCCCCACTTCCACCTCGACCTGGGTCGTCGCTTCGGTGATTTCTTCGGGAATGACAGTCACGGTCGCGTTGCGAATCCCAATCGCGTCCATGTGGCCTTGGACCACATCCTCGACGTTCGACGTGGTCGCGCCGGTGATGATTCCTCGCCGAGCACCAATGTAGGCGGCATGATCGGCAGAGTGTCGAAGCATCGTGACACGCGTCAACTCGATGCCTGAAACCAAGATGGTGAACAAGACCGTCGAAACGACCGCCATTTCTACCACCGTCGCTCCCCGACGCGCGGACGCGTGCGAACGAAATTTTGAGTGCAGCAGTTCAAGCATGGTGCGATGTCACTAAAAGAATTCAAACAAGATTGGGCATTGATGTCACTGCGTCATCAAAGACGGCAGTTTCTTCGCGATCTTTTGAAACGCGTTTTGCAATTGGCTGGCATCCGTCGCGTGAAAGTTCTCGCCTCCACATGCGTTCGACAAGTTCGACATCCTTGATTGATCGGCCTCGTCGCTGAATGTGATCGTGAACAACGTCACTCCACTGTTCTTCAGGTGGTAGACCATGCTCTCGGGACTCAGACCGGTGTTGTGGTGACCGTCCGTCATCAACACCATCACGCGAACCGCGAATTTGCGAGCATGATTGGCGTCTGTCAGTGCAGCCAAACCGTGTTGCAAGCCATAGCCGACGCTTGTTCCTCCACCGTCAAACTGATAGGAGATCGCATCCAATTGATTGGAAATTTCTGTGTAGTTGTGTGTCAGGTCACAATTGCGATTCGCGTTGTCCGAATAGGTCGCCAAACAAAGCTTTTCATACTGTGGTGAATCGGCCAAGAATCCATTGAAAGCATTGACCGAAGCGACCAAGTCCAACCAGCGAGAGTTCGGAGGAACAGGGTCACCGTAAGCCCAACCGGGTGGAGCGGCCACCGGATTGACGTATGGATCAGGAGTCTCGTCATTCGCGTACGCCATCGAACCACTCCGGTCGATCACGAGAGCGACATCCATCGTGCTTTGTGTACTAACGGCCACACGTTGCGGACGGATCTCCAGGTTGGTTCCCATTGTCGGGAACAACGGCGAAAAGACAGGCTGTGGCGAGTTGGAAAGCGACAACGTTGTCAATCGCACGGCATTGCCAAACTCAGCGTCATCGGACAACGGTTGGAAACTGTAGCCTTCGTCCAGACTTTCACGCAGACTGATCCCGAACTCTAAATCGGACATATTGATCGGCACAACTTGCCCCGCAACAGGATTGCGTTCCGCGGCATCGCGAGCTGCCGCGAGAGCGGCGTCTTTATCACCGGTTTGGATGTAAACGCGACCGGCTGCGCACACCGCCGCATCGGTCACCACTTGGCTGTCCGCCGTAACGGCCTCAACATAGGCAACGTTGATCACGTAAGCCGCCAGGATCAACAACACTGGCAACATGATCACCAGCAAAACGATGACAGCACCGGAACGTTGTCTGGATTGATTTTTCATCTGGGGCATCAAAATGGTTCCAATCTCACGGTTTTTGAAGGGTGACCGACTCGGACAAGTCGTAGCTGCCGAATCCCCAACCGCCCATCAAAGCGTTGTCGGCGAAGGAGGCACGAACTTCGACCGTGAACCATTCACCCGAATCGAGGGTCGTTGGATCCATTGGATCCAACACCACAACAACACTGTTCAATCGTTGGTCGGCACTCAGCGTTTCGCATTGCCATTCGACGTTTTCGGCCTTGGCATCCGGCAACACACCGACACGAGCACCTTCGTAGGCGACCATCTTCATCTTTTGCTGCAACCGGATCATTGTGCACGCTTCGACGGTGCCCATCATGACCACCAACAACAACGGCAAACCCACGGCAAGTTCCGTGACTGCGATTCCGCTGCGACGTGGTGATTTATTTCGAGTGACCATGGAATTGGTTCCCCGCGTAGGAAAGTTACTGATGCCCGCTACTTGAGCGAACAAATGCATCCTACGTCACAAAAAGACACCGCTTCGCCTGCATTCACGCGGAAGCAGCGTTTATCACCTCTCAACCCATCGGTTGGTCAATCAATCCAAACGACTCTGAGGATTACACCAGTCTCAACGGCTGAATCGATCGCGTGGTCTCGTCGGTGCCGACAAACCTCGATGCCCATCGCCCGGTCATCCAACGACGAACCGCGTGCAGAAAGTTCCGCTAAGGAACCGTTCGGAATCAAGTTCGGCTGTAGCGGAGCGGCGCAAGCCGCCCGGCGTGTCACCGGCGGGTTCGCGCCCTTCCGCTACCTTTTGAATCCCGAAGTTGTTTCCGAATGGTTCCTAAGCAGCGGTGTGTACAAGAGAAGCAATCTGCATCAGACAAGCTACCAAAGCGAGTAGAAACGTCAGCGATCAGAATTTATAGAGCAGCAAAGCTGAGTAATAAAAATCGTTCTTGAGAGCACCCTGTGGTGTGCTGTCATAACGATCCGTCACCGACAATCGCAGTGAGAAGTTGTCCGAATCGCTGAGCAACGTTTCCCAAGCCAGATCAGTCACCAAACGAAAATCGTTGAAATTATCGAAGGCGGGGAAGAAGTCCAGCTTGCCCTTTAGCTTCTGACGTGAGGTCAATTGATGATCCGCCTCAATCCCAAACACTGCTTCCGGAATCCAAGAATCATCCGGCGATCCAATTTCCTTTGACGCACCAGCACCGAATCGAGTGACAAAGTTTGTCTTTTCGTTGCGGATCCAGTAGTACCCAATACCACCGTTGAGGTTCAGACGCAGATCAAAGGCCTTGAACTGGTCAAATTCCATCCCGAACTTTCCGAAGAGCGACCAATTTGAATCGTTGATCAACCGGTCGTAATCCAGGTTAAAACGACCGTTCTCTTCCGTTGTCACATTGTTCGCACTGGCTTGCCGATAATCGAAATCCAATGCCAAGGTGTACTTGTCTGTTTTGCGTTTCATTTCCAAGCCGGTTTGAAGTGCCAGCGTGTCGGAGTTTCCGGAACTGCCATCCAGACCAAACTCGGCATGGTTCGTCCAACCATTTGTCATCCAAACCCATGGTCGCTGATACCAACTGACGACCTCTTCCTCGAGCGGTGGCGACTCGACAACCTGGCCAGCTGAAACAACATCGGAATAGCTGGCCGATTCAATCGCACTGTCGGGTAGAGGGGCATCAAGGATCGGCGTTTCCAGCTGCACCGGCGACAAACCAAAATCGTCGTTCCATCCCGAAGGCAGCTCATTCAGATTGAGAGACGAACCGTCCCCCGGTGCATCGGCTGGCAATCCCATCGAATCAACCGCAGTGGGTTTTGGTACCGAAGGGATGGGGGAAGTTTCGGCGGGCGGCTTCGGAAGATCATATCCCGAGCCATTGAATGTTGATTGTCCCGATTGCCAACTCGGAACCGTCTGAGCTCGCACACCAGTCGACAGCATCAGCCAACCGGCCAACGCGAGAACGATGGGTTGAATGGAATGAGTTTGATTCATGGTTCTCTTCTTTGGAACAAGTTCATCCAAAGGAAGCCCACGTGTTCGCTGCCGTTTGAAACAAGATTTCCTGGACAGCGCGTTTGGCGTTCGGTCTGGTCGATGAAGTTGCGGCGCTCAAAGCACCTACTGAACAAATCTTCTCAGCTGCGTGTACAAAAGCGGAGAGCCCCTCGAAAGAGGAATTTTATCAACGCAGCTTTTTCTTCAGAGGCGGAGCGGCGATCTTCTCAGCCGGCTGTGCCTTTTTTGATGTCGGTTCTGGCGACACTTCTTGAACGACTTCCGATCCCGTGGTACTCGCAGCCGCGTGGTCCTTCGCAAGCATTTCAGTCGCCATAACGCTGGGCAAAGGTTCCCCCGGCAACAAGCCGCCCCCAATCATGTCTTGGTTCTCATCAGTCAGAACTGGAAACCCGCCGTCGAATCGCGTCTCGGCGGTGTAGTCAACTGGTGGACGACTAAAAACTTTTGGCGGTGAGCCGGTTGATCGACGACCAAATCGCACCAGCTTGCTCCCCGCCAGTCTCGTTTCGTCACGAATCGAGCCACCTTGGAATGGTCCAACACCCATCACCCAAGTATCTCGGGCGGTCGATCGAGATTGGCTGATGCCGGATTGCCAAACAGCTTCGCGGGTCTCTCGGTCGTAGGCGAACGCGGCCACTTTGGCCGCACCCTCTCGCGCGTCGCGGCGAGCCACCGCGATCTCGGGAATCTGAGGAACGCTGGGTGCCCCCGGAAACAAAGACACCGTCGAATTGATCGCGCTGTTCTCTGGCACACCAAGCGTAACCCGGTGATCGTCGTATCCCAACGTCCCAATCCGGGCTTCAATGATGATATCTGCGTCCGCGGCGGAATCCTGCAGATAGCAACCAGCCGCCATGACTTGTTGACGCAGCGAACTGGTGACGTAGTCCGCGTTCACGAACGTGGCGGCTTTCACCGACCGGAGGTAGCTCGTGTCGAGATAAACTTTTTCACCGGATAGCGGCCGAAAGTCGATCGTCGAAACACTGCGGTCAACGGCGTCGGACAACAACAGCTGCTCCGTCGCTTGATGTTCTTTGGTCGTCCCACATCCCGAGAACATCGCCAGCATCAATCCGAGGCCAAACAGCATTTTCATCGAATGAGTACCCAGCATTCGACGAAGTTCAATCGCGTTGATTTCTTCGGAAGTTTGCAACAAGGGCTTCTGGCACCTTTTCCGGGCGCAGCAGCGATCGGTATGCAGGGTCGCAAATCGAATGGGCAGCCGATTCCGAAACATCGGACGAGCGATCTGGGTGTGACAGGGCGGGTTGTCTGGGTGGGCGGTTTCGACATGAAACCGGTCGAGAATCGCCTCAACGTGCTGAGGGTTATCAAACAAGCACCACCAAACGCAACGGACGTTCTGTCTTGCGACGAGCAATCCACTCGAACCAATGAGCATGTGAAACACTTCGAAACAAGAAAGTAAACCACCAACACGCCCGGCGTCCCGAGCGACGGCGAAGTCGCCTTCTTCAGCCAAAGGTGCGAAAACGAGAGAAAGATACAACGCGTTGTTCCGAATGTTCCGAAAAATGAAGAACGAATCCTGTAAGCGGACCTCGCCCCGAACGATCCGCCCGAACGAAACAGGCTTCAGATTCCGAATGAGGTGTTCCCTGCGACGCCGTCGATCGGAAGCACTGCCCCACCAGCGTCCCCGAGGATTGCCCTGCTATGCCCACGATCGAATCCGCAATCGCCGATCCGATGTACTTCGTGGTGCTGGGCCTGGCCGCCGGATACGCTTGCTTGGGATGCATCGTTCTCTATGGGGTTCTGTCCAGCAAAGGCAAAGCTCGCGAAGAACGTCTGCGAGAACTGCGAGCAGCAAGAGACGCCAAGCGGCTATCGAGTCGCAACCGATTCGCTGGCGACGACGTCCGCAAAGCACACGCGGACACCGAAGAAATTCGACTGCTTCGTTCCGAATTGGCCAAGTTCATCAAGGTCTCCGCCTCGATCACGAACGATTCCCAAAACTTGCATTTGGAAGTCGCCGCGTTGCGAATGCGTGTCGAAACGCTCGAGAACGATCTAGCCGAGCATCTGGAAGTCCACAACCAACTCGACTCGATCAACCCAAACGTCAACCAAGCCTCAGAGCCATCAGCCAAAAACGACTCACCTCCGCTCAATTCCAACACGGCAGCGAAATCAACCAACGCTTCTTCGATGCCAACCACCATCGCACTGATTCACCCCACACCAACGGAATCGCACGGCGAAACTCGCGATGAGAATGGAATTCCGATCCGGCAGCACGAAGAACTCGGACTGCTATATATGTCGCGTCCAAAATCGCCCGACGATCTGACTCAAATCTGGGGCATCGGATCAAATCGGCAAACCGATTTGCAAGAACACGGAATTTTCTACCATCATCAAATTGCAGCATGGACGCCCGAGCAAATCGGCCATTTTGACAATTGGATGAATCTGGGCGGACGCATCCATCGCGAATTGTGGGTCCCGCAAGCGATCCGCCTCACACGCCAAAACGCCGGTAAAAAGGCGTCAAAGAAGAAGCAGAAGCGTCGCCAACGGCGCGCCGCGTGACCCTCGCCGCCCCGGTGAGAATGCTCCTTTGATACTCCGCCGGGCACACTCGACTGACCACAAAATGATTTTTTGGTCTTGTCGCAGTTTCACGAAATCGGCCTTTCCACAAATTTGCCGATTCGACTAAAGTCTCCGCGTGTTCACCCATTCCAGTGGTGAACAAAGGAAACCGGCAAAGGTTCCCGCAAGTGGGCAGGATGGCCCTCTTTTCTTTGCCAAGGACCTTGGACCCTCACAGGGCGTGATCACGCGCAGCCACGGAAGGAGCGTTTTGCGATGTTGTTGGATCGAATCGAAATCGACAATCATGGCCCGTTAAACCGGGTGGAACTTGGACCGCTGTCTCATCACTTGAATGTGGTGCTCGGCCCGATCGGATCCGGCAAAACCGCGATCAGCCGCTTCATTCGCGATTCGCTCGTTTCGCGACAATACCCCAACGGAATGCTCAGCGGCTCGACCGGACGAGTTGTCTGGGTCGACAACAATGGCTGGGTTCACTGCCGCCGCGAAGCCGACGGCACTTCCAACGGACGCCGCACCGTGGAATTCGAACCACGCAGCGAAACGACCGCCGCTTGGGAAGGCTATCACGACGGATGGTTCGGCAACCAAGACGATGTTGTCTCGACCAAGAGCAACACAACCATGGCCGCACGTGCTCTCCGCAGCGTGCAAATGCCTGAGTCAATTGTCGATGGCGTGATGGTCGACACGACTGTCACCAGCGTTTCTCGGGTTGTTGCAGCTTGCATCCAATCGGGACTTGACCGCGAAGGATTGGCCACGCTGCCGTACGAATCCGAAACGGCACGCTACACGCACAATCACCACGCATACAGCAACTCGGTTCAGTCGGGCGAATCCGTTCATTCGTTCACCGAATCCGACGATCGCCGCCGCCGTGCTCTGCGTTCGGAATTGGCCGACGTTGAAGCTCAACTGGCCGCTTTGCCAAGCCAAGACCTGGAAGCATCAGATTGGTACGGCAGCACATGGGACGAAAACGCCCAGTGGAACGAAGCCAACTTGCGTGCCGAGCAAATCCAACGCGAACTTGCCGACATTCAGCGTCAACGGGGTGAATGCGTGCGACTACGTGAATCCCTGACCGCTCGTCGCAGCGTGATCCTGGCCCATCGTTCTCGTGCCGCTCGCTACGAGAGCGTTCATGCGGAGCGTCATCGCCAACACACCCAACGCTTGCAGGAACTGCACACGCAAGCCGACTCGCTGCGAGCCCGTGCGGCCGGTTTGAAACGCTGGATCGCGGACCTCGACGCAAAAGCCTATTCGTTCCCGGGTTCCGCCGCTTCCGCGACTCGACCCTACGCCTATGGAACGGATCCTTTGGCATACGGAACGACTCATCACGATCACTACACCGGCAACGGTTACCTGACGACCGACCTGCGATACGCAGCGAAGTTGTCGGCAACTGAATTGCGAGACCAACTGCGTCTGGCCGATTCGGAAATCATCCAACTTCGTCGCACGTTGGCCGAAATCCGTGGCCTTCGCGATTCGATCGCCAACGCTCGCCAACATGCTTATTCTGTCAATGTCGATGGAATCAGCAACCGCCGCTACGATCATTTCATCAACGCGATTGACCACTACTCGGTCGATCACGCTTGGGACGATTTCTATCGCGACGCGTATCGTCCGCTGCACCAGATCGATGACATCGACCTGCGAATCAACTCCGCGACCCAGCAAATCGATTGGTTGCTAAATCGAATTGAACGAGAAACCGCCACTACCGCAGGCTCGGTCGATCCGGTCACCTTCGAACCTCTGCGTGGTGCTTGGAATCGTCAAAGCTCACTCGCATCGACTCTTCGTCAGATCCGTACCGAACTTCGCCGTTCGCCGTACGTCGTCGGCGATCACGTCGACAACGTGACGCGTCAACTCGCTGACACGTTGGATCAACTGCTTCGCGATCGAGCTCGAATCGTCGAAGAGCTTGCCGCATCTCGAAGCGAACTGCATGACTTTGTGACCATCACGGGTCACCACCCCGATTGGATGGCCGAACGCGGCGCTCGCTTGAGTGAACTGCATCAGACCGAAACGCAACTGCGAAGTGTGCTGGACGAATCCGCCCGCGTCCGTCGCAGCCTTCGATCACTGCCCATCGTCAATGTCGACTACCCAATCGGCATGCCTGAAGCGGCTTTTGACTTGGCAGCCGTCGACGATCGATTGCGTCAAATCGACCGAGAACTCCAGGCTCTCGCGACCCGTCAGCACGATTTGGAACTAACTCCCGTTCCACGTCCGGTTCGGCCCGCCGCTCGCCCAGTCGTCCGAAACACGCGTCGCACTGAATTGCTTCGTCGTCGAGACGAGCTGATCACTGAACTGAATCGATACCGTCCCGCCACACGTGCCGAATCGTCGCTGGTTGAACTTTCCAGTCGTTGGTTGGTTCGATTGTCCGGCGGACGTCATCGCCGAGTGACTTGGACCACTTCGGCCGTCAATGTGGATCCTCACACATTGCAACGAAGTGAAGCCGAGCAACGCTTCACGAACACTCGATCGATCGCTGCGGGACGCCAAATCCACGTGCGAATTGACGACCAAGACGAAATGAGCCTGCCCGGTGTGACACGAGCCATCGCCGCGATGGCTGTTCGCATGGCAGCCGGCGAATTGATGGATCGCACCGGACGCTCGGTTCCGTTGATCCTCGAAACGCATCGTGAATTGTTCACCGCGGTGGATGGTCGAACTGACATGCACGGTCTGAACGATGCATTCCGTCCTTGGACCGCTGAAGGCGTGACGGGCGATGCAATCGCATCCGCCCTGTCCGACTACGCTTCACCCGGCCGCCAAATCGTGCTGCTGACCAGCCACGAGCCACTCGCATCGTCGCTTTCCCGCAGCGGTGCACGGACCTTCCGTTTGCACGCTTCGCGAATCGTCCACGCGCACCAACCTGTTTGGCGGAACGATCGTCGCCACGATCGCTACGTCGGCCCGCACGGATTGGACAACCAAACCGAACTCGGAACCGGCGAACGCTCACGATGGTTCAACGGAGCGTCCGCGGACGTCAACCATGAGTTCGAAGCCGCCTACCGCGAAACCGCTGGGCTGGACGAAGACCAATGGGTTGGCGGTCCAACCGCGATCCACGGATCAGCAGCAAGCCACGTGCAACACGCGGTTTACCCGGCTGCTTCGGCTCACGCCAACACGAACCGAGCCGCCAACAACGGTTTCGTGCCCAGCCATCCCGCATCCGCCACTGATCACGCTCCTTCGGGAACCGCTTATCGTGACGGGTACTACTACGCCGACCAAACCACTTCCACAATTCCCGCCGCCACCCATGCGACGACCGAACATGGAGTTCTCGCAAATGGCCAAGCAACGGAATCGGAAGTCGAAGAGACACCGTTCTTTTTGACCGTTGACAGCCCGATTGATTCGGCACCTTCGATCGATGGTGTCGCCGCGGCACGTCTTCGCCGAATCGGCATCTCGCACATCACTCACTTGATGAGCCAAGACAGCAACCGATTGGCCGACACGCTGGGATTGGCTGGCGTCGACGCTCGCACGATTCGCCGATGGCAGTCAGAATGCCGTTTGATGTGCCGAGTCCCACAACTGCGTGGCTTTGACGCTCGCGTTTTGGTTGGCTGTGGCGTCACCGATCCGGCTCAATTAGCAGCGATTCACCCCAGCGATTTGCTGGACCAAGTCAAAACGTTCTTGGCAACCGAACGCGGCCAGCGAATTTTGCTCAGCGGGTCAAGCTACGAACTATCTCGCATCACCAGCTGGATTGCATCAGCCAACCAAACCGCTCAAGTCCGAACTCGCACCCGCACCGTCAACGGTCGAACCCTGAACGGTCGCTCGCGAAGCACTCGTTCGCTCAATGGCAACTCCGTCAACGGACGCCACGTGATCGATCATGACTTGGATCTGCGTGACGATTACGACGACGATGCATTTGACCAAGAACGCTACGAAGTCGAAGCAGCTCGTCGCGGCCGCCAACTGGCCAACGAAATGCAGTCGCTTCGTGAAAGCAAACGCGGCGGAGGCGAACGAACTGGCTCACGTACTCTGCGAAGTCGCAGCAGCGAAAGCGGACGATCGAGCCGCACCCGCTCGTCGTCTCGCAGTTCGTCCAGCAGCCGCACTCGAAATGGATCATCGTCCGCAAACGGCTCGGGTAACGCAAACGGTTCCGGCAGCGGCAATGGTTCAGGATCCGGAAACGGATCAGGCAGCGGCCGAGCCAACCGCTCGCAAGGCGTCGTCTCGATGCGAGATCACGAATCCAGCCGCGGCCAACGAAGCTCGCGTACCGAGCGTGACTCACGCGGAGAACGTGAACCTCGTGCCGAACGCGAACCTCGTGCCGAACGTGAATCGCGAAGCAACCGCTACGAGCGATCCGAACGGGAAGAACGCTCAAGCGATCGAGATTCCAGCAAAACCACCGAGCTGCGTTTCTACCTGGAACGAGCCAGCGACGTGGTTGACGCTCCCTCGATCGGCCCCCGAATGGCCGAGCGTTTGAATGAAATTGGCATCTACACCGTCGATGACTTGCTGAAGTCGAACCCCGAAAAGGTTGCCGAGCAGCTCAACCATCGCCGAGTGGAAGCGGAAACCGTGTTGGCGTGGCAACAACAAACCACTTTGGTTTGCCGCGTCCCGATGATGCGAGGCCATGACGCTCAGTTTTTGGTTGCCGCCGGAGTCACATCCGCCGAGGAGTTGGCCGAGCAGAACCCAGTGACTCTGTTTGGCGAAGTCGACGCGATCTCACATTCGCGTGAAGGCAAGCGAATCGCCCGCGGCGGCAAGCTTCCTGATCTGGAAGAAGTCACCGAATGGGTGACCTACGCCGCCCAACACCGATCGTTGCAAGCCGCCTAAACCGGCCCCGATTGATTCTGGCCCCCGTTTTCGGACTCGATTTCGGGGGCCTGTCGCAGAAAGTTGTCGATTGTGACAGGACATCGGCCAACCGCTGGACTTACGACTTGCCAGCAAATCGAACTGTCGATAACCTGTTCGACTTGACCATCCGAATTCCCCCTCGATTTTGACACATTTCGCCATGACCATGGATCGCAGCCTCAAGGTGCAAGCCGGGGCCATTAAGAGTCGCAACGTCCTGACGCGTGCTGAACGTGTCGAGCGTATGAAGGATCTCGACAAATTCAACGAAGAGTCGAGCATCATTGGCATGCCGAAGACGCGTGTACTCAAAGTCTCGCTGAAGAAGAAAAAGAAGGTCAAAAAGGCCGACGACGCCGACGACAAGAAAAAGAAGTAGTCGCGGCTGGAGCGTTTGGCTCCTTCCCAGCAAATACAATAAAAGGCGATTCACCAAGCGGTGCGTCGCCTTTTTTGCGTTGTGATCGGACGTGCGAAGCGGGGTCGTCCTGAGTCTGACGTCGGTGCTGCGAACGAGCATTTTGTGCGGATATGCCCAGTTCGCCCGCATTTCATCGCGGCACGCCCAAATGGCCGACTCTTTTTTGAGCGGATGGGCTTGATGTGGGGCATTTGTTGTCAAATCACCCTCCCGAGCGGTTCGAAAGCTAGCTAGCATGGTCCGCAAACAGCCGCCCCATTCGGGAGTCTCGCTTCCGATCGGGCCATGAATTCCAATTCACCCTGGTTTTGACGATGTCGACTTCCGAAGCACCCGCACCACCTGAATCCGCGAAACGCGACAAGCTGGTTTGCGACGAGTCCAATGACTACGGTTCGGGAGCCGTCCCGACAGAAGCGATGGCCGTTGGCGAATCCGGTATCGACCCTCAACGCCTTCCTCGCCCCGAAGAAACCCAGCCACTTCGGATCATGTGGCAATACGTGATCGTTCTGTCACTGGTCCACTTAGTCGCATTGGCAGCATTCGTTCCAGCTTGGTTTTCCTACCTGTTCACTTGGTCGGGCTTGATCGCCGGAATCGCCGGCCACTTCATCTTCGGCATGTTCGGAATCACGATCGGTTACCACCGGTTGCTCACCCACCGCGGATTCAAATGTCCCAAATGGATGGAGCACACACTCGCGATTTTGGGCATGTGCAATCTGCAGGACAGCCCCGCACGCTGGGTCGCGATTCACCGAATGCACCACCAACACAGCGACCACCAACCAGATCCACACTCGCCGCTGGTCAACTTTCTGTGGGGTCACATGGGATGGGTCGTTTGCCGGCACAAGGATCTGGATAAAACCAGCCATTACGAACGCTATGTTCGCGATTTGCTGCGAGATCGCTTCTACCTGAAACTGGAACGCAAAGACGGCTGGTTCTTCGTTTTCCTGATCCACGGGATCATCATTTCGTTGATCGGCGGAATCGTTGGCTATGCCGTCAGCGGTGGCGACTGGGCGGTTGCCTATCGCTATCTGTTGTCATGGACCGTTTGGGCGGTCGCCATGCGAACCGTTTTTGTTCTGCACGGGACTTGGTCGGTCAACTCACTTAGCCACGTGTTCGGCTATCGCAATTACGACACTCGCGATCACAGCACCAACAATTGGCTGGTGGCGTTGATCAGTCACGGTGAAGGCTGGCACAACAATCATCACGCAACCCCTCGATCGGCTCGCCACGGACACAAGTGGTACGAGTTCGATATGTCCTGGGGAATCATTCGCGTTTGGGAGATGATGGGACTGATCACCGACGTCCAACGCCCCACCAAAGCCAGCGTCGCCGGGAAGTAGCCGGACGTTTGGAGGGCTGGCTGGAGCAAGTCGCAGTATTCAATTGCGCTCGTCTCGGTGGAGACCACCGAACTGCAGGTTGTCTTGCCGTAGGCCATGTCTCACATGGCACCCCAGCCGATGCTTTGGAACAAAGCGAGGCGTATTACCAAACATTCGCCATTGGCAGGTAAAAACGCCTCCATCGCTTGAGTTGCGCTCGTCTCGGTGGAGACCACCGAGCTACAGGTTGGTTGGATCGTGGTTCGCAATGGTGTGGCCGGATTCGCCAAGAATTCGGTCCCCGAGCAACAAACCTTTCAGCTGACGTTCATCAGCCACTGCCATTCGGTCCACTGGACTTGCTGGCATTCCTCGACGTCCTCCCCAGTTCGCACGGCGTTTGCGACTCGATCGACGAACTCATCCGCATCAGGATGCAGTTCCGGGTACATGCCCGACAAATCGCTCAGGATCGAATGCAGGCCGACTCGGTGGAACCAATACTTTGCGTTGGCAAAGTCGCCTTCGCGGCGATGCATGATCCCGTGCCAAAAACTTCCCTCGGACGAGCTTTCGTTTTGGCTGATTGTGTGCGACCGATCCAAATCCCCGGCCAGCAACCACAAACCGCTTCGCTGGAGCGGCGTGAACGATTTCGCCGAATCACTGTTCAGCAAACCTACCAATTCGCGGTTGGCCGGACCTTCGCCCAACCCTGGCATTTCCGCGGCCTGGATGGCCTGGATCCACGGTTGAGCCACGGAAGCGTCCAAATCGGTCAACCAGGACGGCAAGTCGCTCGAATTCGATGCGGCAGAAGACGTGCAATCGTCAAAGTTAGGCATAGTCTCGAAGGTTGTCGGTGGATTGTGCTGGGACAGAACGTGGGAAGGCTACCGAGTGGCCCTCCCGATTGCTAGACTGCGGGACGCCTTTGGCGCGATTGCCATTTCACTCTTTCTCAGATCCCCCCTGACTGTCCATGAGCAGCGGCGAACCATCCACCGACGCAACGGCCGAAACCCCAACTTCGGACGCCCCCGCCCCGGAAGCCTCGGCGGAGGCCACTCAGGCCTCGCAAGAATCGGCTCCGGCTGAATCGGCGTCGTCTGCCCCCGCGGAGCAGGCCAAACCGAGCAGCCCCAAGCCGGCCGGGCCGAAGAAAAACAAGGCTCCTCTGCCACGAATCGGCGGCGGTCCTCTGGCGGCTCGCGGGCAAGGAATCGCGAAACCGGTTTCTCCCGCAGCGGTTTCGACGGAGCAACTCGAAGGCGGCAAGGTCAAACACAAACCGAAACGCGGCGGCAAACAAGGCGAGGGCAAATCGGGCGGCAAAGATGCCCCGTTGCCTCGTTTGGCTGGCGAGAAACCTCGCGAAAAAGGCGACAAGCCCTACGTTCCGCAACAAAAGAAAACCGCGGTTCCCAACGTCCGCGATCAATTGAGCGAAGATCTGCAGGCGGAACTCGAAGCCACTTTGGCGGAAGCCGACTTGGACACAATCCTCGGCGGAAACGCTGGCTTGCCTGATCGCCGCGAACCGCTTGGCGAAGGTGCTCGCGTTCACGCTCAAGTGATCAAGATCCACCAAGACAACGTGTTCGTCAGCTTGGGTGGCCCCGATGAGGGCACCGTTCCTTTCGAACAGTTCACCGAAGAAGAGCCCACGCCAGGCCAAGCGATCGAAGTCATCGTTCGCGGGATTAATTCCGAGGACGGACTCTTCTCGTGCAGCTTGCCCGGCAAGGCGACCGAAGTTTCGGACTGGGACGACATCGACGAAGGCAGTGTTGTCGAAGCCACCATCACCGGCCACAACAACGGCGGCCTGGAATGCAAAGTCGGCAGCGTTCGCGGCTTCATGCCAATCAGCCAAATCTCGGAATACCGAGTCGAAGACTGCAGCGAATTCGTCGACCAGAAAATGATCTGCTTAGTCACCGAAGCCAACGCGCGCCGTGGCAACCTAGTTCTTTCGCGCCGTGCAATTCTGGAGCGGGAACGCGAAGTCAAACGTCAAGAACAACTCGAAAAGATCGAACCAGGCGACATTCTCGAAGGCGTCGTCCGAAGCGTTCGCGACTTTGGTGCATTCGTCGATGTCGGTGGACTCGATGGTTTGATCCACGTCAGCAAACTCAGCTGGGAACGGATCAAGCATCCAAGCGAAGTGATCGAGGAAGGCCAGAACGTCAAGGTTCGCGTCGACAAGATCGACAAGCAAACCGGCAAGATGTCACTGACCTATCGCGATTTGCTCGAGAACCCATGGGACTCGGCCGAGTCGATGTTTGCAGTTGGCTCAGTCCACAAGGGCGAAGTCACTCGCACCGCCGAGTTTGGTGCTTTCGTTCGATTGACCGCCGGTGTGGAAGGCCTCTGCCACATCAGTGAATTGGCGACGCACCGCGTGTCACGTGTCAGCTCGGTGGTCAACGTTGGCGACGAAGTCGACGTGAAGATCATGAGCTTCGATCGTGATTCACAAAAGGTCGGGTTGTCGATCAAAGCCGCTCATGCCAAACCGGCTGCGGAAGGCGAGAAGCAGGTCGAAGAAGAAGTCGAACCACCACGCGAATTGGCGGTCAAGGCTTCCCACTCCGGTCCTCTCAAGGGCGGCAACGACCGTCCGAGTGGCGGCGAGAAATTCGGCCTCCGCTGGTAAGCATCTTCCGGGCGACGTTCGAAGGGAGTCCGTCTCTTCGAACGACAAAACCCAGCAAGATTTCGCTGCATGGCATTCAGCATGACGTGCAGATTGGGTACGACCTTCTCCGCAAGGACTCCGTGTGCGTTTTTTGTTTCTCGGCGATGTCGTAGGCAAACCCGGCTATTCCGGCGTGCTTGCGCGGACCGCAGAACTACGCAAGCAACATCGACTCGATGCCGTGGTCATCAACGCGGAAAACGCGGCCGATGGCGCGGGCCTGATGCCTCGCCAGTACCGACGTTTGATCGAAGCTGGTGTGGACGTGATGACGATGGGCGATCACTTGTATCGCCGAAAAGAAATCATTCCGATCCTGCAATCGAGCCAGCGGATTGTCCGCCCGGCCAACTACCCGGAAAGCTCCTCCGGCCGAACCTGGACGGTGGTGCAAACTCCCGGTGGCAAACTGGGTGTGATCTCGTTGCTAGGCCGAGTCTTCATGCGACCGGTCGACTGCCCGTTTGCAGCGGTCGACGCTGCCCTCAACGAAATGGCCGTCGAAAATCCTCGCTGTATCTTGGTCGATGTGCACGCTGAAGCGACCAGCGACAAACAGGTGCTCGGCCGTTATTTGGACGGCCGAGTCACCGCGGTGTTGGGCACACACACGCATGTCCCAACGGCGGACAGTTGCGTTCTTCCTGGCGGCACCGCGTTTCAGTGCGACGTTGGAATGAGTGGACCGTACGACAGTATCATCGGTCGCGACATCAAACGCGTGACCAACGCCACGATTAGCTTTGAACCGTCGCACTTCCACGTAGCAACACGAGACGTCCGGTTGTGCGGCGCGATCATCGAAGCCGATGCCGACGGCAAAGCGATCTCGATTGAACGCTTCGAAGACCGAATCGAAACACGTTGAATGTATCATGGTGGTCCCCCACCGTGAGTCGCGAAAGCCATTTCGCTTTCGTCTCGGTGGAAAATCACGGAGCTACAGTTTGTCGTAGGCCATGTCTCACATGGCACCCGAGCCGATGCTTTGGAACAAAGCAAGGCATCCCCCCCTCCACCACAATGAAACTAGCATCAGCCCCCAAAGCCCAACGCACCAAACACCGCCTGCCACAACAACGCCCAATCTTAGAAATCAACGCTTGCGTCAATCTCGTCCGATCACTCAGCGTGGACTGCTGGGTCCTCTGCCCCCGACTATGCAGCCGCTTCCAAAGAGAAATCACCGTCCGCGAAAGATGCGATTGATAGGCTGCGGTTTCGGTGCTCGATGGTCGCCTCGATTTCTTCCAGCACGCTCTTTCGCGTCATTCCCGCGGGTTTTCGCCAGACCGGTTTCTCACGTCGAACATCGGATGGCTTGACTGGATTCAAATTGGCGCGATCAAAGGTCGATGCCTCCACCGCGATTTGCCTCATGATGTCGAACGAATGTCCGGCGGCGGCCGACTTGGCTTGCTTGCGTGCGATGCTCAATCGAGTCTCTGATGCAGCCAGCAGATCATTGATGATTGTCAGACGTTCGCCATAGAAAGCTTTCGAGCTAGCAAGCTTCGCTTCCAATGTTTTGATTTTCTCGTTTTGCTTTGCCTTTTCAGCATCAATGGCAGCATTCAACTTCACAACTTCGCTCGCGGCCTTATCACCCACGGCATCTTTCAATTCACTCGCCAAAGTCGAATTTCCAAAATCGCTTTCGGAGTCACGACGAAGTTCTTTGATGTCCTTCTCCCAAACCTTGCACCACCAAAGCGAACGCTTGACCAGATCACGAACTTTGTCCAAGTCGTAAATCGTGATGTCAGAACTCTTCACCAATCGCGTTGGACCATCTTCCATCTGACGCCGAATCGTATCACCGTCTCGATGCGATCCAGGCCCCAACAACTTCTTTTTGTACCCTTCGATCATCGCGTCAATACCGAGACGCCCCGTCAGTGGTTGAAAATTTGCGTCCTTTCCAAGAAGCAAGTCTGTTAGTCCGGCGACCATTCCAGCCAGTGCGTTGAGAGCACCCAGAGATTTCTTAAGGACATGCATCGGGCTGATACTGGCGTGCATGACAATGCCACCAAAAGCCAGCGATAGCGTTGTCTTGACGACTCGCCAAAGTCCACCGGCTACCAGCAATTGATTCTCTAAACTGCTTTGCGGACCATTTGCTGCGGCATCGTCGTAAATGTTATTGATCAAATCAGCTTTGGCCGCGTACTCACCAAAGTATTTGTTTTGATACAGACGATCCGCGGCGGAGTTGCCGATCCCTTGAACGATCAGAAATGCCTTGCGAAGGTTTCCAAGGTTTCGGTCCGACGCGATCTTCTGATATTTCTCTTTCAAGAACTGAAGACCATTCCAGAATTCATCGTCGCTCAATGTCGACAGCATTCGAGCTCGGTCAGCATCACTGACGACATCGGCAAATCGATGGCTGGCTGAAGCAATCGGAAATTTCGTGGCAGGAAGGGCAGGATTCGCCGCGGCGAGTTGGTGAAAATTGGGCGATGCAGCAGCTTGCGACGCATGAGGGCCAGGCCGATTGTGTGATTGAAAACAGCTAAGCCACATTCCCCGGAATTCCTGGTACTCAGGCTCGGTCAGCGACTGGACCCACTTGAAGTTGAACTGAGCGTACGCCCAGTCGACTTCACGCAGCCGAGTGAAACTTGATCCAAAGTTCGTGCCAATTTCTTGAATCAATCGATCCAGAGCAATCAACTTCGGTTTGTTTGCGCCTTTAAACGGATTGACGTTCCGTTTGACGACTTCCCACATGCGATCGAAATTCATGTGCCCATGACCGTAGAAGGCGAAGCGAATTGTCCAAGACCTTGCCGGTTTTATCGGTTATGCGGCCGGCTTCGTTTAACGGAATGTTCGACGTTGTTGCGGTGACAACGTATCCGAAGTCAATTCGCTCGGCCGCCGTCCGAATTCCGGCGAATCCGGCTACGCAAGACGAAACAGTTAACAACCAAACGAGCCCAGAATCAGTCCGGAGTATCCAGGTAGGGATCCTGTCCGATTTCACGCTGCATTTTCTTGCGTTCCTTCTCGTGGTGCATCAACACCATTCGATCACGGAAGTGACGGCGTTCAACTTTGCGTTGAGCCTTGTGGAACATGGCTGCCAACCGATCGACGCTGCCGCTGGTCGCTTCACCGCGTTTCTTGAGCTTCTCGTATTTGATCGCCCCGTAGCCACCTTTCAATATGTCATCGTCCAACGACAAATATTGGCGGTAGGATCCCCGGTCACCTTGGCGGCCACAACGACCGATCAACTGACGGTCAATCCGTGCCGCATCATGGAGCTCGGTACAGATCACATGCATCCCGCCGATCTGTTCAACGTCGTTGGAAAGCTTGATGTCGGTACCACGGCCCGCCATGTTGGTCGCGACGGTCACTTTCCCGCGACCACCAGCTTCGGCCACGATCTCAGCTTCGCGTTCCACGTTGTTCGCGTTCAAAACCTCGTGCTCGATGCCAAGGTCGTCCAACAATTTCGACAGCAGAACACTTTTGTCGATCGAGCGAGTTCCGACCAAGACCGGTCGACCGGTCGCGTGGATTTCCTCGACCTCTTTCGCGATCGCTTCGAATTTTGAATTGAGTGTTCCAAACACTCGAGACGGCAACTGAATGCGTTGAGGCGGTCGGTTGGTTGGAACACGAACGACCGGTGTGCGATAGATCTTTCGAAGCTCGCCGGCACTGGTCGCCGCCGTACCGGTCATCCCCGCCAAGTGCGGGTATCGCAAGAACAAATCCTGGACGGTGATTCGAGCGGCTTGCCCCGTCGGGACGCTGATCTCAACGCCTTCTTTGGCTTCAATGGATTGGTGAATGCCATCTCGCCATTTACGACCTTCCGCCAATCGTCCCGTGAACTCATCGACGATCACAATCTCGTCGATGTTGGGATCCTTCTCGCTCGGACGAATCACGTACTGGCGATCCAACAAGAATTCCCGATGCGTTTTAATTGATCGTTCGATGTACTCGTACATATCGACCAATCCCATCGTGCGAACAAGATCGCTCTTTGGCAAAGCACGGACCTTGCTTCGTCCGCGGGCGGTCAGTTCGTAGCGTTTGGTTTCGTCATCGATTTCGAAGTGTTCGTCGAGTTCAAACAGCGGAGCGTTCTCAGCGGCCCACTTGTAAGTTTCGATGATCTGATCGCGAACCGTGTCTTCGATGCTGCCGATGATTAGCGGCGTACGAGCCTCATCGATGAGGATACTGTCCGCCTCGTCAACCAAACAGAAGTGCATCCCTCGCATCACGACTTGGTCACCTGAATTGCTGAAACCGCCGTCGCCGGAGCCCAACATTTCGGTTTGCATTCGGTTCTGGGCTCGCAACAACAAACGGTCACGCAGAAAGTCGAACCCGAATTCTTTTGCCGTCCCGTAGGTGATCGCGGCACCGTAACTCTTGCGGCGTGCACCTTGATCGTCTTCGGTTTGTATAATGCCGACGGAAACGCCCAGCATCTCAAACAGCGGCATCATCCACTCGGCATCTCGTTTGGCCAAGTAATCGTTGACCGTTGCCAGGTGAGCGCCTTTGCCAACCAGGCTGTGCAGATACAACGGCAGCGTCGCGGTCAACGTTTTACCTTCCCCGGTTTGCATCTCGGTGATGTGGCCTTCGAACAATGCGATGCCACCGAGAATCTGAACGTCGTAGTGACGCATCGACAAACTTCGCCGGCCCGCTTCGCGACATAGCGCGTAGGCTTCGGGCAACAGCTCACCGAGTTTCTCACCGGCCATCGCGCGGTAACGAAGAGCCAAACTACGTTTGCGCAGCGTTTGGTCGTCTTCCGCCTGCAAGGTCGACTCGAGAGCGTTGACGCGGGCCAATTGGCGTTGCCAACGGACCATTCTCGGCCGCCAGTTCGACGCCTTGGTCCACTTCTTCTTATTCGCAGATGGGTCACTGGATCGGCGCACGACCGCTTCTTGTGTCGTTTCGACATCGTTGCCGGCGTCTTCCAATGGCTCATTGGGTGCCAATGGGTCAAGCGCAGTGGATTCGGAAAGAACAGGATCGGGCGGCGTCCAGTTCGGGTCGGGGCCGGTTTCCTCCGTCGAGCTGGAGGAGAGCGGGACACCGGATGGATCCAATTCGTTTGGGTTGGTCGTTTCGCGAGCGGAAGATTCGGACATCGAGCGGGCCAACGGAAAGAAAAGCGATGCAAAGAATTACCATTTTTACGCACGAGAGCGCGCGTAGAGCGACCTCCAATCGCCGTGAAACACCATTTTATCTGACTTTGAGGAAAGATAGCGAACTTGTACCACAGGTGGGGTTCAAAACAGGCAATCTGCGTCGGCTGTTCCTAGGGTAGGGCTGGTTCTGAATGGTCCGCTGAATCTGGTCGAAACAGTTAACCAGATGAATCCCGTGTTCCCGGACTACACGAGAGTACCAATGGAAACGAAAAAAACGACGAAATGGAAGTTGCTCGCGTTGGCAGCCATGCTGTCAGCTGGATCTGCCTCGGCGGCGGATCAAGGCAACTCGGACATCAATCAGTACTACACCGGTGCTGCTCCAGTGACCGCAGAGGAAGGCGAAATCGTTTATGACGATGTCGACTACTCCGCGGACAACATGGCGGCATCGTTCTACGGCGACGAAGCTCAATCGCTTCAGCCAGTTGCCTTCGTTGGCGACCATCAAGGAAGTAGCGTTCCAACGCCTGCTCCCATGATGAACGATCCCTACGCCATGAGCACCGGCAGCGGATGCAGCACGGGCGATTGTGGCAACAGCTACGACATGGGCAGCTCCTACGAGATGGCCAGCAGCTGTGGATCGTCTTGCGGCGGAGACTGTGGCAAATGTCGCAAGCGTCCCGTTCGCAAGATGATGCAAAAGCATGACATGTGGATGACTGCCGAAGCGTTGCTGTGGTTCACACAAGCTCGCTCGACCACTCCTTTGATCACTCAAAACGCGACTGGTGCGGCTCCTGAATTGGACGTCCCCGGCACGACCACCATCTTCGGTGGCGACGAATCCTTGGGCGGCGACCTGTCGGCTGGATTCCGCATCGACATCGGCAAGAACCTCAGCGATGACTTTGGTGTCGGCGGTCGTTTCTGGTGGCTCAGCGAAAGCAGCGAAAGCGCCAGCTCGGGCGGAATCGTCAACGGTGCTGCCAACTCGTTTGGTCGCCCGTTCTATGACACCAACATCCCGTCGGACAACAGCATTCTGATTGCGAACACGGGAGTCGCCGGCAGCGATGACTTCGAAGGTTCGTTCTCGGCTGAAAGCTCGCTCGACATCTACGCAGCGGAAGCCTACGCTCGCATGAAAATGCTCAGCGGTTCAGGATTCCGCACCGACTTGATCGGTGGTTTCTCGCACTTCGGTATCGACGATACCTTGAGCGTGAACAGCACCAGCATCCAAACGACGGATGCCTTGGGTGGACTCGTCGGCGACCGTACCGACATCAGCGACTTGATCGAAACCGAAAACCGATTCTTCGGTGGTCAAATTGGTTTCGAAAGCCAAATCAATCGTGGCAAGTGGTCGTTCAAGACGTTGACCAAGGTTCACTTGGGCAACATGGAACAAATCTACCGTGGCACCGGCTTGCGTACGTTCACCACTGGTGGCGTTCCAGCCGATTCGACCAACGGTGGTGTTCTCGCCTTGGGCGACACGTTCAACACGACTGCACTGGACGAAGACAAGTTCACCTTCGCACCCGAAGCGAACGTGAAGCTGGCTTACCAGTTCCGTCCGAACGTTTCGATGTCCGTTGGCTACAGCTTCATCTACTGGGATGACGTTTTGTTGGCCGGCGACAACATCAACAACGTTTACAACGGCGACGCGATCACCTCGCCACCCGCTGCACTGGCTCAGCCAGCCTCAGAACGCAAGGACAGTTCCTTGTACACCCACGGCATCGACCTCGGTTGTGTCATCGACTTCTAAGCTGAACTCGGCAGGAGCTTCCAGTTCCTGATAGGCGGTAGGTTCTGCCGGGTGGACTCCGGTTTGATAACTGTCCGGGGTTCCAAGTCGGAGACTGCTCGGCGAAAGCGAATCGAGACGTGCGGGGATTTCAATCCTCGCACGTTTTTTTATGCGCTGACAACACGGCTGAAAACGACAACGCTTGCAACCAACAACGCGTCCGCACAATGCAACGCTAAGCGGCTTGTTCTGATCAGCCGTCTAGGTCGACTGTAACGTCGACGAAGTCCTCTTCTGACAAAAACTGAATGCCTTCAAACTCCGCCCCATAGTCGCTCGCGATTTTTGTGATCTGTCGGTGGGCCGCGACCAAGCGTTCTTCGTCGTTGCTGCCTTCCTGAAAAACAAAGACGCCGAAGCGTCCGTCTTCATCGGGATCTTCGTCCGCTTGGCTGTTGTCGAACCCGCCGGCGACGAGAGCTTCCGCGAGCGATTGCATTTGCTCCAATGAGTTCCCCATCAGCAGGAACACCCACGGCAGCACTTCGCCTGGGTTCATTCCGCTGTCGCTGAAGTGCCGGAGTCGCCACACGGCTTCGTCCAAGCTCAACCAATCGAACAACTCGTCGTCATCGATTGCATCGAAGACTTCGACACCCTCGTACTTGATGCCGGTCCGGCTCGCGATCTGCTGCATCTGGTCCGCGATTTTCTTCACTTCGCTGGGAACGAGAGCTCCCGTTTTGACGACGCTGAGCATCGGACGTCCGAGCGACAAACGACCCTGGCGATCGATTTCTTCGACGGCCTCTTCGAGTTCGCATTGATAGTCGTCCAGCGTGTCGGCGATCGACTTGAGTTGCCCAATGTCGGTCCCTCGAAGTGTGAAGGTCCAGTCCATCGGGATCGATAGATCAACTCCTAACTCGTCGACCAGATACGAGAAAAGGGCGTCGATGTCGAAGGCCAAACCAGACTCGTCGGATGATTCATTCATGCCGCCAGATTACCAGATTCGGCAACGCCCGCCAGAACCAACGATCTGAACAGTTGTGGCCCATCGCGAGGCAACGTTGTGATACATTTTCAACCATGACGACGGACATTGAAAAACAGCTGATCGAAACCAACCTTCGGTTTCGCATTGCCACGAGAACCGCGAAGCTTGGCTATTGGGTTTTCGACGTGAAATCGTCTCACGTGGAGGTGTCCGAAGAGCTACTCAACCAATTGGGGCTCCCGCCCGACTTCCAATGGAGTCTTCAAAGCTGGAAGGATCGCCTGCATCCGGATGATTACGACCGCGCGATGAGCCAATTGGCGACGGTGACGGATGGGAAGCCGTCGGAATATTTCAACGTCTACCGCCTTCAACATTCCAGCGGCGGCTACCGTTGGATCGAGTCGATCGGAGATTTCATCTACGACGACAGCGGCAACTTGGTCCGGATGATCGGGACTCATCAAGATATCACCCGGCGAATCGAGATTGAACAGGCACTCGACGCAGCACTAGAGGACAGTATTCGCGCAAACGAATCATTGCAGCGAAGCAATCAAGAACTCGAACAATTTGCTTACGTCGCCTCACATGACCTGCGTTCACCTCTACGCGGTTTGCAAAACCTAACCGCCTGGATCCGCGAGGACATGGAAGAGGCGGGACTCGAAGTCCCTGAGTCGGTACTCGAACACTGTGCCACGATGGGCAAACAAATCGCTCGCATGCAATCGTTGCTCGACGGTTTGTTGGCCTACGCTAGGATTGACCAAAGCTATACGTCGACCGAACCTGTCGATCTAAACCAAATTGTTTCGGAAGCGATCGCCTTCGTCGAAGCCCCGGATGACTTTGAAGTTCGTTTGGATTCGGAGCTGCCAACCATCATTGGGAACTCGTCGCCGGTGATGCGAGTGATGGTGAACCTGATCGACAACGCAATCAAACACCATCCCGGCCCTTCGGGGACGATCGTCATCCGAGGTGGCATAAACGAAGACGGGACCGCGGAAGTCATTGTGGAAGACGATGGGCAAGGAATCCCGGAGGAACACCGTGAACGAGTGTTCCGGATGTTCGAAACATTGAAGAGCGACCGTGCGAGCGGCAAAGGCGGAATGGGTTTGGCCATGGTCCGCAAATTGGTGCTTTCCTGTGGAGGCACCATTCGTTTTGACGAATCACCACTTGGCGGTGCCGCAGCCATCACGCATTGGCCGACCGATGTCTCTCAATCGAAGAGCCAAAAGTCGCCAAAACTGACTCACCGTTTGCTAGAGGTGATCACCGGATCGACGGCCATAACCGACGTCAAATCCGCTGAATCGACCGGCGAGCAGTAGTCGTCTCTCGTTTCCGCCGCAGACAACGTCAACTTGCCGCAACCGGTTCGGTTGAGCGGGCACGGCTATGAGTCAAGCAGAAACGAGAACACCCAGACACGAAGGTCTGGGTGCGAGGACTCAATTTCTTGCTGCGAAGTCTCAGCCAATCAAGGGACTGTTCGTTGTCAGCATCACGGTTGGACGCGCCGTGTTGGTTTTGTAGTAGTCGGGTCCCCAGCGATTCAGTTCCACGAACATCGCGATGACCGCGATCAACATGAACAACATCGCCAGCAACAACATCACCGTATAAACACTCGGTGGTTGCTTGCCCGTGGGTGCATCATTCGATGGAAGTGTCGACACGATCGCCCTCCTCCACTACGCCTTCGCTGTAGTCCCGCATGATTTCGGCAACCGCACGATCGGGTTCCGTCTCACGCACTTTCAAACGAGTCACATAGCGGCCGCCACGGGTGACTTCCAAGAAGTGACCGTTGCGAAGACCATCGTCGTAGCCGATCGAGACTTCGACCAACTTGCGAGGACGATTGACCACCAGCACGGTGCCGTTGCGTTCCGGCGGAGCACCATCGAGCGGATCGTTCATGTTCAAGCCGGCGGCGTCGACGACTTCTTTGTATCGCGTCACCTGAGTATGCAATTGATCGTTGCGATCTTGTTGCAATTGAACCACGCCGCGAAGGCTGTTCATTTGGTCGGTCAATTCCAACGTGCGGGCGAACAAGGTGTCGCGATCTTGTTGCTCGGTGCGGATTTGCTCTCGCAAACGAGCATTGTCTGCCGTCATTTTCTCCAACTCTTCCGCACGAGCCCGGTCGGTCTGAGCCAATTCAGTGCTCTTGGCCTGCAACTGCTGTACAGTCGACTCACTCTCTCGCAACTGCGACTCCAACTGATCCAGCTGAGTTTGCAGAGCTGCCAAAGCGGTCCGACGAGCGGCTTGTTCGCGATCCAAGGACGCTTGCGTGCGTGCCCTTGAATCACGAAGTTGTTCGTTGGTGCGAGCGATGGTTTCGATCTGGGCCTTCAAACCCGTGGGTCCGAGCACGACGTCACGCCAGTTGCGATGGGACGCGTTGACGGCGAGTGCCAGTACCATGAAAACCCCGCTGAGAAGCAGGATTATGACCGAAAAGGATTTCCCGAGTAGGGTCATGGGTGGTCGGTTCCGGATGGAGAAAAGAGGTCGGGAATTTCATTCCAAAGTATAGTTACGCCCAAAAATGAGTGTCAACAAAATTGCCTGAAACCCGTCGCAATTGACGACACCCTCCAATTCGAAGGAAAGTGTAGCGATTGTGAGGGTCCGCACGGCGATTCGTGTGTGTTCATCCCCCGCTACAGATGAGGGCCAGGCCTCGTGGTGAAATCGCACCAGCGGGGAATGAGCACAACGCGAGATGAACCAGCTCGACGTCTGGGCGTTCAACGATCGTCGAAGTGCCGTTGTCCTACGCTCCAACCCGCCCCAAGAGATCGCTGATCTGGTCGATCGCCGATCGCAAATCGTGATTTTCGCGAATCAACCGGTCCGCATTGGCAATGTGCAGCTTCCTCTGGTCAGCCTGTTCGGCGAATTCGCGGATGGCAGTTGCTAATGAAGCTGGGTCGCCTGGATCGGCCCAGTGACACGTCGGCTCGTCGGGCGATCTCTGCAACTCGACCGCTCCCCCGGCCCGAGTCGCGATGACCGGGGTCTGCAACGCGAATGCTTCCAGGACCACATTCGGCAGCCCCTCAAAATGCGAAGGCAGGACCAATCCGTCCGCCGCGGCGATTTCAGAACATGCGGGCTGGATCGCACCGGCGAACTCGACTCGGTGAATCGCATCCTTCGGCCCAGCCGCCAACACCATGTCTTTCCATCGAGATTCGAGCTTACCGCGAAGCGGCCCGTCTCCAATCAATCGAAAATGAAGCGTCGGCAACTGCTCTGGCCAGTTCTCGGCCAAAATGCCGATCGCACTGAGCAGCGTCGCGTGACCTTTTTCTTCCGTCATTCGTCCAACGACGACCAATCGCAGCGAATCCTCCGGTTCTCGACCGGGCGGGTCCGCGCCCGCCGCATCGCGAATCGCATCCAAATCGATCGGATTGCGAATGGTCTTCACGAGCGATTCGGGCAATCCGTAATACCGAATCGCGGATTGGCGTGCCGCTTCGCTGACCGTGACCACCGCCGCACTCCGCCGGTACGCCTGAGCGAGCCGTTGACGTTTCAACCACACGAATCGCTTCTCGACCAGCGGCAATGCCACATCAGGAGGACTAACGATCGTCGAAACACGCGGACAACGATTTGTCGCCGATCCGCGATGGACGATCGGATGACCGGCGATCAGCGTCATGTGGAACGTCCGATCGTAGATCACATCCACTTCAGCCCGCTGAACGAGATCGCGAAACCATTCGGCCTGTCGTTTCAGCATCCCACCGGGAATTCGATCCAACATTCGCGGCGGAAAGGATTCGGGCGGATGATGAATCGTGACATCATCCGGAATGGTGCTCAGCAGATCACCGACCGCCTGTGTCAAATACAAATGCACGTCGAACCGTTCGCGATCCAGGTGCCGAGCCAACATCGCGGTTTGCAGTTCGCTTCCGCCGCCACGCATCGAACTGGCCATCAATAGGACTCGGCGGAGTGGCATGTGGCAGACTGGTTGGGATGGAGAGTTGTTGGCCGGCGTCCGTGCTTGGTCACCATCATCAATTCTATGGTAACGAAGCCAGTAGGCCAGGTTCCACCTAGCAATGGTGACCAGCTGTAGGCCAGGTTCCACCTGGCGATCGAGCCGATGATTCGAAAGAAGCGAGGCCAGCACACCAACCGACGCTCCTTCGCGAGTGTCGATTGTGACGGCATTTCACCAATGCCATGTGAGACATGGCCTACGTGGACGACGTCGGGATTATAGCGAACCCGGTAACGCAGCACCGTCGAACAATTGCCGTAGGCCAGGTTCCACCTGGCGATCGAGCCGATGCTTCGAAAGAAGCGAGGCGAGCACACTAACCAACGCTCCTTCGCGAGTGTCGGTTGTCACGACATTTCAACCAATGCCATGTGGGACATGGCCTACGTGGACTATGGTAACGAAGCCAGTAGGCCAGGTTCCACCTGGCAATGGTGACCAGCTGTAGGCCAGGTTCCACCTGGCGTATCGAGCCGATGCTTCGAAAGAAGCGAGGCCAGCACACCAACCGATGCTCCTTTGCGAGTGTCGATTGTCACGGCATTTCAACAACGCCATGTGGGACATGGCCTACGTGGACGACGTCGGGATTTTAGCGACCCCGGTAGGCCAGGTTCCACCTGGCAATGGTGACCAGACGAGTGATTGCCCTCTTGTGTTTTAATGTCACGACTCGCGTTCTTCCACAGCATCGGCGTCGATCCCAAGTCATGACCTGGCCTGCTGCCAACGCACAAAAAAAAGGCCGCGAGGCGGAGGGCTTCTCCGGTCTCGCGGCCTATCAATCATTCGTGGAATGGTGCCAGTTTGGCTCGATTCACTACGCTTTCAAAGCAGCTTGAGCAGCGGCCAAACGTGCGATTGGCACGCGGAACGGGCTGCACGAAACGTAGTCCAGTCCAACCGAGTTGCAGAAATCGATCGAGGCTGGGTCACCACCGTGTTCGCCACAGATACCGACCTTCAGCTTCTTCTTGATGCTGCGGCCCTTGGTGACGCCCATTTCAACCAACTGTCCAACGCCGCTGGTGTCCAGCGATTGGAATGGGTCAACGGGAACGATCTTTGCCTCGATGTAATCGGGCAGGAATCCGCCGACGTCATCGCGGGAATAACCGAACGTCATTTGGGTCAAGTCGTTTGTACCGAAGCTGAAGAAGTCGGCGTACTCGGCAACTTCGTCTGCGGTCAAACAAGCACGAGGAATCTCGATCATAGTACCGATCAAGATGTTCAGCTCGCCTTCGAACTTCTTGGCGGTCTTGGTGGCTTCGATCGTTTCTTCGACCTTTTCACGCAAGATACGAAGTTCAGCGGCGGTACCGACCAATGGGATCATGATCTCAGGCTGAGCGTCGATCTTCTTCTTGGCACAGCTGATGGCTGCTTCGACGATCGCTTGAACCTGCATTTCCAGGATTTCGGGGTACGTCACGCTGAGACGGCAACCACGGTGACCAAGCATTGGGTTGGACTCGTGCAGAGCCGCACCACGCTTTTTGATTTCCGCAGGTTTGACGCCCAACTCTTCTGCCATTTGCTTTTGAGCAGCTGCCTCGTGAGGCAAGAACTCGTGCAATGGTGGATCGAGCAATCGCACGGTCACTGGGCAACCCTTCATCGCTTTGAAGATGCCTTCGAAGTCTTTGCGTTGGAACGGCAACAACTTCTTCAGTGCGGCACGACGTGCATCTTCGTCTTCGGCCAAAATCATTGCACGCATGTGAATGATGCGATCAGCTTCGAAGAACATGTGCTCGGTGCGGCACAGTCCGATGCCTTCGGCACCGAAGTCACGAGCACGCTTGCTGTCGGCGGGCGAATCCGCGTTGGTGCGGATCGAAAGACGACGGTACTCGTCGGCCCACTTCATCAACTTGGCGAAATCGCCGGACAACTTGGGCTCTTGGGTTTCGACTTCGCCAGCCATCACTTCGCCGGTCGTGCCGTCCAGGCTGATCGTGTCCTTGGCGGTGAACTTGCGTCCGCCGACCGTGATCGTCTTGCCCTTTTCGTTGATTTCCACTTCGCTGGCACCAGCGACGCAGCACTTGCCCCAACCGCGAGCAACCACAGCAGCGTGGCTGGTTGCTCCACCGGTGCTGGTCAAGATACCAACCGCAGCCGACATGCCTTCGACATCTTCGGGGCTGGTTTCGCGGCGAACGAGGATTACGTCTTCGCCGGCTTCGAAACGCTCACGAGCTTCCGTCGCGGTGAAAGCCAACTTACCAACCGCGGCACCTGGCGATGCGTTGAGACCACGGCACAACACGTCAGCCGCGTTGCGAGCGGTGGGTTTGAACGATGGCAACAAGCAGTGAGTCAGGTCCGATGCAGGAACGCGAAGGACAGCTTCCTTCTCGGTGATCAAACCTTCTTTGACCATGTCGCAAGCGATCTTCACGGCCGCGATGCCGTTTCGTTTGCCGTTTCGAGTTTGCAACATGAACAACTTGCCACGCTCAATCGTGAACTCGATGTCCTGCATGTCGGTGTAGTGGTCCTCAAGTTTCTTCTTGATTTCCATCAGCTCCTTATGAGCCGCTTTGTCCCACTTCGCCATTTGAGCGACTGGTTGTGGGGTACGAATACCAGCGACAACGTCTTCGCCCTGAGCGTTGATCAGGAACTCACCGTAGAACTTGTTTTGTCCGGTGTTGGGGTCACGGGTGAAACCAACGCCCGTTCCGGAGTCGTCGCCCATGTTGCCATAAACCATGGCTTGGACGTTCACGGCGGTACCGATCAAGTTGTTGATCTCGGTGTTGCCCTTGGCCGATTCGATGCGGCGATAGCTGATCGCTCGGTCAGCGTTCCATGAACCGAAGACGGCTTCGATGGCCAACTGAAGTTGCTTGATCGGGTCTTGTGGGAAGTCTTCGCCGGTGCCTTTTTTGTAGACCTCTTTGTAGGCTTCGCAAAGTTCACGCAAACCTTCGGCGGGAACTTCGGTGTCTTCGGTGACGTTGTGTTTTTTCTTGACCTTGTCAAAGGCAGCTTCGAACTGCTCGTGGTGCAGTCCCATGACGACGTCGCCGTACATGTTGATCAGGCGGCGATAAGCGTCGTAAGCGAAACGCTCGTTCTTGGTCGCCTTGGCCAAACCTTCGGTTGCTTCGTCATTCAGACCGAGGTTCAAAATGGTGTTCATCATCCCGGGCATCGAGACGGCAGCACCGGAACGGACGCTAACGAGCAATGGGTTTTCATTGTCGCCGAAGTTCTTGCCGAGTTCCTTTTCCAGGATTTTGACGGCGTCCTGAATTTCGTCCATCAATCCCTTGGGAAGTTTCTTGCCGGCTTTGTAGTAGCCATCGCAGACTTCGGTGGTGATCGTGAACCCGGGAGGGACCGGCAGTCCGATGGAAGTCATTTCGGCCAAGTTCAGGCCTTTACCGCCCAGGATGGCTTTGCTTCCGCCTTTTCCTTCGGTCTTTGTTTTGCCGAAGTAGTAAACCATCTTGTCTTTTTTTGCCATCGTCGCTGTCAATCCCTGTGTGGGGTTTGGAAATCAAAAGAACGTTTGGCCGCAAAGCGTATTTGGCACACGTAGTTAGGTCAATCAGTCAAGACGTCTGAAACCGGCAAAATCACGGGGTTTTCGCACCGTTTGGGGCTTGGTCGCGGCACGTCGCGCTGTCACCAGATCGACACGCTCACCAAACATCCCGGTGGTCAGTCCTGGCGGCGCAGATGCCCGGCACTGGTTTGGAACAATCGCCGACGCCGTGTCGCGGCTTCTTCGGCGGAGCGCCCGCGAGCGAGTTCTTGGTTCAAATCATCGAAATTGGCCCGACAAACGCGGCATCCGATTTCAGTCAAATGAAACAAAACGTAGTCCGCCATCTCGGCGTCCAGCTGATTGGCGACGTACGCCTGCAGCGTCGATCGGTCGGGACACGACAGCCGCTGACGACGCCAAATCGCACCAATTGTGTGCAATCCGGCAACATCTTGGCCTCGCAACTGAATCAGCCGCTGACGCAGTTTTTCGTCCTCGCGCACCGCCTGCTCGATCTCGGACGACCGCGAGGGCTCGAGTTGCTCATCCAAGAATGCGACCAATTCCGCATCAGAGAATCGGTCGGGCGAAGAAGCGGAATCAGCGGACAACGGAAAATTCAAACGTGCGAGAAAATGGGATGGACCGACGATGATCGGCAGAATCAATCGTTTCGGTATGGTAGCGTCTTTTCGAAACTCGGGCGGAACGACGCTCCGTCAAATCGTCGCCCCACGATCCTCGACCTCCCATTGTCCGATCCCCGCTGTTCGATGCCTGACTTCCCGACCGAAATTCTGAATTCGCCCGAAGCCGCCGAAGCGGTTCGCATCATCACTGAATTGAAAGACGCCGGATTCGTCGCTGTCTTGGCCGGAGGCTGCGTCCGTGACGCATTGCTGGGTCGAAAACCCAAGGACTTCGACGTCGCGACCGATGCGACGCCCGAATCCGTTCGCGAAGTTTTCGGTAAACGCAGCACGCTGGCGTTCGGAGAATCCTTCGGCGTGATCGGCGTGCTGCCACCGCGATCCGCCTCGACGGACGATTCTTCGACCAAACTGATGCCGACCGAAGTGGCGACGTTCCGCGCCGACGGCAATTACTCCGACGGGCGTCGGCCTGACAGCGTGACTTACGGCGATGCGGAAGCCGACGCCATGCGACGCGACTTTACCATCAACGGGATGTTCTACGACTTGTTCGAGTCCAAAGTGGTCGACTACGTCGGCGGCATGGAAGATCTCGAAAAAGGCCACCTGCGAACGATCGGCAAGGCGACGCAGCGTTTCGAAGAAGACAAACTCCGAATGCTTCGAGCGGTTCGCTTTGCGACAACTCTCGGTTTTTCGATCGAGTACAAAACTTTTGCCGCGATTCAGAACCACGCTAGCGACATCAGCGTCGTCAGCGGCGAACGCATCGGCGCGGAAATGCGACGCGTGATGACGTCGTCGGCAAGCGATTTCGGATTGGAGACACTGGTAGACACCGGACTGTCGCTGCATATTTGGCCCCAATTGCGTTCGATGAATTGGACGGAATATTCGCGAGCCGTCCAAGCGACGAAACATCGCTCTTTCGAAGTTGCCATGGCGCTCGCCCTTTTTCACTTGCCCGGCGATTCCATCCAATGCCTGCGATTCATCTTCAATGACTGGAAGCTTTCCGTCGCTGAACGGCGTGCGATCGAAGCAGCATTGACTCACGCCGAAACGATCACCCAGTGCGACGGTTTGCGGTGGTCGCGACTGCAGCCAATCCTGATTGAGGAAGACGCGAAAATCATCGTCGCGACCGCTCGCGCTTTGGCACCAAAATCACGCGGTGTCGCTCGCGCCGCGAGAGCCTTGTCGGGAGATCCCGACGAACTCAATCCGCAACCCTTGGTCACCGGTGCCGACTTGATCGCCAACGGAATGCGTCCCGGTCCCGGATTCAAATCCATCTTGCGATCGATTCGCGACGATCAACTCGACGGCAAACTCACGTCGCGAGAAGAAGCCCTGAAGCGAGCCCTCCAAGACAAACCCTGATCTCAATCGAGGCGTCTTCCAAGATCAACCGTAGGCCATGTCACACATGGCCCCCCAGCCGATGCTTTGGAACAAAGCGAGACGTCCGGCCCAAAATCGTCGCCGAGTCGTTGACGCTCGTCGAAAGAGGTAGAACGTCGCACATCGCAAAACGAGCCCGGCGGAAAGCACCAACCGGCGGAACATTGAAGACAAATGGTCTACTCTTTTTCGCCCGGAACGGTGATTTTCCAGGACACACCGAATCGATCTTTCACAATTCCGTAACGCGTCGCGAAAAAGGTTTCCGAAAGCGGAACGATGACCTCGCCCTGTTCGCTCAAACCAGTGAAGTGACGCTCGGCATCTGCAATGGAATTGGCTCGAACGGCGAACGCGAAACCGGCGAAATGGGTCTCGACACTGGGTTCATCGCAGCCGACGTCACTGGCCATCACCTCCGTCGAACCAATACGGATGGTCGCGTGAAAGACTTTGTCCTCGAACCCGGGCTTTGAAAACGACGAGTCGGGACATTCGTGAAAACGCATCAACATCAACACGTTCGCATTGAGCACCTCACGGTAATGCTCCACCGCCTCTTCCGTACGCCCACCAAAATTCAATGTGGTGACAACGCTCATGGAACCGGTCCTTGTACGTTCGAGTGGATTGAATTCACTTCACGTTCTCTTCCTCGAAGATGTCTCTGCCGACGACGTGCGTTTTCGCCTTCGTCTTCGTTTTGGAAACCGCCGTTTTCTCGTTCGACGCTTCAGTCATTTTCACAATCAAATACTGAGTGCATTGATTCGCCAAAACCGTCAGTTTTATTTTCACAGGTGCAAAGCCATCGCACTTGAAATCAAACTCGTGCTCACCCGCTGTCAAATGGATGTCTGGCCGCATGGGAGCATACGGCGATGCCAGCGTGTGTCCCGTGAACTGGCCATCGATGAAGATTGAAACCGGCCGAATGGATTCCATCGGAAGAACCAATCCGCCGACGTTGGTCATCGTTTGATTGGGTTTCTGCGGGAGTTCGGGAGGCAACACAAATGTCAGTTTGATTCGCGAGCAACCTTCCGGCGGCAGTGGTTCCGCTCCGGTTGCAGACGACACGGCAACAGCCAGAATTGCGAACATTCCAAGCCAAGTCTTCATCGCGAGCTCCGTTTGAAAAAAGAAAAGCACCGAGGAACTTTTGCTCCTCGGTGCCAATTCTATCTCAATTCACGATGGGATTGCTTGCCGGCTATTCGTGGCCTTCTTCTTCACCGGCCCTTGGGTCGACTTGAAGGCTAGCCAGATAGGCAACCAGATCACGCAATTCGCGAGCGGTCATCTGCTCGGTCAAACCGGCCGGCATCGATGACTTGCCTTTCTTTCGTGCGATGATGTAGTCCTTGTCGATCCGAGCCCGCGAACCATCAGCGGCGATCAGTTCAATCACATCGTCGGTTTCCATTCCCACAATCCCGGTGAAGACTTGTCCGTCTTCATCCGCGATCACGGCCGTTTCGAACCCTTCGGCGATCTTCGCGTCGGGCAAAGCAATCGCTTCCAGCAACGTCCGGCGATCTCGGGTTTTGCCGATTGTCGTCAGGGCCGGACCAACTTCACCGCCCGCGCGATCCACTTTGTGGCAACGCACGCACGAAAGTTCGGTCTTGCCGAAGAACAACTTCGCTCCCTTGTCTGGATCGCCGCCGTGCAGCGAATCCATCCACTTCGCCAAGGGTTCCGTCGTCGCCAACTGCTCTCGGTGAGCGGCGATCTTCGCGTTCCATTCCTCAGGCAAACGTTTCGTGGCGGCTTCGACGAGGTTCAATTGAACATCGGCCGGAAGATCATTTTCGAGGTAAGCGTTCACGCCTTTGATGATATGCTCGAGAGCCTCTTTCGACTCGACGTCGGCCAACAAGTCCCAAGCCAATCCGCGAACAAGTTGGCTTTCCGTCGCCGTCGCGGCAATGAAGCGATCGACGGAAGCGGGGCCGTCGTGTTTGCCCAAAACAGAAAGTGCGGCGGTGACCAACTGAGTCGGTTGTTCGAGATCAATCGCCCGAGCAATCTGAACCGCTTGCGCGGGTTGCAAACGAGCCAATGCGGTCAAAGCCGACGCACGTGACGCGGGTCGCGATTGAGCGTCATTGGTCCGGGCGATCAACTGCGGAGCAATCTTCTTGATCCCAAGTTTGGATCCGACATCGATCGCTTTTTCACGAACGGTTTGGTCGGTGATCATCAAGACTTCGATGTGTTTGGCCAACGCTTCGCGAGCGATAATTTCGGGGCGGCTTTCCAGCGGCCGATATTCGTTCGTGACTCGGTCTCTCGGATCTGGGCTGGCCCAATTGGCCAACATGTCGATTGCTTCGATCCGAGCCCATGTCGGCTTTTCACCCGACGCAGCGAACGACGCCAGTGCTGCGGCAGCCTCGGCCGTACCGATCCGATAATTGGCCGCCAGCACGCGACGCAGCAACGCCTCCGAATTAAGCGGCAGATCCGCAACCGAAATCAAATTCGCTAATTCGTCCACGCCTGCCGGGATCGGTCGATCGTGAATCGCCATCGCGGCTTCCGCCAACACCAACGAACTGGCGTCGGACAAAAATGCCGTCACCTTCTCACTGCCTTGACCACGCAGAGCAGCGATTGCCGCACGGCGAACCGGAACGCTGTTGTGTTTTGCCAGTCCCGCCAGCATTTCTTCCGCTGCAACGCGTCGCAGGAAATAAGTGCACGCGTGGCGAAGGGCGGGGTCAACGTTGTCGTTCTCAGCCAGGATCTGCAGGACAATGCCAAACGCTTGCTGATTGGTGGCAGCATTGCCGGTTTCGGAAGTCAACAATTCGGACAACGACATCGCCGCGAAGTATTTCACGCGAGCCGATTTGTCAGACAGCAACTCGCTGATCTTCGCGATTGATTCGGCATCGTTCCGATCGCCGGCCAAAGCACATGCGGCGGCGCGAATGATCGGATCGGAATCCGTCAACCAACCACGGTTCGCAGCCAACACATCCGATGCTTTTGAAGCATCCAAACGCACCGCGTGCTCGCATCCCCAGATACCGTGCAAACGAATACGAGCGTCCAAGTCGGTCGCTGATGCAATGTCGATCAATGGTTGTGTTTCGCCGCGACTGGCCAGTTCCCACTGAGCATTCAAACGCACGCGACGATCGATGTGGTGAAGTTGCTTGGTCAGATCTTCCACCGATGCGGCGGTTATCTCGCCACTGAGCAGTTCCTGGACCTCGGACACAATGTCGGTGTCTTGCTGAGCCGGGTCACTCAATGTGTACAAACGACCTTTGCCCAATCCATCCCAGCCGTCGACCCAGTCGCTGACCAAGAGCTCACCCGAAGGAGTGAATGCGACGTCGGTCGCGAGGATGTTCCAAATCGGTTGGTCGTTTGCACCCATCTTGTAGAAAGCGCCATCGGGATCGACCGAGAACGAACGGATGCCGCTGTTGGACGGACCACCTCGAAAATCACAAATCAAGAATTGATTGTCGAGTTGTTCGCCGAACCCAGTGCCCGGATAAAACGCGAGTCCCGATGGGCCGTCGGTGAAGTTGATGATCGGCGGAACAAGGTGAGCCGGTTGTTCGTTGTGGTGTGGCTCCCAAATCTTCAAGCGATTGAACGGTCCGCGATCGGGCAAGTACTGGTAGTGCATTCGCCATCCGGTGTCGCCACCTTCCAACAGATGAACCAAACGGGCTTTGTCGCCGCTGTCCGAGTTGTTGTCGACGGTGAACCAGTCACCGATGTCGTTGAAAGCCAGCTCCTGTGGGTTTCGCAAACCGTTGCAATAAACTTCCAACTGGCTGCCGTCCATCTCGCAACGGAACACCGCGCCGACGGCTGGGTTGGACAACAGTTTTCCTTCGGGGGTCGTCACGTGGTAACCACGGTCTCCGATCGAGAAATACAGACGACCGTCGTAGCCGCGAATCAGCCCGTGCATGTCGTGACCACGGAAAGCGACTCGGACGCCATAACCATCCGACAAAACTTGCGAATCTTCCGCGACGCCGTCGTCATCCGCGTCGGTCAATTTCCACAGTTTGGGGATGCAGGTGTAATAGATGTCTGAACCGTTGATCAGAACGCCCGCACCGGTTCCTTCTTCCAAACCGTTGAAGCCATCGGCCACCACGGTGGACTCATCCGCCACACCATCGCCATCGGCGTCGGTCAGACGGCGGATCCGATCGTCATGTTGGGCGTAGGTGATCGCCGCTTCGCCGAGCAACCGTTTGTGGTAATCAATTCGGTCTTGAACTGTCTCCGCCGATAAATCGGCCAGCAACCATTCGTCGTCGTGGCCTCGGTTGTCCGTCACACCGCGATTCTGCCGATAGCTTTCGCACACGTAGACTCGGCCCTTCGAATCCACTGCGAACGCGACGATGTTGGCGACTTGGGGTTCGGCCGCGAAAAGTTTGATTTCCCAGCCTTCGGGGATTTTGAATCCCGCCATCGCCTGAGACGCTTCTTCCGACGCCTCAGCGATATCCGGCTCAAGAGCCTCGGGTTTGGTGTTCGTCACCGCCGCGGCGGCTGGCTCGTCAGCACTCACCGAGCCGACCAAATCGGTGCCACTCAGAACGGCGGACACCGGCATCGCGCCGACGATCAGGCCAAGCCCAATTGCCCAGCGACAAAAAGGAGACGGACGCCGCGACCGACGCAAAGAACGGGAAAACGAGCGAGAGGGGGAAGCGATTGGCGACGACATAGTGCTGATAAAAGACCTCATTGGGCGGCGGCGAGCGGTATGTATAGAATAACTGGGGCTTGGAAAGATGGACAAGGATTAACCGTCCAGCATCTGGCATTCCAACCGAATATTTGCCTGTCAAACTTCTTGGTCTCCATCCCGAAGTCGCCGTTTCAATGAGTGAACCGAACCCTTCGCCGACTCCACCGGATCAATCCGTTTCCGATGCGGCATCGGATCCGCAAACCGGAAACGTTGTCTCCGCTGACGCCGAACCGAGCCCGATCCGGCGAGGCAGCCCCTTCGCGGCCGGAACCGATCGCCCCGTCATCGCCGCGACAATGGCGTTTCACCAAGAAGAAGTTTGGGTGCCCGAGTCCGGCATCCTGCAGGCCAGCGTCATCGCGGCGTTGATCGTGCTGGTGTTCTCGGTCGCCTGCTGGCAATTGTTCCCGGCCGGCGGCATCCTGGTCACGGGACTTGGATGCGGCCTTTCCATTCTCGGAATGTTCTCGTCCCGGCTCGTCGGCGCCGCACTCTGCTTGATCGCCCACTCCGTCCTCTTCGCCGCCTGCTACATGCAGATGATGTAGTGGGGGGAGTGGAAAGGGGCTCAGGGCCTCAGGAGCACAGGGATTCGTTTCGAATCGGTGTGATACTTGGCGGGGCGTTTTGACGCTCAGCGGTTGTTGGCTTGCGAGCGATTGGCGACGCTTGGTGCGGCTTCGGGGCTCAATGCCAGAGCCAACCATCCGTCACGAAGTTCCAACTGGCTGACAACCAAATCTTGCATCGCAGGATGCTCGATCAACTTAGGCGTCGTCAACGGAATCACTCGATCTTCCGCCAACACTTTGTTGAAGACCGCTCGGATCGGCAGTCGCTGTCGCATCGACATCCCTGGCCCGCTGACTCGCAGGTGCCCGTCTCGAACCAACCTCGCGTTGCGACCGTCGATCTCGGGCTTGTACGCTGCGCGGACGATGAATCGAGTCAGCTTGGGACTGCCCGGTTGGCTCAATCGAACCACACGAAGCGTCAACCACATCTTGCCGTCTTCAATTTCAATCGTCATCGGCCGAGTCGGTGAGAATGCGATTTCAGCATCACCGGGAACCTCCTCGGGTAGCGTCGCACCTTCTTTGCCAAACAAAGCAAACGTATCGGTGTAAAGCTGATCGAACGTTTTGACTTCGCCACGAGGAAGGATTTGTTCCAACGTGTTGTTGATCGCTGATTGGTGCATTTGCAAACTCAACCAACTATCATTCCACGCGCGTGGTCGAGGCGTGTGAGCGGCGAGTTGCCAATCGCCCGCCAAACGATATCGAGCGATCAATCGTTCCGACGTGGTCTCCAAATCGATCACGGTTGGTGACAACTCCAAACGCCCCAGCGGTCCGAGCACGAGGTCGTCCCACTTCTCTTCCGCCTTCGACGTTTGAGTCCCCAATTCCGACTGAGTCTGCGTGGTGACTTCATCTCGAATTTGTTGGCGTGTTCGTTGATTGGCCAGCGACTTGGTGTCTTCGTATTTCTTTACCGCGATGCCACGCACCAACGATCCGATCAGCGGCCACTCGTTGACCTTCGAATCCACGCGTTGCAATCGGTTGTCGGCGTTGACCTGGACTTCGGTGCCGCCAACGGTCAAACCGTCCGGCGTGATCCGGATCGGAGTCGACGCGTCAAACTCGGCCCAACCATTGGCATGAACGGTCACACCACTTTGATGAGCGTAGCTGCGTGTCGACACATCGCCTCGCGTCAACAAGTCAATGCTCCATTGCCCGGGCACCGGATTCAAACGCAGATCCATTGCGGTGCTGACGTTGCTGGTTCCTCGCACGGGCGTTCCGGCAACTTGGGTCGCGATTGGAGACGTGCGATCGGGAACCGATGGAATCAATCGCTCGATCAATTTGGCCGAGATCGCGGTTCGAACATTCGCATTGCGGTAGTTCAGATCAATTGCCTTGGCGACTCGTGCCGCGTGAGCGTCGTCTGAAAACCGCAGCGACTGAAACGCATTGGTCACCTTCACAGCCGCTAAATCGATCGCGTCCGCTTCGGCTCGTTCCAGATCTTGCAGCAACGCGACATAGTCAATTGGGATCGCACTCCATGTCTTCATGGCTTCGGTCAATTGCTGAAGCGCCGACTGGCTCAACCATTCTTCGTGCTCGGGTGCCAATCGCTTCGAAGTGATACGCGAAAGATATCGCTGGGCCGTCAGGGCACGCTCGTCCATGTCATCCGAAGACGCGAGCGTTTGAATTTTGTCGAGCAACAAGAAGGTCGTCCAACCATTTGGATCACCAGTCTCAGGCAATCTTTCGCGGACATCGCGAATCAGTTGGTGCACATCAAACCGTTCGTGCACCTTGTTTTGACTGTGCAGTGTCAGCGTTTCGTTTGGCAACGTGCCGGACGGTTCGAATGAACCGGCGTGTCCGCGAGCCAATTGCCAAATCGATGCCCACACACTCGTGCGACGCGATAGCGAATGAGACGCCTGCAACCAACGCACTTGTTGATCGCGTTCGGGAGCTCGTTCGGCCAACTGCAATCCGGCAGCGGCCAACGACGATAGCTCACGCAGAATCGGCCCGGCGTCTTGTTCGCCCAATCGAGCGAGCTGGCGAAGTTGGCTCAGTCGTTCGTCGACTTCCTCCGCCCAGCGTCCCATGACGATCGACGTCGCCTGACGACGCATCGCTTCGGCGGAAGATGCGGAACCATTTTGCAGGTTTCCGGTTCGCAGCATTTCGTCGTGAGCGGTCTTCAAATCGGTTCGCTCGATATCGACCGATGTCAACAACACGTCGCTTAGCTCTTCATTGGAATCCAACGCCAAATTCGCGTGAGAGGACAACTCCGACAATTCCAATCGCAATTGCTTCGGAAGTGGCCAACCGGTCGCATGGTGAGTTTTCGCCGCACTTGCGTTTTCGGCGGGCGAGACGACTGGTGGACGAACAAAGCGAGGCAGATCCAGATTCAACTGGGGAACATCCTCGGCTCGCACGCTTGGCTTTGCGAGGACCGCAACCGATTCGGGAATCAACGAATCGGATTCGTCGTCCGCGTCTGGCGATTCTGTGTGGAACATCTCAGTGGGCAGTGAGACCGATTCAGATTGCTTCGTCGTTGGGTCATCCAACCCGGGAGACAACGAGGCGGGCACCGCGGCGGCAATGTGTTCGAGCGCAGGTTCCAGTTCCAGGGTTTCAGAGAATCCAGCCAGCTCAGTTTCGAGGTCAATCACCGGGGCTTGAAGCACACCGGGAGACTCCGACGCATCGTCGGCCAAACGCTCGGGCAAGGACAATCCTCGACCGCCACGGTCAGGACGATGAGCATCTTCGGCGGGCGTTTCCGGTGATTTCACGTCCGCTTGATTGAGCGGCGTCAGCGGTTCCGGTGCCCCAAAACCGTGCGAAGTGGTCGACAGAAAATCGTTTGGCGGATTGTTCGGAGCAGCATCCCAGACTGGATCGCTTTCGTCCGACGTCAAATACGTTTCACCGGAATCAGGCTTCGCGGCCAAATCGGTATCGACGGATCGGTCGAATCCGAATTTGGCGAACACCGCATCCGGGTCGAACAAACCGGTCGACTGCAGAAGATAGGGCGAAGTGGTGGTTGCGATGACGGCGATGGATGCCGTGATTGGCCACAACAACAGCGATCGTCGGGAATCCTGACGCATTCGATGACTGATATTAGAGAGCAATTGAGAAGGCCGGCGACCAGACGATTTGCGCCGATCAAACGCTTATGCCTAAATTGGGCTCTCCAAACCAAGATGAATTCTGCCACGGATCGCGATGATGCGAGGTTTGTGGCTCAGAATCGCTCGATTTTTTTTCGCTTCGTGTGCGGAACAGGCGACGCGACTCATCGGCCGCGTGAAACAGAACCAACGTGAAACTGCGAAATCCGTCAGTCATCGTCCGCGTCGGAGTCGGCCGTGGCGGTTTCCCAGTAGGAAGGAATTTCGCAAGCACGGATCTGGTGCCGATCGGTTCTTCGCTCCGCGACTAAACGTTCGGCCAAACCACCTTCATTCAAAAAGCGACTGACGACGGCGGTGCTGCCGTGCGTCACCCAGATATCCTCGGCCTCGCTCCAAACAATCGCGTTCATCAACCCCGACCAATCCACGTGGTCGCTCAGCACAAACCCGCGATCGACAGCCCGACGTCGCCGGGCACCTCGGACCGCCATCCAACCGCTGGCCATCGCCGTGCTGACGGATCCAAACTTTCGCATCCAAGGTGTTCCGTGAGCACTCGGCACCGCGACGACGATCGAACCTGCCCAATCCAGTTTCGCGGTTCGTTTGTGAGACCGTTTCCTCGGCGACTTTCCAGCGGACTCGTTCGCCTCGGATTTCGCGTCGTTGGCTTGGCCCGCCATTTCAATTCGCTGTGTCACCGCCATCGTCTCAGGCAATTCCACTCCGGATTGACGATAAGCCTGCACGCCTTTTTCAACCGCACCGTGCGTGTAGATCGGACCAATGGAAGAATCCAAACCGGACAACAATCGCTGTGACTTGCCGACCGCGTAACCGTACAACAAACAGCATTTGCCTTCCTCCGCTGATGTCCGCCACCAATCATTGATGTCGGCAAATATTTCAACGTCTTCACGCCACTGGTAAATCGGCAATCCAAAGGTCGACTCCGTCACCAACGTGTGGCACCGCACCGGTTCGAAATCGGCACACGTCGCATCCGATTGCAATTTGTAGTCTCCCGTCACGACAGCGACTTCGCCTCGATACTCAAGTCGCACCTGAGCCGAACCGAGCATGTGCCCGGCCGGATGCAGCGAAACGTGGACGCCGCCAATCGTTCGGGGCTCGCCATATTCCAGGAATTCGAATTCAGCTTCATTGCCCAATCGCATTCGCAAAATCGGTTCGCCGGGTTTGGCTGACAAATAGTGCCGACACCCCCACCTCGCGTGATCGCTGTGCCCGTGAGTGATCACCGCGCGATCGACCGGTCGGACGGGATCGACATAAAATCCGCCGATGGGACAATGCAGCCCCGCGGGGGTCGTTTCCAGCAATTTGGGGCGTGGGCGTGTCATGAAAGCGGTTGTGCCTGGCGAAGGCCGTCATCTGTACATGGGATGCGGACGGATTAAGGTTGGGCGAAAATCGAAGCGTCCCCCCGATCCGTTCCACTGTATCGCCGTGTGAACCACGTCGTAAAAAACGGCCAAATCGCCGCCAACCAACGACGATCACTCCGCAACTGCCAATCCCTCCGGGACCACCAAACACAAGTGACTCAACCCGATTCATTGCCGCTTTCACGCCGAAATCGATTTCTGATCAGCGTCCTGTTGATCGGAATGCTGCTGACGATCGTTTTGCCACCGCTCGCTTTCCAAGCACGTGGGGCTCGCGGTTTGTCACCATCGGTCGGAACGCTGCTGTCGATGATTTCGCCCGTCGCCCAAATGTTTTACATGGATCGCGGGTATGCCTTTTTCGCTCCCGATCCCGGCCCCAGTCACCTGATTCGAGCGACCTCCGACGCCGGAAATACCGTTCAGGTGTTCCCCGACCTCGACGACCAGTGGCCCCGGCTGAAATATCACCGGCACTTCATGCTGGCCGAGTTCCTGAATGACTCGTACCAGCCCGCGTTGCCACTGGAGGTCAGTCAGCTGATCGGGCCCGAACTCAGCCCTGAAGAATTGCAGACGCTTCGCTTGGGACGCAAACGCTACGAACGCATTCTCGATTCGATGGTCCGGCACCTAGAGTCGACCGGCAAATCCGATGTCGCGATCGTGCGTCTGGAACACCAACTGCCTGACTTCGTTCTGTTCACCCGAGAGAACTTATCGCTGACTGACGAACGAGCCTACGTCGAATTGCCGGACGTTCCGATCACGTTGGAAGGGCTGCTCGGTACCGCCGAAGCCTTGCCTCAACCGGACGCCGAGAACGCAACTCCCATCGATCCGTCGAATTCAGAACCGGTCCCCGTCCCGGATGGCGAAAACAAAACTGACACCGACACCTCCATCGACGAAGCCAACCAACCAGACGATGCACAGGAGGACGCGTCATGATGATCGAATCCTTCAAACAGTACGCCGCGTCGTGGGTCGACGCCTGGGATCGATTCTGGTTCACACCGCGTCACATCGACACGCTCGCCGTGCTGCGAATCGTGACCGGAGCGATGCTGTTGTATTCGCACTTGGTTCTCGCGACCGACTTCTCATCCTTCATCGGCACGGAAGCCTGGATCGACAACGAAACCAGTGCTCGATTGCACGACGGAACGCTCGGCGAACAAACCGCGGCATGGTCGTATCTTTGGCTGGTCGACAACGCGACCGTTCTGTGGCTCAACCACATCGTAACGATTCTGGTCACCGCCTGCTTCATGCTCGGCTTCCTCACTCGCGTGACCGGCCCTCTGGCATGGTTCCTGCAACTGATGGTGATTCATCGACTGCTTGGCAGCCTCTTCGGATTGGACCAAATCGTGACGTACTGCGCGATGTACCTGGTCTTCACTCCCTGCGGAGCGGTGTGGTCGATCGACTCGAAACTGCGACGACGATTGACCGATGACGGCGAGAAAACGCTGTCCGGTTTGAAAGCATGGTTGTTCCCCGCGGACAAGAAAACCATCACCGCCAACGTGGCAACGCGTCTGCTGCAGATTCATCTGTGTGTGATCTATTTGTTCGGCGGAATAGCGAAAGCTCGGGGTGAACTTTGGTGGGACGGGACCGCGGTATGGTTCGCCGTCGCCAACTACGAATATCAATCGCTCGACATGACATTCCTGGGACGGTTCCCGCGAGTCTTCACGGCGTTGTCGCACATCACGATGTTCTGGGAAATTTTCTACTGTGCGATCATTTGGCCACGATTGACGCGGGGAATCACGCTGGCTCTCGCCGTTGCTGTCCACGGCGGAATCGCGTTGTTCCTTGGCATGATGACGTTTGGAATCATGATGATTGGAGCCAACGGGATATTTGTTTCTCCCGATTGGATTCGCCGAAAACGACTCGGAGATCTCGCCGAAGATGAATCCGGTGACGCGTCGCTTTCGGGCGTGATGACCTCGTTGGGTGGCGACACCACCGGTGGTTCGAAGTCCGCCAAATTGCCATCGGACTTGCAGCATCGCTTGGAAGAATTGGAAGCGGCCGAAAAGGGCATTCAAAAGCGTTACGCGAAACTGAAACGTCGCGAAGCCAAGAACGAAGAACGCACCGAACGTTTGATGGCAACTCGCGAAAAGATCAAGCAAAAGCTGGCCGACGGGAGTCTGTCGGCCGGCGATAGCGTTCTGCGAAACGACGATCTCGAGGAGTCGTGATTGGCGGATCCGGCTACTGCTTGGAGACCGACGGACTTGGAAGTCCATCGTACGGGTGATGAGCCCGGAACCGGCGTGCACTTGGTCTGCTAGACCGACTCGTAGAACGGTTCGTGTCCCCAGCCCGCAAGCTTGGCATTCTTGAACGCCTCAAACTCGCCCGCTTCGATCGCGTCGCGCGTTGCCTGCATCAGACGTCCGTAGTACATCAGATTGTGATGAGACAGCAGGATGGGTCCGAGCATCTCGCCCGCAACAAACAAATGGCGCAGATAGCCACGACTGTGCCGGCAAGCCAAACACGGGCAATCTTCCATCAACGGACGAGTGTCAAGTTTGTGCACCGCATTGCGTAACTTCAGTGGCCCCTCGTCGGTGAACGCGAGAGCATTCCGACCGTTGCGTGTCGGCATCACACAATCGAACAAATCGATGCCGCGGGCAATGTTCTCCAGCAGATCACGTGGCGTGCCCACGCCCATCAAATACCGAGGTTTGTCCGCCGGCAAATGCGGCGTCGTGAATCCGGTCGTCGTGTACATGTCTTCGGGAGGTTCACCAACCGACAAACCACCAACGGCGTAGCCTTCAAACGACATCGCCGCCAATTCTGAAGCACACTGTTGCCGGAGCGTTCGATCCAAACCGCCCTGCACAATCGCAAACAGAGCCTGGTCCTCTCGGTCAGCAGCGTTACGGCAACGGGCCGCCCAACGAATCGATCTCGCCAGTGCGTCTTCGACCTGTGTCATCGGTGCGGGCAAAGCGATGACGTGGTCCAGCACCATCGCGACATCGCTGCCGAGAGCCTGCTGAATCTCGATCGAGTGCTCCGGGGTCAGTTCGATTTTCGCACCGTCTATGTGCGAACGAAACGTCGCCGCATGCTCGTTGACTTTGTTGATCGCACCAAGCGAAAAGACCTGGAATCCACCCGAGTCCGTGAGGATCGGGCCATCCCAGCCACACATTTTGTGCAAACCACCGAGAGCGGCCACGGTTTCGTGTCCGGGTCGTAATCGCAGGTGGTATGTGTTGCCGAGGATCATGTCCGCACCGGTGGCGGCAACTTGATCAATCGTCAGGCCTTTGACCGTTCCAAGCGTGCCCACCGGCATGAAGCCAGGCGTGCGGACCGGTCCGCGCGGCGTATGGAACACACCGCGCCGGGCACCTCCATCGGTGCCAATCAATTCATAGCGAAACGGGCTGTTGATTTAGTCGACTTTCGATTCTTAACGTGAGCCGTTTAGCGAGCTGTTGATTTAGTTGTATACCGAATAACAACGATTAGCCGATGGGCGTTAGCCCCGGTTGGCGTCTGGTTAACCGCCACTAACGCGGTGCGGCTCATTCAAAAACAGCCTTGAAACAAGCGGGTCAGTCGCCCCGCATTTTCAATCCGAGGTCGCCCAGCTTTTCACGAACTTCGTTCAAACTGGTCACACCGAAGTTCTTGCACTCAAGCATGTCATCACCCGTTTTGCGGATCAGCTCGCCGATGGAGTTGATTTGCAAACGAGTCATGCACTTGCGAGCACGAACGGAAAGGTTGAGGTCTGCGATGGGACGCTCCAACAAAGCTTGCTCGTCGGGCGACATGTGCGAAGTGTCGACGGGCGGATCGTTGGATTTCTTTTCGCCGGCGAACTGGCCGAGCGACAAACCCTTCTGCGACAGCATCTCGCGAATTTCGACCAAGCTGGTTTCGCCGAAGTTCTTGCTCGAAAGCAATTCTTGTTCGCTGTGGCGGGTCAAATCGCCAATCGTTTCGATGCCCATCTTCTGCAAGCAGTTGCGGCTTCGAACGCTGAGTTCAAAGTTTGCAACGGGCATGTTCAACGTTTGAGCCAAACGATCGTTTCGACGTTGGGCTTCTTCGTCGTACAGCATGTTGCCGGTCGCCGAAGCGTCCTTCATGTACAACTGCGTACGAGGGTGATCGGGGTGGCAATCCAGGATTCGCTTGTAGCAAAGCTGAGCCTTGTCATATTGCCCGTTGTCTTCGTACATCACGCCCAAGTTGATCAGGGCACCGATGCCGGTTGGGAATGCCTTGGCGGCTCGCTCGTACAAACGAAGGGCTTCGTCGTCGTTGCCCAAGCGGTCGTTTTCGAGTGCCAAACCAAACAACGCGCCAGCGTGGTTTTCGTCGGTCGACACGGCTCGTTGGTACAAGTTGATGGCTTCTTCCATGCGACCACCGATCTGAGCGGCGGTTGCAGCACGCTGGTACATGTAGTCAGCGGTTTGTTCGGCGGGGCCGAAGATGTCGTCCAAGATCGCCATCGCTTCTTCGATCTTGCCTTGGTAACGCTTTGCTTCCGCGATACCAATTTTGCATTGATCTTCGTTGTATCCCGACGTCTTGGCTTGCTCGTAGCCTTCAATCGCTCCGTCGAAGTTCGACAGTTCGAACTGGCAACGAGCGTTGTAGAACAACGCCATCGCGCTGCCGTCAGCTGCGGAAAGAGTCTCCGAGGCGTCTTTGAAACGGCCCAGCATGAATTGGCAAACACCCATTTTGGTTTTGCCGGCGGGAGTCAGGGCGTCGTCCTGCTCCATTTCGTTGACCGCGTCGCGCAGTTCACCGAAGTGTCCGTAGTTTTCGGTGATCGCCTGCCGAATTTCGGCGACGTCGCTGGGGCCGAACGAGTTGCTCGCCAGAACCATTTGCTTCAGGTCGAGAACTTCGAGTTCGACTTCGCTCATCTTCGTTTTGTCCGGGGCTAACTTCGGCTCGCTCGCACAGCGATCCGAAAGGAGGGATAAGGAGTCAGGTGGCGATCTGCTCTGCAAACATGTGCTCTGCAGAAACAAAAATTTGTCGAGAAAATCGACGCACAAAATGCGATGCCAATTTTTCCCGATGCTCGGCGGCAAAAAACTGGGAAATTTTCTGCTCGTCTAAGCCAGCGGCCGGATTTGAACCGGCAACCCTCGCATTACGAATGCGATGCTCTGCCAATTGAAGCTACGCTGGCGACTTTTCCAGAGAATACGTGCGTTTGGGCCAAAACGTCAAGGGCCGTCGGGTCAGCCCAAGCGGTCTCCAGATGGCCCTGAAGTGATCCCCGCAGGTAAAAATTCCACAAATTTTTTGCGGCGGCGAGAAAAATTTTTTCGGAATTGCAAAAAAATCTCTCGGAAAGTTTTCGGTCGACCACTGAGATCGCAATTTGTGGTTCTCAAATTGCTCCGCCGATGGTGACTCAATTCGGCCTCAGGAAACCACTTGATCGGTGAGCCCCCCCCGGACAAACGGCTGCTTCGTCAGTGCGGTCTGTCCTCGTTTCGGTGCATTTTTGCGCATGATTGAAACGAATTCTGCTCTCCAACGGTGAAACCAAGCTTCGATGCGGTGTTAGAATGACGACACGTTCCGCGTTGAAGCTCTTGGTGACCAAGGTGGCCAACTGGATGGCACCGAATTGAGCCAGCGCAAACCGAAGCCGCGATACGCGTCAGCGTGGACTGATGCCGGCGATGAATGAACGAATGAATCGGCCCGAGCAAATGGAATCGTTCGCAATCGCGAACGGAAGGTCATTGAACGATGAATGTCACTGAAACAAAACCGCTGGATCAGCCAGGCAGAACGCCCAAAGGTCGCCAACGACTGCGTCCTTCACGGATGCAACCTGCTGAATTGAGAACACCAGCGTCCTGCAGTCCGGTGGAAGCCCTCAATCCCGTTGAAGCCCCGAAACTCGTGAAAGCCCCCAATCCCGTAGAAGATTGCTCGGCGACTCTCGAAACATTGGCGTTTGCGATCGGACTGGACGCCGGCGACGATGCCGCGATCTATCTGCATCGCGCTAACACGCATCACGACGGCGAATGACCGCGGCCGCACCATGACCAGGCCTCGAACGCCCCCACCCCGGACAACGCCGTCCTCGGCGAAGATTGCCATCCGCCAGCGTTTGTGTCGACGTTTGATGGGAATGGAAACCGAATTCGCCACCGTTGTCGAACCACGCGACGGTTCGTTGAGCTCCGGCGTTTCAGCTCGCGAGGTCTATGCCGCGTTGCGAGATGCGATTTGTCGGCACTTGCCCGCCGTGGAAGGACTCGATGGAGGCGATCGTCGTTTCTTGGCCAACGGCTCGGCCATCAACCTGGAAACTCATCTGGCATTTCGCGATGGGCCAGGCGGGTTGTTTGAAATGGCAACCCCGGAAGTCTATCGGCCCAGTGATCTGGTCGCGTGCCAACGTGCAATCGACGAGATCATGCGAGACGCGGCGAACGAGGCTCGATGGTCAGACAATCAAAACGTCGGGCGACTTCGAGTCCTGAAAAACAGTTGCGACGCGGCGGGCCATCTTTACGGTTGCCAAGAAAACTACGAGACCGATGTGGCATTCGGCTTTGGGTTGGTGGTCTACCGAATCGCGATCTGTTTTGTTTGGGCGCTGCAGATCGCTTGCGTATTCATGTCGTTTCCCGTTGTTGTCGCGATCGTCTTCGCATCGCTTGTCCAACACTCGGTTCGGCAAGCTCGGTCAATCGTCCGTCGACGCGGTGCTCGCTTCGACACTCAACGCGAAACGCTGGACGAGGACGACGCTTCGTGGTTGCACGACCATCCCGACACCAATGAATCGGAAGAAACGTTCGTCGCGCTGCCAACCTGGTTCCAATGGCTATCCATCGCCTGTTTGAGAATGCTGCATCTGCCACTCGTTCTGTCGCTGCGAGTGATTGGGACACACATCGCGTTTCGAACCCAACGCCGCCACCTGACCGGCCTGCTCGTTTCGCGAGTCGCGATCATGGGAACCGGTCACCTGGATCATGACGGCCGTTTTTTCTTGTCAGGTAAAGCGTTGGGAATTGACCGGGTTGCCGACATGGGTGGCTTCAACGGCGAACGACCAATCTTTGTTTACGGCCACTGGCTATCCAAGTTGTGCGGTCGCTCTTGGCGATCGATCGCTGAGACTCGTCACTTGCTCAAACGCAAACAACGTTTGCAAATTGGGTTGTCTGATTCCAACCTCAGCGACTTGGCTCAATGGGCAAAGGTCGGAAGCGTCGCGTTGGTGTTGGACATGATCGAAGCAAAGCAGACGAAAGAACTACCAAGATTGCGACGTCCGATTCGAGCACTGCATGTTTTCAATCGTGATTGGAATCTGCTGCGGCGAGTTCCGACCAGCCACGGTGAGATGACTTCGCTGGAGATGCAAACGCATTACTACCGGGCGGCCGCGAAGTTCGTTCGCGAGCAACAACAACAATCCCGCCAAGCGTCCGGGTGGGACGAAGCCGATCAGGCACTGAAACATTGGGCGGAGTCGATTCGTCTGGTTCGTCAGTTCCGCAAAGACGGCAACCAAACGTCGCAGGGGCTCGGACGAATCGATTGGCTCGGCAAACGCTGGATGCTGGATCAAGCCGCCGGTGAAATGCCCGGCGAGCACGCCTCTTGGGTAACTCGCAAGAAGATCGACCTGCGATACCACGAGTTGTCCGAGGAGGGATACTTCACCCGATTCATCGCCGACCACCGGGAACACCAGCTGGTCGACGAAGATGACATCGCGATGCGTCGTCGCAACGCTCCGGCGGATTCACCGGCAGCCCAAAGAGGTTGGATGATCCGCGAATTCGCGGGCGACGTCTCGGTGGCGGGCGGTCCCACCATGCGAACCGATTGGGACCGAGCCTTGGTGGGGCATGAACAAGGCGTTCGAACTGTGGTTTACGGCCAACGCGAAAAAGAACAGCGAGCCGCCTCCGCCAACAATAACTTCTGAATCCCAGTGGTGGACGAGGCAACAAGTCCAATACTCGAGGATTTGTTGCCTCATCCACTACGGCCTTTGCTGAGATACTCGTGGCGTTGTCCACTACGGCAATCGCGGATCGTTGGTACGATGGGGACGACGGAAACACGTACAAATCGAATTGGGAATCGGATGGGTCGTACTGAATCGTTGGATCCGGGACTTCGTGATTTATTGTCACGACTACGCGAACGGGTGCGACGCTACATCGTTTGGGATTCGCTGCTCGCAATCGCGGCGCTGGTGCTGGTCGTGTTTTGGGTGGCACTCGCGGTCGACTATCTGCCGGTCCGAATTGGCGGCAGCGAGATGCCTCGTTCGGCCCGTGCGGTCGTGCTGTTTGCCGTCGCGGTTCTGGTCGTTCTGATCCTGGCCAAATGGTTGTGGGGGCGACTCAACCGAGAATTGCCCGATGACTCGCTCGCGTTGTTGATCGAACGTCACCATCCAAGTCTCGGCGGGCGTTTGGTCACCGCCGTTCAGTTGACTCAAGAAAATCGTTCCCACGATTCGCACAGTCCCGTGTTGTTGCAACACGTTCACCAAGAAGCTGCCGCGGCGGTCGACCAAGTCGAATTCGGACGCGTCTTCCGGTGGGAACCGATTCGCCGAAAGCTGATGCTGGTCATTCCGTTGTTGCTGGCCGCATTGGTGATGGCGATCGCCAGCCCGCAAACGTTCGCCCGCGCGGTCGGACGATTGTCATTGTTTTCCGATTCACCTTGGCCACGAAAAGCCGAGCTTGAAATGATCGGTGTCGAGTCTCCGATCATCACCGCGGATGCCACCGAGGAAGTCGGCACCGAGCTTCTGACATTCGAAGACAAGACGCTCCGGTTGGCTCGCGGAAGCAGCACAACACTTCGCATTCGTGCGGCAACGGAAGAACTCGGCCACACCGTTCCCGAGATCTGCACCGTTTCTTATGTGGATGATTCCGGCAACCGTGGTCAAAGCAACCTTCGCCGGGTCGGCCGCATTCAAGATGGTTATCAATCGTTTGTTCTCGACGGACCTCCGCTCGCTTCGTTGGCCGAGTCCGTGACGATGACCATTCGAGGCTTGGACGATCGCTTGCTCGACTACCGAATCGAAGCCGTTGATCCGCCCGCAATCGCGGACATGGAATTGGCGATTCGTTATCCGGACTACTTGCGAATCTTTGACGCCGGTGGTGCATCGCCCGATGCCGCCGACCAAATCCTCAAGTACCAAGCCGGCTTCCGAATTCGCGAAGGCAGCTCGTTGACTCTTCGAGGCACCAGCAGCAAACCACTCGGCGCGGTTGATGTTGCCACGACTTCCGAAGGTGTACGGGATGAATCCACCGACGGTGCCGAACCAGTCGTCAAAATCGCTGACGATCGAATGTCGTTTGAATGGTCCGTCTCGGATTTGCGAGACCCCACTTCCGTTCGATTGGTACCCAAAGACGAAACCGGCATCTCCGCTCAAGCATCGTATCGATACTTCATTGGCGTCGTTCGAGACCAAGTTCCCGAGACGTCAATGACGATGAAGGGCATCGGGTCGTCGATCACTCCCATCGCCATGCTGCCCATCCAAGCAACCGCCAAAGATGACTACGGCGTCGAATCGTTGAGCCTGACCATGGCGGTCCGAGCCTCCGAAGAAACCGCCGAAGATGCTGGCAATACGAGCGGCGAAGCAACTACCAGCGCGGAACCACAGCAACACACCGTCTTGCCCGAATTGGATCGTGACGGAAACGCCGCCTGGACGTTTGACCTGCGAGACCTCTCTGACGACGGCACCGTGAACGGGTTGGCTCCCGGAGCGAGCGTGCAAATTTTCACGACAGCCAAGGACCGATTCGACCTGGGCGAACCACACTCGATTCGCGGCGAGGTTGTTCGTCTGCAAGTCGTCACGCCAGAGACATTGCTCGCGACGCTCGAGCGACGTGAACTCGAATTCCGTTCGCGTTTGGAACAAGCCATCGATGAAACCCAACGTTTGCGTCAGAGTTTGGCTGCGGTGCAGAACGACGCGCTGGATGTTTTGCAAACTCCGGATGAGGCAGAATCTCCTGAGGAATCCGACTCGGACTCTGACGACGAATCCGATGGCGATGAATCCTCTGGCGATGATCCCGCTGATGATGACACTGCTGACGACGGCGAAGAAGATGTCCGGGCGAGACAAAGAGTCCAGTTGCGAATCCGACAATCAGAACTGCAGGCGACCAAATCCACGGAAGAGTTGGCCGGGATAGTCGTCGGGCTGGAAGATCTGCTGCTTGAAATGGTGCAGAACCGCGTCGATTCGGTTGACCGTCGCGAAAGATTGGAAAACGGCGTCCGTAACCCATTGTCGACGGTGGTGACGGAACCCTTGCCGCGTCTGCAGCGTCAAATCACTTCGATGGAGCGGGTATTGATGGCGGAAGATCCCGCCGAATCGTCTGGGGGAAAAATGACGGAAGCAGCGACGGCGGCAATTGCAACGACGGATGAAGTCCTTCTGTCGCTCAATGCCGTCTTGGAAAAGATGCTTGACCTAGAAAGTTTCAACGAAATTCTGGATTTGGTCCGAGGGTTGATCAGCGATCAGGAAGAATTGATCGAGGAAACCGAAGAAACTCGAAACCAGCAGGTCCAAGATCTGTTCAAGTAGAAAGGAATGCGGGTGATCGACCGGGTTCCATACTGGACGCATCCCCGCGACGTGTCCCGCGGATGGAAAGCCACTTCAATGAACGCCGATTGCATGAACCAAGCTGACCGACACCGCCGAATCGTTTGGCCGATGGAAAACGGCCGCAATCGCTTCGTCCATGCACTCGCGTTGGCTTCGGCCGTGCTGGTGGTTTGCATCACCGCGAAACCGACGTTTGCTCAGTCATCAACCGGCGACGAAGTCACAACGCTCGCGTCACGCCAATCCAGTGTCGCGACTCGTTACGAACGGCTCGAAGAACTGTTGCTTCGATTGGCTGACATGGAAGCCAGCGAAAACCCAGAACGCTCGGCCTTGCTGCGACGCGTGGCCAAACAATCACGCGAACGTTTCGTGCTGGAAAAACTTCGCGGTGCCGGCAAAATGATCGGCGACGGCCACCTATCCAAAGCAATGACGGATCAAAAGTCAGCGACGGAGGAACTGCAATCGATCCTGAAACTCTTGATGAGCGAAGACCGAAGCTCACGAATTCGCGATGAAAAGAAACGCATCTCGGAACTCATCAAACAACTTCGCCTGACCGAGCGCAACGAACGCAGCGTCCGGGCTCGAACCGAAAACGGTGTCGAGATGAGCGAAGTCGAAAAGGAACAAAAGGCGATCGCCGAACGCGCGGAAGAACTTCGCAAGGAACTCGAAGAGGAATCCGACGACGCGGACGGCGAACCATCCGAAAGCGATTCATCAGAGGGCGAAGCACAGGATTCAAAGAGCGAAGAGTCTGAGAACCAGCCTGGCGACAAGAGCGAGATGGAAGCGGGACAAGAAGAGTCCAGCGAACAGAAGTCGGGCGAAGAAAGCAGCAGTGATCAGCCCAGCGAAAGCGGCGAGCAAAACGAAAGCGGACAACCCAAGGAAGGCAAACAGCCCAAAGAAGGCGGCCAACAAGACGAGGACTCGCAGCAGCAACCTGAAGGCGATGAGCCCAAGGAAACTTCCGAAGACGGCGAGCAACCCGATGGTGAACCAGCCGAAGAAAAGTCAGGCGAAGAGAAAGGCATGCAAGCACCTTCCGGTGAACAGCAATCCGAAGAAGGACAACAACAATCGGGCGAGCAGAAAACTGGAGAGAAGCAATCCGGCGAGCAGCAGTCGTCTTCGCAACAGCAGCCACCCAAACCGCAATCGCCTCAAGAACAGGCGAAGGAGCAGCTCGAGCGCGCGATCGAGCGAATGAAAGAAGCTCAAGACAAGCTGGCTCAGAACGAACGAAAAGAAGCCACCGAACAACAACGACAAGCCGAAGAAGAACTGCGTCGCGCGATCGATCGATTGGAAAAGATCCTTCGACAACTTCGCGAAGAAGAGATGGAACGCGAATTGGCGAAACTCGAAGCTCGTCTGCGAAAGATGGCGGCGATGCAATCCGCCGTGTTGGACCAAACCGTTCAACTCGCAAAAACGCCCGAAGTGCAACGCAATCGTGCAACCGATTTGAAGGCCGGTGATTTGGCGTTCGAAGAGCAGAAAATCACATTGGAAGCAGACCGCGCGATGTTGCTCCTGCGAGAAGAAGGCTCAAGTGTCGCGTTCCCCGAAGTCGTCTCTCAATTGCGTGAAGACACCGTTCGAGTCTCGACTCGCTTGGGACAAAGCAAAATTGATTTGGTCACTCAGGGTCTTCAATCCGACATCTTGGCCGGATTGGAGGAAATGATTGCGGCGTTAGCCAAAGCACAACGTGACCTAGAAAAAAAGAAACAACAGGAACAACAGGGCGACGGTGGGGGGCAACCGTCGGGTTCTGGAGAAGAACCCCTTGTCCAGAAGTTGGCTGAGTTAAAATTGATCCGTACGATGCAAACTCGCATCCAGGGCTCCACGGATCGCTATGCTAGTTTGATGGATGGCAAGGAGACTTCTGCCGAAGACGTCTTGCCATTGCTCCGCGATTTGTCGCAAAGACAAGATCGGCTTTATCAAATCACGCGTGATTTGGTGACCGAGCGGAACAAATAGGGAACCACCTCCCGCGACCTTGAATGGACATTGCTGATGAGAATTCGTTTCGCTGCTGCGCTCTGGACTCTGCTGCCGGCCTCCTTTTTGGCGTCACCCGCCATGGCCGAAATCGGACCCACGTCGGAACTCGCCATCGTCTCGGCCACCGCCAAAGCATCGTTCTCATCAAACTCAGTCTCGCGACCATCACGTTCTGAATCTGTCCAAATCATTCCGGAATCAGAAGCCCAGCCTTTGGAGTCCGGCCAAGCCAACGACGGCTTGAAGAGCAACGCTGATTGGCCGCTGCGAGATTCGGACGAAATGGCCGAGCAACTTCGCGCGGCATTGGACGCACTGGGCGTCGCCCCCGATTTGATGGACCAGGCGACCGAAAGCTTTCTGATCGGAGTCCAACGCGACGACATGGAACCGCTCAACGCTTGGGTTGATGCCGCATCGGCACAATTCGATGTGTTGTCGGAAATGATGCGTCGCTTGAATGGCGATTTGTTGACGACCGCGCGAGGCATGGACCCCAACGGGCCCGACTACGCGATCGTTGAATCGATGCCCAACGAATTGCGAGCCGCTCTTCGGACTTGGATCGGTCGCGAATTGGTGCGAGCTCGTTACTACGACGAAGCCCTGCCAATTTTCGCCGAAGTCGATCCGATGGTTTGCCCCGATCCCGCGACGTTGTTGTTCTATCGCGGTGCGTGCTACCACGCTCAATTGAAGATCAAAGATTCACTGTCGGACTTGCGTCGCTTGTTGCAACGTAAAGACCAGATCCCCGCGCGTTACGCTCGTACCGCCGAGATGATGGTCGCGGACATTAAACCACTCAAGAAAGATTCGCTCGACGAGATCTCTCGATTGATGAGCGATGTGACGCGTCGTTTGGATTTGGGTCGTGCCGACGAAGCGACCAAGGATCGTGAGCAAGAGGTCATCGACAAGCTCACCAAGCTGATCGACAAGATCGAAGAAGAGCAGCAGAAACAGCAACAACAGCAGCAGCAACAACAAAGTGCCAGCGGGAACGGCGGCCAAAGCGATGGTCAAGCGTCGCCCATGGATGACAGCCGAATCGCAGGTGCGAACGGACAAGGCGACGCGGATCGCAAAAAGATTGACGACCAAAACGGCTGGGGCAATCTGCCTCCCGCAGAACGTCAAGAATCTCTGCAACAAATCAGCCGCGATTTGCCGACTCATTACCGCGAAGCCATCGAAGCCTACTTCCGCAAACTAGCCACACAAAAGTAAGCGTCACCCACAAAGCACGTAGGCCATATCCCACATGGCAATCGGCCCGATGCTTTGTAGGCCATGTTCCACATGGCATCCCAACCGATGCTTTGGAACAAAGCGAGGCGTTCACCTCGCCACCCATACGCGCCCATCAACACGCGGCCCAACAGCGAACAACTGTTCGGCGCCGCCCAATTCAACCAAACGATCAAATCTTGATCTTCGGCGGTGCCGGCAATTCCTCGACCGAGCCTTCAATACTTCTGTCGGCTTCATCCGCCGTGCCGGTTGGCTGCGACACATCCGCGTCATTCGCTTCATCGGGCGACGGAGCCAACGTGGGCTCGTTCGACATTGTCGACGTTGCTTGCAACGGGGCCGCGACGGGTGCGCCAGCTGGCTCGGACAAAATCGATTGCGACTGCGAAAGAACCACCAAAGCGTCTCTCGTTTCGGCGAACCCATCCAGCCTCGTGATATTGCCGAGTTGTCCATTCGACGTGACACCTTGATACGCCCGAGCAGCGGACTCGATCGTCGCAGCAGCTTCACTGGTCATCGAACCATCCGAGGTGACCTGAGAGTTGTCGGTGACTTGTCGCAACGCATCGATCTGCAGGTAGTCCCACCAGATGTCACCGTCCTCGATCGTGTTCAGTGATGCGGCCAGACGCTCGACGCCTTCGGTCAACTGCGTCGCCACATCAAATGCTGGCCCGGGGGTGGGCGGGTAAGCGGCGACCACCGGATCCGATGGGTAGGAAGTCTCGGACGGATAAGCACTTTCAACCGGATAAGGCGGAGGCCCGGGAATGCTGAGGCGGAAACCGGGCGTGTTGATTTCAACTCCACCGATTCCTGGGCCCGCAACCACGGGCGGCGTGAGAACGATCGCGGGTGCCGGGGGATACGGCAGCACCGGAATGGCCGGCCCGATTGGGACGACACCTCGATATCGATAGAGCGGATCGCGATACGAACCCGGCCGAACCACCGGCGGACCAATTGGCACGACGGCCATGGTGCTCGGTAAATACGGGGGCGGAACCAGATAGCCGGGCGTCCGATAGGCAGGTCCGTAAAACCCAAAGCCGGCACCCGGGCCCCCACGGTAGCGGGCGACCACTCCTTGCGCGTCCGCTGTCGGCATGAAGACGGCAAAAATCAAGGTCGAAGCGATCAAAAAGCGTCGCATGTCACTGCTCTGTTATCGTTGGAAGAAAAGATCCGCTTGTCTTCATTTTAGTCCACAATTCCCAATACTTGGGGACCAATTCTTCGCACTGGGGGCACCGCAGGGAGTGATCTCGGGTATAATCGATTTTCGCCACGACGCATTTTGCCCGATCCCCATCCCTTGACTCGCTGGTTAACTGTTGAAAACGAGCCTGTCTTTTCGGTGCTCGTCGTGGTTCCCGCCTTGTTTTCCGACCTCACGCGGACGTCCCGATCGCCTCGGGCCCCGTTCAACACGTTTTGCTACAGGAAGTCTCTGATGCCACAGCCGAAGCCACCCGTTTCCAAAGATGCCAGCCGCACCATCGACGCGAGCCGTCGGTCGTTCCTCAAGGATTCTGGTTTGATTGCTGGCACCACATTGGCCGGCAGCACGCTGGCCGGCGTTTCAATTCCCAACGCACACGCAGCCGGTGACGACGTCATTCGCTTCGTCGTGATTGGTTGTGGCGGTCGTGGTACCGGAGCCGCCGCCAACATCATGTCGACCAAGGGCAACGTCAAGTTGGTCGCCGTGGCCGATGCATTCGGCAACAAAGCCGAAGGCACGATCAAAGGTCTGACTCGCAAGTTCGGTGACAAGGTTGCCGTTCCACCAGAAAACGTCTTCACCGGTTTGGACGGCTACAAAGCTGCCATCGATGTCGATTGCGACTTGGTCGTCATCGCAACGCCTCCCGGATTCAAACCGCAACAATTCGAGTACGCGGTCAACAAGGGACGTCACATCTTCATGGAGAAACCCGTCGCGACGGATGCTCCCGGCGTCAAACGAGTTCTGAAGGCTGTTGAAGAGTCGAAGAAGAAAGACCTGATGGTCGGCATCGGACTGCAACGTCGTCACGAGCCACACTACATGCAGTGCATCGAACGCATCCACGACGGTGCGATCGGCGATGTGCTCTCGCAACAGGTTTACTGGAACGGTGGCGGCATCTGGTATCGCAACAAAGGCGAAGACCAAAGCGAAATGGCTTTCCAGTGCAACAACTGGTACCACTTCAACTGGATCTGTGGCGACCAAATTTGCGAGCAACACATTCACAACTTGGACGTCGGTTGCTGGGTCAAAGGTGAATACCCCGTCGAGTGCAACGGCATGGGCGGACGTGAGCAGCGCATGGGCGGTGACGCATCCAAGTCGCAAATCTTTGACCACACGTTCTGCGAGTACACATTCGCCGACGGCTCGAAGATGCACAGCCAAGGCCGTCACCTGGCCGGCGGTTGGAACCATGTTGGCGAATTCGCCATCGGTTCGAAGGGTTCCGCCAACCCATCGGGCAAAATCATGGGTGAGAACGAATGGTCTTTCGAAGGCAAGCGTCTGAACGGTCACCAACAAGAGCAACACGATTTGATCGAAGCTCTGATGCGTGGCGAGATCTACAACGAAGGTGAGTACGGAGCAAAATCGACCTTCTGTGCCATCCTCGGCCGCGAAGCTTGCTACTCCGGAAAGATCGTCAAATGGGACGACCTGATGGAAAAGGGCAAGGACCTCTGCCCAGGAATCGACGAGTACACACTCGAGTCGACTCCACCAACTCTGCCAGGCGAAGATGGCGAGTACCCAACTCCAACACCAGGCAAGTACTCACCGTTCGCGTGAGCATGAGCCACTCTTTGGCAGCCTGACGCAGGGCTCGCCAACGGAAGCATTTCAGCAGCCCGAGAGTTTTCTCTCGGGCTGTTTTTTTCTGAGTACGTCCCTCCCCGATTGACGACCTTGGCGCCCCGGAGGGGACGTCGCTCCTAGCTCGAGGCGGAAGGCCCGAAACAGTGCTGCGTATGGGCGGGTTTCGTCATGACGAACCTCTCCCGAAACGAAGTTTGTGGAGAGCGATATACTAGGTCGAGCGACGCCGTTCAGGCGTACGCGAGGGTGAGGGCCGGGCATGGGAGACGACGTGCACTACCCTCCCCGGAATTCTCGCTGAACGCTCGCATTCCGACCCTCCCCAACTGCGTTCAGGAGGGTGATTTCAACCTTGCAAGCACAGCACTTCAAAACTGCACGACCTCTTCAACAGGCGAGGTTCGCAAGTTGTTGCGAGGGCGAACGGATTGAGAGAGCGTTTGGACGCATTCGATTTGTGAAATGCGTTCCAAAAGCAAACTTGGCACCGGAACAGCTGGGACGACTGTTCTACTCTTCGTCATTCAAGTGTTCGACAAACGACGTGATCTCATCTTCGGTCATCTTCAGCTTTGTTTCCATCAACATGTGCTTCAAATGCTTCTGACCGCTATCGCTGGATGGGAAGCCAATATTGCTGCCATCATTTTCTCGGTTGGAAGTTACTAATCGTTTGCCGTCCGCATCGACGATTGCAAACCATGGAATGCCGCCCTCTGCCCCATCACGAAGTTCTTGCATCAATTCACGAGCACCGGTGTAGCGGTGATCCATCTTCACCCACAGGTAGTCCGCTTCCCAATCGCGGTGCTCAATGAGGAAGTCAGACAACATGTGGCACGGCCCGCACCAAGTCGCCGTTTCTTGAACGATGACACGTTTGTTCTCTTTCTTGGCTTGAGCCAATGTCGTCTTCAGTAGCTCTCGAGCGTCAATCGGATCTGGGCGGAACGAGTCAAGCCAATCGATCACGTGTGACTTCGAAAGCTGCTCTTCGACAATGAAGTCCATGTCAGATACATGTTCGATAAGCTCGCCGTCCGCGTTGACCAGCACCAATGAAAACTCAATGGCTTGATCCAGGTTCTTGACCCCAAGTTCGTCCAGCAACTCGCGTGCTTGTTCTTTTTGTTCTTGGCTTTCGGTGGAGATCGCCATAACCAAGTAGTCATCTCGAACCTTGCGATAGTCGCTGTCCTCGTATCGCCACTGCATGAAGTCATGCAGGCGAGGTTCGTCGATGGTTCCAATAGCGATCAACAACATTTGTTTGGAACGCTGGACTCGCGGCACCGCACGGCTGAAACGTTGCAAAGGCGTTCCGTCCACAGCCATGGCTCGCTTGATGCGTTCGTCCAGTGTGGGTGGGACATATGGTTTCCGGGGAGCAGGGATACCTAGCGCCCCCAGATCGACCGTTTCACCTGGTTCGACGAAGACGGTTCCCAGTCGAACGCTGCGTCCTTGTGAGTCAGGTGCCAAAGTAAGAACGTATTCATGATTTGCGGCCAGGTTTGGAAGTATGAAATTGCCGTCATCGTCCGTGGTCACTTGCCCACCAAACCGCGGACTGAAGGAACGATTGTCCTTCGCGTGGACATAAATGGCGTAAACAATGACAGTGTTAGACGCCGGTTCATCTGAGTCACTTTTGTGCAGCACACCCTGCGCGGAACCGACAGGATGAAGTTCAATCTCAACTGACTTCACCTTGTCATCAATCTTGGTGATGGATCTGAGTTTGCCGTGTTCATCGGTCGTGTGGATGTAGGCCGCGCTGCCGTCCGTCTCGACCGCGAATTTCCCGTCCGCATCTGATTTGGCTTTCCAATCGGTGCGGATGAATTCGCGTGCGATACCGTCAAGTGTCGCGTTTGGAACGGGAACGCCATCAGCGGCATTTCGGACGATGCCTTGCAACACGATCTTTTCAATCGTTTCAATGCTCGCGTCGACTTGCTTTTCCAATTCACCCGCCACTTCAAACTCGACCGACTTCGCACGTTGTGGTGGACGCAAACTGTAGTTGCCGTTGCCAAGTTTCAGCTCGTATCGACCCTCATCATCGGTTTGAGTGCTGAAGTAGACCATGGGACGAACGTAGAGGTTGGAACCATCTGGATTGGCGATCTTGACGTCCTCCATGTCATCCAGTGACGTTCCATACAAGTAGCAACCAACTCGCTCGTTGGCGATCGGATCGCCGGTGGCTTCGTCCGTGATGCGTCCGGTGACGACTGTGGGCTGGCGAAGTCTCAGTTCCACACCATCCACAGGTTGGTTCTGATTGACCACGAATGTCGGAACTCCGTCGCTGGCCCACTTCTCGCTTTCGACGGAAAGAAGGTAAATCTGCTCTCCCGGCACTTGCATTTCAAACGTTCCGTCATGCTCGGTCGTGACTCTTTCTCGCCCGGGGTCGGTGGCATAGCCTCGACCATTTGCGACCACGGTGATCCCAGGTGCAGGGTTGCCAGCAGGGTCGACCACGCGTCCGCGTATGGGAACGGTTCGGTTCATGACGACCGACAACTTTTTGTTGCCCTTCGATGGGAAATAGTTCCCCCGCGAATGGACGAAGCCATCGCGAGACAGCCAAAATGTCACTGGGCTCTTTTGCCACTGCGGCATCCAATCAAATGTCACCTGCCCATCGGCCCCAGTTTTTTCGACGAAATTAGTTTGGCCGAAACTCAGATTGACTTGGTCGTTCTCTGATTCCTTTTGCAGTAGCCATGGATAAACCTCGACGTCAGCCAGTGGCTTTCCATCGCCGTCCTTGACGATGAATGTGACTGACTCCGCACCGTCCAACTGAAGCGTTGCTCCATCCTCTGGAAACTCGGGGACTTTTGCGTTCTGGTCGTTTCGCTGGTTTCGTGAAAGCGCGTACAGTTCGTAGTCCGCTCCCAGACCGTTCTTCCAAGCAATCACCGATCGGATTCCGCTCGAAAGCGGATAGGAAAACGTGTATTGCCCAGGGACAGAGGTCGCGAAAGCATCGACCGTGAAATAGGCGCCGATTTGGACCAACAGATTGGCTCCTTCGACTGGTTGATTGTCTTGATCAACCACCTGAATGGTCCCGGGACGGGTCTTTTCGAGCTGCAACTGAACTGGCAAAGGACGCTGGCTGGAAGCATCTCTGCTAATTCGGTCAAACGTCAGCAGAGAACCATCATCGCTCTGCGCACGAAAAGTTGTCGCGGCGAGCATCGTCTTCGCGATCGGAAGGCTGAACTGGAATTTGCCGTCGGAATCGGCTTTGGCTTCCTTCTTCCGTTGCGGATTGGATCCGTCGAAATAGTGAATCTCTACAACTGCGTTGGGAACCGCGTTGCCAGCTTCATCAACTGCCGTCCCAGCGATCTCAGTGAGTCGGTCGACGTCTGAATCCGGAAGTTCATCCGAGGCCCCCTGGCCCTGCGGAAGGACCATCAAGAGCAGCATCAAATAAACAAACTGCAATTTGGTGACTGGTTTCCAACGCATTGCTGAATCCTCTGACAATGAACGGTCTCGAAGGACGGTCTTCAAACATTCGATCCGATTGTAGGGGGTGCGGCACAACTCTGCAGTAATTTTCTATACCGTTCCGCGGTGTGGTCACCTATCAAATAAAAACGCCAGCGAAGACGAACTTCGCTGGCGTTTGCGACGTTTGGAAACGACGTGAGCCTTAGGACATCAGACGCAATTGACCTTGGTCGAGTGACAATGATTCGAGCAAGCTTTCCAGTTCTTCTCGGTCCTCTTCTGAGTCCAAGTCGACTTGGCTGATCGCGGCGTAGTCGAGTGAAGCTTGCGGTGCCACATTCAACAGCTTGCGAGCCTCACGTTCGACTTGTCCGAGAACGGCATCGAGTACTTCGACACTTGATTCATCGCTTGGCTCGCTAGATGGGACTGCATTGTCGAAAACGTCGTTGTTGCTGAGAGCGTTGATCACACGAAGGGCATCGACCGCCGTTGTGGCACCGTCTTCGTTCACATCGAGGAACGCACGAGACATCTGCGTATTGGGTTGGTTCAACGCATTGATCACCAACAACGCGTCCAACGCACTGACTTGGCCGTCATTGTTGACGTCCGTTTGCACGCGTTGATTGCTGAATGGACCGAAGTCCGCCAAACGCTGTTGGCCGGCTGCCGAAGCAAATTCGATCGCGACGGGTGGACCTGCCAATTCCGGCGTGGGGTAGGTGTTGCTGAACCCAAGCTGATCGCCTTCCGCGGAAGTCAATCCGTGGTTGGCATCGAACAGGTCAAGGTCTTCGAAGTCAACTTGTCCTGAACCATCGAAGTCCGCCCAAGCGGCCAGACTGTTGGTTCCGCTGACAACCGCGCCAAAGACGCTGGCGAAGATCGAGAAATCAGCGAAGTCAATTTGGTCGCTGTCGTCCGCGTCGTAAAGGACCGCCCACATGCCCGTATCAGGAGTTTGGCCGACGCCGGCACTGCCGACGATGCTACCTGAAGTGACGGTGGCATTTTCGACCGCCAGTTCCAAATTGTACGCACCAATGAAATTGTTGTTCTCATCGACGGGAGCGTCATCGTTTGCGGTTGGTGCAAAACGAATTCGACCGAGCAGGATCGGACCGCCATCCGAGACCGGCGTGGATGCGATCAGCGAGATATTGCTGACCAAGCCATTGGCATCGTCGACGCTCACCGTGCCGTCCAAACTGAACGACTCGGCGGGTTCGAATGTCCAAGCACTCGTCAGTGAAGTGTTGTACGAGAGGTCAAACGAAACCGCGTCTACGGCTTGTGTGTTGGCTTCGGGAGTCAGATAGATTTCTGTGGTGAAGCTTTCCCATTCGTGAACATAGCCAACCGATTCAGGCACCTCGTTCACGCGGCCACCTTCTCCCAGAACGGTGTCGTCCCGAACAACAGCCAAATCGAGCATTGCGGCTTGAACATGTTGAACGGATTCAACATCGGTCAGATCCACGGACCCAGCGTCCAGGTTTCCTCCGCCAAATCGTGCAAACGGAAGAGCCCCGGGTGCCAATGTGTAAGTCGCGGTTCCGCCGGCGGTGGCAACCACTTCGAAGTAACCCAAACGGACCCAAGTTGGTGCCAAGCCTTGCCCGGTCTGCAAGGTTCCGCCGCCAAGGTCGTCAATCAGCCCGGCTGAATCGTCAATCGTTCCCGATGGCAGCAAGTCGTAGTCATCGTTGGAAATCCCAACCGCGTCGACGACATCGGTGTTGTAGCGAACATCAATTTGTCCGCCGGCCAGGCCATTGAATTGGTTGTCGAAATCCTGCACCCAGGCTTCGACGTAATAAGTCCCGCCGATGGGGCTGGTCGTGATCGCGGAGGGCAATTCGGTCGAACCAGCGAGGCTCGGCGTCGCGACAGCACGCAATTCCACGTCCAACACGGACTGGCCGAGCTGGAAGACGGTGACGCTGCCACTGACTTCGTTGGACGCGAGCAACAACGGTTGACCGTTGGGGCTGTCTGCTGCGGAGACAAACTTCAGGTCTTCCACTCCCAAATCGCCAGCTTCTTCAATGTTCGTCGCGTTGGCATCGCGATTGTTGATGTACTGAACGAAGGTGGCTTCCGCGGGCGACGTGATGTCGTAAACGAAGACGCCACCGGTACGTTCCAATCCGATAAAGGCATACATCCGATCGCCGATGACTCCGGTGGTGATGGCCTCGGGTTCAGGCCCTTTGGCATCGCTGCGCGAATCAAACTCGTTTTCATCATTGCTGCTGTTGAACAGATCAGGAACCAACTGGGCCGTGAGTTGCTCGAACTGGTCGCCTGAATCAAACACAACGTCGCCAGACGCATTGAAGATCGTGAACGAACGAGCTCCAAAAGTGAAGAGCTGATCAAAGTCGCCATCACCATCGGTGTCGCCATCGATATTCGAAATGGTCAGACGACCCAAAACATCGTCTTCTTGCAGATCAGCAGCGTTGGGGAAAACGGTGGGGTCGAGAACAATGTCTTTGATCCGGTCTTCGTCGAAATCTCGCGAATCGCCTTCATTGGCGGTGGCATAAAAAGTTTGTCCGCCGACTTCGAATGAGGTGATCGCGTCGGGCATGTAGAGCCCAAAGACGGGATGCGGTGCAATTGCCACGGCGTCGTCCCGATCGCTCGGGTCGATGCCGTTGCCCGGGAGCGAATGATCTTTCACGCCCAGCGGTTGGATTTCCAAAATTTCAGGTTGGACCAAGTCCACGACAGCGACGGAGTTGGCTTCTTGCAGCGTCACATACGCTCGCGTTCCGTCCGGAGAAATGGAGGCGTATTCAGGTTCCAAATCGCGTGACGCCGAGCGGCCTGGGAAGATTCGGACGCCTTGCGAGCGTAGCGTGTCTTCTTGTCCATCAAACGCGGTGAAATCGAGCGTGGTCACGTCGAAGGATGTGATGAAGCCGTCCTGACGCAATCGAGTCAGGTCAATCACGCTGATCGTTCCCAAGGGGTCAATGGTTGGACTGGGATCTTCTAAATCGTCCGGTTCGCCTTCACCAGCAACGACCACTTTCATCCCGTCAGGTGAAAACGCCAGTGAGTCGGGCAGAGCCCCCACGGTGACACTGCCGAGCAGGTTGCCGTCGACGTCGAAGAACAGAACTCCACCAGGATCGGTGTGCGTTGGAGCAGCGACTGCGACTGCAACGATGCCGCCGGACACCGCGACGCTGTTCACGCCACCGGTCCCACTGGGGAACGTGATCGGCGAGAGTTCCGTGGGAGAGGTCGGGTCGGCAATGTCCAGCACGCCAATGTGGTTGGCGTCGGAATTCGTGAAGAAGACTCGCTGGGTTTGCGGGTCATGAGCCACGATTTCCGCCGCCGATTCATCGAACACACCGGTTTCGAAGGTGCCGGCAACGGAGATTTTGAAACTGTCGATCGAGGATGGCGTCAGAATTGTGTCGTTGGTGACCGCCAAGTTTTGAATGCGTTGATCCTGAACAGGCGAGGTCTCGCTCTCTCGAAAAGGAGCGGTTCCGCCGTCCGGATTGTGGTTGGCCAGCAGGTATTCGGCCAACGCATCCTGCTCTTTGCCGGTGGTAAAGACATCGGACGCACCATCCGACAAACCAGCCGAGGCCAGATGTGTCAGGGAATCACCGTAGGCGGGGAACGGATAGCCATCGCCTCCGATCGGTGAACCGCCCGAGAAGATCCCAGCGAGGAAGTCCAAGGTCACGATTCGAATTTCGCGATTTGGATTGCCGATCAATTGGCCGTCTTGCACCAAGACATCGATGACCTCACCGTTGTCGTCGACCAATGCGAAACTGCGAACTCTTTGGCCTTCTTGAACGACGTTGGCGGAAGCGTCCAACACCAAAGCTGGTTCGTTCGGATCGAAGCTGAACTTGGCACCACCGATTTGCGGGAATTGACCGGGAGTCGCATTGCCGGCCGCATCGGTCGCCGCAACGCCGTGTTCGATCAGTCGTTTCAGCTCGATCGCGGTGACGGTCATCACGGTCAAACCGTTGTCGAACCGCAACGCGTTCTCGATGTCCAGTTGAGAGATCTCGCCGGCTTCCTTCCCCGCGTCCGGGTTCGTCGCGGTTGGAAGCTCTTCACCGGTCAATCCATCGATTGCACCGATCGCGGCGCGGATTCCGCCACCGTTTTTGATCGAAACCGCCACCGTGGAATCGAACTGACGAGCAGCCACGAGGTTCGCATCCGCGGTCAGGTTGCCCAAATTCGTTGCTTGAGTTCGAACCTCCGCGCGGCGTCCTTCGAGGAAAACGTCAGTGGCACCGAAGATCTCGCCGTCTTTGGCAGTGACGACACCACGAACGGCGTGAACCAATTTGTTGACTTCGGTTGCCTTGGTGCTATCAGCAATCGCGGTGGTGATGTCTGCCGCACCGGTGACAGCCAATGTTCCCGCTTCGTCCGTGGCGAAGACTCCACTAATCGAAGCGTCCAGCATCGAAGGAATCACAACGCCATTGGCGTCGAAATCCACGACCAAACGCCCGACATAACTGTATTCACCATCAGTGCTGACGATCAGCGTCGGATCATTGTCCGCGTTGGTCGTTTGCAAAGGATAAGTCCCTTCGGCTACATCGCCTGCACGCAAAGTGTCTTGCGCATCGGCGAGCAGCGTGTCGGATCCACCGGCGACAATGATGTCGACACCGTTGAGCAATCCAGCCAATTCTTCTTCCAGCGAAATCTGCTGGAGATGGCTAATCAAGATGACTTTGTTGACATCATCCGCGTTGCCCGCGATGTCGTCGTCGCCATCGGCGATGTCCGCAATAATCGGGTTCAGGACATCGGCCAAAGCCTGCATGTCGTTGGTTCCTCCCGCGTTGGAAACCGTTGCGCCGGGTGACGAAATCTGGCTTAGCAACTGAGTGGTCGCACCGACGATCGCGACCGATTCTCCATTCACTTCGGCAATCGTCGCGGGAGCAATCTTGGGAGCAGCGGCGGTTGCGGCCAGATCACCAAGATCGGCTTGGTAATCGGTGGTGGGCAGGACGTCGGCGGTGAACAAACCGGCCAAACTAGGATCGCCAGAGAAGTCCAGGTTGGCACTGAGCGAAGGAAATTGTGCCCCTAGCCAACGCACATCACCCGGCGTGTTGCCGCGAATATCCGTGCCAATCAAACCACCGAGCGTGTCGGTACCGAAGTCGAATTCATGGTTCCCCAGAGCCGACGCGTCGAACTCCAGCAGATTCATGATTGAAATGTCGACGCGGCCACCGTCTTCGCGAATGTTGTTCAGGCCGGGTTCGCCGAGCAACCCTTGGTAGGCTTCTTGCAGCGGAGTTCGCAGACTGCCATCTCCGGAAGCACTGAAGAAGGGGCCACCGATAAAGTTGTCACCTGCCGAAACGAGCAACGAACCGCGACCGTCATTGGCAGCTTCTGTTTCCAAGCTATCAACGATCGCCGCGAAGTGAGGTGCGTCGGATATCGCCTCCACACCGCCTTCCAAATCACTGGCGTGGAGCAGTTGCAACGAGAAATCAGAAGCCAACATTTGGCGGGATTCGAGTGCTTGCAATCCCGCACGCAGGTGCTGACGGCGTTGATTCGAACGACGGGAAAGAAATCGTTTTGCCACGAGAGTGATCCAAATTCGATGTAAGAACGGGGGACGATGTAAGTCCCGCGGATTCTGACGATCGAAAATGAAGTTGCTGCAAACGTTGCTCACAGAGTTCCATGCGAATTCAGTGAAGATTCGCAGAAGGCATGAACCGTTCGCCTTTTCTGGATCACCAACAGCGAAGAGGCAACCGCCCCCTCCTTCACCTCGAGGTCGCGCAGTTTATCGAGGCCGCGTTTTAGCGGGTTTCAGCATTTGAGAACCTCTCCCGAAACGAAGTTTGGGGAGTCGAGCGACGCCGTTCAGGCGTACGCGAGGGAGGGGCCGAGCATGGGAAGCGGCGCGGATTG
>NZ_ANMO01000114.1 GCF_000338295.1 Rhodopirellula europaea 6C
GAGCTACATCAGCCGCTCGACCACCAACGTCCCCCCTCAACACCCCATCCGTAGCCGGCTGGGGCCCTCCAGCCGGCATCCACAAAATTCGGTGCCCTCACCGACAACTCACCGCTCCCGGCAAAGCTCCTTTTGACTGGCACAATCGTTTGCGAATCGTCGATCAACGCGTCGACTTCGCCCATCCAAACTGCCCGATTTCGATCGATCGCGGTATGCTCTCGGCTGCCCAAGCCCACGTGCTCTTCTCGACGCCTCGCCACCTTCTTCGCGACTCCCATGGCCAAATCTCGACCTCGCCCCAAACAGAACGACGACGACCAAATGCTGTTCAGCGGGTTCGACGAGGCCCCCGCTTCTCCGGCCGCCGACGCATCCGCCGCGAATCAAGTCGCTGAGTCCGCGCACGCGATGACGCCATCCGACTCAAACGCCGCCGCTGAATCCCCGGCCGCCGCCCAAACGCCCGCGAAAGAACGCGATCCAGACAAACTGTCCGCCACGCGAGGTTTCACCCCCAGCCCCAACGCCGCGACCGTCCCATCAGTCGCCGGCACCGGAGTGACGCCACTGCCAACCAGCTCCACCCAAACGCCACGAGAATCCTCCGAGTCCGAGTCCGACGCCGCCCCCAAAGACGCCTCGCAATCGGGCCCGCGAGCCGATCGCGAAACGACGGAAGAACGCAAGCAGCGACACGACGCGGTCCGTATCGCGGACGACGCCCTGCCCGCCGTGCTGCAGAGACCAATCCCCGAGACCACCGACGATCCCATCCCAGACCTGACCGACAAATTGGTCGTCGTTGTCGACGCTCACTCGTTGATTTACCAGGTCTTTCACGCGTTGCCACCGATGACCAGCACCGGTGGACTGCCCGTGTCGGCCGTTTACGGGTTCGTCGGCGACATGCTGGAATTGCTCTCTCGCAAGAACCCCGACTACTTGATCGCCGCGTTCGACAAAAGCGAAGTCACCTTCCGCAACGAGCTGTATCCCGAATACAAAGCCAACCGGGACTCGATGCCCGACGAACTCCGCCAACAAATCCCGCTGATCCGTCAAGCCATCGACGCAATGGGGATCGGCATCATTGAGCAATCCGGCTTCGAAGCCGACGACTTGCTCGCAACCGTCGCCGCCAAAGTCGAAGACGCCGGCGGCCGATGCTTGGTCGTGACCAGTGACAAAGATTGCCGGCAACTGATCAGCGACCAAACCAAGATCTACAACATCCGCAAAGATCAAGAGATCGACGCCGCGGAACTGTTCGGGCTGTGGGGCATACGGCCCGACCAAGTCGTCGACTATCAGGCGCTCGTCGGTGACCCAGTCGACAACGTTCCCGGTATCTCATTGATCGGCCCCAAGATCGCTCAGCAATTGCTCGAGACCCACGACACGCTGGAAGAGATCCTCAACAACGCCGAATCGATCTCTGGGAAGAAACGCAAAGAGAACCTGATGAACGGCCGCGAAGCCGCGATGATGTCGCGCGAGTTGGTCGAACTCAAACGCGATGTCGAATCACCGATTCCCTGGAACCGATGCGTTCGCTCGGCAGCCGACCTCGAACGAGTCGACGCGTTGTTGCAAGAGTTTGGCTTTCGCCGATTGCGAAGCCGCGCCGCGGAACTGCTGGGCGGCGAAGCACCCGCCGAAGAACCCAAACCGGTTTGGGAATCACGCTACCAAACCATCACGACCGAAAACGAACTGAAAGCACTCGCGGCCGAACTCGCCAAACAAACCGTCCTGGCCATCGACACCGAAACAACCAGCACCCACGCACGCGGGTGCGATTTGGTCGGCATCTCCATCGCATGGCAACCGGGCGAAGCCGCCTACATCCCCGTCCGTGCCCCCGAGGGTGATCCGGCGATCAACGAACTCGTCGTCATCGAAACCCTCCGCGATGTCCTGGAATCATCCGCGATCGAAAAAGTCGGACACAACCTCAAGTTCGACGTAATCGTGCTGCGTTCGGCCGGCGTGCAACTCGGCGGCATCACGATGGACACCATGGTCGCCGACTACTTGCTGAACTCCGGAGGCCGCAACCACGGGCTGGATGATCTCGCCCAACGCAGACTCGACCACACCAACCTTTCGATCAAAGATTTGATCGGAACGGGCAAGAAACAAATCACGATGGACAAAGTTCCCGTCGACGACGTTTCACCCTACGCCTGCGAAGACGTTGATGTCCCCATTCGACTCGCGCCGACGCTGCGTGACGAACTCAACGAATCCGGTTTGGATGGCTTGTTCGATGAAGTCGAAATGCCGCTCACCGAAGTGCTGGCCGAAATGGAGTTCAACGGAATCCATGTCAACGCGGACACGCTGGCGAAAATGAGCGAGCGGTTCGACAGAGACATCGCGGACCTGCGAGCGTTGGTGTTTTCCGCCGCCGGACACGAGTTCAACCTGGATAGCCCCAAGCAACTCGGTGTCGTTTTGTTCGAAGAACTTGGGCTGCCGGTGATCAAAAAAACCAAGACCGGAGTCAGCACCGATGCGGATGTCTTGGGGCAATTGGCCGTCAACCACGAGATCGCTGAACACGTGCTGCAGTATCGCCAAGCCACCAAACTGAAAAACACTTACATCGACGCGCTGCCGCAATTGATCTGCGACAAAACCGGACGTGTCCACACGTCGTTCCGGCAAGACGTCGCGGCGACGGGACGACTCAGCAGCAGTGAACCCAACCTGCAAAACATCCCCATCCGAACCGAACAAGGCAAAGCAATCCGAGCCGCGTTCACCGCCGGACGCGAAGGGTGGTCTTTGCTCGGTGCCGACTACTCGCAAATCGAACTGCGGGTGCTGGCCCACTACAGCGGTGACGAAGCCCTGATCGGTGCCTACCACGACGACGCCGACATCCACACGCGAGTCGCTGCGGAAGTCAATGGCATCGAAGAATCGGAAGTCACCAGCGACCTCCGCCGGATCGCCAAGACGATCAACTTTGGAATCGTGTACGGCCAAAGCCCGTTTGGTTTGGCCAAAACGCTCGGCATCAGCAACGACGAAGCACGCGATTACATCGAATTGTATTTCCAGCGATACTCGGGCGTCGAAGCGTTCATGATGGACACGCTGGCCCGCTGTCGCAATGAAGGCTACGTGGCAACCATGTTGGGACGCCGTCGTGAAATCAAGGGCGTTCGCGATTTGGCCAAGCTGCCCGAATCGAAACGTCGCAGCCTCACCGAACCGGAACGCATTGCGATCAACATGCCGATCCAAGGCACCGCCGCAGACTTGATCAAACTAGCCATGTTGCGAGTCCACGAGCAACTCAAACAGAGCGATCTGCAAGCCCGTCTTCTTTTGCAGATTCACGACGAATTGCTGCTCGAATCACCCGACGAAGAACTCGATGCTTTGTCGGACATGATTCGTGAAGCCATGACCAGCGTGATGAAACTCGACGTGCCACTGAAAGTCGACGTCGCCCACGGCCGAACCTGGGCCGATTGCTAGGCCGGCGGAGCCGGCCAGTGGGAAAGAGGCTCAGGGCCACAGGGAGTGGGATAGCGACTAGCTTCTAGTGGTCTATCAAAGCTAAAAGTTAGGGTTGATCGTAGTGGACGAGGCCACGAGTCCTTGGATTTGACGCCAGTTCAGGACTCCTGGCCTCGTCCACTACCCTAAAAACAAGTCGTGACAGACCGCTAGCTTCTAGCTTCTAGCTTCTAGCTGCTAGCTGCTAGCTGCTAGCTGCTAGCTGCTCGTGCTCGTGCTCGTGCTCGTGCTCGTGCTGCCGTCATCGCCCCGGAGGAGCCGTCGTGGGGGAATGGTGGTGTGGTCCTACAGAACCTCGCGAACCCAGCGACCAACGACGCGAGCCCAGAGTTCTGCCGAATGGAAACATCGCCAGGTCGGACCTGGCCTACCGTTCGAGTCCGAAGTGCCGAAGTCCTGTGGCCCTGAGCTACTTTTCCCACTCCCACTAATCCCGAACCGTGACACTGGCTTGTCGCATTTGCCGCGTGGTGGGATTCTCCAAACGAACCGAGATCCGAATGGCTTCGGGAGTCGCCAAGAACGGCGGCAACGTTTCTCGTTCGCCCATGTCGTCCGCCCCGAATCGTCCGATGACGGATACGGCTCCCGCTTCATAGATGCCCATTCCTTCCATGCCATCAGTACCGAGGTCAGCGGTCGCCCCGATCGTCGTGGTCCACCGAGTCCCCTCAGCCGTGTCGCTCACTCGCCTCTGACGGATCCCGTCTTTTTCGTACCATGAAGTGTAGGTGTCGAACGCAGGTTGGAAGAGCGAAATCGTATTCGCGCCCGACGTCAGCAGACGCCCTGAACGATACAACGGATTGGAATACGACTGCGCGGCGTTGGAGAACGATTCCAAACCAGAGAAAGGCGTGAAGAGAGCAGTGTTGGACGCTGCAATGGTCGATCCGGTCGTCGTATTCACTCGATCCAGATACCGAGCTTGCCACCCTCGCAGCGATCCTCCCGCGAGCACGGGATAACACAGATCAACAAACCCACCATTGAGCACCGATGCATCGCCGTCTGCAATTGCATCCAGCAATGCCTCGCGATACCCAGGGTCATTGGGCCCGACCACCAAGTTATCGTCGGTTTCAAAATACGAGACTTCAGGGTCGAAAACCTTCACATCAAAACTGAGCGCGTTGTTGACCACCACATCCTCACCGCGACGATCCGGGCCCCAACCAATTCCCGGATTGAGATGCGTGTTGTTGTCACCCAGCACGAACTCGCGTCGCAAGAAACCACACAGTCGGCTCGGAGTGACCACGGGGGCCGCACCGGCACTGGAAAGCGGTGGTGCCAAGCGTGGAGTCGACGTGTCGAGGTTAAGCATGTTCAAGACAGTGGCGGGCCCAGTCAAGGCGAGCACCGGCATCGACGTCGGGGCATTTCCCCCCGAACCAGTCAGCACGGAATTGGGAACCCGGACATGTGCGAATCGGTTGTGCGGAACGGAAAGATCCGTAAGAGAGTTGGCTGCCACATTCGCAGTGGGATTCCCTAACGAATCAAAGCGCCGACGTACCGACAAGTCGCATTGTTGATGCACGCCTGCCATGCCGTACGCCCATCCAGATGCAACCGGGGCAGTGCTGCGAACCGTTGTTGTCGTCGCGTCAGGCCAATTATCCGCTCGCATGAATGGAACCGAAACACTGCCAACGGATCGGCTCTGAATGGGCAACACTCCAGTCGAGAGATTGAGATCAGGACGGATCAACAAGACCCGCCGATGAATTTTCATTCGATCAGGAAGACCATTCTCCGTCGCCGTCCCACTTCCCAAATCTGTGTCGCCGTCTACATCGACGTATCGAAGATACTCCGCATCGTCCGCGGCCACGTTGGGATACTCGGGACTGGCAAAGTACACGATCTCAGCGTAGCGAGATCGGATCATCACCGGTTCAAACGGAACTTGGCTCTCGTCAATGTTGGCCGTACCGGGGTCGTCGGCCGGGATGCTGTAAGTCGTCCCCGCCAGATCCGCTGCTCGCTGATCCAAGATGTAACGAGGCACCTTGCCTGAAAACCAACTTCCCTTGGGAGCGATGGCCGTGAAGGCGAGGTAATCATCGAAGTCCCCATAGCGTGAGTCTGGAATGTCAACATTCCCATCTGCATCAATGCTGGCGCGGAACAGCGATGAAGTCGCGTCGGTCACCGGCCCCTCGTAATACATGAAATAACCCGAGGGATCTGGGCCACCGGTTGTTGGCGTCAGACTCACCGTGCAACGGGTTGTCTCATCGTTGAGGCGAGTCGTGATGTCACGCAACTCATTCGCCAATTGCACGTTGCCACGGCTCTCCCGAATCCGGGCTCCCACAAAAGCAAACGCCCGCGCGACCGCTGCCATCATCAACAGGGTGACCGTCATGGCGATCAACATCTCCACCAGCGTGAAGCCTCGCCGGGAAGCATCGCGGGCGTCCGGCGTACCAAACAGAAGTGGCGTGGGTCGCGCAGTCATGGGATTGAGATTGGATGGTTTCATGATGAATCACTCGATAAGCAGTGCGGTAAACGGACGCGTTCTTACTGGAAGTACCGTTCGAAAACGACCGTGTCCCTCGCATTGACGTCTTGGCCTGGGATGAAGCCAACTGGAATCGAGCGATCAATGATGAACATCGCGTGATACCGCTGGTTTTCGCCTTTGTCTTCGTTGTATTCCGCACCCAAATTGTTGGTGTTGGTCGGGTCGACTTCAAAGAAACCCAACGTCATCCGAACGAGGAAGGTTTGCGAATTGTCCGATGCCAGATTCGGCATCCGATTCACCGTCTGATATTTCAGAAACGCATTGCGATTCCGATCTTGAGACAAATTCGTTGTCCCCACCACAGGTGTCTGAGTCGACGCGCGAACGAACAGCGAAACTTCATTGGGCGACGTTCCGCCGGATGATTCCTGTTCGTCCAACCGCCCCGCAGCTCGCAGCAACCCAACATTGACTTTCCGGCGTCTTAAATCTTCGGACTCATCCTGAGCCGTCGTACTCAAATTGCGAACTTCGGGTGCTGCGTGGCCCGCTGTGGATCGTTTAAAGACGCCAGCGAACTGCGTCGGGAAGCGTGGGTCCAATTGATTGGGAAGATAGTTCACCGGAGTGCTCGCGTCCGCATCAATCACCGTCGTTCTGGTTCCAGTCGGAACGTACCCCCGACGTGACTTCACGAATTCGTTGTACGACAACTGCGTTGCTGTTCCGGTCCCCGTGGCAGACGTGTATTCACCTGCGTTGAGATGTCCCTGCATCAGTCCCTTCCAAGTCGAGAACTCCTCAATCGTATTGAGGTTCACTTTCCCGATTCGGCGATTGTCTTCCACGAAGTTGAAAGGAGCGCTATACAAATCTACGAGCGGAGTGCCGTTGATCACAGCAGGCGGCACTGCGTCCGATTCACCTCGGAACGGAGGCGGCGTGCCCACGAACTCAAACACGGAATGAAACTCGGCAGCGGGAGCCGCGCTGGAATCCTTCACGTTCTCGCTATGAAAGAAATTCAACAGGTGACGGAATGGTGAGATGAACGTTTCCGCGTACGCCGGGTCGGTCGTTGCGGTACTCGACTCTGGCTGAATCGCTGGATCGCCTGCATTCACCACGCTGAATTCTTCGAACAATCGCCCCGCCGAACACGCCGGCACCAACATCAATTCATGCGGCGTGGCATAGGGTCGGTTCAACCAGGGGTGCATTGCAAACGGAACCGCTGGCCGCCCCCGAATCGGCGTCGTTACCGGAGCCCCGAAATTCTCGTTCAAGTAGTTGAACGTTGTGGAAACTGCAGGGCCGACGTTGAAGAAATCGAGACCGCCCGGCAACATGGCGTCCAAGTTTGGTCGCTCAGTGCTATACGAAAACAACACATTGATTCCCACACCGTTGATTCCGACACCATCGCGCTGCCGACTTTCAGTTGCATAGTCACCCTCGAACGTTTGCGGAACAGGTGGATCGCCGCCTGGTTTCGTGACATTACCAGCGTTGTCTTCGCCACTGAAGATCGTCAAATCTATTGCAATTTGATCCACGGTCCGGTACGGATTCAACGTCGGATGATAACCACGCGTTGGGTCAGCGAGCCGCTGCAAAAACGCAGTGCGGTAGTTGAGAACCGTTCCCAGCATCGGGTCAGCAGCGTTCGGGACAAATTCCTCTGTGAGATGGCGAATTGGCCCGCTGACTCTCATGTCTTCCGGTTGGTCGCGGACAGCACCTGCTATTGCGTTGCCTGCGATATCAAGTTCGACATAAGCGTCAGTGACAGGGTAGTTAGGGTCATTAACATATCGATTGGTTGGCTCGGCGTAGTAGTCGCCTGGATTAATCGGAAGCGGCTCCGAGACGTTCAGCCCTATTCCATCGGGTGAGGTCACCCCCGTGTTCGTCCAATCCCCCGCAGGGAACCCTGATATTGCCAACGACAAACCCGGCAGAATGTTAGTATTCGTATTGGGAGTCAACGTTGAACTAGCGGAATCAAATTGAATCAGTCCCACCGCAGGTGCAGTGTTCTGGATCTCAAATGCCTGTTCGCTCGGTCCCACCGGACCGGTGGTGTAGGTGCGACTTCCAAACGTGGTCCTCATTCGCGGCGCGAGCGTCAAATATTGTTCGGGAAACAATGATGCTGTTGCACCACTCGAACTAAAAAACACACTGGCTTGCCGCGTTATATCTTGGATCGGTGTGATAGCCGACTGTAAATCAGTCACATCAGCGTAGTCTGTAAAGAAGACAAATCTTTTCAGTTTGAGATTGCGAGCGTTTGCCCCAATTTCGTCAAGAGCATTGGGATTCCCGAGCTCCGGATTAAACGAAAGTGTGTCAGGAAGCGTATCTCGCAACGCAATCGGGGAATTATCAATATCCACTATCGCATCAGGGTCAAGTACATCGGGATTAGGAGTATCAACGTGCGGTTCGCTGATGGCGATCCGCCAGACAGGGACTTCGATCTCATTACCAGGCGACACAACGCCCCAGGTGGTGCCGTCGAAATAGGTGTCAATCGTACGGTCCAAGTCAAGGGAATACGAAACATTGGTCCCTGTGGTATCAATGTCGTAAAGTTCCTGGGGGATCCCTGCAGTGTTGGGGTCCAAATTCGGAGCGATTACACGTCGCCGAGGACAATACAATTCCAAGAACAGCGATCCTTGCGGAATGCGAACTTGATCTGTGTCCTCGTCCTCGTCAGGCGACGTGCCTCCTTTTTTGTGTCCGCGTCGAGATCGGTATCACGCACCCGAATATCGTGCATGGCATAGGACTCGGTGAACAACAATTCGGGCTGTTCACACCCAAACACCACTGGGCTTTGTGCCGTTGGCATGGTTGTGCTGGTACCGAAGACTTCATCGGGTGTTGATGTAGTATCAATCAAGCCATCGCCGTCGATGTCATCGGCGATCGCCCAACCATCAAATGGATTGGGGTCGTAAACGAAACGCGTCATGATGGAATCGGAATCGCGATAATCCACGACATTCGCTGCCCACTGAGCCAGTCGTCGTGCACGATATGCCTCGGGATCCGAAGTTGGGACAGGAGTGGCGAGCGTGTCACCATAGCCGGGATAGTTGTTCCGAAGATCGTCGCTGATGATCATCATCAAGACATACAAATGACGAGCGAGCAATTGCCGGGGCGATGCCATCGCCGAGTCATCCAGCGTGTAGTCGGGAGCATGACCAACAAAGTTGGCATCAACGGTTTGCCCAGCATACGACTCAAAAGCTTCTGTCTCCGTTCCAGTCGTTTCGCTGGCGTCATCGAGGACACCGTTGCCATCATCATCAAAACCTGCCAATTGGAATTCACGCGGCTCGTCCACCACGCCGTTGGAATTGTCATCCACTCCGTTTCCAATTCGACGATTGATATTCAGGCGTTTTGCCAAACGCAATTCGGGAGCAACCAGGTCATTCAGTTGAGCGTTGGTGAGTGCGGTACCTCCTCCGATCGAAGTGATGAGTGAACGCAGTTCATCGTAGGCCGACGCCGCATCGATTCCCGCATAGGGCGAGTCATCGGAAACACTGGTGGTGGTGAGCGCGTTGGCCAAACTGGCGTCTGCAGTCACGAGCGGACGAACCAGTTCCGTCAAACGCGCGGGCAGCAACTCACTGTCAAATTCATTCGCACGAACAATCGCCTCGAGCTCGTCTTCCGTGTAGCGACGGTCGCCACTCAGACGTCCCGTTGGGTCGGACTCATAAGGGTTGTCGACCAATTCGTCTGAATCCGGCTCCGTAATGGCAGTGGTCGCAGGGTCGTCTGTGAGATCTTCCCCCAAATCAATGGGTGATTCCACGGCGGTGTCGCCATCGTTGGCTGGAACCAAGGCGCCACTGAGCGACATCGCGTACCCGCCACGCCCATAGGGATCAATCGAATGAGGGTAAACGGTCGTGCCACCAAGGACACTCGGACGCCACCCCGTTGCCAAGACACCAAGGGCATCAGCCCCCGATCGTCCGGGAACCATTTCGCTGGTACCAGATCCAACGGAATATCGTCCCCGCAACAAAGGAAACAACTGCGTCGCGGTGCCAGGAATGTTGATATCTGCTGGACCGAATCCAAGCCCGCGGAAAGCAAACTGCGAGGCTCCTGCGGTGCCGGCCCAATCGCTCACAACTTGATTGACGCCCACACCCTGGTTGATCAAAGCATAGTTCCCGTGAGCGTTGACATTCAAACGTCCTGAGAGATCACGAATCATCGGCGCGATCAACGGCCGGAGCAATTTGCCTTCCGGCGAGGTCACCAGAGGCAGCCCCAGGTCAACCCAAATGCTGTCGGCAATCCCATCGAAATCGTTGTCGACGTCCCAGGGGCCCTCGATCAAGGCGCTCGCCAACTGGTTCAGGCGGGCTTGAGCCGCATCGTAGTTTGGAGTGGCCCCTCCCGTCCGCTGCATCGGCAGCGGAGCACGCAGAGCAAAACTGGGGTTCCCGCCGGTGAACTGCGGGTGAATCGGACCCGATCCGCCCGCTGCGGGCAATCGTAGTTGATTCTCTGCGATCGGAATCGGACGAAATGTCCCCCGCGCGATGCTCGCGATGACATCCGAATAAATGGTCGAGATCGATGTCGGACTCCAATCGGTGGTCTCATTCAGGATGTAATTGATCACCGACGGACGATGAAACGATGGAATGACGACTCCACTCGAATCGCGATAGCTCAGAAACCAATTGTTGTAATCTGCTGCATCGTAGCTCTCATCAAAATCGCTCCCGGGGGTCGTGATGAAAGTGTTTTTCCCAACAACTGGATCCAGCAGATTCGGTTGGATTGCTCTAGGCAGGGTGAATCCAACATTTCCGTACGTTGCGGTGTTGGGCAGTGCCATCGCATTCACATTGGTCCCGTCATAGCCAATGCCAACCGCGTTTCGAGGAACACCATTCATCCTGATCGTGTCGCCATTCACTGGAACAAATGCTCCTAGCTCGGCATCGGTTGCTACTGTCAACCTGTGTTCAGCCGGAGTTGCGGACGTGAACGTCGACCGCAAAACACGAAATGAACGTCCCTCAAGGTTTCCTGACGTGAAGGTGACAATCCGTCCGGTGTAAAGGTCGTTGACCGCCTCCGTAGAAAGAGCTTTGCCTGTCAAGGGTAGCGAGCTCTGCACTGAGAAACTCAAGTGAGTTTCGTACGTTCCGTTGAACAGTTCCACCAGATCCGTTGAGGTGACTACCTGCAACTCCGAGTAGTCAGACCGGCCGTAGTAATCACTCAGCAAATCCTCTCCAAAAAACGGACTGGTTCGATCATCGGTCCCACGAATCAAGGTCATCAACGCTTCATCGAGCAACGAAGTCGGATGGCTTTGCTTGACGTTTCGTGACGCAATGGCGAACGATGCTTGCCGAGCTTGGTTGCTGAAAACCAAGAAGGCAGCAACCAGCACGCTGAAGAATGTCAGCATGCTGAGCACGACGAGCAAGATGACCCCGCTGTGTTGATTCGATGGCGACCGTTTCATGGCATTGGTCCGCGCGTTTCTAGGAAGAAGAAAGAAGAGTGAGGAGGGAAACTGCGTCAGGGTGGTTCGAGTGACCATCAGAGGTCCGTCCAAGGGATCAAACGCTCCGTCACCGACACCACGTCTTGGACAATCGTGGCAAACGTGTTGTCTTGAAAAGTGTTGTCTGAGTCTGGCTCAAACGCGGCGTCGAAGTTGAACTCCCAATCGGGACCGTCCAAGGAAACACGTCTCCGCCAAAGTTCTTCATCGGTGCGATCGATTCCGGATTGAGGTGCTGGAAGGGCGGCCTCACCGCTCACCAGTTCCGAATTGCTGTACGCAAAGATTTCTTCTGCCTCCTGGTCCACCGCAACGACGCGATACCACCGATGAACTTGCTGGCCACCTGGGGACAAGCGACGCGATAACATCACCCAGTCATTGGGGGCGAGGTCCGAGGACGTGGTCGCCGAGGCGGTCAAGTGAACCACCCCGCCCGCACCCCCTGAAAAACCGGATGCAAATGTGACCTGAGCGACTCGTTCACTCATCCCATTCATCTCTGGAAGAATCGGAGGCGTTAGCGTCGCGTTTGGAAAATCAATGTCCACCACACGGTTCTGCATCACCACAATGGACAGGTTTGCGAACCTTCGGTTTTGCGTCGGCACCAGAGTGGCCATCCAACTGAATTCGCCCGTTGGAATCCGGCGTCCATAATCCGTCTCACCCGAATTCAATCCAGTCAACTTGGCAGGAATCGTTGTGTCTTTCGGTTGCTGCACCACCAAATCGTTGACGCTCTCAATGATCGTCCGCGCCAGCTCTGCATTCACCCCTGAGAGACCAACCCGGGTCAATCGTGGTGCGTCTCCTGCCTCACCTGCGGGCCAAGGGGCAATGGACGGTGGTTCCCAGGTTGAGTCAGACTCAGCCGGGTTCAATAGCGGATCGTGATTGGCAACATAGTATGGAAATAGACTGTTGTCGTAGCTGTTGAATGAGGTGACGGTGCCGCCCTGAACCGCACGATACAACGGGTCGATGCATATTCCACGAGAGGTTGTCCCCCCAGCAGAGAACAGCTGCGTGCTCTGGTTGAACGCCACGCCCGTCCCAGACATGTTCACCAAGTTCCCATTGCCCAGCCACTTCCGAACCAAGACCTCTTTCGCAATGGAATCTCCCATCTCAGCCCCTACGCTCAGCGACACCGCATCCCGAGCCCGACCGCCCGCCAAAGGCATGACGGAAAGCAGACCGAGAAGGCCGATCATGATCACCCCGATCGAAAAAATCACTTCGATCAGTGTGATGGCAGCGCGAGGATTCAACGAGTTGCGAATGATCATGGGGTCGCATCCAAGGTGTCTGAGAGAATCGCCAACGAGCGAGCGTCGCGAAGGGCGGCTGGCATCGACGTCGTCGTGCTCACCGAAGCGTTGGGAGCAACCACACAACGGCCCGTCGTTGGATTGATCACAATCCAAAGGGAATCCAAATTCATTAGGTTGGCCGGCGTGCGCGGATCCGCGTTGAATGGAGTCGTGGGCTGAAGCCCATCGCTATCACCAATGCAAAGAAAAATCATTCCATCAGGAACGCCCCGGTTTCCAACCGCATCGATGGAAGTCGTTTCCACTCGGCCATCTGGACCAAACACAATGTCAATCGCCGCGTTTGCGCTGGCTCCCTGCGGCGTGAATTGGTTGCCATCGATTCCAATCCCCGAATAGGTCATGTCCACCACAATCCCGCGTGGAAACGTCAGACTCTGGCTGGTCGAGACCACCGGAGAACGATGAATGCGATACGGTACCGAAGCACCGTCCACCGGCTGGTGGGTCACGGGAAAGGTACTTGATCCTGAGAGCGGCGAATCCAAATCGATGGTCGCTCGCACCGTGTCTGTTCCTGTGGTGTACCCGGTGAAGTCCAGCCGAAAAACACGTCCGCCTGGCAGTTCAATAAGGTCGCCATCCTTGATGGGGGCATACAGATCATCGTTGTGCAGAACAGAGTTGGAATCTGTGTAGAGGGTCAACAATTGGTTTCTCACCCCGGAAAATTCCAGTCCTACATCCGTTGAGTCGTAAGGAGGATCAGGCAAAGATGGGTCTGGAAAAACGCCTGTGGGCAGCGGATAAACAAAGGTCACTCTCGCATCCGATGCCTCACCAGAGTAGGGCGGAACGCCCCTCAACTGCCGCAACCGAACGCCAGCGGCAGTCCGAAAATCCACCGTCGAAGCACTGCTGGCTCGCTCAATCCGGACGCCGACAAAGCGTCCTTCTGAAATGGCACGACTGCGTGCTTCATCCAGATAAGCCACGATCGTTCGGGACGCCTGGCTCACCTTTTGATCGCTGATCAACGTGCGAACCGTTGGCAACGCAATCGCAGAGATCAACAGGAAGATCGACATCACGATCAACAGTTCGACAAGAGTAAAACCACGCGAGCTTGGCTTGAACGTTCGACTCGAACCCGATATCAGGCCCACTGGTTGCGTGAGCGGCATCAACGCACTCATTGGGTCACCTGCAGTGAGAAGTTGGTAATGTTGTCAGCCAGCACATCATTGGCCTGGCCAGTCAATTCTTCACCCGGCAACCGTCGCTCCGTGTCCGTGGCGTAAGTCGCACTCGTTCGATTGAAAACGCCCGGGTCATTGGCAGCGATGAACCGACGCATGTAGGGATCGACCCAGATGTAGTTTGACGAACCACGACCTGCGAACTCCGTTCCCATGTTGTCGACGTTCTTTGGCCACGCCCAAGTGGACGAGGTGTAGTCGTAGGCTTCCAAGGCAGTCCCCGATGCATTGACGGGATTGAAGGCGATCCCAAACTCACTGTCTTCGCCTGCGGAAATGACCAGTGGTCGCATTGCCCAAGGTGCTCCGTAAATGCCATCGTTGACGTTCACTGCGGGAAGAACCGCGGAGGAAGACGGAGCTGGTGCGAGCGTGACGGAGTAATAAAAGTCCGATCGAAACAGATCGAATTCGTCAGCGATGTCCAGGTCCAAGGCACCATCTGGATCGTCAAATCCAATCGGCCAACGAATGAACCCGATGGGGTTCCCCCAGCCATCCAGAATCTCAAACATGCCATCGCCATCCACATCCCCGATGTTGCTGGTCGGGATCGCATCGATCGCGGGTGTCCCAGCCGAGTAAGACGTCGCGAGAATCAGATAAAGACACTCAGCACTCTGGTACTCCAATGTTGGAGTTGCCGCCGAATAGCGAGTCCAGTAAGCCTGAGCCAATGAGGGCTTCGAACCAGCAAACCACGAGACCGGAAACGAGCGACGCAATGACTTGTCGGTACGAGTGCCGACAATCTGTTCACTGGTATCCTTGATGAGCACGGGACTGGCGGCCCCATAAACGGATGCTGGTGCCGTCACGAAATCAGAGTAACGATCCGGCATCTCCATCCGCTGCAGATCTCGAATCATATTGAGACGAACACGAGCCGCTTCGGTCCCAAGCACTTCAAACGACAACATCGTGTCACCACCAGCGTTCGTCCCACCGACAGCTGACGCAAAATTGGGCACTTCCACCGGCAGCGAACGATACTTGTACGAGTCGTACTTTTCTTGAATGACGCTATCAATCAATCCAATGATCGTGCGAGTCCGAGATGCTCGTGCACTCGCGGTGACTCCCTGAACGGCAGCGAGCACCATGCTTCCCATGATTCCAATCACAACCATGACGACCATAATCTCGACAAGCGTGAAGCCTGCGTTCGATTGTTTGCTAGATTGTTCGTTTAAAATCATTAGAAAACCTTAAGCCCGAAATCAGAACACTCCGTGTTGAACAACTTGATAAAAACATCAAGCCATCATCAAGGAACATCATCAACAACGGTGCCGTTACTGAAGTTCGTGATATTATCAGCGGGATACTGCTCGTTGTCGCCAAAAGCAGACTCCTGGTATTTCGAGACACTGGTGACAACCAAATCACCAGGCGTTGCAAACCCCGCCCCGGTCAAAAGTGCAATCGCCGCGCCGGTGTCATACTGAAAATAGATCGGCTCGACATTGGAATCACCATTCACGTCATAAGACGCCGTGGCACCAAAATTATTGTCCAGGCCAGCACTAATGATCTGAAACGTGTTTGGGTTCATGAACTGCCACGCTCCAAGAGCCGCCGCTTGATCCGTGTAGTTCCCGCCTGATCGGTTTGCGTTCGCATTGGTGGACAGAAAAGGCCGAACATAGCCGTAGGTTGTCGAACCATAGCCATTGAAGTCCCCTGCGCCCCCTGACACGTTTGGGTCATACAATGCATAAGTTCGAGAATCGAAGTAAACAAACGGAGCGCCCTCGGAATCCGATCGATAACTCAAGAACAAGTCACCATCACTGGACTCCCGTCGGTTCCCAGCGGCATAAGTCATCGCTGTCCCTGGATCGACTTCGTTGTAGTCCAACTGACTGACATCGAAATCTACCAACGAGTTGGGACGGTCGATATTGACTTGAAAATTGCGGGGATCCTGACGTTCGAGTGCGGTCGCGGCCTCATAGGTATTGCTACCATCGCCCGTCCACACCAGCGGACCGCCCGCTCCGGTGAAAGGTCGCTGTGTGTCGTCGCTATATCCGCCCAAGGTCCACGCCAAGACCTCCCCACGATCCAAATTCGCGGCTTGAAAAACGCCACTAACATGTAGCATGTTGTAAAGGAGCGTCTGATCGTTAGTTGACATTCTAGGAAACACCTTTCGGTAGTGTCGCTCGACGATCGCCCAACTAGAAAAGTCAGGCGGGTAGTCGCCATACTTTTGCTGATATTGCTCGACGGCTTGCTCCAAAGAAGTCACCTCGAGTCGCAAGTTTGTTACCCGAGCTCGGCGCACCGCATTGGTAACGGCTGGTATAAGGATCGCCGACAAGATGCCGATGATCCCGATCACCACCAGCATCTCCACCAAGGTGAAGGCGGAGCGGGTGGTGGGTGCCACGCGGGCGGGCTGATGGAGATTGGTTCGAGCGTTCATCGCTACTCTCGGAACGGGGAATGGTGCTGGCGGTTGTCCGTTCCACTCATGGAGCGAAACCGACGCGGTGCGGATGAGGTTGAAAAAGATTTGTCTCGTCGGCCGACCGGCACTCTCGCGCCGGTCGGGCTGTTTCAATTTGGCTGTTTAACTCAAGCCCGAGATCAACTCGACCAATGGCATGAACAAACTGATCACGATGAAACCGACCGCGACCCCGAGGAACACGATCATCAATGGCTCCATCAACGCGGTCAGTGCGTCGGTCATGATCCGGACTTCTTCGTCATAGGTGTCGGCCACCTTGTAAAGCATCGTGTCGAGCTCACCGGTCTCTTCCCCCACGTCGACCATGTTCACAACGAGGTCATCCACCACGCGGCCTTTGATCTTCGTCAGGTAAAACAAAACACACAGCACGGCTCCACCAATGATCATATAGCTGGCCATGAACGTCAGCATCTCGACCATGTTGCCGTCATCGAGCTTGCCGCCCTTCGCGGTCAACGCGACGCTCATGACCATGATGCCGGGGAACGATCCAAACAAAGCCCAGAACACCGCGGTCATCGGGTGGAAACCCAACACCGAGTACTCCTTCAACGGCTTGCTGATCACTTCCCCTTCGCGGATCTGGTTGCTGACCCCGGTGAACATCCGCTCGAACATGGCGTTGCCCGCCGTCTCTCGCGTGATGTTCAGGGCTTCCAAAATTGGCACACCGGAACTGATCAGTGTCCCCAGTGTCCTGGTTGTTCGAGCCAAGATGTTCTTTTCGATCAACGTGCCAAAGATGGGCACGCGGATGATGAACATGTCAAATCCAATCCGCCCCTGTTTGAATTTCCTCATCAGTTTGACCAGGATCAACGCACAGATCGGCATCAGGATCAGCAGGAACCAATACCCGGCGATGTAATTGCTCATCGCGATCAACAACACCGTCGGTGCCGGCAGATCCAAACCGAACTCGTCGAACATCTTTTCGAACGTCGGAACGATGAACAACATGATGAACGTCAGGATCAACGTCGCGACCAAGACCACGATGACCGGGTAGATCAACGCACCCTTCACCTTTCGCTTCAACGACTCAGCGGACTCGAGGAAGTCAGCCAACCGGTTGAGAATCGTTTCCAACGCACCGCCGGCCTCACCGGCTTTGATCATGTTGACGTACAGCCGACTGAAGACCTTCGGGCATTTGGCCATCGCCTCGGACAGCGTCGAGCCACCTTCGATCTCGTCGCAAACATCCATCAAGGCGTTCTTGAGTTTGCCCGGTTTCTGGTTGCCTTCCAAGATTTTCAGGCTGCGCAGAATCGGCAGACCGGCGTCTTGCAAGATCGACAACTGACGCGTGAACGCGCAGATGTGTTTGGTCTTGGCCCCGCCCATAGCGAAGGGCCGTTTCTTACCACCCCCAGCCGCAGCGGAACCGGCCGCTTGTTTCTTGACGGCGATTTTGGTGACGAAGTAGCCCATCTGACGGATGGTGGTCTGGGCTTCGTCCTCGTTGGCCGCATCGATTTCGTCCCGGATCTCTTGTCCGGTCGCGTCCATCGCTTCAAAGGTATAAGTCGGCATGGGATTGCTTCTTCAAGTGAAAAGGGCCGCAGGATCACAGGGCCACAGGCTTGGTTTTTGTAAAGCTACTAGCGGTTAGCTTCTAGCTTCTTCATTTGGAGTTGGGGCATTGGTTGTTTACGCAAAGCGTTTGAATTTCGTGGTGGCACTCATTGCTTTGTGAGTTGTTGCTGACGGTTGCTGATCAGTGCCTGCAACATTCTCGATATCTGCTTTGTTTCATCGATGAGCGATTCGGACTGCTGCGTGGACATCAATTTGACTCGAGTTGCGATGTAGAGTTGAGTTCGAAGTTCGGCACAGGAGCCTTTGGCGATGACGAGGAACCGAATAAAGTCTTTGGGTGTTCGCTCATAACCTTCTGCAATGTTGGAAGGAACGCTGACGGCACTTCGCTGCATCTGGTCCTTGAGTCCAAAGTCACGGCAATCGGATAAGAGTTCGTAAACTGAAACGGCCAATCGGCACCCTCGTTTCCAAACTTCCAAATCTTCAAACGTGCTCGCCATTCGCTCCTAAATCTTTGCCTCTCGGATTACTTCTTTTCGATCTACCTGCGTCCTAAATCACTGTGGTCCTGTGACGCTGCGGCCCTTTCGCACTGCATCAACCATCAACCACTGTCTCTCGGACGATTTCGTCGAGGGTGGTGATTCCGTCGCGAGCCAGGCTCATGCCGAACTCTCGCAGGATCACCATTCCGTCGCTTTGGGCTTGGTCTCGCAGCTCATCCGTGCTGGCGTTGTGCATGATCATTTCGCGAATCGTGTCGTTGAGAATCATCAACTCAAACAACGCGATTCGGCCTTTGTACCCGGTGTTGTTGCACTTCTCGCATCCAACACCCTTGAAGTAGTCGGTCGCTTCAATCTCTTCGCGACTCATACCGAGTTCCATCAGCAGATCGCTGCTGACGCGTGTCTTTTCGCGACAACCGGTGCAGATCCGGCGAACAAGTCGCTGAGCCAAAATGGCTTCGACGGTCGCGCAAATCATGAAGGGCTGGATCCCCATGTCGGTCAGTCGCGTGACAGTGCTGGGCGAATCGTTCGTGTGTAAAGTGCTGAACACCAAGTGACCTGTCAGCGCCGCCTGGATCGAAATCTCAGCGGTCTCCAAGTCACGGATCTCGCCGACCAGAATCGTGTCCGGATCCTGTCGCAAAATCGCTCGCAAACAAGACGCAAAGGTCACACCCGCGTCGGAGTCGATCGGGATTTGAATGATCCCATCGATGTCATATTCCACCGGGTCTTCGGTGGTGATCAGCTTTTCGGATATCTCGTTGAGTTCGGACAAAGTCGAGTACAGCGTCGTGGTCTTGCCCGATCCCGTTGGCCCGGTGACCAACACGATTCCGTTGGGGCGATCGATCGCCGAGCGAAACCGCGACATCATGTCTTCGTCCATCCCGACATTGTCGAGCGACAGGTTCACAACCGAACGGTCGAGCACCCGCATGACCGTTGACTCACCGAAGATCGTCGGCAAAACCGAAACGCGAAGGTCAACGGGGTGTCCACCGACCATCAGCTCGATCCGACCGTCCTGCGGCATACGACGTTCGGCGATGTCGAGGTTGGCCATCACCTTGATTCGAGTCGTAATGGCGAACGCGAGGTGACGTGGCGGTGGAACCATTTCGTAGAGCACGCCTTCGGATTTGATCCGGATGCGGAACTCGTCTTCAAAAGGCTCGAAGTGAATGTCCGATGCGTGGTCTTTGATCGCCAGCAACAACACCATGTTGAGCAACTTGCGGACGGGAGCCGAATCGGCGAGTGCCTCCGCGTCGGTGATGTTGAACTTTTCGTTGTCCAACAAACTCGCGGCGGCCTTGAGCTCTTCATCTTCGGCCAGTTCAGCGACCAGTTTCTCGACGCTTTCAGCTTCGCTGTCGTAGTACTTCGTGATCGTTTTGTTGACGTCCGCTTCGGTCGCGACCAAGATCTTGATCTCGTAACCAAGGAACGTCCGCAACTCGTCTTGGATGTTCAGGTTCTGAGGGTCACAAGTCGCGATGGTCAGCGTGTTGCCTTCGAACTGAACTGGCACGCAACGATAGAGCTGGGCCATCGTTTCGCTGATCTTCTCCATCACCTCTGGTTCCAGCTTCGCGTCTTCCAGCGAAACCGTCTGCATCCCCATTTGCTCGGCGAGCGCCTGAACGAGCTGCTCGTCCGTGACCAACTGCATGTCTTCGGCGACTTTCCCGAACAGCGCACCAGGCTGCTGCTCTTGTTCGTCGAGCACAATTTGCAATTGATCATCGGTGAGGAAACCGAGGTCAACGAGGATCTGTCCGATGCGACGTGGGGCCATGGATAGTGAGCTGGAAAGAGGCGCAGGGCCACAGGGCCACAGGAAACAAAATAAGGAACGGTCGAGCCAACTGACCCCAACACACTGTGCTGCTGTGGTCCTGTGGCCCTTTTCAACTTCTAATCTTCTTTAATCGGAATGGGCTCGTCGCCCAGACCTTGTCTTGCTTGAACGATTCGTTTGGCCAAGTCATCGGGGCGGTGGGCTTTCGCAAGCACGTCTTCCACCGAGACTCGGTCGCCTTTCCAGTGATTGAACAAGGCATCGTCCATCAACTGCATGCCGAACTTGGCACCGGTTTGCATCGATGAGTTGATCCGGAAAGTCTTGTTTTCACGAATCAGGTTGGCGATGCCGGGCGTCACGTTCAGTACCTCATATGCGGCACAACGACCGCCGCCGATCTTGGGTAGCAGCGTCTGAGCGACCACGCCGATCAACGTCGAAGCGAGCTGCGTTCGAATTTGATCCTGCAGGTTGCCGGGGAACGCGTCGATGATCCGGTTGACCGTGCCTTGAGCACTGTTGGTGTGCAAGGTGCCGAACACGACGTGCCCGGTTTCAGCCGCACTGATGGCCGCTTCGATGGTTTCGAGGTCGCGAAGCTCACCGACCAGAATCACGTCGGGGTCCTGCCGCAGAGCACGACGAATCGCCTCGGAGAAACTCGGCACGTCGACGCCGACTTCCCGCTGGTTGATCGTCGACTCTTTGTGTTCGTGATAAAACTCGATCGGGTCTTCGATCGTGATGATGTGGTGGTCAATGGTCTCGTTGAGCAAGTTGATCAGCGATGCCAGCGTCGTCGATTTCCCCGAACCCGTTGGCCCCGTCACCAGGAACAACCCACGTGGGCGGTGAACCATTTTGACGACAGCCTCGGGCAGACCGAGTTGCTCGGGTGTCAATTTGTCATTGGGGATCTGACGCAGCACCATCGAGATGAAGCCGCGTTGTTTGAAGACCGAGACCCGGAATCGAGCCAATTCGCCAAACGCGAACCCGAAGTCGGTCGAGCCTGTCTCTTGCAGTTCACGCTGGCAGCGTTCCGGCGTGATCGATTTCATCAGCGCGACGGAGTCTTCGCCTTCGAGCGTCTTGGTTTCCAGCTTCCGCATGCGGCCGTGCAATCGAAACACGGGCGGCTGACCGACAACAATATGGATGTCGCTCACACCCTGCTTCACAGCAGCTTGCAGCAGTTTGTCGATCAGCACGGTGGCCATGGAAGACGCCTGACAATGAGTGGGAGGGCGTGAAGAAGAGAATAGGGGCCTTTTGCCTGGCCGGATTCCACTGGCGACTCAGTCAACCAGCTCGACCGGCGTTCAAACCGGCCACTCCCCAGGTGATTCGCGAGAAAAGACGAGAACGAACCACGCCAGAGCAACCGGCATCCCGCCAGATCGTTCGGCAACGGGACATTGCGTCCCAGATGAGTCGCCCGACACGTGATTTCCCGTGCCAGACGGTGTCATTATGCGTGAAACAGCGTCAAAGGCAAAGAAAATCGCGTTGCGTAGCCGGAATGCGTACTATGCCGCCCCGATCAGGGCAAAAGACAATAGCCCGTCAGGGAGCAACTCACGTGAAACCAACCGCTCAAGAACTTGCCTCGAAGGGAAGGCTGCACTTCCATCGCGATTCCAATCGCAGCAGGGACGTCCGGCCAACGCGAGGAAGGCCGGCGAACCGCCGCGATATGCATCCGCGGCCTACAGCGACGAAAGCTCTTTCGCGATGTGACTGAGCGCGAGGGCTTCTTGCTCGGTCTTCTTCGCCACGCGATAGACCTCATCGAAGGTCGTGATCCCGCGAATGACCTTGAGCATGCCATCGGCGTAAAGCGTTGACATACCGTTCTTTATGGCCTCTTCGCGAATCGTTTTGGTCGTCGTCCCTTTGAACATCAATTCGCGGAGCTTGTTGTTGATCAGCATCAACTCGTAGATACCGATCCGGCCGCGGTAACCCGTCCGGCCACAGTAGGTGCATCCCTTGCCCTTGCTGAACTCGGCCTGAGCGAGCATCTCTGGTGGGATTTCGGAATCCTCGATGACGCTCTGTGGCGGCTGATAGCGGACCTTGCAACGAGGACAAATCGTCCGCACGAGCCGCTGTGCCAGCACCGCGATGACGGAACTTGCCACCATGTAGGACGGTACACCGATGTCCACCATCCGTGATATAGCACTGGGCGCATCGTTCGTATGCAGGGTACTGAAAACCAAGTGTCCAGTCAGTGAGGCCTGGATTCCCATCGATGCGGTCTCGTGATCTCGCATTTCCCCGACGAGAATGATGTTGGGGGCTTGCCGCAACATGGCTCGAATGATGCGAGCGAAGTCGAGCCCGATGTTGTGTTTCACTTCGACTTGATTGATGCCGGGCAGGTAGTATTCGACCGGGTCTTCCGCCGTGATGATCTTGCGGTCAGGCCGGTTCAACGCGTTGAGCGAAGCGTACAGGGTGGTGGTCTTCCCGGACCCGGTTGGGCCTGTCACCAACACGATCCCGTTGGGCCGGCGAATGAGCGAGTTGAAGTTCCGGAAGTCACGCTCGGACAAACCGAGCTGCCTGGTGCCGACTTTGATGTTGTCCTTGTCCAGCAGCCGCATCACGCAAGACTGGCCGTGGTTGGTCGGGATGATGCTGACCCGCAAATCGAGCTGCTTGTCGCCGACGGTGATCTTGATCCGCCCGTCGGTGGGGCGTCGCTTCTCGCTGATGTCGATCTTGGACAGGATCTTGATCCGGGCGATAATGGCCGAAAGCATCCGCCGGGGGGCTGCTTCTCGCTCGACACAAACGCCGTCAATTCGATAACGGATGCGAACGCGGTCCTCAAAGGGCTCGACGTGAATGTCGCTGGCACGCAACTGGACCGCTTCGGCGATCATCAGGTTGACCAGCCGGATGACGGGGGCCGAATTGTCGTCGACGGTCTCTTCCCCCCCGCCGGAGTCCGATTCGGTTTCGGTGAAGTCGATGGCCGTGTCAGTGAACTCTTGCAACATCGAGTCAGCCGATTCACCTTCGACCTGACCGTAGTACTGGTTGATCGCTCCGTTGATGGCTTCTTTGGGGGCCAGGGCCGTTTCGATTTTCCGGTTGAGAATGAAACGCAGCTTTTCGATCGTTTCGAGGTCAAACGGGTCGGCGATCAAAATGGTCAGGGCGCCGTCTTCTTCTTTGAACGGCAGCACCGTGTTTTCTCGAGCGACCGATTCGGGCACCAATTCGATGACGGTTTCGCTGATCCGCTCGCTACGGAGGTCGACAAAGGGGATTTTGTGGAATTTTGCCAAGGCCATCCCGACTTCTTCGGGGCTGGCGTATTCCATTTTGATCAAGACATCGCCAATGTCCGCGCCCGTGTTTTTGGCGACTTCTTCGGCTTCGGACAGCTGATCGAGACTGATGACGCCCTGTTGGAGCAGCAAATCGGTGAAATCTTGCATCGTCCGGCTCATGGTGAATTCCTTCGTCGACAGAAAAGCGTTGCCAGCCGGGACCGCGCAAAAGGGCGCCCGGCGACGTGATCTTAGGATATCACGAGGATGACGGGCAGGTTGTGGAAAACTTCGCTTGGTTCCGACTTCGCGGAGGAGTGTGTGGTAGCAGCCCGTCGTACGGTGGACTTCACCGGGAATGCAAGTGAGGTTGCGCTCGACTCGGTGGGGGACCACCGAGCTACAGAATGGGTTTGGTGTGCTCCATCGAACGGAGTCGATGGGCGACTTTGGACGCTGGCAGCAGAGTAGAACCATTGTCCCCAATTGTTCCGTCTGGCGGCTCGCCGTCGGGAAGCAGTGTGACATTGATCCAAAGTTCGCACCGTTCGTGCCTGGCTTCTCGGCGACTAGTATTTGGCACGCGAACAACTGAGGACACTCGTTCGCTTTTCTGTAGCACGGTGGTTTCCACCGTGAGTGCGTGGGAAGTTGCGCTCGGCTCGCTGGGGGCCCCAGCGAGCTACAGGTTGAACGCGGGCGATCAGGCGGGTGCGGGGCGACCGTAGTAGAAACCTTGCGCGAGATCGAAGCCAATTTCCTGACAGGCTTCGGCTTCCTCGATCGTTTCGATCCCTTCCGCCAACGCGGCAATGTTCAGGTCCTGAACCATGCTGACGAGCGATCGAAGCATCCGCATGCGGTTGTCGTCGACGACGCTCAAACCTCGAATCAGCCCAATATCGAATTTGACGTAGTCAGGGCGAGCCTCGACCAATTCAGCCAAACGGGCTTGGCCGGCACCAAAGTCGTCATAGGCCAGACGAATGTCCAGTTCCTTCAGCGTGGAATGCAGACGCTGCATTTGCTTGGGATTGGTCACGGCGGACTCGTGGATCTCCAACACGATCTGAGTGTTCGATGCCATCGACCGAACCTTGCACAGCGAGTCAATCAGCGACTGGCCGTCTTCCATTTCCTTTGGATGCGTGTTGACGAACAAGGTCGGTGAATCCGGAAGCTCGCGGCCGACCCGGAGCCCTTCCCAACGCAGCAACCGACTGAGTTCCACCTCCAAATTCAATTGCTCAGCGGCCTGGAACATGGCACCGACCGATTCCAATCCGAACACGCTGCCGCGACCGAGGATTTCGTACCCGATCATTCGTGCACCCACCAAAGTCACGATGGGCTGGAAGTGCGGGCGCACGAGTCGCTGGCTCATCAAGCGATCAAACTGCACCAATGCGAGGGCTTGGTCGCAAACGTTTTCAGATATCGTTCCCGCCGTCACCCCGGTCGGAGATTGGCGTCGCACGCGGAACGGAGCTTCGGCAAAGTGAATTAGGTCTTCGTCGCCGACCACAACAGGCTCGGTGACGCGTTTGCCGTTGAGATAAGTGCCATTAGTGCTTTCGAGATCGCGCACGATCAATTTGCCGTCTTCGATCTTCAGTTCAGCGTGATTTCCGCTGACAGTTCGAAACTGCAGCTTCATCGCGACGCCAGATTTCCGGCCCACGATAAACGGTGCTTGATCGATCGGAGTGTGTTGCAGCGTGTCGCCGGGACCCATCGGACCGGACAGAAACCACACGTCCTCATGGACGCAGGTGCTGCGACGAAGTCGGTCGATGGGAAGGCTATCAACGGAAGCCATGACAACAATTTCGTGGAGGAACGTGGGATAAAGGAGCGGTCTCAGAGGGGCAGGACCTCGCTCTGCTGCAAAGCTAGGTTACGACTTGTGAACAAACACATCGTGGTTCTGAATTTCAGTCGATTTCCGCCGAATGTATTCACGAAGACGACGTCCCTCACGTCATCGCGTTCCGGCTGCAACGATTGTGCGAGCTGGCCGGATGACGCCAGGTTGCTGGCGTGGACGCGTGCATGCTTGGGGAGATCTGATAGGGATAGGGAACTCCGGTTGAGCAGGATTCCCTCCCTCGAAACCGTACGTGCGGTTCCCTAACAGGCTTGGCCGAATCGAGTTCGCAATACAGTTACGGACTGCTCATTCGCTTTTGATTGCTCTCCACCCTTTCGGTTGAAAACGCGGGTACCATCAGCTACGGGGCGGTAACGATTTCCCCGACCAGGACTTTCACCTGACGATTCAATCGCTTTTGCATGCGCACTGGCCGGTGGTCCCCACCGTGAGTGCTCGAGGTTGCGCTCGGCTGGTTGGGGGCCCCAGCAAGCTACAAAGGTTGTGTACCAACGAAAAAAGGCTGGCTTCTTTCTTACGAGAGAAGCCAGCCTTTAGATTTCATTCAGCGATCACGAACAAGTTCGCTCAGCTGCAGCCCATCGAGTTGCCGCAGTTGTGGCACAGATAACAGTTGCCGTTGCGGACTGTGATGCTGCCGCAGTTGTCGCAACTAGGGGCATCCGTCTGGAACCGCGAGAACTGGTCGGCTTGCCCGCCCAATCCGTCAACGGCTGGTTGAGCTACCGCACCGTCGGACGATCCACCGCTGGACTGACCATTGGAATGCCCGTTGGTCGCAGAACCATTGCTGGCTCCGGTCTGCAGACTGGCCAACAATGTGGCTCGTTCCACCAAAGCGACCGCGGCCCCTGCGTCAGCTCGCAACTCAGCCATCACGGGGCTGTTGTTGTTCGCCGTTGCTCCCGCGGGAGCGGTTGTCATGTCGGGACCGTTGCCGCCCGTCGTGGTTGCACCTTCCGCGTTGGGGTACTGGTCGTTGCCAGACATGAAGGTGATGCCCAACCAACGAGCGATGTAGTCGACGACGCTCTTGGCGATGCGGATGTCCTTGTTGGACGTGTGCCCCATCGGCTCGAAACGAGTGTGACTGAACTTGTTGACGATCACTTCCAATGGCACGCCGTACTGCATCGCAATCGACAGTGCGGTGCCGAAGCTG
>NZ_ANMO01000115.1 GCF_000338295.1 Rhodopirellula europaea 6C
TATTGGCAGTCACGACCGTTGCACCCGCAGAATTCGCGGCTTGGGCAACCGCGTTGATGCACGCGTTGTAGCCATGATTGGTGACAGAATTTCGTCGCCGGCCCGAAGTGGCAGCGACCTCACGACCGCGTTGACGCCTTCGGTTGCATTGCGAACAAAGGCAATGTCTCGCGGAGACGCGTTGATTTCTCGGGCGACTGTTTGGCGAACGAAATCAAGTTTGGGAAGCAGCGACCTTTCCGGTGCGAGGAATTCGATCGGGTCTTCCTCCAGTCGGTTCTGCCAGTGCCGTTGGTTTTCGATCACACAACGAGGTGTGGCACCAAAGGATCCGTGATTGAGGAAATCCAGGTCACGCCGAATCAACCATGGTTCTTGTTGTTTGTCGTACAACGGGAGGCCTGTTGGTGGGAGTTTGGCATTTTGAGGTGATGTCTTGAAGCTTCGCAGTCAGATGACGTTGGCTTGCCAGTCGTCTTTCCGCAGCGGGTATGATGAGCCACCCAGTGATTTCGGCAACGAGCCTCGTCCAAATGATTTGAGTTGGGAACGCGAAGATGAAACACCGTCATAGCCTTTGGTTGCTCATTGTCATGTGTTTGCTGATGTTTCAGAAGGCCGCTCACTGCGAGGAATCAAGTTCGGTTGTGACGCATCAAGGGCTCGTCTACGCGGAGGTATCCGGTGCCGGGAATGAAGCTCGATCGCTCCAGTTGGATTTGTTCGTGCCGGCGACGTCCGAGCCGCCTCCCCTCGTGGTTTGGATTCACGGTGGCGGATGGCGAAACGGTTCGCGACGCAACCCGAAGTTGATCGAGGTGACAGAGCACGGTTATACACTGGCCAGCCTGAGTTACCGCTTCTCCAAAGAGGCAATTTTCCCGGCCCAGGTTCACGATTGCAAAGCGGCGATTCGATGGTTGCGAGCCAATGCAGAGCGTTATGGTTACAACGCCGACTGGATCGCGGTCGCGGGAAGTTCCGCGGGTGGGCATCTTGCGTTGTTGCTGGGCACGTCCGGCGACGTGGCTGAGTTGGAAGGTGCAGTGGGCGGAAACGTCGAGCAGTCCTCTCGTGTGCAGGCGGTGATCGATTACTTCGGCCCATCTGATTTCGTTCTGCGTGGAAAGACACAACCCGAGCGAGCGTACACTGATCTCTCCGGCAGCTACGCGTTGCTGGGCGGCAAAGACGGGAAGGTTTCTGAGCAGATGGAGCAATTCGCCAGTCCGGCGACCCATGTGTCCTCTGACGACCCTCCGCTATTGATCTTTCACGGAACAGCAGACAAGACGGTGTTGTTGGATCAAAGCGAGAGGATAGTCGAGTTGTACGAGGCCTCTGGTCTCGAAGTAGAGCTCATCGAGCACGAGGGCGCAGGTCACGGCGGCAAACGGTTCTTCACCGGGGAATCTCTTCAGAAGGCGATCCACTTTTTGAATGCCCATCGACCGGATTGAATCAAGAATGTGAGTGTGCGAGAGCCTATGATGGTCGACTGATTTCGTCGTTTGAGCCGGTGGGATAGGCGAACGCAGTTGCTTCTTGGGAGAACAGGCATGTCGTTGAGACTGGGCGGGTTGTTGTGTGGCATCGTGATGATGGTCGGTGGCACGGTGCTGGGGCAAAGTGTCTCTGGCGACGAGGTGAATCGTCCCAATGTGATTTTGGTGATGGCGGACGATTTGGGGTACGCCCAGACGGGATACTTTCAGCATCCGTTGCTGAAGACACCTGAGCTGGATCGGCTGGCCGCCGGCGGATTGCGACTGGATCGGTTCTATGCGGCCTCCGCGGTGTGCTCGCCAACCCGAGCGAGCGTTTTGACGGGGCGTTCCCCCGTGCGAACCGGGGTGCCTTCGCATGGTCATGCTCTTCGGCATCAGGAACGATCCATCGCGACTGCGATTCGGAACGCGGGCTATGTAACGGGGCACTTTGGCAAGTGGCATCTCAACGGGCTTCGCGGACCCGGTGTTCCGATCCTGGGCGAGGACCGCTTTCATCCCGGTCGGTTTGGATTTGATGTGTGGTTGTCGGTGACCAATTTCTTTGATCGCGACCCGTTGTTGAGTCGTCGCGGAAAGTTTGAGGCCTTCGAAGGCGACTCGTCTGAGGTGATTGTGAAAGAGGCGTTGGACTTCGCGTCCCGATCAGCACGCGCACAACAACCGTTCTTCGCGGTGGTTTGGTATGGCACCCCACACAGTCCGTTTGTTGCATCCGATGAAGACATGCAAACACTGGTCGACGCGGGCAAGGACGAAGATGAGAAGGCTAAGTTGCAACAGATCGTTGATGGCATGGATGAGTATTCTCGCAATCATTATGGCGAATTGGTTGCCATGGATCGAAGTCTGGGGACTCTTCGAGAAGGATTGGAGCGATTGCGAGTGCTGGACGACACGCTGATCTGGTTCTGCAGTGACAATGGTGGTTTGTCAGGCATCGAACCATCGACGACGGCTCCGTTGCGAGGCCACAAGTCGCAGCTTTACGAGGGTGGGCTGCGCGTGCCGTGTGTGTTGCACTGGCCCGATCAGATTCAAGC
>NZ_ANMO01000116.1 GCF_000338295.1 Rhodopirellula europaea 6C
CTTCAACAAGCGATGTATCGAAAAACCACACGACCTCTGAAGGCGAGGGGTCACTCGGTTTCGTCTTCAGGCGTAGCGGTTGGGTCATCGACGGGAGCCAAGATGGCTTCGAGCTCAATCTCTTCGCCTTTGCGAATCACCTTCAGTGATTGGGTAGAACCCACAGGTTCTCGTTCGATCGCTTCGCGAAGATCAATTGCTTTGCGAACTTCTTGGCCCGCGAATTCAGTGATCACGTCGAGTTGTTGCATGCCGGCACGATCCGCCGGGCTATCACGGATAATCTGATACACGAGCACGCCCATTCCCTCGATCAGCTTGAATGTCTTTGCCATTTTCGCGTTCAATTCCACCATGGTGATTCCGATAGTTGAACGACGCACTGTTCCATGTTGAGCTAACTCGCGAGCGATCCATTTGGCTTGATCAATCGGCACGGCGAACCCGATTCCCTGATAGCTGCCGCTGCGAGTTGCGATTGCTGTATTGATCGCGATCACGTTGCCATCCAGGTCGACCAATGGGCCGCCGGAATTGCCAGGGTTGATCGCAGCATCGGTTTGCAACAGCCGACTGCGACGGATGCGATCGAGCCTTCGATTCTTTGCGCTGATGATGCCTGCACTGACGGTTGCTTCCAGTTTGAAAGGACTGCCGATCGCGAGCACCCAGTCGCCAATGTCTAGGCTTTTGGAGTCCCCGTACTGGGCGATCTTGAGTGGTTCGTCCGATGTGATTTGCAGCACGGCGATGTCGCTGGCAGAGTCGCCGTGCACCTTCTTCGCCACCAGTTCGGTTTCGTTTGGCAGTTGAACAACAACCTTCTTTGCATTGTTGATGACATGGTTGTTGGTCATCACCCAATAGATCGATTCATCTTTTTCTTTGTCCTCATCGGTCACGTCGACGAATGGATTGATGATCACACCGGATCCCAAACCGCTGAGTTCAAATTCACCGTCCTCGGATTGTTTGGGCGGCATTGGACCGACCGATTCGTCGGGTGATTCCTCGTTCGTATCTTCTTCGGGCTCGTCCTCCGTTTCACCAGAGAGCGTTTGGTTTTGTCCGTAGGAAAACACCGTGACGACCGAAGGGTTGGCTTCGCGAGCGGCGTCGCGGAAGGCTCGCGAAAGTGATCGGGCGCTGTCTTGGGCGGTTTCGTCGGCGCTTGCCTCGAGCGAAATTGAGATGACCGCGAATGTGAGGGCCATCAGCAACAACGGAAAGTCGTTTAGCAAACGGTTCGGTCGGATGGGGGTGAGTCGGGGTGCCATGCGAAGAGAGTCGAAATTCAGAGGCATTTCAGGAACACTTGGAACCGATGGAGATATGGAAGGTGGACCCGACATGTTAACGCGCCTGAAGTGATTTCGGACGGACGGGATGCTGGATGTCCTGTGGTAAAATGGATGCATCACGTCGTGATTTCAGGGGCCAATCTCGACGGAGGTGATTTCGAAGCGTGTTGTCGCATTGCTTTACGGATGCAGGCGGGTACTCTATGGGCATCTGATGGCGGAATCTGCACCTCACTTCGGCGAGTCTATTTCCTTGTCTCTCTATCCTGCCATGACCGACGTACACAGTCACGCATCTGAAATCGATCCGCCTAGCGACGAAGATGTCCAACGTTTGATTCAGGCGGCTATTTCGGCTCGCGATCATGCCTACGCACCGCACAGTCACTTCTATGTCGGTGCGGCTCTGCTGACTCACGATGGACGCATCGTGGAAGGTTGCAACGTCGAAAACGCAAGCTATTCGTTGACACAGTGCGCCGAACGCACCGCCGTTTGCTCGGCTGTCGCGGGCGGATACCGAATGTTCCACGCGGTTGCGATCGCCAGTATTGGCGGAGCGATGCCGTGCGGGGCTTGCCGACAAGTGCTGGCAGAATTCGGGTCCGATCTCTACGTCTACACCATCGATGTGATCGATGGTGACCAGCAAATGCGACGTCTTTCTGAGCTGCTGCCTGACGCCTTTTCGACGTCAGATATTCCCAAACGCTGATTTGCCGACACTCCAGCGTCTTGGTGGCTGGATTCGCCGGAATTCAGATGTTTGAGTTGGTTGGAGTCCGAATTCTGGCGAAAGCGGCTACGGAGGGGTGCCCTTGCTAACGCCGCGGGTTGTGACGGACGTAGGCTAGGCTGTGCTTGGCGGGGTGGCTAGCGAAACCCGCTACGGAAGGTGCGATGTCGGAACACGCCCGCGTCACTTTGATCTGCGGTTTGGCAACCAAGTGTCCCACAGGGACTCAGATCAGTTCGGTGACTTTGCCGTCGCTGTCTGCAACCGATTCGGCAGGAACATCGAGCTGCTGAAGCATGGTGACGAACAGATTCGAGAGCGGGCGATCTTCGTGCGAGATCTCTTGTTGCCAAGGTTCTCGGCCACCGTTCCAAGCTCCACCCTGCGGATTGGAGCCCGCATTGTTGAGGTACTTGCCGTGCTTGAATCCCATGTTCTTGCCACCGGCCAGGATCAGCGGGTAGTTGCGTGACAGGTGGAAGGCACTGGATGCCGACCCGAACAGCAGCAGCGTGTTGTCCAGCATTGATCCGCGACCGGCGGGTTCGTCGGTTGCTTTGAGCTTGGCGACGAAACGACCGAATTCTTCATTGAGAAATTGGCAGTAGATCGCAAAGTTTTTCCAGCCGCCGGGGTTCTTGGTTTCGTGCGACAGTTGATGGGCCAAGCTGAAGCCAACGGCACGGGCCAAATGATCGCTGATTCCGACGCCGTTTTCTCGACCGATTTGATAGGTCGCTACACGAGTCGAATCAGTTTTGAAAGCAAGGAAGATCATCTCGAACATGGTCTGCAAGTACTGACGCGGTTCGTCGGGCGTCAGGTTGAGGTTCAGATGATCCGCGTTGACAGTTGGCAGAGGTGTTTTGAGCCAATGCTTCGCTTTTTCGACTTTGATCTCCGCTTCACGGACGGAATCAAGGTATTCATCCAAACTGGATTGATCGTTCGACGAAAGCGTTTTGCGAAGTGACCTCGCATCGGCCAGCAAATCGTCCAGCGCACTTTGGCTGATCGCCAGTCGACGTGCGGCGTCTTCATCGCTCTTGACAAACAGCATGTCGAAAATGCGTTTGGGACGATTCTCCGCTGGGATGGCTCGGCCATTTCGATTGAATGAAAGCGTGTGAGTTCCCCGCGGCGTCCCGGTGCCACCATCGGTCGACATCACCAATGAAGAATACCGGGTTTGGTTGCCGATGTGCTCGGCGTAGATCTGGTCCAGCGAAATGGAATTCTTGTAGGGACCGTTGGATCCGGTATCTGCGGCGGTCAAGAATTGATCGGCATTGGAGTGCCCGTGGACGCTTCGGGATTTTGGGTGCGAAAATCCTGAAAGAACACTGATCTCATCCCGCAATGGTTCCAGTGGTGATAATGCTTTGGTGAACTTGAAATCATCTCCCGTGCCATGCGGGAACCAAGACCAATCCTTGTAAGCCGGGTCTTCCACCAGCGGCATGGGCACGCCATCGGGGAAGTAGAAACATGCCAAACGCTTTGGATCCTGAGGCGGTTCAGAAGCTCGGGGGCCAGCCATCGCGACGGATTCAAGCAGTGGCAATGCCAACGCAACTCCGGTTCCGCGAAGAAAGCGACGTCGGTCCAAGCCATTCAGATTCAGTGTCATCAAAGGTTCCTTCAGGACTGCGATCTTGGCGGGAGCTAGTTGTTCGGAAACAAAAACAGAAGAGTGTTACTTGGATTGAAACAGGTCGCTGGCGACCAATTGCTCGATCATCGTTGCGAGGCCGTCGCCACGTTGGCGGACTTCGGCGGTGATTTCGTCAATGCTGGAGTGGTCTGAAAATGTGAGCGGACGCCCCAACGCGTAGGTTGCCAACTTATGGACCATGCCACGGACAAATTGATCCTGGCGATGCTCGAGCAGATAGCGTTTGAGGCCTTCGACGCCGGCGAGTTCTTGTTGATTGAACAACGTGGCCGACGCGACGACGGGTTTGCCATTGATGGAGTCACGCCAGCGACCGACCGCGTCGTAATTTTCAAAGGCGATTCCCCAGGGGTCGATCTTGGAATGACACGACATGCACGCGGGATGATTGCGGTGATCAGCCATCCGTTCGATCAGCGTCATTTTCGCGATTTCGGGATCGGCCAAATCAATTTCGGGAACCGCGGGCGGCGGTGGTGGTGGCGGGTCGTTGAGGATGCTTTCCAGCAACCAAACACCACGTTTGAGCGGATGCGAGTCGGTTCCGTCCGAGTTCATCGCCAACAATCCAGCTTGGGTCAGCAAGCCGCCCCGTCGCGGATCGGAGTTCAGTGAGACGCGGCGGAAATGGTTGCCGTACACATTTGGGATTTGATAGTGCCGAGCCAATCGTTCGTTGACCATCGCGAAATCGGCGTGGATGAATTGGAGCACGCTTTCGTCTTCATGCAGCAGTTCGTGAAAGAACGCGATCGGTTCACGCTGCATCGCTTCTTTTAGCAGCGGGCTGAGTTTCGGTTTGGTTTCGTTGACATTGAGGAAGTCGAGCAGTTGAAGGTCAAGCCATTGATGAACGAAATGATCGCTGAAGCGTTCCGCCTTTGGGTCAGCCAACATGCGACGAACCTGTGTTCTGAGTTGCTCAGCGGACGACAGCTGCTCGTCGCGTGCGAGTTCGAGCAGTTCGGAGTCTGGGACGCTGCACCACAAGAACAATGCCAGTCGTGTTGCCAGTTCATTCGGCGACAATCGATCCATCGTCGTTTCTGCATCGTTCGTGTCAGCGGAGCGAACGACATACAGGAAATTGGGTGACGAAAGGACGGACGCCAGGACTTCCGAGAGGGCTTCTTCCATCGATTCGCACTGTCCGCGAATTGCGACGAATAAATCGAGTTTGCGTGTCAGTTCGGCTTCAGTCGGCGGTCGTCGCCAAGCACGGTGCATGAATGCGGCCAGAACTTCTTTGGCGTATCGAGGTTCATCGTCGCGATGTTCGCTGGCAACGAAAACCTGCTGATGTGATTCGGGTGGCCATTGGTCGTTGACGGGAGTCACCACTTCAACATGGTCGATTTGAATGGCCGATTTCGACACGGAACTGTTGACGAACCGGATGTACTCCGATGGGCTGGGCATGGCTCCCATCTTCGATGCTCCACGGACGGAGTTGCGTGGGTAGATGTCGCCCAGCGGAACGTTCCATTCATAGAATTGTGGTTCATCCGGTGATGCTTCGATCAGGGTGTCAGCGACGCTGACTCGCATGTCTGCACGCCCTTCGTTGCTGGCCCGCCAACCAAATTCCAACTGCAAACTGGGTGCCTGCGATTTGTCATCGGACGGGTCGTCTTTCAACCAAGACGCACGTACACGAACTCGCATGATGCCTCGGTTTGGAACTTGATCGCCCAGTTCAATGATCAATTTTTGGTTGCGACCGCCCGGTAGCACCGCCACATGATCGAAGGTCGGCGGCATGACTCGCGGTGCATCTTCAGGAGCCATCGCGTAGCGAGCCCCGTGATAGGCCCAAGTTGCCGAAACCTTTTGTCCGTTGGTGAGGTCTCGGTAGTGGGTGTCTCGCGGTATGTTTTGAAATGTTTCTCGAAGAGCGTCGACTTCCTGTTTTTGTTTGGCGGGATCGTCTTTGTGTTTCTCGGCAACTTGGTCGAGTTTGGATTGTTGTTGTTGACGATCGATCTTGCTGTTTTGCTTCATGCTGATGCTCCAGTACATCGGAGCGGGTTGTTCACCCAGCACGATGGCTCGATCAAGTGCTTGTCGAGCGAGCTGGCGATAGGTGTCCAACTGCTTGACCGTCATGTGCAGCATTTCGGAGCTGTTTTGAAATCCATCTTCCGAATGGGCTTCGGGCGGAAGATCTTTCGCGAATTCGTATGGCAGGCCGAGCAAATCCTGCAACGCGTGGTTGGTTTCATAACGCGTTAGACGGCGAAACGACGAGTGACCACCGGTCGCTCGGCGGACCGACGATGCAGTTTGAATTTCGCCCGACAACCATTCCACCACGGTGCTTCGATCGTCGTCGTCCATGTCGACTTCGTCCGGTGGTGGCATCTCGCCGTTGTTGAGAACGGCCAAGACTTCGACCCACCACTGAACGTCATCGCCTTGCATCAAATTGGGGTCGAGCGTGTCGACTCGAATGTTGCCCTCTTCGTTGCCAGGGCCATGACAGTCAACGCAGGACTCTTCCAGGATGGGCGCGATGACATCGCGAAAGGTTTGTAGGTCGGCTTGTGGCGTTTTGGTTTCGTTCGGCCGAGTGGTGGGCTCGAGATACTTCGAACGACTCGCGCCGTGCCGTTTGGTTTCTTCCAAAGACAGCGAAGGGGCGGGAGCATTCGAAGGCTCTTCCGCGATCAAGCAGGTACTTGAAAGGCATGCCCAGCAAAACATTGCGAACAGTGCACGCGCATTCGCACGGAACGGTTGGGCGAACATGGGCGGGAGTTCGGAAGGCGGGAGGGAGGAGCGTCCAGGAAGGCGTCGCGTCAACGCGATGACGGTTGCCAACGTGGAGTAAAAGCAAAAGGTGGGGACTTTCTACGCTCGATCCAGTGGAGCTTCATTATGCACAGTCACGCGAACTTAATCAATCGAACCAACCATGAAGTTGCCAATCGGTCGGGTGATTGAGGTCGCGAAAAATCCACCAACGTGCCCCATCGTCCAGTTCCACTCGGAAGTAATCGCGGCGAACCATCGGGCCTTGCCACCATCGGGTTTCAATCCGTTCGGGGCCCCAGTGCTGATGCACGTTCCACACTTTTCCGCGAAAGCGAAATCTTGGGGGGAACTGATTTTCACCGAAGGGGTCTCCGCCATGTCCCAGCGGCGTGAGTCGCTGAGGGGATGAATGCAGTTGAAGCGGCCGACGTCCGGCATCATGGGGCGTTGGCACTCCGTTGCGAGTTCCGCCGCCATGTCGCCCATGAGATTCGTCATGCGATTCCGCGGCCGAGGAAGTTTTGGATTTGGGGCGACGCCGCGGCCGGTTGGTGGCGAGTTTGCGACCTCGCGATTGAGTCAGCGGGAAATCCGTGACGGTGTCTTCGGGCAACGGGTCACGATTGATGCGGACGCCTCGCACAGATTCTTCTCCCAATCGACCGCTCAACGAATCGATCAATCGAGCGATGTCAGTTTGACGCGTCCAATCGGTTTGCGTGTCGCTTTCAAAGCCGGGGCCGAAGATCGACGGTTGAGTGCTGGCGAGGACCGCGTCTTGCAGCACGTCCAATCGAAGATGCGAAACCTTGGACTGACAGGCATGCGATTCAAATGCACCAATCATCAGATTGCTGAGGTGGTTCAGGTCCAATGTCGGTGAGAACAGTCCGGATTCGAGCGTCACCGATGGGGACTCGGTGAAGTCGAGTTGGCATCGCAAACGCAATACGCCTCTTCCCAGTGGACGCAAAGATGCGGTGGCGGATTCGATCAAACGAATGATCCGGTCGCGAATCAAATCCACCGCGTCGGTTGGATATTCCAGTTCCAAAGATGCTGTGTGTTCGGTGGGAATGTCGATCGCGAGAATGGGTTCGTCGACTTCTCCCAGTGCTTGAGCGATGCGGTTGCACAAACCGTGACCGATGCGAGTGGCCAATCCGTTGCGAGGCAATTGCAAGAGCGAACCGATGGTTTCGATTCCCAACCGTTGCAAGGTTTCCACATCCGTTGGGTTTAAACGCAAAGCGGATGGCGGCAACGTTTGCAGTGCGTCGCGGGTGCGATCGGCGGGGGCCAAGAAAAAGTCGAAGTGGTTCTTGGCGGGATCTTTGGTTCGGTTTTGAGAGGGTGCGTGGGTGGCCAACGCCCAAGCCGCACCGACGGTGCTGGCGATTGCCAAGCGAGCTTTCAGGTGACGGCGTTTGAGAATGGTGGCCGCTGCGGCGAGCAAGCCAGGTTCGTCATCGAACAAATGGGTGACGCCGTCGATCTCCGCGACAAGTGCTTCGGGATCATGTCGAAAGCGACCGGCCCATTTGAAACGGTCGAGTGTTTCCAGTGCGATCTGCGGGCACAGATGGCTTTGCAGTTCGGTCGCCAACGAATGCAACGCTCGCCGATCAGCGACACGATCGTGTTCGTCGATGATCGCGGTGGGGATTGGCGGGACGCTTTGATTGGCGACGTTTCGGCTGGAGTTGTGCTGGTCGGCCAGTGTGGTTGTGATGTCGACGGCTTGCGCGATCGGCATGCCCAATCGGACGCCCATGGCCGCGGCACGGTGGCAGCTCGCCGCCACGATTCTTCCGCGACGAGGATCGGCATGCCAAAGGATCAGCGGCGCGGTGGCTTGAGGACTGGACGGGTGAGTGGGGCGTTCAGGCTCGGCCCTCCCCTCGCTTCGCTCGACCCTCCCAGAGGAAGGTTGAAGTGCGGAGGGAGAAATGCTTCGCTCGGCGCTTCGGGAGGAAGCGTGAAGTGCGGAAGGAGAGCTTCGCCCAACCTTTTGGGAGGGAGGGTGAAGTGGCGAAGTCTTGGTAGTGCTATCCCGCGGCTCGGCGGTTGTTTTGTCGTTGGTCGCTGGGGCGTTGAGATTCGCGTTGGCGCTGAGGAGGCTCTCGGCGCGTCGACGTTGGACGGGCCAATTGGGCAGCCAAATGCACAGCAGCCTTTTCATGAGTGTTTGCCGTGGATGTGTCAGCGGTTGCGGTGTCACCAACCGGGTTCGAGTGGGAAACAGGGTTCGAGTGAGCAGCGAGGAAGGGACGCGAATCCAAATCATGTAGCATCGCGTCGGGGGTGATCGCCAGGAAAGCTTGGCGGGCCGCGTTGGTTTTGGCTCGGGGCATCGTCACATGAGCCACCCGGAGATCACGATAGCGACGAAGATTGGTGGGTGGCAAAGCGGAACGGGACCGAGGAAGCGGAACAATTTGTTCGGGCTGAGCCGGCACCGACCGGACGTGCCAGCGAACCGAAGCAAACGAAGGCTGCCGCCCCGCCGACGCGGTTCGCACGAGCAAGCCTGGTGTTCGACCGGTTTCAGCGGCGAGTTGCAATCGGCGCGCGTCGCGATCGTTCAGATTCCAAGGCAACATTGACCACACCGCGGCGACGGATCCGCAACGGAGGGCTTGGTCGAGCGTCCACACCGCGTCGCGGCGGTTGGTGACTCGACACCAAACGATTCGTTCGGCGGGGATGCCGCAAGCGATCGCGGCGGGAGCATAGAAATGACCGCCGGGGTCGACGACGATGATGGGACCGTCGTGATGAGCGTGTGCCGATGAATGAGGTTGGTTGGCCGTTCCCAAAATCTGGGCCGCGGCGAGCAAGGAAAGTGTGCCCGCGCCGCCGCCTTCGGTTTCCGCGATCCATTCACTGATCGTGCCGCGTCTCATTCCGCCGCCGGGCAACCAAGAATCCAGAGCCGAAGATCCGGTCGAAAAACGCGGGGTGGAATCGGTCGCGACGAGCGGATCGGAGATCGCTTCGGTTTGGCGACGCAGTTTTTGCAGCAACGCTTCGCGAGTGGCGGGGGCGTGTTCGGCTTTGCTCTCGCTTTGCTCGGCCCTCCCCTCGCTTCGCTCGACCCTCCCAGAGGGAGGGTGAAGGTGAGTTTGGTCACCGCTTCGCTCGACCTTCTCGGAAGGAGGGTGAAGTGGGGAGAGGGAAACGCTTCGCTCGGCTCTCCCAGAGGCAGGCGGAAGGTGAGTTGGGTCGTTACGCCGCTCGACCTTCTCGGAATGAGGTGGAAGGAGAGTTTGGTTGTTGCTTTGCTTGGCTGGTCGGGAGGGGAGCTGGGGGGCTGCGTGACGACGCTTGGTGATTGAGGTTACAGTGGAAGAAGCCACCGATTCCTCCCAAAAAGCAAAGGTTTGCTGTTCGGGAGCCTGTTCCAACACGCTGGTGGACGCGGTCAAACGGCGTGGAACGGAGATGTTTTCGGTGGAAATGCTGTTTGGCATCGTCTTGCTGCCTGCCTCGTTTGGTCAGTCCATTGATCCTAGCAAACATTTGCTAGCAAATCCCTTTTTTCGCGAGAAATCACCCTCGCCGATTTCACATGCTCCAGAAAATCCGCTGGTTTTTGTCGTTGGTGGCCGTCTTGGTCGTCATCATCGTGGCGTTTCAAAACCAAGACGCGGTGCCGCTAACGATTTTGTTTTTCAGTGGTGAATACCCGCTGACGTTGCTGCTGCTGGGCTGTTCCGGCGTCAGCTTTGTGCTTGGGTGTTTGATGACCGCGTGGAGAATCCGCAGTCGCCACAAGGCTCAAATTGCCCGAGAATCCGAAGCGAAAAAGGAATCCGAGGCCAAAAGAGCGGAAGCCACTGCGAAAGAGACGTCTTCCACGAAGAAGAAAAGTGTCGTGGGCAACGAGTCAGCCGAAGCTTCCATCGGCTTGGATCAGGAAGCGACCTGAACGTTGTCGTCGGCAGCGTCAAAGTCGCTGGCCTTTTGTTGCGACGCGGCTCGGCGGCGAGCCACCAAATCGTGGCGACGCAAAACGGCTTGAGCGAGATCGCCGATTCGCTGGATGGGACGTTCGGTCGATGCCCGCTGCGATTCGAGCTGTTCCCGGCCTTCACGGATCAATTCGGCGAGAGCCAACAGTGAGTTGTCCGATCCATTGGACTTCGGTGCCGCGGTTGCGGAGACCGATGCGATCACGGGGGAAACCGGTGCGATGGCGTCGAAGAGAGAAAGCTGAGTCATTCGAAAAACCTTCGTCAGTGGGGCGGGCGGCCGGAGTGACGTGTGGGTCACGTCTCACTGAAAAGATTGTTCGCAAGGTCCGTGACACGTTTGGTCACGCAGGAAGAGCGTTCGAATTTGACGGTTGTGAGGATCGCACTTCCAGGGGGTAATCGATCTCCCCGGTAGTTCGTGAAACGTTTGCCTCAAACGACTTGGGGAACTAATGTGACCCATGCTTTATTGGCCGCTCTGGCTACCGGTGCATCGTGTTTGCACGGTGGACATGGCCGCTGGCATCTCACTCATCCCCAAACCCTGCCACCCCAGTTAGTCAGCTCGTCGACGGTTTCCGCTGCCGTGGAAGAGCGATCTGGTGCGTGAGCGCTGCACAATTGGCGTTCCTTTGCTCTGGAAACCTGCACCTCTTTCTGCTGTCAAACAATCGACACGTTCGGTGGCAATTTCGTTGGCTGCCGTGGGGTCGATCGCATTGGCCACGTCATTGACATGTGTCGCCACAGAAACCGCTCAGCTCATGTTGGTTTTGTCGTCGATCAGCCGTGACGCAATCGTTTGGATGAATTGGGGTTTGGCGTTGTTGTTGTTTGCGGCAACGACCGTCTATGTTTTCCCGATTTTGTCACGAGCCTTGGGCGTGCGGGTCAAGCATTGGTTTCCGCTGATGACTCGGCGCAAATTGCGGTTGTCGGATTTGGCGACTGAGCGACGTGCGCTTCGCGGGTGTTTGATTGTCTTGGCTGCATTTCCATTGCAAACGAGTTTGGCTCATTCGGTCATGTTGCGAGCAACTCGCGGGGAATCGAACACGCCATTCGTGCCGGCTTGGTTGTTCTTGATATTGGCCGTTGTGATGATGATCGTTGGGGCGGTGGTTCATTTTCGATTGCCCAAGATCTATTTGAAGTGTCGTTTTGATTCGTTGCTCAATGGGCTTCGGCACTATCCTCGCGGAGTGGCGCTCCGCAGTTTCATCGCCCAGTGGGACAACCCGACACGTGAAATCTATACGGCTTGCCGAGTCAGTCGCCGAGTCGCGTGGGCCTATCGCGCCGGCATCTTGATCTCCGCCGCATGCTTCACCGCCGCCGGTTGCTTGGTTGCACGAGTCGAACTGCCGTGGGCGTTGGACGAAATGGGGACCGTGATCGCCATCGCCTGTGTTTTCAGTTTATGGCCGACAGCGGAGCGAATGGTGAGCTGGAGCGGTCTGGTTCTGGATCCCATTTGCGGCGGGCCCGACGAATTCGACGAGTACGATTGAGTCATCCCAGGCCGGGTGAAAGACGCACACGGGTGAAAACCTGCTGATTCGGCTACAATCATCCCCGTCATTGCCAAGAGGCGATCAACTCGACGTTTGACGAGACCGGGAGGCAGACGATTGGAATTCCTCGAAATCGAATGGTGCACGCCGCTGTACCAGGAGGCATTGGATCTGAGGCATCGAGTGCTGCGCGAACCATTGGGGCTCCGTCTGACGGCCGAGGAATTGGACGGGGAATACGGGGATCTGCACTTTGGGTTGCGGAATGGATCCGAAGATTTGGTGGCCGTTTTGTCGGCAAAGCCTCTGACTTCCAGTGCTGTCAAATTACGTCAAATGGCGGTCGATCCAGAGAATCAAAACGAGGGACTCGGCGCGAAATTGCTGGGAGAAGTCGAGTCGGCGTTGGAGAAGAAGGGATACACCCAATTCCAATTGAACGCTCGAGAAACCGCGATCGGTTTCTATAAAAAGGCGGGCTACACCGCTGTGGGAGAAACCTTCACTGAAATTTCTCTTCCGCATCGCAAGATGGTGAAGCCACATGACGAAGCCTGAACCCTCCACCGCCGACATCGTTTCGGGCTTGATGAATCATTGCACGGTCGGTTCGCTGGCAACGCAGATGGCGGATTCCAATGCATCGCCACGACCGTACGTGTCGCTTGTCACGGTGGCTCGAGTCGGTGAAACTTCAATCGCGATGCTGTTGAGCGGTTTAGCAAAACACACTCAGAACCTAGCGAAGTGCCCCGCGGTGTCGCTCCTAATCTGCGAAGAGACTTCTCCTGCTTCCGACCCGATGGCCGCCCAGCGTGTCACATTGATGGGCCAAATCGCTCGCTTGCCGCATGAAGATGATATGAATGTTCGCGACGCCTTCTTGCAAAAGCAACCGAATTCGCGAATGGTGGCGGGGTTCAGGGATTTCTTCTTTCATGTGTTGCACATCGAAGAGTGCCATGTGATCGCAGGGTTTGGGCGAATTGAAACCCTCTCATCTTCTTGTCTACGGGTTTGACGGCCCCGCATCTCTTCTGCTCTTGCTCATCTCTGTTTTTGGTCAACCGTTCATGAATTCATCGTCTCTTCCCCCTGAAGATGCCGCTGAGAAGCAGCCTGGACCGGAGGATATGTCCAACTTTCGCGTGGCAAACCCACCTGATTCCGCGCAATTAACTCAATTCGTGACGACAATCAAAAACGCGGAACAGCAGGTCGGCGAGAACATCATTGAGGCGTTGAAGCATCCTGGAACCGTCGCGGTGCTGACCACGGCCGTTTTGGGACCCGACGGTCAGCAGCGAGTGTTGTCGATGGCACTCGATGCTGATCGCATGAGTCAGGTCCAAGAAATCCTTCAAACGTCGGTGGAAGAACGCGAAGACGAAGAACGTTGCTATGGTTTCCATTGCTTGGTGAAGACGAAGGCGGCAAAAGAACAGCCAAGCACCGACGAAGACGCACCGTCTGAAACGAATTGATCCACCCCCAAATTCTTTTGCATTTCACTCGTCCTCTCATCTTGCGTGATTCGTTTTGTATTCTCCGACTCAACATGTGACGCCCGCCGCGGAAGCGTTGACGGTGGCCCAAAATCCCAAGTCCGCTTTGCCGGACGAGCTGCAGCTGCCGTGGCGTCATCTGCAAGAGGTGTCCGCTCGGCTGCGGCAAGTGATCCGCGGGAAGGACGATGTCATCGAAGCGGTTTTGATTGCTTTACTCGCCGAAGGGTCCGTGTTGCTGGAAGACGTTCCCGGTGTTGGTAAAACAACGCTGGCGAAATCCGTTTCGCGTTTGATTGACCTGGAATATCAACGCATCCAGTGCACGCCCGACTTGTTGCCCGCGGACATTTTGGGCGGGCCGATTTACTTGCAATCCAAAGGTGAGTTTGAGTTCCGCCCCGGACCGGTGTTTTGCAATCTGTTGGTTGCCGATGAAGTCAACCGAGCTTCTCCACGAACGCAAAGTGCACTGCTGGAGGCGATGGCGGAATCACAAGTTACGATCGACGGTGAACGTTACGATCTGAAGCACCCTTTCATGGTGATCGCGACTCAAAACCCAGCGGGCTTCGAAGGCACCTTCCCATTGCCCGAGTCGCAACTGGACCGGTTCTTGTTTCGTTTGTCGATGGATTATCCCGACACCGAAAGCGAAATCGATCTGTTGCTGGATCAATCCGAAGCGGAACCGGTTGCTGCCTTGCAACCTGTGATGAAGGCCGAAGAATTGACCCTGCTACAGACTTGGGTGCGTCAAATTCGAACCGATCGAAAGGTTGCTGCTTACGTGGTCGCATTGGCAACCGCCACGCGGCAGGATTCTCGTTTGCGGGTTGGATGCAGTCCGCGAGGCAGCAAAATGTTGATGCGTGCTTCTCAGGCTCGCGCCGTCCTGATGGGCCGAGACTTTGTCTTGCCCGACGACGTCCAACAATTGGGAACGGCGGTGTTGGCTCACCGGGTGAGCACTCGCCACGGAACCGCGACATCGAACGAGAGTCGCCAGATCGTTGCGTCCATTGTGGACCAAGTCCCCGTGCCTGTTTGAAAGACGACCCATGAAACGGGACGCCTCCGCATCGCGAAAAACGCGTTGGTCACGACGTCGCTTGGCTTTGAAAACCCTTCAATGGTGCAACCCCATCGCGTGGTGGCTGGCGCTGCGGCGAAGCATGACTGGCGGTTCGGTGACCTTGTTGTTGATCGGAATCGTTTCGCTGAACATCGTTTGGGGATATCCCTGGATGGGCATGTTCGCCAGTTGCGTTGCAATGTTCGTGGTGGGATGGATCATCAACCGACTTATGTCACCTCGTTTGAAGGTGGCCTTGGATGTGCCTCTGGCAGTGCGAGCGGGTGAGAGCTTTGTCGCTCGTATCTCCTTGATCCACGAAGGTCGGTTGCCGGCGATGAGTCTGTGTGCGGGGCTTGATCACAGTCGCCGAAAGCATGGTCGTCGGGACATCGAGATGCCGTTGGATGCCTCTGCGATGCAGTGGGTTCCTGACATCGCGCCGGGAGCAACAACGACGATTGAACAATCGTTGACGTTTCTCAGACGAGGTGTGCATGAAATGCCTCCGGTCCGAATCGAATCGTTGTTTCCGTTTCACTTGTTTCGATCGACGCAGTGGCTCGACAGCGGAGAGTCGATGGTCATCACGCCACGGCGGCTAGATTGGGACAGCGAAATGGCGTGGCAGATGATTCACGCGAGTCTGCGTGGGCTGGCCGTTGGGTTGTCGCAAGGAGATCATCAGCACTACGTCGGCAGCCTGGAATATCGCGCTGGGATGCCCGTTCGTCGGTGGGATTTCGCGTCGTGGGCGCGATTGGGCAGACCGATCTTGCGAGAGTTCAATTCTGCGGCAAAGCAGACCGTCACGGTGTTCATTGATACCACACCCGTCGAATCGGATGCCGCAGTCACGCCTATGTCGCGATGGCGTCGATACGCAGACGACGAGGACGCATCACTGGAGCGATTGTTGTCGATCGCTTCGGCAGGACTGGAGACTCTGGTGGGAGCGAACGTTCAAGTGCGTTTGGTCGTGCCATGGCAGGCACCTTCGGTGATTCAAAGCCAAGAGCGAAATGGAAAGTTGCGTTCGGTGCTATGCGAAGGAGCTTCCGACCCGACGCCTTTGTTGATGGCACTGGCCGAGGCTGAGCCGGTTGATGCCGACACCGCTCAAGAAGTCTTGCATGCGATGCCACAGGCAGGCGGCACATTCCACGGAGTCGTGTTCTCTCGTCGCGAACGTGAGGCGGCCGATCTGTCGCATTTGCCAGATTTGATGTGGTTGAACATCAACGAAGATTCGCGGGACAGCTTTGGCAATACGGCCGTTTCGAGTATCGATAACGACGCGACGAAGGTGCTGGCATGACAACCTTGACGCATGAAGAGCCGATGGAATGGCGTGATTGGTTGTCGGATGACCGAGTGGTGCTGGGCGCATTGACCGTTGGGTTGGCTTGGTTCTTGGGCGGCACGTTCATGACCTCGCCCGCGTGCGTCTTGGTCGCCACGATCATTTTGGTTGTTGTGGTGTTGATGCGTCTTCGTTGGCCAGAACCAATACTGCCAAACGCCAATTGGAAAATGCGAGCAGCTCGAGGCGTGGTGCTGTTTTTGACATTGATCGGTTCGATGCTGATTGTCTTTGCATGGCGTTTCTATCCCGCGTTGCAAGGCACGCCCAACGGTGTTGTTGGTTGCGGTTGATTCGATTGGCCATGCGGCGTTCATGCTGATGTGCGTGCTGTGGATGCACTGGCCTCGTCGTGGTCATGTCATGATGTTGGTGCTGGGGATGACCGTGGTGTTGATGTCCGTCGCTGGTGGTGGACTCAGTACAACCGTGACGGCGCAGACGGCGTTGGGTTTGACCGTGTGCATCGGCTTCGTACTGGCGACGCGGGCGATGAACAGTGGTTTGTCAAAGGAACAAGCGGCCGCGGGACCGCAGTCGTACGAGGAAACACCCAAGCGAATTGGCGGGGCGCTGTATCGGTTCATGGCACTGTTCGCGATGCTGATCGCGGCGTCCGCAACCACTCACGCCACGATTTGGTTTTTGCCGGATGTCCAGGCGGGCGTGATGGCTCAGCTAAACGACCGTTTGGAAGCGACTTCCAGTCGAGGTTGGGGCGGAACGGATCGATACGTCACCGGTTCGCGTTTGGGAAACGTTCGCGAGTCCATTCTTAGCGATCCCGCAGCAGTCGCGTTGAGAGGTTTTGCCGAGACCAAACCTGGATACCTTCGCGGAAATGTTTACGACTCCTACAGCAACGGGCGTTGGCGAACGTCTCGCAAGTGGATCTTCCAGTCGCCTCCCGGCAGTGGTGTCCGGCGTGTTGCGGAAGCTCGTTTTCTGCGTCCCGATGGTGTTGCGACGATGTCGCTACAAATTGCGGACGATCATCTTCGCCAGCGTTACTCCATGCGAATTGGTTCGGTGGAAGAGGAGGTTGATCCTTCGATCGAGCTGATGAACTGGAATGGTGTTGAAGCGACTGACATTGGTGGCGGACGATTTGTTGGGACTGTCGAGATTCATGGTGAACCCAGCAAGGGACAAAAAGTGTTCTTGCCCGCGGCGACGCGTTGGATTGAGTTGGCGGGCGAAGGCGTCGGGATCACGCCGCATGGATTGTTGGGGTATGGGGTGGATGTTCGTTGGCCTTGGGTGGCTGGCGTTCAAGAGTTTCCTCCCGCCGAGCAATTAGGCCAGGAAGATCGCGAAGCCTTGGTGCGTGTGGATTCAGAGTTTCAATCGCAGCTGAAACCGCTGACCGAAGGTTTGATGGATGGTGTGAAGACCAACGCGGAACGCGCTGATCGAGTCGCTCGGTTCTTCAAGCAGAACTACGAGTACTCGCTCGACCCGGTTAGCGTTCCGCCAAAGGTCGATCCTTTGACCCACTTCATTCAAAGTCGCCATCCAGCTCACTGTGAGCTGTTTGCCAGTGCGACTGCATTGATGTTGCGTACGGTAGGTGTCCCCACTCGTTACGTGACCGGCTACGTCATGGACGAACTCGACGATGCGGGGGAAGCGTATTTGGCTCGCAACCGAGACGCGCACGCGTGGGTCGAGTACTACGACGAAGACGCTTCCCGATGGTTGCCCGTCGAGTCGACGCCGGGGCGTTCTTACCTTTCCATGCAGCACCAGGAAGTGTCGTTGCCGGGCGCCGGAGGCGTTGGAAGCGACGAGCAAACCGAGGACATCACAAGGAGTTGGTTTGCTCCCATCTTGAGTTGGTGGGCATCGCTGCGAGCGACCAATACTCTGGTCACTTTATTCCGTTGGTTGCAGGTGCCTCTGTTGGTGTTCCTCGTCGCGGTGTTGTGGCGACGAAACCAAACCAAGGCCGATGACCAACGCAGCGTTCAGTTGGCTGCCGAGCGCCGACGGATGGACCGACGTATTCGCAGGCTCGGTTGGGTGCGACGGCCGAGTGAAACGCTGCACACGTTTGCAAGCCGTTTAGAAGTCGAAGCGGTCGCCAGTCCGTCGGGAGAGGAGTTGTTGAATGCTGCGAACTGGTATCGCGAGCATGCGGTGGAGTGTTATCGCGGTGCGCCGATGACGACGTCACTCACTCGGAAGGACGTCTCAGTCGTTCAAACGTGAACAAGCCGGATGAGTGTCCGTCGCTGAAGCCGATGTTGTACGCATAGGTTCCCACCGGACGCATCGATTCAATGGTCAGCGGGCGAGCCTCCGCCGCACTCAAGACTGGCAGTCCGAGCGGTTGTGGAGGTTTCTTGGCATCTGCCGCGCCAGCGTTTTTATCGGTCAACGTCACCGCTTCGTGACCGCCGGTTTCGCCCCGTTTTTCGCGACAGGTCGCACATGGGCACGCATCGCGTAATTCGCGAGCGGTCCAGGATGACGATTGTCCATCGTTCCAAAGAATGCGGATCCCTCGTTCGCCTTCACGCTCGATGGCGGTGGGAGAGTATTCGACCGGATCTTGAATGTTGCGTTTGGGAGCATTCATTGGGCGCTGGCCTGCTGTTGAGACTTCTCTGAGTTTTGGGCCGCAAGTGCAGCTTGACCAGCATTCAATGTCTCGATGATTTTGTTCACGTCATAGGTGCATCCGCCCCACGAGCCGCCGCCAACTTGCTGCAGTGCCGCCCACAATCGTGTGTCGTCGGGAATGTTTTCGTCTCGATCCAAACCTTCGGCCATCGGTCGGGTTCGTAAGGCTTCGATGGGATCCGCGCCGTCGATCGTGGCGACCAAGTCCACTCGTCCGTCCAGCGTGTTGCGGTCAATGATGATCTCGACCGTATCACCGTCACGCACGCGACCGATTGGGCCGCCCGCGAGAGCTTCGGGACCAACGTGACCAACGCATGCACCCGTGCTGACGCCAGAGAACCTTGCGTCTGTTACCAGAGCGACATGCTTCCCAAAGGACAAATACTTCAGTGCAGAAGTGATTTGGTAGGTCTCTTCCATGCCGCATCCAATGGGGCCGCGACCGATCAAGACGATCACGTCACCGGCTTCGATTGGTTTGTCCGATTGGCCCTTCACCGCCGCAATCGCATCGCTTTCTTTGGAGAAGACTCGAGCTCGTCCGCGTTTGCGATACACGCCATCGTCATCGATCACGGTTGGATCGATCGAAGTGGCTTTGATGACCGAACCCTCCGGGCACAGGTTGCCTGATGGGAAGCAAACCGTGCTGGTCAGACCGCGTTCCTTGGCGATCGCAGGTGGCAAGATGACTTCATCGGGATCGACTCCGTCCGCGGCACGCAATCTTTCGCGGCAGACTTCGCGGCGTTCCGAGTTCTGCCACTTGTCGAGCAGTTCATTCCAGGTCATCCCGGTAACGGTTTTTTCGTCCGAGTTCCACAGGCCCGCTTCGCGAAGATGCCAAGCGACTTCTGGAACCCCGCCCGCCAAAAACAATCGAACGGTTGGATGTCCGACCGGTCCGTTGGGCAAACAGTCGACAAACCGTGGGACCGATTGATTGATGCGTCGGAAGTCGTCCGCGGTTGGTCGTCGTCGTCCGGCGGCCGCGGCGACCGCGGGAATGTGTAGCAATAGGTTGGTGCTTCCGCCCACCGCAGCATGCATCAACATTGCATTCTCAAACGCTTTGTCAGTCAGCACGTCGTGCAGCGACAATCCGGAGGCATGCATTGCCGCGGCCGTTGCTGCTGCATCACGAGCCAACCGAGTCCAAATCGGTTGCCCGCTGGGAGCGAGTGCCGCATGCGGGACGGTCATCCCAAGGGCTTCCGCGATCACCTGGCTGGTCGCTGCCGTGCCGAGAAATTGGCATCCGCCGCCGGGAGTGCCGCAGGCTTTGCAACCGGCAACCGATGCCTCTTCCAAAGTCATTTCGCCACGGCTATAGCGAGCGCCGATCGTTTGAACTTTGCCCGCGTCTTCTCCGACCGTTGGCGGCAATGTCACGCCGCCGGGAACCAAAACATTCGCGAGGTGACCGGTGCCGGCGAGAGCCATCATCATGGCCGGCAGACCTTTGTCACACGTTGCGATGCCGATCACGCCTTTGCGACGCGGAAGCGATCGGATCAGTCGTCGCATGACGATCGCGGCGTCGTTGCGATAAGGCAACGAATCAAACATGCCGTGAGTGCCCTGCGTTCGACCATCGCAAGGGTCGCTCACAAACGCGGCGAATGGAACTCCGCCGTCGCGTTCAATTTGTTCTGCGGCGGCTCGGCCAAGCAGTCCGACTTCCCAGTGTCCGGTGTGATAGCCGAGAGCCTGCGGGGTGCCGTCCGGGTTGCGCACTCCGCCCTGAGTGCTGAGGATCAAATATTGATCGCCGAGGACTCGACGTGGATCGAATCCCATTCCGACACTTTGCGTGAGCCCAAACAGGTCACCGCTGGTCCAGGATCGAAGGATCTCGTCGGAAAGCGGAAGTTTGCCATCGGGCCCATCCGCTTTGGTTGCCAAAGTCTCGGGGGCATCCAAAGCAGCAAAGTAATCAGAAGGGTCAATCACTACGTCGGCCACTGGTGAGAATCAGGAGGTAATAAGCCAGCGTCATGATCGATTGCAATGTCGCGGCAACGTAAGTCAGTGCGGCAGCGTTCAGAACCTTTGCGACATAGCGTTCTTCCTGCGCCGTGATCAAACCATACTCGACCAAGTGCTCTCGAGCACGACTGGATGCATTGAATTCCACCGGCAAATTGACGACCTGAAAGAACACCACGGCCGAGAACAAGATAACCCCAATCCACATCAGTGGTGCGAACGACATGATCGCACCCAGGAATAGCAACGTCGCACCAATTCCGCTGCCGAAATTCGCGGCCGGAACGGCAAAGTTGCGGACGACCAATGGAGCGTAGTGCTGCGCGTCCTGGAATGCGTGTCCGGCTTCGTGACAAGCCACACCAAGTGCCGCCATCGAGCGTCCCGAGTAGACATCTTCACTGAGTCGCAGGACTTTGGATCGAGGGTCGTAGTGGTCCGACAATTGACCAGCAATCCGTTCGATTCCAACGGATTGCAAGCCGGCACGATCCAGCATGCGACGAGCGGCTTCGGCACCCGACATTCGTGCCGGAACTTGTGCCATCGCTGCGAACGACGATTTCACCTTCCACTGCGCATACAGGCCCAGCAAAAACGGAGGCAAAACAAAGAGGAAGTAGATACCCATTGAAGGAATGTTCCCTAAAACATCGATAGCAAACGCGATCGGTCGTTCGGGGCCTATTTAAAAGGCCGCCAATCGCCGAGGATCAGCCGTTCTGACAGCCGAAAACGTTCATTTTCAGCGGCAGATAGCCAATTGGGCAGGCACTCGCTGCGCCACAGCATTCAATACGCAATTGCCGCACCAACGTTCGCGGCAATCCATTGTTTCAGTTTGTTACGCGTACAGTTGGTAGAGCATCAGGTAGACCAAGACACCGGTGACGGAAACGTACATCCAAATCGGATAGGCAATTCGAACGAGTTTTTTGTGAGCCACGATGCGGCCGTTCTTGGCCAGGTAAATCGCTCGCAACGCCAGGAACGGTACCGAGATCGCCAACAAAATGTGCGGGATCAAAATCGACAGATACGTGTACCGAGCGGCAACGGGGGCGTCCGTGGGAAAACGACGGTTGAATTCACCCGTCGATTGGTACAACGCGAATTTGTGGAACAGATAGCACAACAAGAACACCATGCTGACGCCGAACGCACGCAGCATCATCTGTTTGTGAATCTTCGCCCGGCCATTCTTGATGTAGTAAAGGCCGAGGGCGAGCAAGATTGTCGCGATCAAATTCAAGGCCGCGTTGAGGTGCGGCAAATTGGCCGCCAGTGTATCCCACATGAATCAAGACTTCTTCGAGGAGGCTTCTTCCTGGAGCATGGATTTGATGCTCTCTTTCAGTGCTGCCAGTTGACGTTTTTCAGGCCAGTTGTAGAAGCCCTCGATTTTCCCATTCGGATCGACCAAGACAAAACGCTCGGTGTGAAATTGCTTGTTGACGGGCTGCTGGAAAATCTCTGCACCGATGCGGCGGATGTAATTCAGTTCACCGGTCAAGAACAACCATTGCTCTGGATCAGCTCCAAATCTCGCGGCGTATTCGCGAAGAACCTCAGGTGTGTCGGTTTCAGGATCAACCGAGATCGCGACGAAACGCACGCCCTGCCCCTCAAACTCGTCCTGCAATTCTTTCAGCTTTTGGTTCTGAGACACGCAAATGCTGGGGCAAGTGCTGAAGAAGAAACTGACCACATACGGTGACCCTTTCAGGTCGTTGGTCGAAACCATTTCGCCGCTGCGTTCGAGCAGCTCGAACTCACTGAGCCATTCGGCGTCTTCGGGCGGTTTGGACGGAGTGTCGTTGGCAACGTCCTCGGGACGCAGCGTCGCGTTGTCCGCCACCGCGTTGTCATTGCCGTAGATGACTTCGTCTGGCCCTGGGCCATCGGCGGGAGCGGTCGAGCTACGCAATTGCCGACCGATCAGCCCAAGGGCAACCCCGGCAACGAGGATCAGTGCGATGTGAGTGACTATTTTCATGGCGAATTGCCCTGATTAGGAGTTGGTGTGCTCAGGCTCGTTTTCAAGCCGAACGGTCGGTGACCGGCCTATTTCATTGTAGTGAAGCCGTGCAATTCTCTTAACCGTTGTTTTGCGAATGCATGGATAGCTGATTGTCACCGACAGACCCGTGTTCACAGAAATCTGTGGGGCAAAACCGTCGAGTTGGTGCTCTCAACGAGTCTTTCGAGCTACTATTTCGAAATCGACCGCGCAATTCGTTGCGCTGGCGATTGAGACATTGCCCCAGGGTCGCCTGATTGCTCAGTTACCCAGCATACGCCCCAAAAGACTCGTGCTCTTGAATTCTCTATTTTCGAAGCGTTTGTTCGCTCAGTTTGCTGTTTCCGTTCTCATTCTTTGCCTCGGATCGAGTATTGGTTCGGCTCAGCGTCCAGGAACCGGTTCGCCGGCCCGTGGGAACTCCCAGAATGACCGGTCCGAACGCGGGCAGGGAGAGGCCGGGGGGAGACGCGGCAATGGAGAGCAGGGGCAACGGTCGCGAGGTGGAGGTGGTGAACGATCCGGTGGTGGTCGCACGCGCACCGAAACACCACCCGTGCTGGATCAAGAGTTCATCGAAACGAAATTGCCCGCCGGCACCGAGTACATCAGCGATGTTGTCTTCAAAGAGGTGGATGGTCTGGAGTTAAAACTAGATCTGTTGCTGCCGAAGAATGAAACGAAGCGGCAACTGCCAACCGCCATTTGGATCCACGGCGGTGCTTGGATGCGTGGAAACAAAGCTCGCGACTTGCACCGATTTGACCAACTGACATCGCGAATTTTGCAAGAAGGGATGGCGTTCGTTTCGATCGAGTATCGATTGTCCAGCCAAGCATCGTTTCCCGAGCCCGTTTTGGACTGCACCGATGCCATCGCTTTTTTGAATCGCAATCGAGAGAAGTTTGGATTGGATACCGACCGCACGGTCATATTGGGGACCTCCGCGGGAGGCCACCTGGCTTCATTGATTGGCACCAGCCTCACCGTTGGAGGCAAGGATTTCGTGACGGATGCATCTCGGCCGATGGGCACAATTTTGGGCGTCGTCGACTTCTACGGACCGACCGACTTGATCATGTTGCAGTCCAAACGCGGTGAAATCGATTTTGAGAACGATGCTTCGCCCGAGGCTCGATTTTTGGGGCATTCGCCGCTGAAGCGTCCTGACCTCGCCCGAGCCGCTTCTCCGGTCAACTATGTCAGCAAGGACTCACCGCCATTCTTGATCTTTCACGGTGACCTCGATTCTCGCGTGCCGATGATGCAAAGCATCTACTTGAATTCCATGTTGGAAGTCAACGGTGTTGAGAGCCGATTAGTCCAGGTCGATGGTGCTCGTCATGGCGACGAGAAATTTGATGAAACAGTTTACAATGACATGGCCATCGAATTCATCCGATCGCTGATTCATTGAGATCACATCGGCTACTGTGAGTGGCCAATCCGTTTCCGCCCGGTGACGGTGGACAGGTCGTGTTTGGAGCCATGCCGCTGCCCGCGGTTGGCTGCATCGGGATCGTGTTGGTCTCGGCCGTTGCCTCTCGACATCACCAGCGAAATGCCGCACTCGAGTTTGAGCCAATCCAAAGCGGCTTGTTTGACCGCGAGTGTGCGAGCGTGGGTCAACGTCGATTGACTGAAGACTTGGTCTTCGGTCATCGCGTTCGGTGTTTGCGAAACTTGTTTGGGCATTCCGCCCACGTAGCCTTCTGCATATGACGCGCCGCTGCCGCGAGAATGCCCGCCGTATTGCAATTGAGCAGCGGTCGCGATGGTCAGCAACAATTCGCGAAATAGCAGGATGCAGTTTTTGACATCGTCGACGGGACCGTAGAACCAAAACAACGTTCGGTTTTGTTTGCGGCCGTAGTACCACTGCACCATCGGGAAGATCTCTCCACTGACGTACGCTGCCAACGCCTTTTCCCATGCGCACGCTCGGCGTCCGTTCACCGGGCAAGCCATTCGTGTGTAGGAAACGCTTTCGATGTTGTCGTCTTCGGTGATGTCTTCGCGAGACAAGTTGTGACGCAGCATCAGGCTTTGCATCATTCGCAACGCGTTTCGTTTTTCACCTTCCGTGCTGGCGTGATTGCTGGCCGTTGTGTCCAGGGCACGCAAGCGGCGAAGGATCTTTTCGAATTCGTTTTGAGTCAGCAGTTGTTCGCTGTCCTGTGGTCGTTGAGGACCGATGGCGGGCAACTTTGAATCAGACGTTGCACCCGTGAACGTCCAGTAGTTCACGATGGCATAGTCGCCATCGTCCATTGGATTCCAAGTGTCATGAATCTCATGATCGATGAGGCAGCAGAAGTGGCCTCCGCGCCGCGTGTTGAGTTTCTCAAGATGCACAACCACGACACCGCGAGGCAAATGTTCGGCTTGGAATGGACGTCCGTTGCCCTGGTGTCGGTGCCACAGGTTGGCGCGAAGGTATTCATCCCCGACCGAGCTGCTGACTCCGTTGCGAACGGTCTTGTTCGCGGATTTCCCCAGGGATTGGTAGACGTCGCGATAGCTTGTTCCCGTGGCGATCGCGATTGCTCGGGTCACACAGTCTCCTGCCAAGCCAACAAATCCCGCCGAGGATCGTCCGCCGTCGTTCCAGATGAAGTCCATTGCTGTATTGCGAAAATGTGGAGAAAGGACGCGGTTCAATTTGGATCGTGATCGACATCAGCGTCGATGGATCAAACCATCGTATCGGCCTTTCGGCTTCCTCGCATCAGACGCCATGCGATCACCACAACGACGATCGTGGCAATCACGGTCACGGTCCAGCATGTCATCGAAGAAGGAGCAAATCCTGCCGATGACAAATCCAATGTGGGATTCAGCAGTCGACGCAGTTCCAGCATTGAATAACTCAGTGGGTTCAGTTGCATGATGCCCGCGAGCACCCAGCCGCCCCAATCGCCTATCGTCGCCGCCCCGGATTCAATGACCGGTCCAGAGGGGCTCCATTCGGGAATCGGAAAGAACGTTCCGGCGAGCAACCACATCGGCATCAAGCCCAGCATCATGATCGCGTGAAAGCCTTGTGTGCTTTCCATCGGCCAGGCCACGATCATTCCCAGGGCGCACATCGCAATCGCGATGATTGCCAATAGCAACAGCAGCCAAGGAAACGTCCATGCGATCGAAGCCGCACCGACCAAGTACACCAGCAGCAAAAAGATCAACGCTTGTGCCCAGGCGATCGCGGCTCCACCGAGCACTTTGCCGACCAGAACGGGAAAGCGTCCCGCGGGCGAAACCAGCACCGATTGCATGAAGCCTTCCCGGCGATCTTCGATCACTGAGATTGTCGCGAAAATGGCGGTGAAAAGGACGATCAGTCCGATTGTGCCCGGCAAAAAGAATTGCGAGAAGCTTTCGCCTCCGGCTGATTCGAACGAGCCTCGCAGCCCGGTTCCAAACAGCAACCAAAACAAGAGCGGTTGCACGATCGCGGCGGTTACGCGGTTTCGTTGGCGAAAGAACCGCGTCCATTCGCGTCGCGCCAACATCCACGCGGCGCCCATGCGAGCGGAGGTCGTCATGCCGGAGTCGGTCATTGCAGGAGAACTCATTGGAATTGTTTTCCCGTTCGAGCGACGAACACATCTTCAAGATTTGGACGCCCGATGCTGATCGACTGAACGTCATCGCCCAGTGCATCCGAGACTTTGGCGACGACCTCCGGTGCATCGCATGGCATGCGGAGCGTTTCGCCGACAATTTGAGTTTCCAAATTCAGCTCCCGCTTCAAGATTGCTTTTGCGTCTGCCAGATCATCCGGGACGATGGTCAGCACGCCGCCACCCAAGTCCGCTCGCAAACGCGAAGGAGCGTCGTCGGCAATTTTCTTGCCCTGGTCTAACAAGATCACGCGGTTGGCCTTGGCGGCCTCTTCCATCAAGTGAGTCGTCAGCAGCACGGCCACGCCATCGTTGGCCAATTGTTGCAGTGCGTCCCACAGCGACAGGCGAGCTCCCGGGTCGAGCCCTGTACTGGGTTCGTCCAGCAGCATGACTCGTGGTCGATGCAGCAAACCTTTGGCGAGTTCGACGCGTCGTTTCAGTCCGCCGGAAAGTGTTTGGCAAAGATCCCGACGTCGATCAGTCAACGAGAACTGTTCCAGGAGTGCATCGCAGCGATCGGACAGCTCGCGTCCTGACAAACCGTACAATGCGCCCTGGCAGCGAAGGTTTTCATCGACCGTCAGTTTGATGTCCAAACTGGGCGACTGAAAAATGATTCCGATGCGGCTGCGAACGGCGTCCACGTGTTCGGCGATGTTCAGTCCATCCAAAGTGACGCTGCCGCGTTGAATTGGCAGCAGTGTGCTGAGGACTCGGAACAGCGTCGTTTTGCCGCTGCCGTTCTTGCCGAGCACGGCGACGATCTCACCCGCCCGGACCGACAGATCGATCCCGTCGACGGCGACGTTCTCGCCGTAGCGGTGATGCAAGTCGCGAATATCACAAAGGACATCGCCCAACGATGACGCGGACTCGTGCGGCGCGTCGATGGGACTGGTAGCAGTCGAGGTCGTTGTCATGAATGATTTTTTACAGTGAAGCTCGGAGAGTCATCACCAAGAGAACGGCGGGCAGAACAACCAATGACCAACGCAGCATCTTGCGAGCGGTTTTGTCGTTGGGGTTCGCACGGAAATTCAGGGAGGCTCGCAGGAGAGGCCATGAAGCGGCTAGGATCAGAACCGTCGCCACAACGCTGGCGGCAGATGCGACCCATTGGCCATCGGGGAACCAAGCCAGGACCACGCCACAAGTCGCAAGAGCGAGGCTGCCCAGGATGCTTTGCCAAGCCGCGTGTCGCCCGGTGGGTTCAACGGTCGTTGTCATGCAGAAACCGGCCTTGGCGTATTGTGTTCGGTACAACCAGGCGATGGCCATGAAGTGGGGGTACTGCCAACACGCCAGCACGCCAAACAACATCCAACCGGGTAATTCTGTCAGGGTGCCACCGGCGGCGGTGTAACCGATGAACACAGGAAGAGCTCCGGCGATCGCGCCGACGGTTGTGTTCCAAGCGGTGCGTGTTTTCATCGGGGTGTAAACCAGCACGTAAATCAACCAAGTCGCGATGCCAACGCACGCGGGAATCATTCCATTGCCCAGCCACAGAATGGCTGCTCCAGCGATTCCGCTGGCGGCGGTCAAAGCAACCGCGACGGCGTAGCTCATCCGGCCACCGGGGACGGGGCGGTTTGCGGTCCGCGGCATGTTGCGGTCGATTCGGCATTCCCAAACTTGGTTGGCTGCGCCCGCACTGCCCGCGATCAAAGCGGTTCCGATCATCAACCAAAACCAATCGATCAACGTCAGCGTCGCGCTGCCGGCGATCAGAGCCGATGCCACGGTCGTGACCAGAATCATCGTGACGATGCGAGGTTTGGTCAGCTCAATGACGTCGGCGAAGACACTCGCGGCGACACCCGTTTTCGCTTGCGAGTCAGCGTTCAAGGTTTCGGCGTTCGCGTTGGTTTCTTGCACGGGAATTTCATCATTCAACGTGCTGGCTCGATCGGTCGAGGGACGCGGGCGGGAAACAGTTTTCATCCGCGGCTTGGGTTCCAGCACGGCGGTCGATCCACTCGCAGAAACCGGTCCATTCGCAGCAACACTGCGAGGAAGCGAGCCCAAGTTCTGGAGAGATCGGTCATCGAGGGACAGACCGCTCCCGGCGACAATCTCGAGCGTTTCGCGGCAATCAGATGCCATGATCGTTCCGGATTCAGGATGAGACAGAAAAGGATAAAACGCGGCGGCGGCGTAGCAACCGGACCAGCAGGAGCGATGAGACCGCCAAAATCAACGACCCCGTCGCGACGTGCCCCGTCACAATCCACGCATCCAACACGTTCTTGCTGTGCAGGAGATACGAGTCAGAAGCTGAAAACGAAGCCAGCATCCGTGGGTAGCCGTAGTTGACGATCCAGGTCGCGAACCCCAAGCCGATTTGAATGGCCACAAAGCATATCAAGGCACCCGCCGGTCGCGACAGCGTCAAATCGCCGCAGCGTCGCATTCGCCAGTACGCCAAGCCGGTCGTCAGCCACAACACGAAGGCGATCGTGATGTGAGTCTTGACGATATGAGCGAATCCGACCGGGCTGAATCCGGGCAAGGCGTGACGCATCATTGCCCCCAAAACCAGCTGCATGTAGGCCAAAACCAGCAGCGAGATCGGCCAGAATGCGGTCGGCGTTCGCTCGGAAGTTCCCTCGGCGGATTGTCGCACTGAAGCGGCCAACCATTTTCGTCCGGTGACGCAGGCGGCAATCACGCACAAGACAAAAAACCCGGGGCCGACGCATCCGTGGATCATCGCCAGCGTCCGGGCACTCAGCGTCACCCGCAAACCTCCCAGAACGCCCTGCCCGATCACGGCCGCCAGAACCATCACGGACAGTCCAATTGCCCAGCGGCGTTTTTCGGTTTTCAGAGAGGCGATCACCAATCCGATCGCAATGAATCCCACCAACGCGGCCAGCAAGCGATGACCGTGCTCGATGAACAAATCAAACGGTCCAAATAACCAGGTCGAAATTGGATACAGAAGCAGGTTGTACCCATATGTCCCCGGCCAATCCGGCACCGACATCCCGGCGTCGTAGGTCGTTACCAAGCCGCCGACCCAAATCAGTGGCCAGGTCAAACAAACCATCACGCGGGTCAGCCGGAATGGCCATTTCGGAACCAGTTGAGCGGTTGGCTCGTTTGATATCTCTTCGCCATGCGAATTGGCCGGCGTCTCGGCCATCTGCGGCGATGTTCTGTTTTCGGATTCAGCAACTTCGCTCATCGCTGTCCTCGTCGGTCAAAAATCTGTTCTCCCGCGATCCCACCGATCACGCATCCGCCAGCACCAAATGCGGCTCCGGCGACAATTCCCGACATCCCGAACAAGAACATAACGCCAATGCCCAATGCCAAACCCACAATCGCACCGATGGTTCGATAATTGTCGCGACTCATGAGGAAACACCTGTTTCTGCGGCGGCAGGGGGATTTTTGTCCTCCGCCACACGCACGGACGGTTTGGGCGTGGGCTGGACCAAAGACTGAACGTAATGAACCAAGTCCCAAACGTCTCCAGGGGTCAAACCGGTTGTGCCCGCCGCTGATTCGCTCAAATCGATGCCCGGCATCGGTGTTCCCGCGATTCCATGCTGAATTCGGCGGAAAATCGTCTCGGGATCATCGCCGCCACGCAGCACCCCGCCGGACAATCGCCGGGGCTGGATGATTCGCGGTGGCAGCGCACCCGCTTTTTGGAAGGGTTTGACCGCATCGGCATCGGTCGGCGTGATACCAATCCGCGTCGTGAATTCTTTGGTCCAATCATCCAGGTCGTTCAGCGGCATGCCACCCTGCCCTCCCGGTCCGTGGCACCCAGCACAATTCGCGATCTGGCCGCCGAACAGCATCGAACCCCGGGCGATCGAGGCGTGCAGTTCGTCGGCGGCGTTGGGAATCGGCTCCGCGGGCACGGGAGCCACTGTCGTCTCGTTCCACTCGCTCACAACGTCTTGCAAAACAGAAATCGCGACGAGTTCCCCTTCGGTCGAAACGACTTGAGCATCGACGGTATCCGATTCATCCGACTTCGGTTCGTCACGGCTGGACTGGTTCAGGTCCGTGAAAATGATATTCCCATCCTCATCTTTCCCGGGATCGCTTTCTTCGGTGGTTGCTACTCGCAACCGCAAGTCATTGCTCGGCGGCGTTTCTTCGTATCCTAGGTCATCGATCGCGACAGCCAAAAGCTGACGTTCGACTTCACCACGAATAGAGAGGTAGATCAAATAGTCGATCAACGCTTCGCGGTCGTCGGGGGCGACGGTGGCAAACGAAGGCATGGGCGATCCGGGGATCCCGTTTAGCAGCAGTCGTCTCAGGTCATCGCGAGTCGGTTTGGCATCCCGCTCGCTCGATTTCCACTTGAACACACCAGCTCGAAAATCGCGTGGGTAAGGCCACTGGTACATCGATGCAGGACCGGTTCCGCTGCCCGAAACCCCATGACAAATGACGCAGTGTTCGGTGTACAGCCCACGGTGCACGTTCTCCGCGTCGCTTTCGACCGATCCCGAGGCTTGTTGCAATCGTTCCAGCGACACCAGTTCGCGAAGTTCGCCGGTGAGATGATCTGCCGGCCAAGCGGGCTCTTCCGGCGTTCCGAACAGCTCGGCGATGACCAATTCCACATCGGCGAGAGCCGCTTCGGTGGGGACATCGCGAGAGTGTTCGAGTGCCATCGCATGAACGCGATTGGATTCAAACTCCATCGTGCCGTCGCTGCAGCCGACCCCAACGGGAAGGCTGCACGCAGCGGCCAGCAACCAAAGACGTGAATGAGGCCCAAACAACGAAGAAACCCTTGCACTTGAAAACGAATTAGACACCCAATCGGAGCACATTTGCCCCGTAGAGCCAACCGGAAAAAAAGACGCAGGGAAACGGGGTGCGTCAATCCGCCCGCTCGCCAAGGATCTGAAAAGACTCGATCCAACGGCTCACCAAATCCGCTTGATGCCATATGCATCAAAAGCGGCGTCGCAACTGACCATCTCGAACGACTCAAGCGTCACTTGTGAAATCAAAAGTCGATCGAACGGATCGCGATGATGATTCGGCATTCCGGAAACGAACGTCGCGTGCGCGAGCTGAATGGGTAGCAGAGAGAAGTGATTGGCGGAGATCTCGCGGGGCAGGAACTCCTCCACCGGATCACTCAAGGTCAATTTCCCCAGTCCGGTTTTGATCGAGATCTCCCAGCAGCTCGCGACACTCACCCACTTCTGATTCTTTGGTGATTCGATCGCAGTGCGAGCATCGAAACTCAGGCGAGCATCGTCGGCGACAAACCAAAGAAACGCATGCGTGTCCAAAAGCAAGTTCACTGCATGTACTCGGCAAAATCATCGAGTGGCGAATCGAAGTCGTCAGCCATGTCGAGGATTTTGCCTTTCGCTGATCCGGCTTTGCAAGAGAAATCCTGAGTTGGCTCTTTGCGAAGCACTGCCACCCGCTTCCCATCTTCAAGCAGGACGACCTCTTCACCGGGTTTTAAACCAGCAAGCAATCCGACAAGTGAAGCGTTGCTCGAGTCGATTTGCAATTCATTCATACGAAAACCTGTCGATTAGACCAACGCGCACGGGTGGCGAACGCTTCCACGATTATAGACGAAAGTGCACCTTTTGTTCCGAGAACTTGATCTCAAATGAAGTGAACTGCGTCAATTCGTGCGGCCGCGCCAGGTGACTTGGCGGCCTCGAAGGTGGTTTGCGTACGCCCACCACTGGATCAGTAGGAAGCCGAGGATGGCGATCGGGTGCAGGAGTGCTCCCACGATGCTTTGACGCAAACGGATCGCGGCGGTCAATCGAGGCACGTAGCTGACTAAGATCGCGATGGTGCTGACCAGGATCCCAATCACCACGGACGTCGAGACCGGCAAGCCTTCTGCGACCAAACTTGACCGCTTTGAAAAAGCAAACGCAAGTGTGACCCAAGGCAACAGATTTGTTCCGCCCAACAGAATCGTGAATGGAATCAGCAACCGAGAATTCGCGATGCCTTCGTGAGCATTCTTGAGCAGTCCCCGCACGACCTCGCCTGTTGTTGTGTACATCCGGCAACTCGCCCATTGCGATCCATCCACGCAGTCCGTCAACATTCCATTTTCGCGAAATGCTTTGGGCAACTTCAGCCCATCGTGACGGCTGGATCGAATCGCGGCGTGGGTTCCCGCCGCTTGATACGCATCCTGCGTTGTAAAGAATAACTGTCCGCATCCGGATGCATACGCAGGATGGTTGCTGCCTCGCATGCGAGCGAACGGCAAGTAAGAAAGCAAGATGAAATGCATCATCGGAATCAACAGTTTCTCCGCCAGTGTGCCGGTCACTTGCCGAGGGAATGCACTGAGCAAGCCGATGTCGCCGCCTTCGTGTTGAACCCTTCGTCGTCGGCAAAGACCGATGATAGCGGTCGGTTCCAGACGCACGTCGGCATCCAAAAACAACAAGTGCTCGAATTCGGCATGCTGAGCCAATCGGTAGCAAGCGTGTTGCTTTCCGTTCCACCCTTCCGGCAAGTCGATGCCCTCGATCAGCTTGACCCGTTGATCTTGTTGCATCAGTTCGCGGACGATCGAGCCTGTTTGATCGGTTGAGCCGTCGTCTAACACGATGACTTCGAGGGTGACTTGCACGGACTGCAGAATGGATTCGACGCAAGCACGGATCGAGCCTTCTTCGTTTCTCGCTGGGATCAGCACCGACACCCGAGGTGGACTGTCGTCGTCAGGTTCGGTGGTCTTGGTCGCTTCAGCAGACTCGCCATCCATGAACAGCGACAGGTTGGAAACGAACATTGCCGCTGCCAAAGCTGCCAAAGTCAGCGAGACAAACGGAAGGACGGCGATGATGAACCATTGAAGCCAAGCGATCATTGGAATTGATCTCCATGGCCGGCTTGGAATGATTGACCGGACATCCAAGATTTCAAACGTCTCGCGGTGTCATACATTCCGGAGGCGCCGCGTTTACCGCGAAGCAAATTTTCAAATGGTTCACTGGATCGATCAATGCAAAGTTTTGCCAGTCGCGACTGACTGAACCGAAGACGCTCGGTGAGTTCTTCTGACCATTGTTGTTTGTCCCAGTCGCTCGCGGTGGGGATTGAAATCACATCGCCGAAGCGAAACAGGACAAGCGGCAATCGCTCGTCCCAGAATACGTACTCCATCGCCAAAGGCACGACCCAGCCCCGCTCGAGTTTCGAGCAGACATGAGCGAGGCCGGGCATCAATTCCGCCTCGTGATCACGAACGTCCGCGAAACGACCTTCCGGTGTGACCCACAACGCACTGTGCTCGCGCCCGAACAATGCCGCCGTGGTCTTTAGGAATTGGGCTGCGCCCCGATTCGAATCCGATTGCACGCCGAAGAATCCGAGCTTTTCGAACACCTTGTATTGCTGCAAAGCTTCCGCATCGATCGGTGCGTAGAACTGTCGTGGCGACAGCAATCGTTCGTTGATGAAGTGCGCCAGCAGCGGATCCCACCACGAGGCATGATTGCTGTAAACAATCAGCGGAACGCTGCCGTCCGCCAGCGGTGAGGTTTGCGCGTCGTCCGGATTCGCTTCGGCCAACGATTGAAACTGCGTCTGCAGTTCCGTTTCGCGAGCGAACGCGATCGCATGGAAGTTGCGACGGAGGTAAGAGTGTAGGAATCGATGGAATCCGTTCTGAAACCAATCCGCTGGCTTCGCAATGGCGTCGGAGTCTGCCGTCACGCGAATTTTCCGTTGGTGACGTCTTGGTCCAAAGAATCCGCCGCGATCCAGCCACTCATCAGAACCATTGGCATGCCAGGTCCGGGGTGGGCAGCGCCGCCGGCCAGGTAGAGACCATGCAGATCCTTGCGGCGGTTGCCTGGCTTGAATGCGCCGGTGAATTTCCCGTGGCTGGCCAAGCCATAGATGGCACCGTTGAGGACTCGGTAACGGTTGTGGATGCCTTCGGGGGTCAGCGAATTTTCCGTGACGATCGCATCACGAATGCCTTCCATTCCGGCGGTCCGTTCCAATTTGTCCAAGATCACGTCGCGGTAACCCGGCAGCATCGCTTTCCAATCATGACCGGGCCGGAGATACGGTGTGTGAACCAGAATGTACAGCGATTCGCAACCGTCCGGTGCCACTTCGGGTTCGCTAATCGCGGGAGCACAAACGTACGCGGTTGGGTCGGGAGCCGGCTGACCCTTTTTGTAGATGTAGTCGAATTCTTCTTCGGGATCTTTGGAGAACACAAAGTTGTGATGCAGCAATTGTTCGTACCGCCGGTTCAGTCCCAGATACAGAACCACGCCGCTGCAGGCGGCTTCGTAGCGATTGGACTTTTCAAACTTGGTCGACTCCGGTGTACCGCTGAGTAATTCGCGGTAGGTTCGAACCGCGTCGCAGTTGCTGACCACGGCATCGCAGGCAATTGTTTCACCGCCTGCGGTGGTCACTCCGCTGACGGACCCACCACCGGTTTCGATCCGAAGGATGTCCGTTCCGGTTCGGATGTCGACGCCGAGTTCACCGGCAAGTTTTGACAAGGCTTCGGGGACCGCTCGCGTGCCGCCGATCGGATACCAAATGCCTTCTTCGGTTTGCATGTGAGCGATGCTGCACAACACTGCCGGTGATGCGTATGGCGATGAGCCAACGTACTGAGTGAAGTGATCCATCATTTGTGACACACGATGTTCCGGAACGTGTGAGCGAACGATGGAAGCAACACTGCGTCCCATTTTGAGCGAGAGGACATCTTTCAGCACCGCGGCGGAGAATGCACCGCCGACTTCCATGGTGTCTGCCAGTCCACCGATCGATCGCCAAAAGAAAAACGATCCGAGACGCCATGAAGTTGCTTGCTTCGTTCGATGAACGATTCGTAGCCTTGGCCGGTTGTTTCGCCACCGGTGAACTCACGCAGGTGGCGTTTCATCTGCTCGACGTCAGCGACCAAATCCAACACCGTGTTGTCGGTGGTGCCGGATTGCGGGGTGGCTTCGAAAAAGCACCGCCACTGCGGATCCAATGCGACAAGTTCCAGATAGTCTTCCATCTTCCGACCAGCTTCCGTGAAGACTCGCCTGAGAACGCTGGGCAGCGTCAAGATGGTCGGCCCCATATCAAACCGGTAGCCCTCGGTCCGGTGCACGGCCGCTTTGCCACCGACCCAATCATTTTTGTCGCACAGAGTGACTTTGTGACCGCGCGCGGCCAACACGCAGGCGGATGACAATCCGGCCAAGCCACCGCCAACGACAACCACGCGTTGTGGATTGGAGGTCTTCTCGGCTGGAGCGTAGGCTTCATTTGCGGCGGATTGGGTGGCGATCATCGGGGGCTTTCGATCCGTGGGGTAACTTTCCGGGCAAATGTGGGCGGGTCCGATTCGATCCGCCCACTTTTTTAATGCACGCCACCGGGAGGCGGCAGTGGTGACGCGGCGGAGAGCTGCAATTCGCCGCCCCCAGCCCTCGCTGTGGGACAATTGCAGCACGCCCGACAACAACTCGGCGTCTGCATCGTTTCGAGGTGACAAGTGCATTGCCCCGCGGCCACGCCGAGTCGCGATGACTCGGCACCCTGTCATCGCGAGCAACCCTTCCGGACCTCGAGTCACTCCAAAGCCGCTTTGACCTCGACCGCCAAAGGGCAGACGTGGGTCGGCGGTTGGTGCGACCGTGTCGTTGATCGTGACCACGCCGACATCCAAGCGTTCCGCAAACTCGCGAGCCTCGGACACTGGACCGAAAACGGAAGCCGCCAAGCGGTACGGGCATTCGTTGACGATTCGGACGGCTTGTTCGGCTTTTTGAACCGGGATGATCGAGATGACCGGTGCGAACACATCGCTCCGCAGGATCGCGTGGTCATCCGGCACATTTTGAAGCACCACCGGATGCAACTTGCCCGTCTGGCGAAGTCTTTCCGAGTTGTATTGACCGAGACTGTCCTCGGTTCCGTTCCCTAGGGCATCGTCGATTAAGTCGGCGACGCCGGAACGTGCGACTGGATGGACAGACACTTCGTTCGCGTCTCGTAGTCGATCGATGAGTCGTGGTGTGATCTGCGACGTCGATGGATGATTGGGGATGATCAATCGACGTGGGCCGATGCAGGTCGCTCCGCTGTTGAACAGCAACCCAAACGCCAGGGCATCGATCACTCGGTCCACATCGGCACCGGGCAGAGCGATCGCCGCGTCAACGCCTGACAATTCCATGATCGATGGAGTCAGTGTTGCGGCGGATTGTTTGAGGACCTGTTTTCCGGTTTGCGCTGATCCAGTCAGGACGACCAAATCAACGCCCTTTGACTGTGCTTCGATCGCCGCCTCGGTGGATGAACCCAATAAAATGATGGCCGATTGGGGAACCCCCGCGGCCACAAATGCGGCAACCAGTTCCGCCGTGACGGCTTCCGATCCGGGAGCCGGTTTGAGCCAAACGTCGTTGCCGGCCGCCAGAGCCTGAGCCATTTGCACTCCTGGCAAAAGCAGCGGGTAATTCCAAGTTCCGAGGATCAGAACGCGCCCCAGCGGGACTCGCGCGACAACACTGCGGACACCCCACATCCACACCGGACGGCCCTTCAAACCGACCTTTCGGGGTGCGAGTGTTTTCCTGCCGTGCTTGCCGATCCACCGCAATGCGTCGCACAAGGGGATCAATTCCGACGCCACCGTTTCTGCGTCATCGGTGCGTTGTTCGCTTCGACTCAAGCGTGTCAACTGATCAACTCGTGATGCGATTTCGTCGCGTGCTCGACCTACAATTTGACATCGCTCGCGAATCGACCACGTAGCCCAGTTTGAACCGTCGTGATAACCTATTCGCTCCGCACCAGGACGGTTTGAATTCGCGTTTTCTGACGTGGCGACCTGGGGTGCGTTGTTCAAAACAATCTTGTAAGCGTTGGATGGAAGATGGCAGTCAACGAAACGGATCTGGAAGTATTGCCCGTCATCGCTGATCGATGGAGCCCGTATCGATTTGATGGGCGTGAAGTCGAAGATGACAAGTTGCGTCGGTGCTTGGAAGCCGCTCGTTGGGCCGCCAGCAGTTTCAATGATCAACCTTGGTCGTGGATTGTCGCACGTCGCCAAGACGGTGAAGCGTTTGAGGCGATGTTGCATTGCCTATTAGAAGCCAACCGGGATTGGGCGTCGCGAGCCGGTGTGTTGATTTGCACCGTCATTCGCACCAATTTTTCGTACAACCAAAAACCGAACCGAGTCGCTCTGCATGACCTCGGTGCGGCGGCGGCTCACATGTCACTTCAAGCGACCTCCTTGGGTTTGCAGGTGCATCAAATGGCCGGTGTCAATTTGAGCCAAGTTCGAGGCCAATATCAGCTTCCCGAAGGCTACGAACCGGCCACGGCGATCGCTATCGGATACGCCGATGACCGTGAACCCAACACCGACGCCGAGCAAGTCTTGGAAGACCGTCAAAGCGGCGTGCGGGAAAGAACTCCATTGAAGAACCAAGTCTTCATGGATGCATTCGGGCAAACAGCACCTTGGTTGTGATTTCGTGAGTTCTCGAGGACAGCTCCTGCCTGGCGTCATCGGCCATTCGCCCGCGATGCGTGAAGTTGATCGCGTGACGCGAAAGGTCGCGGTGAGCAATGCGTCGGTGCTGATCCTTGGAGAAACCGGAACGGGCAAAGAACTGATTGCGTCAGCGGTGCACCGGTTGAGCCACCGCAGTGGCGGCCCGTTCGTTAAAGTCAACTGCGGTGCTCTGAGCGAGAGTCTGCTGGAAAGCGAATTGTTCGGGCACGTGCGTGGTGCCTTCACCGGAGCCGTTGCGAACCGAGCTGGTCGTTTCGAAGCTGCCGACGGAGGCAGTATCTTTCTCGATGAAATCAACTCCACCACGTTGACATTGCAGGTCAAGCTTCTGCGAGTGTTGCAGGAGAAAGAATTCGAACGAGTCGGTGATACGTCAAGTCATCGCACCGACGCGAGAATCATCGCGGCCAGCAACCGCGACTTGATGCGTCAGGTGCAGCTCGAAGAGTTCCGGGAAGACCTTTATTGGCGATTGAACGTGGTGCCAATCGAGCTACCTGCGCTGCGTCACCGTCGTGAAGACATCCCGGCTCTCGTGGCATTCTTCTTGGATCACTACAACGAAGTTAACGACCGATATGTGTCACACCTGGGACCCGGCGTGATGCGTGCGTTGCAAGACTACCACTGGCCGGGGAACGTTCGCGAACTTCAAAACTATGTTGAGCGAGCGGTGGTGATGAGTGACACCGATGAGTTGGTGCTCGACGCATTGCCACTGTGTGTTCGCGATCCTCATCACAGCGCGCCGGTTCGCGAATTGACCAGTGCCGCGGGTGGATTGCAGGCACCGCCGGTTTCCAACGGAATGAATGAAGTGCGTCCGGCCGACGTCGCTCCGGGAGCACCCGCCGGTGCAAATGCGGCACTTGATATCAATCGAATGGATCTGAAAACGCTCGCTCGGATCGTCGTCCAACGCGGTTTGGACGAAGCCGACGACGCCGAGGATTTGCACTCGGTCGTCGTCGATCAAGTCGAACGCGAACTGATTTCTCAGTTGTTACTGCGGTGCGGCGGCGTGCAGACCAAAACCGCGTCGCGTCTCGGGATGAACCGAAACACGTTGTCCAAAAAGATGAAGGACTACGGCCTGAACCTCGACGATTGATCGCGAGCTTTCAGGGCTGTTTCAATCGCCGGGTTGGTTCACTCGCAGGGCTAGTTCATTCAGCGTCAAACGGCAACCAATTGACCAAATCAATCACGACGTAGCCGTTGGCATCTTCATTCGAGATAACCACTTTCGCGGGTTGTGATTTGTCGAACGCATAGATGCCCAACGACAGCAGCTTGCTGGATTTGGAATCGGTTTCGATCTGCGTTTGATCAATTCGATGTGTCGTCGTGCCCCCTTTGTGATGGACATCGACGCGAGTTTGTTTGGATCGGTTGGAGTTGGTGGGAAAGCTCAGTCGCACCTCGTATTGACCCGATTTCGGCAGATCTGTCTGGTAGATCGCTTGCTTGATGCGATCGGTGACTTTTCCGTCGTGGTGATAGCCCGAGCCGTAGAAGTTGCCCGAAGCATGACTTTGGATCCAACCGCCGATGCGTTCGGCTTGCGTGTCATCGACGCTGACGCCTTCGACGGTTTTCAGATCCAACGACTCAGGATGGCTGGATTTCGCAACGCTCGGTGGCGTTTCCAGGATTTGTTCGTCATCGAGCAGACGCTTGCGAACATCCGTGTAGGGCACGTCTTGAACGGCGGTGTCGGATCGATTGGCGAGCGCCGCGATCGTCGCGGCGGATTGACCAAGGATCATGAAGACCGGTTCCATACGGATCGAACCGAACGCGACGTGAGTGGCCGAAACACAAACCGGTGAAAGCAAATTCTCGCACTCGTCGCGTTTTGGAAGCAACGCACCCATTGCGATTTTGTATGGGCCGCGGGTTGAAACGCCGAGGTCGCCTTCGTTTTGCACGTAGCCTTCCGGTGTGATGTATCGCTGGGTGTTGTGCGAGTCGATTCCGTAGGAACCCATGCCGACGGAGTCAGGGGTAGGCAAGTCTTTTCGCAAATGGTTCTCGGTCATCACGAATTGGCCGACCATCCGTCGGGCTTCGCGAACGTAGATCTGGTGCGGCCAGTGATCGTTGTCGGTGAACTCATCCGCCGACAATCCCCACTGATTGATTTCGTCTTGGACTTCCTTTGGCACCCTTGGGTCGGTGGCGATGAAGTACAGCAACCCGCGTTGGTAATCTTCGTGTTGCTGAATGATTTCTTGGCGACGCTCGTAGGTGGCTTCGGGGTAGTCGTAGTTGGCACCAATGTTGTCGAAGCTGACAGGGCCGTGATTGTTGGTGTCCGTTTTGTGGTTCGGCAGCGGGTCGAATTTCTTGAACACATTTCGCCAACCGGCTTCGAAAGTACGAGCCATGATCTCGTACGTGGCGGGGTCATAGCCTTCCGGACGCTTCCACGCGACGCGGTTTTCTGGGTGATTGGTCATGCACGTGCGGAAGCAATAAGCTTGCACATGATCGTCAGCGGATCCAAACTCGCCCGGTGGATCGGGGCTGACCAAGGGAATCACGCCGCTGCTTGGGTCGCCCGGTACGACATACGGATCAACTCGTTTGGGCAGCACATCAAAGTGGTGTGAGTGATGCAGGACGCCGGTTTGAACTCCCGCGTGAGGTTCGTTGTAATCTTTGATTCCTTCGCGGCCGTGAGCTGTTTGGACTCCCGCAGCGGCGATCAGGTCGCCTTCGTAGGTGGCATCGATGAACATCTTTCCCGGATAGGTTTTTCCGTCCAGTGTTTGAATGGATTTGATGCGACCATCCTGCTTCTTGACTCCCTTTTCCCGATCCAGCCAAGCGTCGCGAACGACAGTGATGTCGTGTTCGGCCAACATCTCATCGAGGATATTTTCGGCGACGTGTGGTTCAAACACCCACATCGTTGCTTGGTCATCGTCACTGGCCCGGTGCCCTTGGGCGCGGTTGCCGTACTTCTCTCGCGTTTGGAATTTCCAGGACGAGTCGTCTTGGTAGTGCTTGTAGACGCGGTGGTAGAAGTCCTTCGCGAGGCCACCAATCACCCCTTTATTGCCGGTGTCGGTCCAACCGAGTCCGCCACTGGTCAAGCCGCCCAAATGTTTGTCGGGCGAAACCATGATGACCGACTGCCCCATGCGAGCAGATTGAATCGCTGCGGTAACGGCGGCTGCGGTTCCGCCGTAAACGACAACGTCGTGGGACGTTTCAGCATTTGTGCGTGAGGTGGGGAAGAGCAACAACGTGGCAAGAATCATCGAGCACATCGACAGACGATGGCTCCGAGAAGCGGAACGCATGGGGTTGGGATCCGGGTGGGGAAGGGATGGTGGGGCGGGTCAAAAAGAAAGCCCGATGAGTGGGACACTCATCGGGCTTCGCAGTTTAGTCGAACTCAGCATGCGTCATGGGCTTCATTGAAACCCAGACCATGGTCCGGGGCGATCAAAGACCAGCGTCGGTCGCTGGCAATTCGTTCGATTTGATTTTTTCGCCGAAGGTCTTGCCGTCTTTGCTCTTCACTTCAGCAACTTTCTTGAAAGCGGCCGAGATCTTTGCGGCGGCTTCTTCTGGATGCTCTTTGAAGTATTCCTTGGGGAAGTCCTTCTTGTCGAGCAGTTTGTGCAATGCACGTCCGTACTCGTTGCGAGCTTCTTTCTTTTCTGGTGCACCTTTGACGTGGCAGAGATTGCAACCGGCTTTGCGAGTCGCTTTCACGAAATCAGCGTCGGTGTCTTCAGTGATGTAGTCAGCTTTCCACTGTTTGCCAAATTCGCTGATCGCGAACGATGGGGTGGAAAAGCAGGCAGCGATGCCCAGAACAAGAGCCAAGCGTTTCATCAAGCAGGTTCCTCAAGTAAAGATCAGGTGGGTTTCAGGCGGGAGCCGACGAGGCCGTCGACGCACTATTAAAGTCACGGTGTGGGGGGAAAGTCAAATGTACGTTCCATCGGCATTCTAGGTAGAGACCGTTCCTGGAATCCACCCACAACTGATCCATCTTGCCTAAAGTCTCGCGGTGACCACCGGCTAGAGGGGGTGGATTCGGGCAGTTGTTCGGTCCAACGGACGGTCCACCGTGGTGGGCGTTCGTTCATCCAAGGCGGTGGATTTTCAAGGATTTCCAGGATATCGCTCATCGTTGTGATTCGGGTTTGCCCCAATTCGTCGCGAATCAACAGCATTGGGTCGTCCAAAGCGGTGTCGGTGTCGTAGGCGTTGCCTAAGCCACGTAAACGGACCCAAATTTCATCTCGGTCGACACGTGGGATTCCCGTTAATTCAATGTGAGGAATTCCCGTGTCGACGACAAAGACGCATTCCTCGGCTCGTCGCTCGATCTCGACCGGGTAGGGCGCGCTGACGCCCATCCGCATTTGCAGCAGCCCTTTGGGCGTGATCGCGGTCAACTGCTCCAGCGACAATCGCACAGATCCGGATGAGGGGTGAGGTGGTTGAAGTGCACCGCCCATTTCGATCATTCGGCGTGAAACCGCCAGCAATCCGTTTTCCCAAAGCAATTGAAGTTCGGCGGCGACGTCCATCCGCAACATCGTGATTTGACCGCGAACGATCACGTTGGACAGTTCAATGGAAACCAACGGCAACGCTCCGCTGGCATCTGAGACACCGCCGCTTTCGATTCGGTCATAAGGCAGCCGTTCTGGATCGGTGACGATGCTGAAAGCTTGCACATCGTCCCGACGCGAAGCGTTGTCGATCGTTACCGTGCAATCGCGCAGCCGGACGCGGCGGTTGTCGTTGATGGCGAACAGGGCTCCGCCGTCGGTTTCCGTTGCCGGCACGGTCCAGAAAAAATGCAGCCCTGACATCTCGATTCGGTGAGAACCGATCGTCATCATCTCGCTGCGTTGCATGTCCACGTTCTCGGTTGAACGGAACAAAATCTCAGTCCCACCAGGCAGACTGGACGAAAGAATCAAATCACTGCGTGGGATTGTCACCGGTGCGGATACGAGCTGTGGTGTCGCAATGTCGATGCGATCGATTTCCAACTCGTCGGCCAGCTGCAATGCATCAGACAAAGTCGTGGCAAGCTGCACGCCGGCGCGAGCGGCTTCTTCGCGAAGCTGGGGAACTCGTAGTGCTTCGGTTGAAACGATCTGAACTCGAATGGGTTCGGGCGGCGTTGTCGCCACTGGAAGATTGGTATCCGAATCCTTGGTGGCAACGGAATCGCCGGACGAGTCGCCGCCGGCGAGCGGTCGCGAGGAGCTCGTGGCGTTTGGGGTCAGCATGTTGGCTGCGACGGAGTCGGACGTGGTCGCCGAACCAACCGATTCGCCCGTCAGCGGATTCGCATTGACCGGCCCAATCATCGGCCCGCCAGCCATTGGAGTCGCGGTGTAGATCGGGTTGTTGCCAGACGCTCCTTCGCGATTGACAACGCTGGGGACTGTTGGGGCTAGCGGCAGCGTTTGGTAGGGCTCACCCGTCATTCCAGGTGGAAGAGGCAGGCCGCTGATGCGAGGCGGATCAATTCCGATTGAGGGTGAACTGTCGGTGCCGCTCCCGTCAGCGGATGCCGCGGAATCGTTGACCGTCATACCACCGGCGAGAGGCGTTGACGCTGAGATGACAGAATCGGGATCGATCGACGGTGGGATTGATGGATCTTGTTGCGTTGTGCTGCGTCCCGTCATGCCGCTTTCAGCGATTTGATCGATCGCCGTCAAAGGTTCGGTTCCGCCGATGCCGGTGGCGCGAGCTTGTTCGGCAGCCGTTCCAGTCGCGGATGTTCCGCTGGGCAGCCGATCGCCGACGGATGTTGCTGGCAGTTGGCCTGGTGGCAGCAAGGCACCCTGCCCTGCCGACGTCCCGTTTCGCGGGGCCGTTGCGCCGGCGGTTTCGGTCGCAGGAGAGCTCGTTGATGTCGAAGTTGGTGCACCTTGCGAAAACGGCCGCGACGTCTCTAAATCGGTTGAACCGATGGCGTCTTGCAGGTTTTCGGTCGAACGTGGTGCGACGGATTCCGTTGCATCAGGCGAGACCGAATTGTCGATCGCGAGACTGAAATCCCGCCGCGACGGCATGGAAAGCAGTTCCACCGCGAGTGCACTGAAGAGCAGAATTCCTGCGGCGATCATCCAAGGCAAATGGCGACGCAACCGTCGCATCGATTCGCGGTGATCATGATCTTCCACGGTCGGAACGGTGACGCCACGACTGCGTGGCAAGTTCTCTCGCGAGGCCAGTTCTCGCAGGTCCGCGATCAGCGTTTCGCTGCGCTGATAACGTTCCTCGGGAAGTTTCGCGAGCATCTTGTTCAGGATCGCCGTCATCTCCGGCGGAACATCCTCACGGTGTTCGCGGATATCTGGAATCGCGGCGTTGCCGTGGCTGAGCAACTTCTGCAGCATCGTTCCGCCAGGGAACGGTGGCGATCCGGTCAGCATGTAGAACAGCGTGCATCCCAGCGAATACAAGTCGCTGCGGATGTCGGCCAATCTTGGGTCGCGGGCTTGTTCGGGTGAGATGTAATCGAACGTTCCCAGCGTGACGCCACTGGCTGTCATGTCTTCGCTGGTGTCGAAGTTGTCCGACCGAGCCAACCCCATGTCGACGAGCTTGACCTCACCATCGGTCGTGACGATCACATTGGATGGTTTGATGTCTCGGTGAACGATGCCTCGCCGTGACGCGTGTCCGATTGCCTCGGCGACTTGGGTCGTGAAGAACAACGCGTCATCAAGCGACAACGGTCCTCCATTGGCGACCATGTCGCGAACATTGGCACCGTCGATGTATTCAAAGACGATGTAGTGCCACGGGCCATCGTTGCCGACATCGAACACGCGAGCGATCAACGGGTGATCCAGCTTCGCGGCACTTTGGGCTTCGTTTCGGAAGCGTCGTTGCAAGTCGGGGTCATCGGCCGCGAACGGGATGACCTTCACCGCCACGGTCCGTCCCAGTTGTTCATCGCGGGCGCGGAAGACGGCACCCATCCCGCCGCCGCCAATTTGATCTAGCAGCAAGAAGTGATTGAGACGTTGGCCACCTAAGTCTCGCGTGATTGATGCGGGCGTGTTGTGTCGATGCGACGCGTGTGAAGAGTCTCGAAGTCGAAACGGCTCACCCGACATTCGGTGCGATCGAGTGGCCGAGATATTCGATCGGCTCGATCCGGCTCGGATCACCGTGTCAGCACCCTCGATCACCTCATCAATAGGATAGGACTGAATCGAACGCGCTGACTTCAATCCACCGGATGCTCGCTGATCGTCCTGCAGCGATTCGTCATCTGCGTCGGCGATCGGTTCGACCAGCGAAGGGTCGGCTGATTCTTGCGGGGAGTCGTCTTGGTTTGCCGGTGCTGGTTTGGGTCGGTGCACCGTGGATCCCTCCGGCAAAACCGCGGAACGGTCCGGATGCGAGGAATCAGCTGATGAGAGCGACCGGGAATCCATACGACGCAGCGGCGGAAAAGACAGAAGAGAAGAGGCAGTCCATTCCCACTCAGGATAGTTCTTTCAACCGGCGCGGGCAAACAAACTCAACGGCTAGATACCGGTTTCGCCGCAGAAAAAACGTAGCTTTGCCGATCCCAAGCCAACCTGTCGGGCCATTTCCGAGAGTGTCGTGAGCGCGTCTTGCCCCACCGATCCGAGGTCCACGGTCCAGTCGTTGACGTACAGGTCCACGTGCTGCATCAGCACCGAATCGTCCATTTCCTGGGCGTATCGACGCATCGCGGGCAGCGCAGAATCGGGATTCTGCCGAGCTGATTGGAGCGATCGGCGAATCACGTCGCAGGCCGCCCCCATCGTGGCGGGGGCATGTCGGTCTCGCATCACCAATCCGCCCAGCGGCAGGGGACGTTTGGTTGCGTTTTCCCAGAGATTTCCCAGGTCAGCAGCCAAATGCAGGCCCGATTCCGCGTAGGTGAAACGCCCTTCGTGGATGCAGACGCCGAAATCCGCCTCGGAACGCTGAAGAGCCGGCATGATCTCGGAAAACACGACCTGACGCACCGAAGTGGAGTCTGGATAGAACAGCCGAAACAACAGATGTGCGGTCGTGTGTTCGCCGGGGCACAGCGTGATTTGATCCGGAGTTTGTGGCTTGGCTCCGTTGTGGGCTGAAAGCAGCAATGGGCCGACGCCGAACCCAAGTGCCGATCCCACCGGTAAAACCTGAGTCTCACCGGCCATCAGTAACGCCGCATGGAAACTGGTCTTCGCCAAGTCGAATTCGCCTGCCAACAGTCGTTGATTCAGCTCGTCAATGTCCAACAACTCGATTCGCCATGTGAAGCCACCTGTGTCAAACGACGACTCGCCGGGGGCCATCGCCGCATCCAACAACCGCGAAAAGGCAAAGGTGTCGTTGGGGCACGTGGAAATTCCCAGGTGAAGCTCAGGGCCTTCGCCGATTCGAAGTTCGTGCGGGACAGATTGGATCGAGTTCACCGGTTCCGTTTATCTAGGGGCCATGAGTGTGCAGCCGAGCGTCTGTGAGCCCGTGCAAATCTGAGGGCCAAGCCTCGGGACCTGTGATGGGCTTAATTGTTGGACATGCCCAGCACATCAAACATGCTGTACAGGCCTGGGCCCTTGTTTTGGTGGATCAGCCATTTCGCGGCAGCCAACGCGCCCGACGCATAACAATCGCGGTTGCTGGCGGCGACGTTGAGCTCAATTTTCTCGCCCAGCATCCCAAACACGATCGTGTGTTCGCCCGGATTGTCGCCCACGCGAATGGCGTGATAGCCGATTTCTTCGCGAGTTCGAGCGCCCGTGTGACCTTCTCGACCGTGAACATGCGTGGTGGATTCACCCAACTGTCCAGCAATCAATTCGCCAAACTTCAAAGCAGTGCCGCTGGGAGCGTCTGCTTTGAAGCGGTGGTGCCGCTCCAAAATCTCAACGTCCAGACCACCGGCGACATCTTTCAATGCGGCGGTGATCTGTTCGGAAATCTTCATCGACAAATTGACCGCCAACGACATGCTCGGCGCCCAGACGACCGGAATTGACGAAGCAGCCTCGGACAGGTTTTGCTTTTGTTCATCAGACAAACCCGTCGTCGCCACCACCAACGGCGAGCCAACTTTGACGCAATGTTCGACGCATCCGTCGATGGCTTCGGGAAGCGAGAAATCAATCACGGCTTGGTTGGTGGCTGAATCGTCCAGCACTGGCCAATGCGAAGAAATTTGAATGCCCGAGGGAGCTTCGCCGGCCACGGCACCTGAATCTTGCCCGAGGTGATCCGACTTGGCGTGATCGATGGCACCTACCAATTGAAAGTTGGGATCCGCCAAACCGAGAGCCACGACGCGGCGTCCCATGCGACCGGCTGCACCATGAACTGTAAGAGAAATCGGGCCTGTTGAATCTGCCACCGAATGGAACCGTCTGTGAGAGGAAATGAACTGCGATCACACCGCGAAGGCTTCAATCTAACGACCCCACAAACGAACCAACAGGTCGGACGATCGGGCCCGCGGAGTTACACGGTTCGTAATGAATCGCCTTTGATCCGATCGGTGCGACTCTCACGCATTGCCTTGAACCGCCCTCAATCAAGAATAAACCGAGTCGAAGTAACGTTCGCAGCAAATTTCCACGAGGAACGCTCGATTAGGAATGTCGATGCCCGCCACTGACGGCCAAAACGAGACTACTGCGGACGCGGGGCCCGCTGATCGAACAACGTGCGTTCTGACTCATCCCGGATTGCAGTTGGGAATGAGCGTCGCGGTCCTGATCGCGGCGGTCGCTTGGATGCAAACGACTTCTTCGCGTTCGAGCCTGGAAACCGCCGGTCAATCACCGGAAGCGTCCGCCAAGTTGAGCATTGGGTTGAACTCGTCCGACGCTCGTGAATTGTCATTGTTGCCGGGAATTGGTCCCAAATTGGCCGATCGGGTTGTCCGGCATCGAGAATCTCATGGCCCATTTGCATCGGTCGAGGATTTGTTGGCAGTTCACGGCGTCGGCCCAAAGTTGTTGCATTCGCTGCGACCCTGGGTTCACGTCACGCAACCTGCGCCGGCATCGCCCGAGCAATTGGCGGGCTCCGATCGCCCGGGATTCGAGGAAACCTCAACGAAGCACGGCCGAAACGCTGATCAGCCCTCGACATCGAATCCGACGGCGGCGACCGATCGGTTTGACGATTTCGGGGGTGGCGGCCATGATGAACATCTCGCGAGAGTCGCCTCCGGCCGACTTTCGGACTGACCGCGTCCACACGTCGACGTCGGCAAACGATTCCCAACCACGTGATTCAACGAGCATTCCAATGGCTCTGGCCGAAGACAAAGTCCGCGAAGCCCTCAAAGAGGTCATCGATCCCGAGTTGTACGTCAACATTGTTGACCTGGGATTGGTGTATGTCGTCCAAGTCGGTGAGGAAAAAGAGGACGGCCGTCACGACGTGAATGTCGAAATGACGATGACCAGCCCCATGTGTCCAGCTGGTCCTCAGTTGGTCGCAGGAACCAAGAACGCCGCTGAGTCACTCGAAGAAGTCGACACCTGTGACGTGAAGGTTGTCATGGAGCCAGCCTGGACTCCGGACTGCATGACCGACGAAGCTCGCGATCACCTCGGCATCTTTTAGTCGCAGTGACGGATTCGCTGCCCACGCATAAGTACGGATTTCGCGTGGCCTATCAGGAAACGGATGGGCAACGTCGAGTTCACCATGCCAACTACCTGAATTACTTCGAGCGTGGTCGTGTCGAGATGCTGCGCGATCTCGGACACAACTACAAAACGATCGAAGACGACGGTCGAATGCTGGTCGTCGCCGAAATGAACGTGAAGTATTTCGCTCCCGCCGAGTTCGATGATTGGTTGGAGCTGACGACCACCGTTGTCGAAATTCGCAAAGTTCGAATGCGGCATCTCTACCAAATTCACCGTGGCGACCAATTGATCGTCGAAGCGGATTCGGTAATCGCGTGCGTCGATCGAACCGGCAAATTGGCTCGTTTGCCGAACCTGGAAACTCGCTGACGGCGATCCCCGCATGCGAGTCTTTGTCGGCGAATTTCTTTGTGGCGGTGGCATGGCGTCCACTCCCAAGGATCAAATCCCTTGTTCGCTCCTGAGCGAAGGTCTCGCGATGTGGCGAGCGATGATCACCGATTTTGCCGAATGGGCCGAAGTGGTCACGCCGATCGATCCCAGGTTGAATTTGAGCTTCGATCGCATGCGAGATTCGGTTCGTTGCGTTCCGCTTCGATCCGGGGAAAACGTCCGCGGGCAGTGGTTGGCCATCGCGAAAACCTGTGACATTGCCCTCGTCGTTGCGCCCGAAATCGATGATGAACTCGGGCAGATGGTCCAAGCTTTTCGCGAGGCGGGACCGGACTTGCTCTCGGCCGATCAGGCGACACTTCGTATGGCCAGCGACAAATGGTTGAGCGCGAAATGGTTGGTGGAAAATGACATCCCAACGCCGCTGGCTTGGTCGAGCGAATCAAGACTCGCCGCGAATGGGATACGACCAAGCGAACTCGGCATTATTGGTTTGAACGCGAAACGTTGGGTGCGAAAGCCGCGTGACGGATGTGGTTCCGATTCCGTTCTTGTCTTCCACGATTTGCAAGCGGCTTGTTCGACCATGGCGAACGGCGACCTCGTTCAAGCATGGGTCGAGGGGCGGCCTGCTTCTATGTTGGTGGTAGGCGGAACGACAAAGGAAGTCGCCGATCAAGTCATTTGTCCCGCGGTTTGGCAGCACTGTCGGTTAGACGAGGATGATTCCGATTCCGCGAATCGATCCGACGTTTGGAAGGCGTGCTACACCGGTGGGAGTGGACCGATTGAATCCGAACTGCAATCGCGAGTCGTTTCGCTTGCCGAGCAAGTCACGCGTGCTTTGCCTGAACCGCTGCGCGGGTTCCTGGGGATCGACGTTGTCTTGGGGGACCGAATCGAAGACGACTGCGTGATCGAAATCAATCCTCGACTGACGACGTCCTACATCGGTATCCGACAAATGTTGGATAAGAATCTGACTTCGATCTGGAATCCAGAATCGAGCTGTGAGCGGTGGATTGCCGGCGGGCAACTTCGTGTTGGACCGCGGCAAGTTTGTTGGACGTCCGAAGGCGACGTTCAGATCGAATCGTCGAGGGACGGCGAATCCTAGTTCATCACATGCGAGAAGCCGCGGCGAAGAAGCCGCCGGCACAACCGCCACAGATGATGGCCGTGATTGCCGTTTTCCAGTTATCACGGAAATGTCGAATCACGAAGACCGGGACGTAGAGTATCGTCAGCGACAAAAGGCCCTCGTTGCGACTGACTTTGAAAGCGCGGGCGATCAGGGTCAGCACCGCACCGATGGCTACCATCGCAAACGCGGCTCCGCCCAGGTTGCAGAACATTTGCAGTGGTTTGAACTGCAACTGCTCGACCCGGCGGGAAGCGTTCACGGCCAACACCGCGATTGTGACGGCACTGCCGAGGATGAAGAGGATCAAAGCCAGCATCCACGGAGGCATGCCTGCACCTTTGTGCATTTTTTCTTGCAAAGCCACATCGCGGACCATGTCCTGTTCCGCCTTCATGAGCGCTAGAGTGCCCATGTCGATGTCGACGCCGGCAACCTTGTGGCTCTCCAGGCTCGTGCCAGTTTCTTTGTTGTAGCCACATTTGGTGCACAAAACCGCTCCGGCTGCCATCTCGGATCTGCAGGACGGGCAGACCGCGAAAACTTGGCGATCGAAACCTTCTTCGGCGAACAAATCGTCGAGAGAGTCAGATTGTGCTGCTGCTGGGGCTGGTCGAGCCGCTGCGGGACGAGCCGAGGCGGCTTTGGGTTTTGCCGTTTTCGCGGCGGCGGTTTTACCCCCCCCGCCTGACGCGGGCACGCGAATTGCTTTGCTGCAGCCCGGGCATTTGACCGCTTTTCCGGCAAATTCATCTCGGACGCTGAGTTGTTTGCCACAGGAGCATTGCAAGCGAATCGGCATCTAGAAATCGTTGGCAAAAGGAATGGAGGACGTCTCGCGAAACCTGGCGGGCCGCTCCAGCGAGATGCGGGCCAATTGGTGAGGCGGTTTCGGCGTTAGTATAGATGCAAATGGCCGAAACGACGACTCACAATTGAGTCTTTGATAACTCACCTCCGTGCTAGTAATTCTTGGTCGCTTAAGCAAACTTGTGATGGATCCTCGGCTCCGCGAATCGGTTCGCCCTCCGCCTGAACGTCTAACCTGAACACTGCATCGTGAATTCACCCGAACGTGATCTTTCCGACCGACTCGCGAAGCTCTCTCCCGAACAGAGAGCAGCACTGCGAAAACGCTTGGCCCGTTCGTCATCTTCGACGTCTGCTCCCGCCACCCAGCCCGCCGATTCAGGCCAATCCAAATCGTCTGTCGAACCAATCGCGGTTGTCGGCGTCTCGTGCCGTTTTCCCGGTGCACCTGATTTGGATGCGTATTGGAAGGTCGTCTCCGAAGGCATCGATGCGACCTCGGAGATCCCACCGGAACGCTGGGATGTCGATTCTCTCTACGACCCGACCGGTCAGAAAGCGGGCCGGATGTCGGTCCGTCGCGCGGGCATGGTCGACAACATTGATCAGTTCGATCCAAAGTTCTTTGGCATCTCACCTCGCGAAGCGGCGCGGATGGATCCCCAGCAACGACTGCTGTTGGAAGTCAGTTGGGAAGCGTTCGAAATTGCCGGCATCCCGGTGAGCAGTTTGGCGGGAACGCCGGTCGGTGCCTACGTCGGAATTGGTGGCACGGATTATTCCAAAGTCCCTTCCACCTACGATGGTTACTACCAATACATCGACGCGCATGTTGGGACCGGCAACGCGCTTTCGATCGCAGCCAACCGATTGTCCTACATCATGGATCTTCGCGGTCCCAGCATGGCGATCGACACGGCGTGTTCGTCTTCGACGATGGCGATTCACTTGGCCGTGCAAAGTCTGCGTGCCGGCGAGTGCGACGCTGCGTTGGCAGGTGGCGTCAACGCAATCTTGACCCCCGAAACAACGATCGCATTTTCGAAGGCACGCATGTTGTCGCCGGATGGGCAGTGCCGACCGTTCGATGCCGACGCCAATGGCTATGTCCGCGGTGAAGGTTGCGGCATGCTGTTGCTGAAACGTTTGAGCGATGCGGAACGAGACGGCGATCGTATCTGGGGAACGATCCTGGCCAGCGCGACCAATCAAGACGGCCGAACCAGCGGCATCACCGCACCCAATGGTGTGTCTCAACAAGCGGTCATTCGAACCGCCCTTCGTGAAGCTGGACTGCCCGCCTCGCGAGTCAACTACATCGAAGCACACGGCACTGGGACTCCGTTGGGTGATCCGATCGAAGTCGATGCGCTGACGCAAGTGTTCTCTGGCAAACCAGGTGTCGACCCACCTTGCTATGTGACCAGCGTCAAAGCCAACGTGGGCCACATGGAAACCGTCTCGGGTGTGGCCGGCATCATCAAGTTGTTGCTGATGATGCGCCACCAAACGATTCCTGGTCAGCTCCATCTGAACAAGCTCAACCCGCGAATGTCGCTGAAGCGGTCACGCATCGTGATACCCGCTCAGTCACCACCATGGCCGGTTGATGATGAGCCGTTGGTGGCTGGAGTCAGCTCATTCGGATTTGGTGGAGCCAACACTCACCTTGTGATGCAGCAGTACGCGGCGAAGGAAACGGTCGAGCCCGCCGGTTCGACGGATTCAGACACGACGGATCGAACTCAGCACGTGTTGAGTCTGAGCGGCAAGAGTGACGCTGCCATCGCGGAGGTCGCTTCACGGTTGAAACAGCATCTTGATCGCACCGACGACAACGTGGTGGATGTGGCACACACGATGAATGTCGGCCGCGTTCATCACACGCATCGAACCGCGGTGGTTTTTGAAGACGCGAAGCAACTTCATCGTCAGCTGACTCAGTTGAGCGATGGCAAGAAAGGTCCCGGCATCCGAAGCGGGCAAACGGTGACCAGTCGCGCGACTCGAACCGCGTTCTTGTTCACCGGACAAGGCTCGCAGGCTGCCGGTATGGGGCGTGGCTTGTTTGAAACGCAGCCGGTGTTTCGCAAGTCGATGAGGCGTTGCGATGAACTCTTGGCAAAGGTTCTGCCAAAGCGATTGCTGGATGTTTTGTACGGCGAAGGTCCCTACACCGAACTGGTTCACCAAACGCGATACACCCAACCCGCTCTTTTCGCGATCGAGTATTCGCTGGCACAGTTGTGGTTGTCATGGGGATTGAAGCCGAACGTCGTGCTTGGACACAGCGTCGGAGAATTCGCGGCGGCCTGCATCGCCGGTGTTGTGTCGCTGGAGGACGCGCTGAGCTTGATCGCACACCGTGGGCGATTGATGGGCGAGTTGCCTGCCGGTGGCGGCATGACAGCGATGTTTGAATCGGCGGAAGTCATCGCCAATCAACTTCGCGAATTTGAATCATCCGGCGGAGGATCGTTGTCAATCGCCGCCGAAAACGGGCCGCAGAACACGGTTGTTTCCGGTCCACAATCGGATTTGGATGCGTTCGCAAAACACTGCGAAGAAGCTGACATCGCTTCGAAGGCTTTGCAGGTATCGCATGCGTTCCATTCGCAATTGATGGAACCGATGTTGGATGAGTTCCGGCAGATCGCTGAACAGTGCGAATTCAAAACGCCGCGCATCCCTTTGATCAGCAACCTGACCGGTGAGCAATGGACCAAGGCTTGGGACGCTGACTATCTGTGCGACCACATCCGCAACGCGGTTCGCTTTGAACCGAGCATGCGAACGCTGGCGGAGATGGACATCGACGTCATGTTGGAAGTGGGACCATCGCCAATTTTGACCGGCATGGGCAAGCGTTGTTTGCCGGAATCCTCCGCCACCTGGGCCACCTCGCTGCGGTCGGGCAAAGACGACGAGACGACTTTGTTCGAAGCGGTGGGCGACGTGCACACTCGTGGTGGAAAAATCGATTGGAAAGCGTTTGATCAGCCGTGGAAGCGGCAGCGTTTGGTATTGCCCACCTATCCGTTTGATCGTCAACGATATTGGTTGGATCCATCCGATGAAATCGTCGAGGATCCATCTCGCAATCGCTCGGGATCGGGTGAACCACTGCATCCGATGCTTGGTCGCTTGCAGCCATCAGCACTGCGAAGTCGTTTGTATGAGAACGCATTGTCGGCCCGGTCGCCGGAGTTCTTGGCGGATCACGCGGTGCAAGGTTCCGTCAACTTGCCCGGAGCTGCCTTTGTTGAGGTTGCCTTTGCCGCGGCGAGAGACCGCTTCGGTCCGGGGGCACATGCGGTGACGGATGCCAGTATCGAACAAGCCATGTTCGTCAGCGAGGAACGCTGGAAAACGTTCCAAACGATCGTCGATGAGAGCCTATCGCTGGAAGTCTATTCTCGCGATCGGGTCGATACGAGCGATTCATGGCAGCGGCACATGTCGGCGTCGCTGGTTCCTGCTGAGCAAACTGATGAGTCGGCCGATTCGGAAGTTGTTCCTCCTCCATCAGGTTTGTCGACCGTCGCTCAGCGATTTGTGGGTGGCAAGGATCACGACGAATTCTATGACCTGATGTCGCATCGCCGACTGGAGTACGGTCCCCGTTTCCGGATGCTGAATCGTGTCGATTACTCGATTGACGAAGCGTTGGGGCAAGTTCAATGCGATGACGCCACGCGTGCCGAACTGGATGATTACATTCTGCATCCCGTTCTGGGCGACGCGTTGATGCAAACATTCTCGGCCTTGGTTCCGCGACCTGATCATGACACGTTCAGCGAAGCGACGTACATGCCGACGAAAGTTTCGCGGGCAGTTGTGTACCAGCGACCCGAAGGGACACTTCGTACCTATGGACGTAGGTCATCGCCGGGCGACGTTTTGGACCCCGAGTTCGTCGAAGGCGATGTTTGGTTGGTCAATGAGCGTGACGAAGTCGTTGCCGAATGGACTGGCGTTCGCGTCACCCGGGTTGGACGCGTCGGTGGTGGAAAGTCAGAGTCGCTCGACGATTCGCTTTACCAAATCGATTGGGAGGCCACTGATTCGTTGTCCGATGACATTGACTTGGACGGTAAGCAAGTTTGGCTGTTGGGCGAATCAGGATCGCGTCGAGAATCTTTGGCCAAGCAATTGGTTGACTTCGGTGCTGAAGTCGTCGAGGGAGACTTGGGCGATGATCTGAAAACGCTCGCGGAGAAATCCGAATCGACCAAACCACTTGCAGGGCTCATCACGGTTTGGGACCCGAGCGATGGATCAAGCAATCCAGCGGATGATGCGGAGGCGGTTTGTCAGTCGGCCCTCAAGCAGATTCGCTCGGCGATCACGCACGTACCGGTGAGCAAACATTTTCGCGGTTGGTGGCATGTCACACAGGGGGCACAATCAGTTTCGGAATCGGAGTCGTCCATCGACTTGGTCCATTCACCTTTGTGGGGAATGATTCGCGTCGCGATGATGGAACTCGCCGATCTGAAACCTTCGTTGTTGGAGGTGGATCCGTCCGCTTCCGATCAATCCAATGGGCAAGCCATCGCGGCTGAGATGATTGCTGCGGATGACGAGGATCACGTTGCTTACCGGGATGGCACGCGTCACCTGGGACGGTTGGTGAAGCGACGTGCCCCAGCGGCATCAGAAAGCGACACGATAGTCACGATTCCGTCACAGCCGCACCGGCTGCGTTTTCGACAAACCGGTAGTTTCGATTCGTTGTATTTCGAGCCGATGGAACGCGAGGCACCTCAGGGAAGCGAGGTGGAACTGCGGGTCAATGCGGCGGGACTGAACTTCAGCGATGTCCTGAAAGTCATGGGGCTGTATCCCGGGATCACTGACAAAGTGGTGCCATTGGGGATTGAATGTTCCGGTGTGGTTACCGCGGTTGGCAAAGAAGCGAAGCGTTTTCAAGTTGGCGATCAAGTGATGGGGGTCGCTCCGTTTAGCTTTGGTTCGCACGCGAAGACGCCTGAGTACACGTTGGTCAAACGCCCGGCTGGAATGGACGATGTCGAAGCCGCAACCATCCCCATCGCTTTCTTGACCGTATGGTATGGGTTGGTGCATTTGGCTGACGTTCAGCCTGGCGAACGGGTGTTGATTCATGCGGGGGCTGGCGGTGTCGGATTGGCGGCAACCCAAATCGCTCAATACCTCGGTGCCGAAATAATCGCGACCGCCGGCAGCGACGAGAAACGTGATTTCCTTCGTGAATGCGGCGTGAAGCATGTCTTCAACTCTCGAACCACGGAGTTTGCCGACGACATCCGTCGTGCATTCTCAGGTGAAGGAGTGGACGTGGTCTTGAATTCGCTTCCCGGCGAGGCCATTCCAAAAAGTCTCGGTGTGCTCAATGCATACGGTCGCTTTCTAGAGATCGGAAAGACCGATATCTACCAAGACCGCAAGGTTGGATTGTTGCCATTCCAGGACAACCTGTCCTACCACGCGATCGATTTGGATCGAGTGTTGCGACAGCGCCCGGCGAAGATCGAGAAGTTGTGGGCGGAACTTGCTGAGCGATTCGAGGCCGGCGACTTGCAACCGATCGCTTGCACCGAGTTTGATCAGACCGAGATGGTCGAAACGTTCCGTTACATGGCGCAGCGAAAGAACATCGGCAAAGTCATCACGCGAATGTCGACGCATACGACGACTGATGCGGTGCCGCAACAAGAAGCATCCGAATCGACCGTGTTGATCACCGGAGGCACTGGTGCGATTGGTTTGAAGCTCGCGAAGCAATTGATCGACGAAGGTACGACCAGCATCGCGTTGCTATCTCGCCGGCAACCGACCGGTGAAGTCGCGGCGAAGATCGATGCGTTGACGCAGGACGTTGATTCGGTGCGGGTGACTGTGTTGCAAGGTGACGTGGGTGACCTTGATTCGTTGAAGTCGGCACTCAAACAACTGCCCGGCGATCTGCCGCCTATCGGGCATGTCTATCACGCAGCAGGAGTTCTGCAGGATGGATTGTTGATGGACATGACCGAAGAACAGTTGCATGTTCCCATGGGACCCAAAGTCCAAGGTGGTTGGAACCTGCACGTGGCAACGAAGGATCTTCCGATCGAATCGTTTGTGCTGTTCTCTTCCATCGCCGCTTGTTTAGGATCACCCGGACAAGCCAACTACGCGGCGGCCAATAGCTTTTTGGATTCCCTGGCCGAATATCGCCGTGACAAAGGTTTGCCGGCGACCAGCATCGCTTGGGGCCCGTGGGCAGAGTCCGGAATGGCGGCCACCGAGGATCGGTCGTCGCAACTTGAATCGCGAGGAATGCGATTGCTTCCCGCCAATGCTTGTCTGCAAACAATGCAGCAACTCATCGATGCCGGCGATCGATACGTGGCCGTGATGGATGTGGATTGGCCCGCGATGACGAAAAGCATGCGGCGCAGTCGGCCGTTCTTCGCCGAGTTTGCGGATCGCTCCGATGTCGATGGCAAAGCGAGCGTGGATCAAGTCGACCACGAGTTCCGTTCCCAATTGTCGGGAGTTTCTGAAAGCGAACGAACCGACCGTTTGCGTCAGTACTTTGCTTCTGAACTGGCCCGGTTGATGGGCTGGGAAGCGGATCAGATCGACGTGAAGCAAAAACTCAGTGAATTGGGCATGGATTCGCTGATCGCAATGGAACTGAAGAATAACCTCGAGCAACGCTTGGCAATCACGATTCCAATGTCAGCACTTGTCGAGTCGCCGTCGATTAACAGTTTGGTCGATCATGTGGTTTCGCAGTTTGGCGACGAAGACGGCGAGATGAAGAAGACGTCGGAGAAGTCACAACAACCTGGCGGCGACCGAACCGCGTTGATCGTGCCCTTGAAAGCCGATGGTGCTCGTTCGCCTTGGTTGTGTATTCATCCGCTGGGAGGGTCGACCGCTTGCTACTCCGAGTTTTCGCAGCAGGTCGACGACGACCAACCGGTGTACGCTTTGGTCGGTGGAGGCTCCGATGGGGTCAGCGAACCGCCGGCGTCTTTGGATGCCATGATGCAAGAGTATGTTGAGCTCGTGCAAGAACAATTCGGCGATGATGAGTTGCGTCTGATTGGTTGGTCTGCGGGCGGTGTCTTTGCTCTTGAACTCGCACGCCGATTGGAAAACGAAGGCCGAGACAACGTCGCGGTGACGTTGTTGGACACGCCTCTTCCATCGATCTACCGCAATGTGGATCCGAATGATGATGTGCAGTTCGTCGCCGATCTGATCCAGTTCTCCAATGCATTCTCTGGGACAGACATGCACTTGTCGGCGGAAGAGTTGGAGGACGCTCGTGGGACCGATCAAATCTGGCAGCGTGTCTTGGAAGAAGCCCAGCGTGCCGGAGTCCTCACCCAGTCCGCATCGGCAGAAATGGTTCGTAAGTTGATCGATACCAGCCGTCAGCACGTGCAGTTCATCAAGTCGTATGAGATCGACCCTTCCAGTCCAAGTGTGCAGTTGATTCTTCCGGCGAAGACGACGGCCTTGGAAGGTTCTTCAGGAGAACGTTGGACCGATCACCTGGATTGGGCTTCTCACCTGGATAGCGAAGTGCTTGTTGAGCAAACCGATGGTGATCACTTCACCATGCTGTTGGGTGAGCACGCGAAAGAGCTGGCGAAGAGAATGGAGCAACACGCGACGGCCAAGTGATCTTGTCTCTTCGTAGCCCGGGACGAATGCCCAACTGGCTCGTCGAGCGGCACTACTTTGCCATCAGGTATCCAACCCCGCGGACCGATTTAATTCGCGTGGGTTGATTGGGGTCATCGCCTAGTTTGCGTCGAACTCGTGAGACACGCAGGTCAATCGAACGGTCGAGTCCGTCGTAGGGCAGCCCCAGCAAATCAACATAGATGTCCTTGCGAGCGACCACTGATCCCGCACGAAGTGCTAGGTATTCGATCAAGTCAAATTCCGCGGTGGTCATGTCGACCGGGTCGCCCGCAATGGTGACCTGTCGTCGGGCGGGCGTTACAACCAAATCACCAACGATGATTCGATCTTCGTCGGTCAGTTGAGCGTCCGATTTTTTAAGATGGTTCTTTAGCCGGGCCAGCAACGCACGCGGACGAACCGGTTTGCTCATGAAATCGTCCGCACCCACTTCTAGAGCGACAACTTCATCGATTTCTTCGCCGCGTGCGGTCAGGACGATGATTGGGCCCGAGAATTGATTGCGCACCGATCGACACACATCGATCCCGTTCATGCTGGGCAATCCAATGTCCAAAACAATCGCATCAAATCGGTCGTGGACGATTCTTTGAGCAGCGAGTTTGCCATCGTTTTCGACCTCAACATGAAATCCATTTTCATGAAGGAAGTCACTCACCATCGCTGCCAAATGGGTGTCGTCTTCGACCAATAGCAGTCGATCTTGCATTACATCTTTTCCTTCTCGGACATGAACGTTCACCGACTGAAACCCCAGTCCCCGTCAAAGGTTCCGGCGGAAACGTGGGGCGGTGATGAAACCGACGTGAAACCAATTTTCGGCTCAATTTGGCGGAACCTCCTACCCGTATCGGCATTGAAGCCTTGCCGTGAGTGGAGACTCACACGGTTTCACCAACAGGAGGAAAAAATGAATCGAAAATCAATCACTTGCAGCAATGGGCACCATTTGCGAGCCGCCGGGGCGCTGTCCGGCAAGACTCTGCCCTGTCCGAAATGTGGTGTCGCAGTCACCATTCCGTGGGAAGAAGCGTTCACGGTTCCTGAAGAACCCCCCGTACGCGACACGCTGTCCGATACCGGCGTCATGCGAATTCTAGGTGAGACCGCGGTGGCTCCCGCTACTGAAACCCAGCCGGACGCGAATCAAGCGAATCCAGAATCACACCGGCCGTGTCCGCGGTGCGAGTACTTGGTCAGCGATCAGTCCACGGTGTGCCCGAAGTGTGCTTGCTACATGGGCATGATGCCTCAATTTTTGCGAGCACTGCTTCCCAAGAATTTGTCCGCCTGAACGGACGAACAAGTCGCCGATAAGACCCCTTCAAGGAATCCTGCCTGGATGCCTTGAAGGGACGGGATCAAACCAAGATCACTTCTCGACGGTCAGCTCACGCCGATAGATGGTCGTACCGTTCGTCACGTACAAGTGTGAGTGTTCCGGACCGGCCAGCACGCAGCTGGTCAAAGGTTGATCCGAATCGGGTTTGGGAAGCACTCCGCAGGGGCGACCGGTGGGATCAAAGATCTGCACGCCCAGTTCGCTGGTGACATAGAAGCGGCCGATCTTGTCAACCGCCGAGCCGTCTCCCTTGGACGCTTGGATGTACTGGGGTGGTTCGTTGAAATTGAAATCGCCCTTGGGATCGATCGGCAATCGCATCGGCATGGTTGGCATCTTTGCATCGAGCACACCATTCTTGTTGACTCGGAATGTCCATGTCGATGGTCCACCATGATCCGAAACGAGCAGCGTGCCGCCGTCGTTGGACAGTGCGATGCCGTTGGGACGGGTGATGCCCACATCGACCGCGGTCACTTCACCCGTCTTGATGTCGATTCGAGTCACTTGGTGAGCTCTGGTCTCGGTGATGAACAAATAGCCTTCGTCTGAAACCGCGAGATCGTTGGGGGCAACGTTTTCAGCGATCGTCTTCACTTCACCTGATTTTGGATCGATTGAGATCACTCGCTTCTTGGATCCTTGGCAGGCGTAGAGCAGATTGCCGGGACCAAACATCAATCCGCTGACGGCTTCCTTCGCGATGACCGATTTGCTTTGGTCTTTCGCGTCGACTCGCACCACTGCCGGAGCACGCATGTCGCAGTAATAAAAATTACCGTCTGCGTCGCTGCAGGGAGCATCAGAGAATCCAAGGTTTTCAGCGACGACTTCCCATGACTTACCTGGGACAAGAAGATTCAAGAGCGTCAGGTCGCCACGAAGGTCATCGGAAGTGTCGATGGATGGTGTGTGTGTTTCGCTGCGCCACAACCATTTCATTGCCTCGGGAAACTGCATGCTGCCGAAGTCAGCGTTGTGCCCAAAACCTTCTGCCCAATCCAGGCGAACGTCGTATCCCATGTAGGACAAAGATGATTCCATGCGTTGATTGGCAATCGGCCAATGACCAAACGGGTTGTCGTTGTCACCGCTGGTATCTGACATGTAGACGCGAATGGGTTTGGGTTCGGTCTTTCGGATCAAAGACGAATAAAGGTCTCCCCCACGCAAATTCACGAAGCTGCCGACATTGGAGTAAACCTTGCGGAATTGGTCGGGGCGTTCCCATGCAACGGTGAAGGCACAGATCGCACCGGAGCTGGATCCGCCAATCGCACGCATGTTGGGATCGTTGGAAAGGTTGTATTTCTTTTCAACCTCGGGAAGGATCTCTTCCAACAAGAATCGACTGTACCGATCGCCCAAGCTGTCGTATTCGAAACCTCGGTTGGAAGATTTGCGGCCCTTTCGAGGTTTGGATTTGTCGTGCCCCGGATTGAGAAACACCGCAATGGTTGGCGGCATGTCACCGCTTGCGATCAAGTTGTCGAACACGGTTGGGATACGCCAGCGACCCTTTGGGTCACGCATCCGCTCACCGTCTTGGAAAACCATCAATGCCGCTGGTTTGCTCGCGTCGTACTGAGCCGGAACGTAGATGGACCAGTCTCGAATGGTGTTGTCAAAAATCTCTGAGTGCCAAGGCGGCATCGATTCCACTTTGCCTTGCGGAACGTTTTCGTTCACGATCGCGAGCGGGTGTGGTTCCCACTTGGGTTTGGTGGATGACGGCGGGGTGACTGTGGATTCCGCTTCGTCGTTCCACAACCACTGCAAGGCACTGGGCAGTTCTTTGCCGCCCCACTGACCACTGTGTCCGCCTTCGGTCATGACAAACTTGTATTGGTAGCCCGCGAATTGAAGTGCAGCGGCCATGTCGCGGTTTGCCAGCGGCCAGTTGCCATGTAGGTTGCTCAGGTCATCGCGGCCTTCTTGCAAGTAGACTTGGATGGGTTTCGGATTTGACTTTGTTTTGCGAATCAAACCGGGATAGGCCCAACCGCCACGAATGTTGGTGAAGCTGCCGATGTGACTGAGTACCTTGCCAAATTGATCTGGCCGTTCCCAAGCCACGGTGAAGGCGCAGATGCCACCGGAAGAGATGCCCGCAATGGCGCGGCGTTTGGGATCGGTCGAGACTTTCAAATCCTTCAGTACAACTGGGAGGAATTCGTTGATCAGGAAGTTCGAATAACGATCACCCAAAGAGTCGTATTCGAATGAACGGTTGCTACGGTTCTTGGCACCGGGTTTGGTGGCCGGGATGGTGCCTGGATTGACAAAGACGGCGATCGTCGGAGGCAAGGAACCGTTGTCGATCAAGTTGTCCAGGACGATCGGAACGCGGAACGCACCGTTTGGTTTGGCGTAGTTCATTCCATCCATGAACACCATCAAGTTCGCCGGTGATTCGGGATCGTATTGCGACGGAACATAGACGGCGTAGTCTCGCCGAGTCCCCGGATAGATCTCGCTGGTGTCGAACACTCCCTTCGTGATTTCGCCCTGTGGCACGTCATCCTGAACCGTTCGCAGCGATTCGTCGTCTGCGTTTGCACTCAGTGCGGTCGAGGCAATGAAAACTGCGGCGAGCATCCAAAGACAGGAGCACGACCGAATCCATGAAGCGATACGCTTCTTTGCTGGAAAGACTGCTATCGGATCGAGGGGGTGAAGCATGATGAATCGCTCGTTGGGATGCTGTTGGGGTGGGATCCTCCCGCGTAAGATCGCGTGAGGGGGCTCTGATCATCGTTGCTGGAGAGTTGCCAAGCAAGTGCCGCGAACAGATGAGCATCACGGGTGGGAAGATTGCTCCGGCCTGATAAGGTGCTTTCAAAGCCACTTCCGCCTCAGCAAACGTTTCATGAACATCATTTCACTTCTGCCCAGTGCGACCGAAATCATCTGCGCGTTGGGACTGCAGGACCAATTGGTAGGTGTCACACATGAGTGCGATTATCCATCCGGTGTTGATCGTCTTGCGAAGGTCACTCAGACGTTGATTCCGCATGATGCGACCAGCGGTGAGATCGACACGATGGTGCGAGAGCGATTGCAGACCGAGCGAGCTTTGTACTCACTGAATATGCCGGTGGTGGAATCGCTGGCGCCGGATCTGATCGTGACTCAAGCTTTGTGCGACGTTTGCGCGGTGGCTGAATCGGAGGTCAACGCGGCGGCGTGCTCCTTGCCCGGACAGCCTCGCGTCGTGAACCTGGAGCCGACTTCTTTGTCGGAGATGTTTGATTGCATCACCTTGGTTGGTGAAGCCGCAGGTTGTCCGGACCGGGCGACAGCTCTGATTGACCAATTGCAATCACGAGTCGCTCGAGTACGAAAACGCTCGGAGGATTTGTTGTCACGGCCCGAGACAAAGGTACCGAGCGTGATGTTGTTGGAATGGATCGACCCTCCGTTCAGTGCCGGTCATTGGAGTCCGGAGTTGGTGCGACAAGCCGGCGGCCACGAATGTGTGGGCGAGGCCGGTGAGCGTTCCGAGACCACCTCTTGGGACCGCATGCGAGAAGCGGATCCGGACGTGTTGTTCATCGCGTGTTGCGGTTTCAGCGTGTCGCGAACATTGGAAGACGTGCCGATTCTACGTGGCTATCCCGGATGGTCCGATATGAAGTGTGTTCGCGAAGAACGTGTCTACGTGGTCGACGGTTCGGCCTACTTCAGTCGGCCAGGCCCACGATTGGTCGACAGCCTAGAAATTCTCGCCAATGCCCTTCACCCTGAAGTCCACCCTCTCCCAGATGGCCTATCACCCGCCATGCACCTCATCTAAGCGATGCGTTCTTCGGTGATGTGGGTTGTGCCATCGGGATCGACGCGACGGAAGAAGCAGCTTTCGTAGTTTTCGTGGCAGGCTGCTCCGGTTTGTTCGACGGACAACAGGATCGTGTCGGCGTCGCAGTCCACTCGGATTTCTCGCACGACTTGAGCGTGGCCGCTGGTGTCACCCTTCCGCCAAAGTTTGCCTCTCGAACGGCTGAAATAAACCGCTCGGTTGCCCGAGATGGTTTCGTCCCAAGCTTCGCGATTCATCCACGCCAGCATCAACACTCGTCCTGTCGTGGCGTCTTGGGCGATGGCGGGCAGCAATGTTTGACCGGTCTTGGGACACGGGACTCCGGCGTCAAAGTTGGGAATGGGGGATGACATGAGGATGATCAGGTGTTGAGTTTGACAATGATTTTGCCCGCCAGCTGACTGCTGTCTTCGAGCGTCGCGGATTCTTGCAAGGCGTGTGCTTGGGCGGCTTCGTCCAGGCTGAATCGAGCACTGATGTTCGCGGACAATTTGCCGGACGCCAACCACTGGGAAATGTCTTCGGCGGCGTTTTTCATTTCCATCGGGGTGGCTTTGAACATCACAAAGCCGTGCAGCGAACATTCCTTGACATAGAACGGACCCACGGGGAATGCGGGCTTGGCATCGCGTCCCGCCATCAAGACCATGCGTCCCCGACCGGCCATCAGATCGATTGCCATGTCAAAGTCTGGCTCACGCCGCGTCTCCCAGAGCACATTGACTCCGTCGGGAGCGAATGCTTTGGTGCGATCCGCGATGGATTCATCTTTATAAAGAATCACTTCTTCAGCACCGAGATCGCGGCAGACTTGGGCCTTCGCTTCACTGCCGGCAGTTGTGATCACGCGAGCACCGGTTGCAGCCGCCATTTGCACCACCATGGAACCAACACCGCCGCTGCCGCCGATGATCAGGATTGTTTCGCCTGGTTCCAACTGGGCTTCACGAAAGAGACCAAGGTGAGCGGTGACTCCAACCAATGCACACGCGGCGGCGTCTTCGTACGGCACCGGTTCAGGCAATTTGAATGTCCAGTGTTCATCGACCGCAATCAATTCGGACAGAGTGCCCTGCCGTCCAAGCAAGCCTTGGTTGGTGCACCAAACCCGATCACCGATAGACAATCGCTTGACACCCGGGCCGACGCTTTCGACCACGCCGGCAGCATCGCATCCGGGAACAAACGGTTGCGGCAATTCCATCGCGATGGTGCCGTTCCGGATGTAAGTGTCGATCGGATTGATTGCGGAGGCGTACACTCGAATCACAACTTGGCCGGGACCCGGAGCAGGGTCAGGCAGTTCACCGATTTGAAGAGTGTCGGCAGGTCCTGTTTCGGTGATGAAGGCGGCTTTCATGGGGGCACTCGCTGAAGAAGTCATTCATCAAAAGAGGAGAGGAAGATCGTCGTGGACAATCATCATCGCATTGGAAGCGAACATTTTAGCGTTGCTTGACCGATTCGCGAATGCGAGAGACCCAATCGGTTGCTTTGCTTTGAAGATCCGCGATGGCTTTGGATTCTGGCGAATCGGCATGGTGGGTGTTGGGATCATTGGTGATATCTTTCAGTCGCTCCACCCACTCGGAATCCTGGATAGCGGATTCGACTTCAGCGGCCATCGCCACGTCTTCTTTTGGCGCGAAGTAACGTAAACATGATTTCAGCGTATGGGATGCCGATCTCAGTTTGTTCGCGTCGCCTTGTTTGGCACCTTGTTGAAGATTGGTCAGCAACGAAGGGACTTCCATCAAGAACGCATCGCAAACGGAATCCATCGTCTCGGAATCACCGCCGCAATGCTTCGACAATTGCGAACGCCAATCCCATTGATGGTTGTCTTCCGTCGCGACGCCTGTGTCGTTGGACGCCGTTTCGGTGGAAGACGATGAGTCTTCGGAACGTGAATTCGCGATGTTCAGGTTGGAGGGCGTTTGTGAATTCGTGGCCTGCGACAATGTCGGCGGCAGCATTGCATCCGATTCCGAGGACTGAGAAACACCAAGGACCCGTTCAATTTCCGTCAGTAAGAGATCCAGGTCGACCGGTTTGGTGATGTAGCCATCCATTCCCGCTTCGCGGCAAAGCTGACGATGCTGGTCGGTGACATGAGCGGTCAACGCAATGATTGGTGGCGGAGTCTTGCCCGCTTGTGAGGCGTGTTGGTGAATGATTCGGGTCGCTTCGGTTCCATCCATGTTCGGCATCTGCAGGTCCATGAGGACGCAGTCGAAGGTGTTGGATGCCAATCGCTCAACGGCCGCTTCTCCTGAGTCCGCGGTTTGGACGCGATGGCCCGAAGCAACCAATTGGTCATGAATCACCAAACGATTGGTGGCGCTGTCGTCAACAACGAGCAACTTGTATCCCTGGCCGGCGTCGGTCGGTGAAGCGTTGATCGTTTCGTTGGTTGATTGTGAATTGGTAAGCAACGCGGCGCCGGGAGCCTGTGATTTCGAAGTGGTTGGATCGCTCTTGGTCGTTGTCGAAAGTTTGTTTCCTCGGCGGCGTTTGCGTTGTCCGCGGCTCGATTGCAAAAGCGGTTTCCCTGCCAACCAGCGGCGAAGTTCGTCGGGATGCAGCGGTTCGATCACCACCGCGTCTTCACGCTTGGCACGCCTGGGCGTAGGTTCACCGGCTCTGGTGACCCAGAGGACTCGGTCGCTCGATTTACGAGCTCGGATGCGGAAGGCGGCGTCCGCGGTTTGGTCCGTGAGGATCCAATGGAGGTGAACGCATTCGGGTTCCAGCATCGATGGCGTGCGAATTGGCCAGCGACAGTGCAGCAACGTTTCCGCGATTGCATCTTGCATGGTTGTGTTGCCAACCGAGACCACCGCTGTGGCGCCATCGGTGGCCGGAACAGTTCGCTTCTTTTCTGCATGTTTCGGGTTCGTATCCAGTGGCAATGCAAGGGCGCACTGAAATTGGCTGCCCAGGTCTACTTGGCTGGTCACGGTGATGTCGCCACCCATTCGTTGAGCCAAACCGCGAGCGATTGCCAGGCCCAATCCCGTTCCGCCGAACTGCTTGTTGGTGCCGCGATCGGCTTGTTCAAACGCGTCAAAAATTCGCGATTGATTCTCGGGAGCGATACCAATGCCGGTGTCTGACACGGTCAGTTCAAACCACGCCATCGGAACGTCGCTTGCGGATTCGCTGGTTGTGATTCCGAGTGCGTTGCCATCGTTGCCGTTTGACTCAGGGGCGTCGCCGATGGGACTCAGTCGCAAACTAACTTCGCCTCGATTGGTGAACTTGATCGCGTTGCCAGCCAAGTTGATCACGATTTGGCGAATGCGTTTTGGGTCGGCGATCACTCGTCGAGGTGTGTCGGGAGCAATCGACAAGCACAAGCGAACAGGTTTGTCGGCAACGCGAACGGCGAGGCAACCAAAGGCGTCACCGACGACCTCATGCAGATCGACTGGGACCGGATCGATGGCAACGCGACCGGCTTCGATGGCGGCGAAGTCGAGGATGTCTTCAATGACATCACGAAGCAATTCTGTGTTTTGAGCAATGAGGTTGACGTAACGACGCGCTGCCGTGGGAAGGGTTTGCTGACCCAATAAATCCGTCAGTCCTCGGATGCCGCCGAGTGGTGTCCGCAATTCGTGTGAAATGCCCGCCATGAATTGCGTCTTGGTACGGTTGGCTTGTTCAGCGGCTGCTTTCGCTTCCCGCATCGCTTCAAACGCGGCCCGTTGCAACGTGACGTCGCGAATGATGACGGCTTGGCCGGTCGCGTCACCGACCGGAATGTGGTGGATGGACACCTCGCTCTCAAACGAACTGCCATCGCCGCGTCGGAGTCGTAGTTGATGGCGTTCGGCCAGTGGCAATCCACTCCACTGATCGGACACCGGCGATATCAAATCATTGAGGGGACGCCCAACCAATCGTCCGCCACCGGCTTGTAGGAGTTCGCTGGCCGAAGGGTTGGCTTCCACAATCGCACGTTGGTCATCGATCAACAGGACCGCGTCACCGGCGGCATCGAACAACGCTCTCTTTCGAGCCTCACTGTCTCGAAGGGCAATCTCGTTGCGATGTTTTTCGGTGATGTCCCAAAAGATGATTTGAACGCCAACGCACTGCCCGTTTTGATCGTACTCCGGCGCTTTGAAGACTTGGGCAAAACCAATGCGACCATCGGGGCCCGGGTGCACTTCCACTTTGTCGACGGCTTGTCCGGTCGACATCACCGACAAATCATCGGCGCGATATTTGGCACCGATGGAATCACCAAAAAGTTCCGCATCGGTACTGCCGATCACATCGACGGGAGTCATTCCGATGTCGGCGCAAAACTGTTCATTGGCGTAGGTGAACACGCCTTCGGCGCTTTTGCGTGCGACCTGCAGGTGCATGCGATCGATCAGCGATTGGAACGTTGTTTCGCTCTGGTCCAGACGATGCTGAGTCTCTTGCCGTCGCGTGACTTCGTTACGCAGGGCTCGGTTGACTCGCCGGATCTGCAACGATCGCCGATGGACTCGGTGCTGGAGCATCCGCTGGTGTTTCAGCCGTGTGCGCAAACGGCCTTGCAAGTAGATGTGAAAATAGCCTGTGGCCATCAACGCGAAAAATGTCCAGAGGCGGACTGGTTCGATCCAGGCGAAAGGTTCCGCACCAACCTCGCCCGCGAAACGTTGGGCGATTGGGCCAAAGACATGGAACAAACCCACCGCGGCGACGGCAACGCTTTGAATCGCTGTCATCCAGGTGATGAAGCGACGGTGGAGAACTCGCCAGGCCAGCGGCAAGAAAATCAGATGAGCAACCACGACCGCCCAGTCCGGTGGCGTCATGGCATCGGCAACGGCAACGAAGAGAACGAGGATCACCCAAGATCGTGGACGTCGCCAAAGTTGTGTCCACCATCGTCGCATGAGTTCAAAGCTTTTTGGCGAGTTCTTCATCGGCGTGACGTTGCCACCAATGGCGTGCGTTTTCTTGTGTCCAAGGATACCGCGGTGCGAGTGCATCCAACCGCTGGATCAGATCCGCAATGGAGCCCACACGGTCGTGTTTGTCCTTGGCCATGCAGGCTTGCACCAGTGCATTCAATTCGTCTTCGACCGGCTCGCCGCGATGCGTTTCAATCTCGAGCGGTTGTTGCGTCAAAATCAACGCGAACATGGACTCGGGATCGCATTCGGCAAACGGCGGACGACCCGACAACAAAAAGTATAAGACACAACCCAGTGAATAGACATCGCTTCGCGGGTCCATCACCGAGGGGGCACGGAATCGTTCGGGTGCCATGTACATCGGGGTTCCCGCCCAAACGGTTTCGGCGGTTTGGAAGACGCCCTGATTGGGCTCGAGCGGTTTGGCCAATCCAAAGTCAAACACCACCGCCCAGTCACCCACAATGGTGTCAAAGCTGAGCATGATGTTTTGTGGTTTGAGATCGCGATGCATCAGGCCTTGGGAATGAGCTTCCAGAACGGCTTGGCAAACCTGACGCATGATCCATATCGCTCGAGCCGGTTCCTGATGACCGCTTCGGGCGACGATTTCGGACAACGTCAGACCGTCGAGCAGTTGCATCACGCAAAATGCTTCGCCGTGTTCGTTGTGCCCGTAATCGTAAATCGTCACGCTGTGAGGGCTGCGCAAACTTGCTGCCAAACGTGCTTCGCGGTCAAACCGGCGATGGTCATCGTCGTCTTGCCGGTCGACCCGCAGCACTTTCAATGCGATCTCGCGTCCCAGTTCCGTGTGGCTGGCTCGATAAACGACTCCCATTCCGCCGGCACCGAGTTCCTCATGGATGTGATAGCGTCCAAGTGGTTGTTTCAGAGCCGATGGTGCCGGGCTTTTGGACAGGCGTTTGGCAACCAAAATTGGAAGCAGCGATGCGACCGAGAGCAATAAAGCCCACGGCCAAGTCGACGCCAACGGATAGGTCAGTTGATGGGAATCACTCTCGATGATCAGTCCCATTCCAAACTCGGGCAGCCACCGCCATACACCGACGCAGTCCTTGCCGGTGTAGGTGCGGTAAGTCTGGCCACTCACTTGAGGTTCGGGGCTGTGTGAAACCGATGCTGCCGCAATTGTAAGTGGGTGAATCGTGCGACCGATCGGCAATTCACCGTTTGGATTCAGCATTGCCGATTCGGTCAGGCGGTCGAGTTGGGCGACGAGCTGATTCAGACGTTCTTCCGCTTCGGACGGGGTGGCAATTTCAGTGACGCGAAATCTAGCTCCCAGCGACTGTGCGATCTGTTCGGGCAAATTCACACTGCGAGTTTGCATGAAACCCTCGCGGTCGACCATGTAGGCATCGACCGAATTCGCGTGGCTTATAAAGGCAAGCGTTTCATTCAACCAACGATTCGTGTTCGGCGGAATGATGACAGCCGCGCCGAGTACATCCGGTCGAAGCGAGTTCTGTTTTTCAGTTTCGGTGGATGATTGTTCGTGAATGGGAACGATCCACGCCAATGGATTGGACACCGCATGATCCAGTTCGTCGGCGAGCGTTTTTCCGAGCAAGGTTGCCAGAGGCGATGGAGCATGGAGCACGGTCCGTCCACTGAGTGCTCGAGCCAAATCAGCCGCCCCATCAGGCGGGAGTTGGACATTGGCTTCATCGGTCACGGCGCGGCCGCGATCGTTGCCGAAGACAATGGTTAAGGGTTGAAGGTCTCGACTGAAGAAGATGACGTCAGGCGGTTGGAACGTCGGAAGATCGTGCGACTCAAGTTCAGGTCGATCGGCGTTCACGTTGCGAACGGCGTCGGTGAATTGCTGTGTCTGATCGTCGATCGAGTCGGCAAGTTCAGCTGGTGACAAATTTTGAGACCGTGATCGGATCGCGTTTCGAACTCCAGGCTGACGAGCCAAGTCGATGGCGAATTGTTTGTCGCGGTTCAGCAGTTGTTCCACTTTGATCGTGGATAGATTCAACGCTAACGAAAGTGAACGCTGGATGGACGAATCGGCTTGTCGTTGCAGACGGCGGTCCACCCATGCGGCGACCACCCAGATGCACGCGATCGTGACGGCGGTGAGCAGCCAAACGACCCAGTTGTGTTGCTTTGCTCGATTGATTGGTCCAATCGAGGTCAGTGTTTTTCGTTGTCGATTGCGAGACGGTTGCGGACGGTTCGCATCGTGACGCGGCATCGCATGGGTTCGCTGCGCGGCGTGCACGGTGTGTCCCGCACTGGCGTTGCTAGGCATCGAACCAGGGGTGGAGCTACGCGAAAGATCCGCACTGTAATCCGACTTTGCACCGGAGGCGGTTTCCGACATGGAACGGATCGCCCTTATAACTTCCGATTCCGTCGTTTCGCGAGGTGTTGGCAGTCCTGTCCCAAAGGGCACCGAACCATTGCCAGGCTTTGGCCGTGCCGCTGCGCCTTCCACACGAGCCGCGTTGGGATCGTGTTCGGCAAGAAGCGAAAGGACTTCGCGAATCAGTTCTTCGTCGCCGGAAGCTTGGTCGCGAATGAATTTTTCTCTCGCGTCCTCTTCGATCTCTTCGGCTTCCCAGAACAGGTCGCGGACACGTTGGTAACGATCCGCATCCATCATGAGGTGGGCGATTGATCGTCGGCGGGCACGTCATCGGCCTTGGGTGCTGAGTCGACTTCTCCTGAGTCAGCTTCTTCTCGGCTCTCTTCGTCTGGGTCGCGAAGCTCGCGTCGCATCCAAGCGCGAGCCATGGCCCATTCTTTTTCGACGGTGCGAAGTCCAAGGTTGAGTTCGGCGGCAATCTCTTTCATGCCCAGCCCACCAAAGAATCGCAGTTCGACCACTCGGGCTTGGCGCGGACTCAGGCTCGCCAGTTGCAGCAGCAGTTCATCCAGTGCGACAACGTCATCATCCTGGTCCAACAAAAAAGTGACTTCGTCATCCAGCTGACGCCGAATCCAACCCCCGCCACGCTTTTGAGCTTGGGTCCGCCGAGCGTGATCGACCAGGATCCGTCGCATCACCGTCGCACCGATTGCGAAGAAGTGCGTCTTGCCCTGCCAATCAACATGGTCTTGGTCGACCATCCGCACGTAGGCTTGGTGAACCAGGGACGAGCTGCTCAGGCGTTCTCGCCGGGGTTCAGATTGAAGAAACCGCCCCGCCATCCGACGCAAGTCATCGTATAAAAACGAGAACATCTGGTCGGTTTTGGCAGCGTCACCGTTTTGACTACTTTGCAAGATTTGCGTGATCGACGACATCAACGAAGCTCAACGGGACAGTGACCAAACTTTGGCGATATGTAAGGTTTGGGAGTGAATGTCAACGATCTCTTTGACTTCTACAGAGTAACCCCCAGCCATGGCGATTGCCACCGGCAAATCGTTGTGACGACACCACTGGAGCACCATCTCGTCTCTTTGTCGCAATCCTTCCATTGTCAGCGACAGTCGACCCAACCGGTCGTTCTTGAAAGGATCGGCACCGGCGAGGTAGATGACCAAGTCAAATCGACCTGAATCACTTTGATGTTTTTCGAGTTTCGCCAGGACGGATCGCAATGCGTCGCAGTAGTCGTCATCCCCCGTTCCGTCGGGAAGGCTGACATCCAGGTCGCTCGGCATTTTCCGCAGGGGAAAGTTTTTGACTCCGTGAACCGAACAGGTGAAAACGCTAGGGACATCTTTCAAGATTGACGCGGTCCCGTTGCCTTGGTGGACGTCCAAATCGATGATCGTGGCTCGCTGAATCAGTCCCTCGGACTGAAGTGTTCGGATCGCGACCGCGGCATCGTTGAACACGCAGTAGCCTTCGCCTTCGCCGGCGAACGCATGGTGCGTGCCACCGGCGAGGTTGGCGGAGACTCCTTCCTCGAGGGCCGCCCGTGCCGCTGAGATCGTGGCACCGGTGCTTCGGCGTGAACGCTCCACCATTTTCTCGGACCATGGAAATCCGATGCGCCGGATTTCTTGCTTGGTCAAAGTTCCCGACTGAACCCGCTGGACATAGTCCGGTGTGTGGCAATGAAGAAGTTGCTCGTCGGTTGCCGCTTGAGGGACGATCAGTGCGTCGTCGCGATGATGATCGGATTCGACGATCCGCTGTCTCAAGAGACGGTACTTGGTCATCGGAAACCTGTGGCCGTCAGGCAACGGCAGGTCAAAGTGATCGGTGTAGTACAGACGCAATGCAGGCGAGTTGGCTGAGGGTTAGACTTGGTGTTGTGTCCTCGACATCATGATCCACTGCAACACCTTATCGCACCCGACAAGACGAATGAATTCAGATCCTTCTTCCACTCCGAACATGCCGCATTCTGACCTGGACAATTCGAGCAATTCAAGTGGCACAACCTTGGCCGGTTGGGCGTTTCAAGGAATGGTGATCACGTTTGGACTGACAATGGGTTGTGTGTTCATGGGAGTGATCCTCTGGATGATCGGCGGAGACGAGCCACCAGAGGAGGATCAAACGATCTTCGTTTTAATTGGTGTGGTCGCGTTGGTGGCCAATGTGGTGGTCGCGTTTCTCGTGCCTGCCATGTTGCGATCGGCGGCTGCGACGGAATTGAAATCCGCCGATGGCGCAGTCGCTTCCGCTCGCACTTGGTCCCAATGGCCTGAACGAGAACCCATGCCTTTGCCGCTGAGTCGTTTTTGCCAGACCGATCAAACGGCTCGGTTGATCGGGCAGGCCGTCATGGAAGGCACTGCGGCGATCAACTTCGTGATGATGTTTCTGACTCGATCGCCAGTCAATTTGTTGTGCGGCCTCGTCGCCTTATTGGGCGTGGTGGCGATGTTCCCGACGGTCGGACGGATGCGAAATCGCATCGCGTCGGCTTTGGAATCCTAAACTCAATGCAAGATTTCCCTCCGCTGTTCAGCATCCCTCCTACCGACGAATCCCACATGAAAATTCTACGGACAAAGAAACTCGTTTTGCATCCGGCGTTTCGAGGCGGGCTCGCTGCTCTGCTTGTCGGTTGCGTGTTGCTGCCGGTCGCGATCGTGCGAGCGGAAGAAACGGTCGCAGATTTACCAGTCGCTTCCGATGCATTGCCTGAGCTGAAGACACTCGATGGGCATTTTCCGTTTGACGTTCCCGAAACACTCGAGCAATGGGAATCACGGGCGGAACAATTGCGGACGCGGGTCGCGATGGCAACCGGCCTGCACCCAATGCTGCCTCGACCGGCGATTGGGGCGACCATTCATTCCGTGGTGAAACGCGATGGTTTCCAAATCGAAAAGGTTTACTTCGAGAGTCTGCCCGGGCACTTCGTGACTGGATTGTTGTTTCGCCCGACAGGAGACAGCGTCGCCCGCGGATTGAACGCGGATGGAAAGCGTCCTGGTGTTCTTTGCCCACACGGGCACGGTGGCCGGATGATGCGCAACGATGCTGACAAGATGAAGCAGCTGATTGAAAACGGCGACGAAATGTACATGGAGTCGGGCAGTCATCCCAAGCTGGCTCGATGTGCGACGTTGGCTCGGATGGGATGTGTGTCGTTCATCTTCGACATGGTTGGGTACGCGGATTCCGTGCAGCTCAGCTACGAGTTCGCTCACCGTCGACACGCGACTCGGCCTGAGGAAAGCGTTCCCGCTGGTTCCGATCCGGAGTTGTTTTTCAGTACACCGGCCGAAGCTCGCTTGCAGTCGATTCTTGGTCTGCAGACTTACAATGCGTTGCGTTCCTTCGATTTTCTGGCGTCCCTGGATGAGGTCGATCCGGATCGCTTGGCGGTCACTGGCGGCAGTGGCGGCGGGACTCAAACGATTCTTTTGGATGCACTGGAACCGCGAATTGCGGCAAGCTTTCCCAATGGAATGGTGTCGACATCGATGCAAGGTGGATGTGCCTGCGAGAACGCATGCTTGCTTCGGATTGGCACGGGCAACGTGGAATTGGCGGCGTTGATGGCACCCAAGCCGATGGGAATGACGGCTGCGGACGATTGGACGATCGAGATGATGTCGGATGGGTATCCCGAACTGAAACAACTGTATTCGATGATGGACCAACCCGATCACGTGTTGTGCGAATCATTGGTGCAATTCAAACACAATTACAACTATGTGACTCGCCGGATTATGTATGGATGGATGAACGAGCATCTGAATCTTGGTTTGGAGACTCCCATCGTCGAAACCGATTTTCCCGCGATCACTGATGATGAGGGTGCGGTTTGGAACGACGACCATCCGGCACCGGTTCAGCGAGGTCCGAAGCACGAACAAGCCGTGTTGGGTTGGTGGAACGATCAGAGTCAGCAGTTGCTGGAGGATTGTCTTGGGCAGTCGGCGACCGAAAAAGGTTTTGATCAAACGATCCGCCCTGCACTCGCAACACTGTTTGATTTACCGATGCCAGAGACCTCCAGCGTGTCCGTGTCGTACTCGGATCCCGTCGAGCATGATTCCGGAGCGACGTTGGTCTCTGGAGTCGTGACCGATGAGACTCGCCGGCGTGAGATCCCAATTCGAAAATGGGTCTCGCAGTCGGAAGGCGATGCCTCCTCCGATGGAACGGTTCTCTGGGTGCACTCGGCCACCGACGAGACGACGGACTTTCCAGAATGGTCGGACGCATTTGCGGCTCAGCTAGAAAAGTCAAAAACAATCATTGTGATCGACATTGCCGCGATTCCGACGGACGCTCCCGAAGGCAAGCAGCGAACGAATCCGCAGCCACGGCGTGCGTCGGCGGCGTTCACCTTCGGTTACAACCGGCCGTTGGCCGCCACGCGATGCGGCGATGTTTTGGCTGTCGTCTCCGCCTTCCAAAACCCGCCGGGAGGTGTGAGCTTAGTGGCACCCAAAGGTTCCGCAGCATACGTCTTACCGGCGGCGGCCATCGCCGGCCCCTTCCTCGCTGATGCGACGATTGACGTCAGCGGATTCCGTTTCGCGGACCTGCTTCATCAAGATGACGAGCACTTTGTTCCCGGCATCGTGAAGTACGGCGACGTGGATGCGTTGGCCGCGTGGCGTGCGCCGTATGCGTTGACGATTCAGGACTCGAAAGAAGACCAGTGGCCGACGACGAAAGCGATTTACGACGCACGTGACGCCTCGGACCAAGTCCAGTGGCAAGTGAATCGCTGAGGCTGAGCCGATGCTCGGAAATGGAGCATGACTGAGCGCATGAAAAAGGCCCGAGCGAACTCGGGCCTTGCGTCGCACGGCGTGAGATTCACGCTGTGCAATTTGCTTTTACTACCGAATCATTCTTTGGCGGCTTCGGGCAGGTCTTTGTCGACCAAGCCCCATCCGCCGCGACCGCCGGAGATACGGCTCTCGACATCGTCTACCGTTTCGAGGGCGGTTGGCTCCCAGAAGTTCTTGAGAGCTTCGCGATCGAGTGGTTCCAATGAACGGAACAAGCGGAAGCCAACTCCTCGAGAAGGATCGTCGGTGAACCACCAAGGGCTCTTGGGGAAGTTTGGATCTTCGTTCTTCCATTCGTCATCGTCGGATGCCAGTCGAGCGGCACTGCGAAGTTCCGGTGGATCACTTTCCCAGCTGCCACCGCGGGCGACGCACGGCCAAGGATTTTCTGGCCAACGAACTGCGTCGATTGCATTGTCGACGGGCGATTCCTTTAACCACTGGTAGCCTTCTTCGGAATACTCGTTGACGGTCCACTCGGCTGCATTGCCGTGCATGTCATGCAAACCAAACGGGTTAGGCTTTTTGGTTCCGACGTGAGCCGGGCCGTCGTATGAGTTGTCGAAGTACCAAGCGTATTCTTCGATGTCGTCGGCGCTGTCGCCCCAGCTGTAAGCGGTCTGGGTTCCACCGCGAGCGGCGTATTCCCATTCAGCTTCGGTTGGCAAACGGTACTGGTTGTCCGTGATCAGGCTCAACCATTTGGTGAATTGCTGGGCGGCGTACTGCGTCATCGTCACGGCGGGTTGTTCTGGTTCTTCGCCGTACTCGTAAGTGAACGAGGGGTCGTACAATTCGGTCGGTGCCGTGATCGAGTCGGCCTGGTTCGATTCGTCCACGGTGCGGACGCCTTCGGCTTCGAACGATTTGAACACGGCGTACATTCGCATGTATTCCTTGTACATCGCCCAAGTCGTTTCGGTCTTTGCGACCCACATTGGCGAGACGTTAATCTCAACGGTTGGGCCTTCGTCTTCCGCACGTGGATCTTCGTCCTCGGGGCTGCCCATCGTGAACTTGCCACCGGGAACCGGGATCATCTCGAACGTGATATCGGTGCCCGGAATTTTTTCCGTGTAGGAAACCATGAATCGACCATCGCCCAGATCCACCGATGGTCCTTCGGCGGGTTTTTCGCTTGAAATCCCAACCGTCGACGCTTGGCTGGATTCGACTGCGGTTTCTTGGGCATGCACCGAATTCGGTGTACCGGAAGGAAGGATCGACCCAGCTGCCATCGAGCAGACGGCAGCGATGCCGAGTGGGCGGAGAGAGCGTTTCAAATCAAGCGTCATAGTGTGACAAATGGAACAAGTGAGTGGATCGGAAGTCGTTTTCGCAACGATTGAGTTTAGTCGAAGAAACCAGCAAACTGAATGCGTTTTCGAGGCGAATGTGGTCTTGGATCAGCCCGCCACGAACCGGGCGGGGGAGCGTTGATCCCTGGTTGGAACCAGTTCGAAGACATCAATGCTACCGCAATCGACCAAATCGCCAGCGTAATTGGCGGCGATCAGGTTTTTGCCTCCTTGGGTCAGTTTCAACCGTTCGGCGAGTGTTTCAGAACTGTTGACGCCATCGTGCGTGATGCAGTGCTGCCACGCTGAGAGTGCGATCGCGCCCGAATCGTTCAAAAGCTCGATAGGACCATCATAAAAACGCGGTGAATCTGCCAGCCGTTGATGGCACATTGCGATGATGGCCCCAGCCAAAAGCACGTCTTCCGTGGTCACACATCCATTGGTTCCCGCGCAGACGATTCTGGCAAAGCCCTCTTCATCGGGGTTGGCGGCATTCCATTTCACCAAGCGGTCGATGACGGCGGACAAGTTCGCGAAACTGGCCAGCCACATCTGCTCGCATTCTTCGGCCGCCTTGATCGCAGCGGTTCCATTGGTGGTCGTCAGCACCAAATCGCGGTCACCCACACCGGCGGGAGAATACTCGCCCGGGGAATTTCCGTAGTCGAATCCCACGATCGGTTGGCAGCCCCGTTCGCCGCACAACAGCGGCGTGTTCTCGGGATCCGCAGCGGTTTTCATCGCGAAAGCTTCTTCGATTTCGCCGCAGGTCGTAATCGATTTGGCTCCGGCGGACAGCGTGGTCGCGGCAACCGTCGTCGCTCGCAAAACGTCGATGACCACGGCGACCGAAGCGGGGGCTCGTTCGGATTGACCGGCGGCGTTGGGCGTGAGCCAGGTTTGGATTTTCATGATGTTTCGGATCAGGGGATGGTGTCAAAGGAGCGTGAGGCTGGAGTGGTAATCAGTAGCGATCTTGTTCGGCTTCCGCCCACACGTCGGCGTGATCGGAATCGTCAAAATGGACATGAATCACGCTGGGGCTACAACACACCGGACAATCTTCGACATACTGTTGGTCACGTCCAGCGGCGATGTCGAGCGGAATCACGATCTCCTCCCCACAATTGTCGCAGACGTAAACGCCATCCAACGCCGCGTCCGTGACTGTCGGTTCGGGCGAGTCCCAGTTGTCGTCCTGCGGCAACGGGTCATCGTTGAGCAATCGCTGCCACTCCGGCACAAGATCGCCGGTCGAACCCTCGTTGCTCCATTCGTCGCGTCGCGCGTTGCTCGCATCGTCGAAGTCATCTGGATCGTGGTGGTTCATGATTTCAACAACATCCAATTACGTTTCACAATTCACTCACCGGAGTTCCGATGAATTTCACACAAGTTCGGCTCGCACAAAGCCTGCTGGTCGGCAGCCTGTTCATTGGAACGCTCGGTTGCGGAGTCAGCAGCACCAAAACGATTCCGATTCCACCCGCCGAGCAATCCGCCGCGGATGATTTGGCTGAAGCAAACTTGGCCGCGGCCTGGGATGATATCGCGGGTGCCAAGACCAAGTTGCGAGGCGACGACGTCGTGGTCGTCGATCTTCGGGAAGTCGCCGAGTCGGATTTGGACAACGCGGTGAAGCTGCTTTCCAAAACCAGCACGGTCAGCGAGTTGTTCATGCCCGCTGCGGCGTGGGCGGACGGAACGGTTTTGCGATTGGCCGCCCTGCCCAATCTGAAACGTTTGCGAATTTATGGCAAGGAGTTTGATGACGCGAAAGCAAAATCGATCTCTGGTTTGCCTGCCTTGATCGCGGTCACCTTTCAGGACACTTCTGTCACCGATGACGGCGCGAGTGTGTTGGCTGAGTTGAACGAGCTACAAGATATCTCGTTGATGAATTCACCGGTGACCGACAAAACACTCATTGCTATTTCAACGCTGCCCAAATTGACGAAACTCAACCTGCGAGGCACCAAAATCACGGGCGAGGCGTTTGAGCCGATTTCGAAGTTGCCGCTGGAAGATTTGGAGCTCGCAGAAACCGACTTTGGTCCCGAAGGAATGCCCGCGATCGCGAATATTGAGGGTTTAGAGAAGGTCAATCTTTGGCTCACCAAGATTGACAACGAGTCACTGAAGGCATTCGAAGGAAAGACTTCGCTCACCGCTTTGAACATCGACAACTGCCCCGCCATCACCGAAGAAGCGATCCCAGTGATTGTCTCTCTGCCTCATTTGAAGTTGCTGCACTTGGGCAAGACCAGCGTCGCTCCTGACGCTCTGCCCCAGCTGAAACCACTGCAGGAATTGGAGACGTTGTTCGTCACCAACCTCGGTTTGGAAGAGGGACCCGCCAAAAAACTGGAGGCCATGTTTCCAAACCTCAAGCGATTCGAATATTGAATCGTCGGGCGAGGACAACGATTGCTTGAACCGCGAAGCCGGTTAGTGACTGGTCGCTTTGGCCCGAATGTAGATGGCTTCGTTTTCCTTCGCGGAGTCAAAGAGATCGACGATCGGATGCGGGTAGTCCTCTCCGATCGTGACACCGACTTCCCGTTGACGTTCCGGTGACATCTTCCACGGTTCGTGAATTTCGGTCTCGCTGAGGTCGCGAAGTTCGGGTAACCAGTGTTTGGCGTATTCACCTTGTTTGTCGTAGTCTCGAGACTGCTTGGTGATATTGAAGAACCGAAATCCGCGAGCGTCATTGCCAACACCTGCGGCATAATTCCAGTTGCCGTAGTTACTGGCGACGTCATAGTCGACCAGTTGCGACTCAAACCACTGGGCCCCCCACCTCCAATCAAGACCAAGGTTTTTCGTCAGAAAGCTGGCGACGTTTTGGCGACCACGATTGGACATGTATCCGGTCGTCCGTAGCTCCCGCATATTCGCGTCGACCAACGGGTAACCGGTCGTTCCTTCTTGCCAACGCCCAAACAAATCTCGATCCGATTTCCAATCGACATCCACACCGCGTAGGCCGCTGGCACGAAAAAGCGTTGCACCGTGTTTGCGAGAGATCCATCGAAAGTAATCACGCCAGAGAAGTTCGAAGATCATCCAATAGGTCGATTTGTTTTCGACGCGTTCTTCTTCGTAGCGACGCACCTGATCCGCGATCATTCGTGGCGAAACGCAACCGTGAGCGAGCCAAGGTGAGAACTTCGATGAGTCGTTCGGCTCCAGCATTCCATTGCGAGTCTCTTTGTAGATCCGCAAGCGATCTTCGTTCCAGATGTAATCCTCGATCCGTTGCTGTCCCGCGTTTTGCCCGCCGGGAAACTGATTCATGCAACGTGCATCGGATGGTGGTGTTGATAGCCCAAGTGATTCCAACGCTAGAATGTCTCCGGCACTCACGTCCTCGGGCAACGTACCGTTGAATCGAGCGGGTTCGTCGAGCGGCGATCGAGCCTCACACTGCTTTTCGATTTCCTTGCGAAAGTCGGTGAAAAGACCGGGCGTGTCCGCGATTTCGAACGGCAAGTCATCGGGATGAATCAGAGTGTCGCCGTAGGCAACGTGAGTCGAGACGCCATGCCGGTCGCACAGTTGTTGAACGGATTCGGCGGTGCTGGCTTCTTCGGTTCCCGGTTCATAGTGAAAGTGAACCGAGTCGATTGACAGGGAAGGCAAAAGATCCTGCAAGACTGTTTCGGGACGGCCGACTCGAACGATCAATTCTCCGCCGAGCGACCTCAACCGCGAACGCAGGTCAGTGAGGCATTCGATTAGGAACCGCGCACGAAATGGTCCGGTGCGATGGAATCCCAGTTCGACCGTTTCAAACTGTCGCGGGTCGATGCAGTGAACCGCAAAGCAACGGTCGGCAGTTGATGCGCGAAGAAGAGGTTCGTGGTCAATGGTTCGAAGATCATTTCGAAACCAAACCAATGCGTTCGCCATAACATGCCAGTCGGTTGTCAAAGAAGTCCGAGGGCCTGCTGCCATGAACGCTTTTGTTTGGTGACGCCGTACTCTTTGTGCAGTTCGGACCAGGATTTGGAAATCGCGGCGCAAGCGTCCTCAGGAGTTTGTCCGCCTGTCAAGCATTTGCGAACTTCGCTGTCCAAGGCCGCGAGATATCGATCGCCGCCGACCAAGTTCAGTGGTGGCATCACGTTTGGATTTTGCCAAGCTGACCGAAGCCACGGCTGGTAGTTCCCGCCCGCCGCATCATCGATGGATGAACTGGACGTCGGATGCTGCAATCCAGGGATCGAGCGATACAACGGTTCGCTGCCTTCGCCTCCCGCCAACCATTTCAGAAACTGACTGGCCGCCGCGGTTTGTCGGCAGGATGCGGCGAGGGATCCAACGATGGTTTGCGGTGCGAACACGACGCGTCCGGTTCGTTCCAGCTTCTCGCCGTCGGCATCGACCACATCGGACTGGACGATCGGGAACGCGGCGACTTGGACATTACTGGTCGCAGCGGCTTCGTCGTCCGCATTCCGTTCGGTTTGGTTTTGTGGAAAGCCGATCCCAGCGACCAGTTTGCCGGAGCCGACGTTGCGAAAAATTTCGCCGGGAGTCATCGGTGACTCGGGGCCGTATTTGACGGTGGCTGCCATTTGCCGCAGGACATCGACGTATTCCGGCCGCGTCAGCAACGGTTCCAGCGTGTTGCGATCGAACAACCAAGTGGCGCTGAGGACGGAGGCCAATCGCCACAGATACGAAACACCGGCCCAACCTTCCGCGGTGGGCTCGGCAACCTGACCGGGGAATTCCGAGGCGAGTTGCTCGAATGCTTCCCAGGTGATGGTCGACGATGAGGAAACCTTGCTCGTCGCCTTTTCGCCGACCAGCATCGCTGGCAATGATCCACCCAGGCACTTGGCTCGCAATTCTCGTCCATAGGTCGTCGCCACGCGGACTGCGGGCGGATCCGCTTTGTTCACGGTGAATTCTGTGTCTGCGTTTGAGCTGGCGTCCGACTTCAGCGGTGGCATGACGAGGTCACGCGAAACCAATTCGCCGAGCTGGCTGAGCGGATACGCGATCACATCCGCCTTTGCCGCGGCGTCCCAGATGGACGGTTCGTCCCCGGAAGTTTCCGACGATGCACTGGTGGCAGAGGTGCTCGGCGGAGCGATGACGGTGATCTTCAGTGGTTGTTCGCTGATGGATTGCCATGTTCGACGCAAGGTGTCGGCGTCGGCCTCGGTTCCTGTCCAAATCACACGCAGTGGAACGTCAGTGCGAACGGTGGGGGCGGATTCGGATTCGTCGCTCACGGAAGTTTCGCGGCAACCGGCCAACACGGCGACTCCGGCGGCCGACGTCCAACCCAACCACTGCCGTCGTTGCAGCACAGAAGGCTGGCCGCGATTGGGCTCACTCGATTGGCTGGAAGGCGAAATGTCGCCACTCTGGTTCGGGCCGCCATCGGCGAACGAGGCAGTTGGGGACGCATCCCGATCGGCAGATTCAATCTTCGCGAGGCGAGTTTTCGCAGACATCGTGGGGGCTCGTGGGACGTCGTTCTGAATGTTGGTTGCGTGGTTGAAAACGCAAGTACGCGTTATACTGCCCGCCAGTTCGCTTTATCGGAGCGGCTCTTATCCCCCTCGTCTTTGATTTCACCGTACTGAAGCAGCGCAATATGGCTCATTATCTTGGCATCGACATTGGCACCAGCGGCACGAAGACCCTGCTGATCGACGAAACCGGCCAGGTGGTTGCCGAGGCGAATGCTGAATATCCCATGGAACAACCCAAACCGGGTTGGACCCAACAGGATCCTGAGCACTGGTGGGCGGCGACAAAAAAGACCGTCAAAGCGGTGATGAAAAAATCAGGTGTCGACAAGGCTGACGTGAAAGCGATCGGTTTGTCGGGACAGATGCACGGTTCGGTTTTTCTGGACCGTGATGACAATGTGATTCGTCCGGCATTGTTGTGGAATGACCAACGCACCGCGGATCAGTGCGATCAAATCACGTCGGCCGCTGGCTCACGTGAAAAACTGATCGGCATGGTCGCCAATCCGGCTTTGACCGGGTTTCAGGCTCCCAAAGTGCTTTGGTTGCGAGATAACGAGAAACGCAACTTCGACAAACTCGCGAAAGTTTTGTTGCCCAAGGACGACATCCGCCGGCGACTGACGGGCGACTATGTCACCGAAGTCAGCGACGCCAGCGGCACGTTGTTTTTGGACGTGAAAAACCGCGATTGGTCGAAGGCTTTGCTTGGCAAATTGGATTTGTCCACCGACCTTCTGCCTCGCGTGGTCGAGTCCGAAGACGTCACGGGTACGTTGACCAAAGAAGCCGCGAAGGCTCTCGGGCTGACCACAGAATGCAAGGTTGTCGGGGGGGCGGGAGACTGCGCCGCCGGAGCGATTGGCAACGGCATCGTGAAAACGGGTTTGCTGAGCACGTCGATCGGAACCAGCGGTGTGATGTTCGTCCACAGCGACGAACCCAACGTCGATGCGTCCGGGCGACTCCACACGTTCTGTCACGCCGTTCGCGGAAAGTGGCACATGATGGGGGTGAACTTGACCAGCGGCGGTTCGCTGCAATGGTGGGTAGATCAAGTCGTCCAAGGTTTGGCTGGTATTCCCGCGTCGAAGCGGTTCGAAGCCGCCACGGCGGAAGCTGAAAAGGCAATCGCCGGCAGCGGCGGGATGCTATTTTTGCCCTACCTGAACGGTGAACGAACACCGCACGCGGATCCAAACGCTCGCGGTGCATTCGTTGGTATGAATCTCACCCATGATCGAGCGGCAATGACCCGAGCGGTGATGGAAGGCATCACATTTGCACTGCGTGACAGCCTGGAAATCATCGAGTCGCTCGGCGTTCCTGTTCGCCAAATCCGCGCCAGCGGTGGCGGCAGCAAGAACGTGTTTTGGCGTCAGATGCAAGCCGATGTGTTCGGCAAGAAGATCACGACCTTGAAGGTCGAGCAGGGACCAGCCTTCGGCGTCGCCTTGCTCGCCGCGGTCGGCGATGGTGCTTACAAGCACATCGCGCAGGCATGCCAAGCGACCATCGAAGTGGCTGCCGAAACCAAAGCGGATCGTTCCGCGAAACTCACTTACAACAAGCTCTTTCCTGTCTACCGATCTCTGTACGGCAGTTTGAAAGACGACATGCACCAACTGGCTGAATTGCAATCAACAAATTGAACGAATCCTCAGAAGCAAACGATCTCGCCATTCGGCGTCAGATCATCGACGAAACCCAATGCGTGGTGGTCAAGGTCGGCACGCGAGTTCTCACTACATCGGACGGCAAACTCGATCTCGAACGCGTGGATCGACTGGCGGAACAACTTTGCCGCATCGCCGACACCGGACGTCAAACCATCATGGTCAGTAGCGGTGCCGTCGGCGCCGGCGTCGCCAAGCTGGGTTTGCCGCAGCGTCCAACCGACCTGAAGTCGTTGCAGGCGATCGCTGCGATCGGGCAAGCCGACTTGATCGGTGCCTACGAAAAGTCGTTGCAGAAACGAGGCCGGCACGCCGCTCAGGTTTTGCTAACCCGAAACGACCTTCGTCGTCGCAGTGGTTACTTGCACGTGCGAAACGCGCTCAACGGAATTGATGAGCTGGGCGCGATCGCGGTCGTCAACGAAAACGACTCGGTCGCCGTTTCGGAATTGAAGACGACCTTCGGCGACAACGATCGTTTGGCCGCGCAAGTCGCGGGACTTTTCAACGATGTGATGCTGATTTTGTTGACGGATGTTTCCGCGCTGTACGACGGACACCCCGACGAAAAAGACAGCCAGCCAATTCACATGGTTCACGATGTGGACGACGGTGTGATGGCGTTGGTTGACGATCAAGTGTCGGCGGTCAGCAAAGGTGGCATGGGCGGGAAGCTTCGAGCTTCAAAGCTGGCCAACTCGCACGGGCATCCCACCATCATTGGATCCGGTACCGAAGATTACGTACTCGACCGAATTTTCGCGGGCGACGCCGTCGGAACACTGTTTGTGCCTCCGAAGCGTTCGCTGAAAGGACGTCGACGTTGGATTGGCAGCTCCGCCAATGTTGCGGGAACGTTGTTCCTCGACCAAGGCGCGGTGGACGCCATTCAAAAGCACGGCCGCAGTCTCTTGGCGATTGGAATCCAACGTGTCGAAGGGACCTTCGCGCACGGGAATGTGGTCCGCTTAGTCGGTCCCGACGGCGAAGAGTTCGGACGTGGGCTATCAAACTACCGCAGCCACGAAGTGGCTCGCATCGCTGGAAAACCCAGCGAGCAAATCGAATGGATCCTCGGGCATCGTCCGTACGAAAACGTGATTCACCGCAACAACTTGGTGCTGCGGATCGTTCCCGAATGAGCCGTGGGCCGGGCTTCTAAGCCCGGCCAAACCCGAGCGACGGTCTTGGAAGACCATCGTACAAGCAGTTGGCTGAGCCGGTACGCAACCCGTCCGGCTAAGCCGCACGCCGAAGCGGTTCGCGATGCACGGAAGTCATCGGTAACGTTTCGGGATTGTCATCCACGGACAGAACGCCGGATGTTTGCACGGAACGCGAAATCGCGTTTCCGGCCAACGGAGCGGTCATGCGTCGAAGGCCCGAGATCAAACTGGATGGACGAAGTCCGCCGGCCAGTGTGGTTGTGAGCAACCGTTGGATACCGCGACCCCAACCAGCTGATCCACCGCCGCGGAAGTGATCCGAGATGGCTTGCAGGCGGCGATGGTTTTGGTGGATGCGAAGGTCGTAGTCGAGCACTTCGGTTTCGAAGTCGATGCTCATCACGCTGTCTTCGGCAACGACGCATCGCCAACCTGCTTGCGTGGTCAAGTGACCGTAAGCAAGCGATGCTTCGATCGTGTCGGTACCGCGATAGCTGATCGCCAAACTGCGAAGCAGATCACGACGCCAGAACGACGCGGCCAGAAAGGCTCCTTCGACGCGAGCGGCGGCTTTGCGAGCGACTTGTTTGTCGCCAAATCCGATTGGGCCGCAGGCGGACGAAGCGGTGGTTCGCCAGCCAGCGTGCTCGATGCGTTGCGTTTCCGAGTCACGGACCACGGGCACGACCACACCGGTTTCGTGGCCTTCGAATTGTGCGAGAGCTGCGTCGGTCCAGTTTTCCGTGGCGACGTGGCCATCCGCGACGACGTGCACGAATCGGCCCATCGCCAATTCAGCGGCTTCGGAAATCTGGCGCAGGACGCTGGTCGAACCACTGTCGACGAAACGAACTTCTTCGCCCAAATCAAACGGGTCGTCATAGGTCCCGTCATGAGGCACAATCACCTCGCACCCATCTGGGCGATGCTGCAATACGCTTGCGAGCGAGGATTCGAAAGCCGCGCCATCACCACCATGAGGGACGACGATCGACAAACGCGGGATGTTAGACAAATTTCGCACCACTGCACCTGCCAAGGATTCTGCTTACCGGGCCGACCGAGACCCTCGGTTCGCCGCTGAGAAAGGATTTCGGACGCAACCGTGATTCCAGTTGAGACGATCGGTCCGGTTCATCTCGAAAGCCGGCAAGTTCCTTTTGAGGCAGACGGACCGACCCGATAATCGTCATCGCTTTCCAGACCCTTCCTTTTTCCACCCGCGAATCTCACCACGTGAAACGTTTGCTATGAAACAAGTCCCCCTTGGTCATGATGGTTTTCCCGTTTCGCGACTTGGATTCGGGGGGTGGGCTCTTGGTGGACAATGGGGCGCTCAAGACGACGAGGCTTCCCTCGCTGCACTTCAGCACGCCATCGAACACGGGATCACTTTCATCGACACTGCTCCCGGATACGGGGATGGCCGCAGTGAACAAGTCATCGGTCAGTTCTTGAAACAGCTGCCCGCCGCGATCCGCGAAAAGATTCATGTGGCGACTAAAACGCCACCTTCGGAAGGCCCGTGGCCGCCTAGCCCGTATTGCCGCTGGCAAGATCGATACGGTGCCGCCTACATCCGAGCGAACGTCGAAGAACGCTTGCGAAACCTCGGTGTCGAATGCCTTGATCTGTTGCAACTGCACTCGTGGACGTCGGCTTGGAACGATGATCCGCAGCCACTGCTCGTGCTGCAAAAGCTTCGTCAGGAAGGCAAGATCAACCGCATTGGCTTGTGCACGCCCGAGCAAGATCAGAACTGCGTGATCCAGTTGATGCGAGATGGATTGGTCGACGTGGTTCAGGTCGTGTTCAACATCTTTGAACAAGAACCCGCGGCCCAGTTGTTGCCCGTTGCAGAAGAAACGGGGACCGGAGTGATCGTTCGCGTTTCATTGGACGAAGGTGCCCTGACCGGCAAGTACTCGGCCGATCACCAGTTCCCGGAGGACGACTTCCGGTCCGGTTACTTCGCCGGCGATCGCATGCAGCGGACGGCGAAGCGAGTCGATGCCATTCGCGATGATTTGAAAGAGTTCGGGTTGGACGAACACTATGCATTGGCCGCGACCGCGATTCAGTTCGCCATGTCACCCTCGGCGGTTCAAACCGTGATTGTCGGTATGCGAAATGTCGAACAAGTCGCATTGAACGTGGCGACGGAAGCCTTGCCGGCTTTGCCCGAGGACTTCCTTCGTCGTTTGCAACTGCACCAATGGCGTCGCGGCGTTTGGTACAGCGGCAAGTGAATCACAGACCGGCGAGTGATTGATCCGCGTCGCCGAACTCTTCCATCGGCACTCCCATGCGATCCATGATCGACAGATACATGCTGCAAAGCCGTCGGTCGTCGTCGGATTTTTCGAGGTAGTCCAACACACGACCGGTTTCCATGTTTCCTGACAAGCCACCGGTCAACAGCACCGGCAGTTTGCTGGAATCGTGAGCGTTGCCTGACCACATGCTGGAAAGGAACAACAAACATGAATGGTCCAACACCGTGCCGTCGCCTTCCGCCATCGCGTCCAGCTTGCCGGCCAAGTACGCGTACTGGCTGCAGTAGTATCGCGAAATCCGTTCGTAGGCATCCGAGCGATCGCTGTGCGAAGCCGAATGGTGCGTCGATTTGACGTCCAGGAATGGATAGAACAATCCCGACAAATCACGGTTAAGCAACAGCGTCGCAACACGAGCTTTGTCGGTTTGAAAACCCAACGCAACGATGTCACACATCAATCGCATGTGCTCTCGGATATCTTCTGGCAACCCGTCGTCGGGACGTTTCATTGCATGGATTGGTTTGCCTTGGTCTTTCGCTCGATCACTCGCTTTCGCGTGCGCAGCTCGCATCGACGCCGCACGTTTCTCCACCTCACGAACGCTGCTCAAAAACTCTTCTAACTTGGCTCGGTCGGACACGCTGACTTGTCGTCGCAAAGACGCCGCGTCTTCACCCACTCGGTCCAGAATGCTTTCGTTGCGACGACTGCCCTGATTATCGAACAGTGCGTCAAACGCGAGCGATGGGTAGACCTCCATCGGCACCGGCGAAGTCGCGTTTTGCCACGAAATGTGGGAGCTGTACGCCATCGAGAAATTGGTCTCGTGGTATCCCGTGACCGGTTGCTCACACCCAAGAACCAAACTTGGAACCGCCGTTTGATCTTGGAAATGATTCGCGAGCACTTGGTCCATGCTGATGCCGCCGCGAAGCTCGGATCCTTTCTTGAGCGAAGCACCCGAAAGAATGTTGCCGGTTTGCCCCGGGTGAATGCCCACCCCGGTCGCGTTCTCGTTGAACAGTCCGGTGATGAAGTTCATCTTGTGTTTGAGCGATTCCATGGGAGCCAGGCTTTTGCCCAGCTCCATGTCTTTGCCGGAACCTTTGGCCCACCAGTGATCCGCATTGATCCCGCAACCCATGAACAACGCGGCAAAGCGTTGTGGGGTTTCGGCGGCATCATTTCCAACCATCGTTTCGCGGCCCCAAACCGGGATCGATTCCAACCAAGGCAAAGCCATGGCCACACCGGCACCGCGCAGCAATGTTCGTCGATTGACAGCGTGAGTCATGGAGAAGGTTCCGTTTCTGAATGAGGAGCGTTGTCGACGGAGGCGAGTTGAACGCGTTTGTTGCGAAACGCGGGGCTGGTCACGATCGTTTCGATCATGGACTGAAAACGATAGTCGTTGGCTTCTAAGTTGGTCTGCATCTCAGCGATCAAGGATTCATCTGATAGCTGCAAGGAACGTCCAAGTGCGAAGGCCAAAAGCTTGCGACAAAGATGTTCGACGAAGTCTTTTTCACGGTCGCGGCGAATGTAGTCTCGCAGTCCATCGATGCCGATTCCTTGGCTGCCATCGGGGAACACGACGCTGGCGTCGATCGCACGTCCGCCCAGGTCCGCGTCTCGCATTTCACCAACGGGACCGTAGCCTTCGAAAACCAATCCCATCGAGTCGATTCTCTCGTGGCATCCCGCGCAACTGGGGTGCTCACGGTGCCGAGCGAGAGCTTCGCGGATGGTCAGGTCACCGAGTTTGGATTCGTCTTCGGGCAACTCCGGAACCTCGGCAGGAGGTGCCGGGACGTGCTCGCCGAGGACTCGCTGGACAACCCAGTTGCCTCGTTGCACGGGGCTGGTTCTCAGTCCTGGCGAATTGCGAGTCAAAAACACGCCCATCGGCAATAAACCGCCTCGGCCGTACTCATTGGCGTCGGGCAGCTGAATCCAACCGTCTTCGGAGTCCGACGTTTGCAGCAGCGAGTCAAAGCGTTTTTCGTCGATGCCGTAGTGTGTCGCCAGATCTCGATTGACGAACGTATGTTTCGCGTACAGCAGATCGAGCACTGATCCGTCTCGTTGGATCAGGTCGGTGAAGAATCGCAGAGGTTCTTCCAGCATCGACTGTCGCAGGTCATCCGTGAACGTGGGGAACTTTTCGCGGTCGACTCCGTTGTGCTGATCAAAGCGTCGAAAGTTCAACCAGTTGCCCATGAATTCGCGAACGAAGCCTTGGCTGCGAATGTCGCTCAACATCCGATGTGTTTGCTCGGCGAGAACGTTTGGATCTTGCAGGCGATTCTGTGCCGCAAGTTCCATCAGTTCTTCGTCCGGCATGCTCGACCAAACGAAGTAGCTCAACCGGTTCGCCAACGAATGAGAGTCCAGTGGCTCGACACCGGATGGCAATTTCGAGTCAATCGGGTCAGAGGCGGCCAATTGATTGGTGGGGTCAACGCGGTAGCAAAAATGGGGCGACATCAAAATCCGCACGACGCAATCGCGAATGGATTCTTCGTGGTCGAGTTCGCCCTCGGTTCGCAAGTATTGATAGAACGCGAGCAGGGAATCTTTGTCAGATTGTTTGAGCGGCCGGCGGTAGGCTCGTTCGGCAAACTGCAACATTGCTTCGAGCTGAACGGGTTCAGATTGCTCGCGGATTTCTTCGAGCGAGCGAAAGGTTTTCGACATGTCGTCGAAGTACCGCCGGATCGCCGCGAGAGCTTTCGGGCTCGCTCCAACGCGTTCGGCTTTTTTTGTGTAGGCATCGCACAAACCACGGACCTTCTCTTCCGCGATGCAGTCCTTGTCTTCAGCGCGGTACCGATCGAATTCGCGGTCACGCATGAATTTGGAGTCGGTTCGGTCAAACCAGATGAAGCCCGCGTATTGACGCATGGGAGCGGAAGTCACGAAATCGAGTTCCAACCAAAGGCGATCGAGCGTTTCGCGTTGGTCGTCGGTCAACATCAAGTCGCAAAGGGGAGCGTCGTCGCGGAAGTATCCCATTTGGCTGTGGAAACCGGCGCTCAAGAAGCGGCCCTTGAGCTTCTTTTCCTTCTTTTGGTCCAGGTACACCCGGGCCCGTTCGGACACTAAGAACTGGTCCGGAAACACGCTGCAGAATCGATCCAGCTCATGCGAGAAAGTCTCCTGGTCGGTTTCTGATTCCGGCACGGTCATGGCCGTGACCACGGCGTCTTGCGAGGGAATCTCAAACCGGCTGGGATCGAAACTCTTCATCAGTTCCGGAAGTGGAGGCAGTTGGTCTTTCGCGAATCGCCGACGATTCGCAACGAACTGCCGGTTCTTCCAAAGCACCAACGATTGCGATCCCGGATTCATATCCGGTGCGGTCAGGTTGGGGACATCAGGAATCAAGGATTCACGTAGCGACTCAATGAATTCGGCGATGGCGTCGCAGTGTGCTCGAGCTTCGGATTCGGTGAGGTCATTTTGAGCAACCTCATTCCACATCTGTTTTAAGGCGACAATGGGACCGATGGCTGGTTGTTCGTCATCGTCCTGTTCCGCCTGGAGCAAGTCGTCTAGCACTCGGCAGTACTTTGCGCTGACTCCATGTTGTTGGCATTGCTCATCCAACGAGGCTGCGGACGAAGCCTGCTGGTTCTTCCAGACAACAAACAAGTGGTCGGAGATCTCGGTGTTTTGCTGACGATAGAAATCGATGATTCGGTTGACGCAAAATTTGTCGCGATCAGTGGGCGTGATTACAGGGTGAGGAGAGAACTCCAGTCCCGAAGGCGTGATCGCCATGTGCTCGGCAACGCGCCGAGCTGCCTGCAAGTATTTTTTGAGCAATGCGGGAGACATCGTCAGCGACTCACCGGAGTTGTCGAAGCCGGCTTCGTTGGCTGGGTCGATGGGAAAGTCCGCTGCGGGACGAATGTCGACGCCGGTGAGATCGCGGATGGTGCGATCGTATTCGGCACTGCTGAGTCGCCGGGCGAGCACCAACCCGGGATCGCCGCTGGTTCGTTTTGCTTCTGCCGCTTTGACGGATTCGATCCAAGCGATCACCGCGTCGCGTTGTGCGGCGGAAGGCTGGACGTCGGAATCTTCCGGAGGCATGTCGCCGACTTCCAAACGGTCCAAGACAACCGCCCAGTGACGGAACCGTTTCACGACATCGTCGATGTTTCGGTCCGCACTGAGGTCGAGGTCACCTTCCGCAGATTGGTCGTCATGACACTGCAAGCAATTCTGTTGCAGAAACGGTTGAACCGTGTCTTGAAAGACGGTTTGAAGAGAATCCGATCCGTGACTTGTGGCGCAGCAACAGCCAACAAGAAGGATCAGTGTGAGTCGCATGGAATGCATGGCCGCGTTGTGGTTAGGAGGGAACGCGAATCGGGGCATAGGGTGCGGGGGGACCGCGGCGGGGGCGATCGCGGCCGAGACAACCGACGAACGGGTTAGTCATGATAGCCCATTCCCATCCTAAACGAACCAGTAAACCAAACTGGGGGGCGGCGATTTTGCAATCTGGGCTCGCGTCATCCATACTGAGTGGTCTCTTCTGGCGACGTCAGTTTCGGTTCAACACCGGTTTGCCGGCCTATCGCCCGCTACATGATTCTCATCTCGAGAGCGTTTCTCATGACCGCTGTTCCCACCAATGAAGGAAGCGAGGCGACTGCTGGGCCGACGCGGCGTCAGCAACTCGAACATCATCTGAAGACGTGCCCGACGGATCGTGACAGCTATCTGGAACTGGCCACGATCTACCGCGAAGAAAATCGGCCGTTGCAGGCAGCCAAAATTCTGCGGCAGGCCCATGAGACTTTTCCGGATGATTCGTCGTTGCTGTGGGAACTTGAAGAAGCCCAATTGGCTCGATCGGTGCAGCAATTGGTCGAGGTCCGTGACTTGGCGACTCGACTGGGCAATTCATCCGCGGATCACGAGCTTGAACGCGCGACCGCGGATTGGGGAAATTGCCGGCTGAAGGTTTGCCGGGCTCGGTTGAACCGCGATCCATCGCTGACGTATTTGCGGATGGTATTGGGGGAAGCTCTCTATGACCTGGAACGATACGACGAAGCGATTGATGAGTTGGAGCCTTTGCTGGATTCAGAAACCCATTCGCCGGGAGCTTACCTGCTCACCGGGCGATGCCAGTTGCTACTCAGCCAAGACATGGCGGCGATGAAGTCGTTGCGGCAAGCGTCGATTCGCCGCGCGGTCGTCGGTCCCGCGAAAACTCGTTCGGCTGCTTTGAAGTTGCTGATCGATTTGGCCGACCGTCATGGGCTCAGTGCGAGTTTGCAGTTCTATCAACAATCTCTTCAGGCGATTTCATGAATCAAGCTATCGGTGATCCGGATCAAATTCGCCAGTTTGCATCGCAGTTGGCTCGGTTTGCGGAAGAGCTGCGGCAACGTGGAACGGGCTTGTCGGCGCAGATGAACCAGTTGGAACAGAGCTGGCGGGATGACCAGCAAAGAAAATTCAATCAAGAATTTCAGGATCAATTGCGTCAACTGCAACGGCTTGTGCAGGCGACTGACGAGCATGTTCCGTATCTGATGCGAAAAGCTGATCAATTGGACGCTTATCTCGGGCGTTGATTGCCGAGGAGTGTTGGCAAATCACAGCAATCCGACTGAGCGGCCAAGCCACGATGGGCTGAAACCGCTTTCAGTTCGAGCCGCTTTATGACGAATTCTGTCGGATTGGCGGGCGCGTGGTGTCGTTCGCGTCGCCGGATCGCCGAGGGGTTCTTGCAACGAGCGGTCGCAATGTCCACGCTAGTGACGCGGGAACGAAAAAATCCGACGCCCCATTCACGTAAATGCCGCTTCAGGCACTTCGGTGATATGGCCGATACTTCCCGTCTAAACTTGCGATTCAACCTGACCGCGATCCCACTTTGTTCAAAGGCACTTCCCGACGATGAGCCAGCACCCGAACTCATTTCCAAAATTGCACAACGCTGCTTGGCCCGGAGTGGTCGGCAAGGGCGACGATGATGCCAACCCCATCATTCCCTTGGACGAAATGCTTGACCTGACCGCTGCGGCGGAAGTGGACGGGCGGAAATTCGATGGAGTCGATTTGTTTTTGTTTTCGCCTCACGTTTCCATCGACGCCGATGACGCGGAACTAGAAGCTTTGGCCGACAAGGTTCGCAGCCGATCGTTGAACATCGGAACCGTGGTCGCCCCCGTTTGGGAACCAACCGGCGGCGGAAGTGCGGGCGGCAGTCCCGAAGAAGTCGAGGCATTCTTGAAACAAGTCCGCAAGGGATGCGAGATTGGCAAGAAGCTGCGTGAGCTTGGCGTGCGTCCCTATGGATGCATTCGCTTGGACAGCGCGATGGGTGTGGCCGATTGGGTGAAAGATCCCGATGCCAACCAAAGCAAGATCGCCGACACGTTCAAGGCTGCTTCGGACATCGCCGAAGAGTACGACGAGCGTCTCGCAGCCGAAGGCGAAATTTGCTGGGGTGGAATGCACTCTTGGAAGAAGATGGTCGACTTGCTGGAACGCGTCGGTCACCCCGAGCGTTTCGGTTTCCAAGCTGACATGGCACACACGTTGTTGTACTTGCTTGGCTACAACGCTCCTGAAGATGCGATCCTGCCGCAGGACTTCGACTGGGCCGATCAAGAGAAGAAGGCCGCGGCGTTGAAAGAGCTGACGCATGCCCTGCGACCTTGGACGATTGACTTCCACGTTGCACAAAACGATGCAACCGTGCACGGAACGGGAAGCCACGACAAAACCGGACGTCACTGTTTGCCAAACGATCCCAACGGCAAATTGGACATCGCCACCGACGCGGGCCACTGGCTGCGTGATGAACACGGCGACGTGTTGCAAACCTGCAAGCACATTTGCTGGGACGGATGCATGTTCCCGAACGATGTCATGCATCAACCAAGCACTTGGAACGACATCTTGGCGGCGATGCTGAGCGTTCAAGATGCTCACGGTTGGAACGAGTGATTCGTTCTTATTGAACCGACATTAATGTGAAACAGTGCGACTCATGCCGCACTGCTGAATCGACAAAGTGTCAGGACGCCCACCTTCCGGTCGCGATCAGTGTTGCGGCGGAAGGTTACCTGACCTCCATTCATATTCAATTTCCTACTATTCCCCAATCGACGAATGAAACCTCTGAACATCGGCCTGATCGGCTACGGCTTCATGGGCCGAACGCACACCAACGGATACCGCCAGGCACCTCGCTTCTTTGATCTGGAATACCATCCTGTTTTGAAAGCGGTTTGCGCTCGAAACGAAGAAAAGGCCAAGGCCTTCGCCGAGCAACAAGGTTACGAGTCGGTCGAGACCGATTGGCGAAAGTTGCTCGAACGCGACGACATCGACGCCGTCGACGTATGCGTCCCCAATAACTTGCACAAAGAAATTTCGATCGCCGCCGCGGAAGCCGGCAAGATGGTTTTGTGCGAAAAGCCTTTGGCGATGAACACCGCCGAAGGCATCGAGATGTGCGAAGCGGTCGAAAAGGCCGGCGTTCGCAACATGGTTTGGTACAACTACCGCCGAGTCCCCGCGGTGACGTTGGCGAAACAAATGATCGACGAAGGTCGACTCGGAAAGATTTTCCACTACCGCGCCAACTTCCTGCAGGACTGGACGATCAACGCGGACGTTCCTCAAGGCGGTGCGGCAACGTGGCGTTTGGATGCGGAAGCCGCTGGCAGTGGCGTGACCGGTGACTTGCTGGCCCACTGCATCGACACCGCGTTGTGGCTCAACGGCAGCATCCAAGATGTTTCGGCAGTGACGGAAACGTTTGTCAAAGAACGCGTTCACTCCGAAACCGGTGAAAAGACTCCCGTCAAAATTGATGACGCGTGTGCTTTCCATTGTCACTTCGACAACGGTTCGCTCGGGTTGTTCGAGTCGACCCGATACGCTCGTGGTCACAAAGCGTTGTACACGCTGGAAATCAACGGCGAGCACGGTTCGCTTCGTTGGGATTTGCACGACCTGCATCGTTTGGAATTCTTTGACCACAACGACGACAGCATCGTCCGCGGCTGGCGCAGCATTCACGTCAGCGATGGCGATCAGCCTTACATGGCGAACTGGTGGGTTCCCGGATTGCAGATTGGCTATGAGCACACCTTCGTGCACCAAGTCGCTGACTTCTTGAAGTCATTGGAGTCGGACCAACCCGCCGCTCCAACTTTCCGCGATGCACTGGAAACGCAGCGAGTTTGTGACGCCGTGCTCGACAGTGCCGCAACTCGCAGCTGGAAAGACGTGAAGTGAAAGCCAGCGACCTGACTGGTTTGGCAGAGCTGTTTCCTGCCGATCGGTTTCGAACCGATCCGGCGGCCCAGGCTGCTTTTGAATCAGACGGGTTGCTCGCATACACCGCTCGACCTCGCGGGGTGGTCTTTCCCGAGACCGCTGACGAGGTCGTGTCCGCGGTGCGGTGGTGTTACGAACATCACGTGCCGGTGGTCGCACGAGGCAGCGGCACGGGCCTCTCCGGTGGCGCAATGCCACATCGCGATGGGATTGTGATCGCGCTGAATCGGCTGAACCGAATCTTGCACGTTGATCCCGTCGAACGAACCGCGACGGTTCAGTGCGGGGTGGTGAACCTTGCCGTTTCTCAAGCCGCTCGCCCACACGGGTTGTACTTCGCACCGGATCCTTCCAGCCAATCCGTTTGCACGATTGGCGGCAACATCGCATTCAATTCCGGTGGCGCTCACTGCCTAAAATACGGCATGACCGCCGGTCACACGTTGTCGATGGATGTGGTGCTCGGCGACGGAACCGTGACCAGTATCGGTGGTTCTTCCTTGGAGCACGCCGGTCCGGATACAACCGGTTTTTTGTGCGGCAACGAAGGCATGTTGGGGATCGCGTTGCAAGCCACTCTACGATTGCTGCCGCTGCCGGAGGTCTTCCACACGGTGTTGGTTGGGTACGACGACATCCGCGCCGCCGGGAATGCGGTTGGTGCGATTATCGCCGCGAATTTGTTGCCTGGTGCGATGGAGATCATGGACGCAATGTCGATTCGCGCCGCCGAAGCCGCCGTGGCGTGTGGCTATCCCAAGAACGCGAATAGCGTGCTGATCGTTGAGCTGGAAGGTTCCGCTGAACGTGTCGCGATGGAAAAAGAAATTCTGGCGGAGGTGATCGCGGGCACTCAACCATCTGCGGTGGAGATCGCCGCCAATGATGCGGAGCGGCTGGCGATTTGGAAGGGACGCAAGTCGGTCTTCTCAGCGGCCGGTCGACTGAGCCCTGACTTCATCGTGCAAGATGGTGTCGTTCCGCGGCGCTGTTTGGGCGAAGCCCTCGAACGAATTGAATCGATGAGTCGTGAGTGTGGTGTGCCGGTCGCGAATGTCTTTCATGCTGGCGATGGCAACTTGCACCCGTTGATCATGTACGACGGAAAGATTCCGGGTGCTTTTGATGCGGCCAATGATTTTGCTCATGCGATTCTTCGGTTGTGCATCGAGATGGGCGGATCAATCACGGGCGAGCATGGCGTTGGGATCGAGAAGCGTGGCGTTTTTGCCGAGATGTTTGACGAGCCGACGATCGATTTGATGCACCGCGTGAGAGCGGAGATGGACCCGCATGAGATCTGCAATCGCGGCAAGATGTTTCCGGATGCGGAGTCCCCTGCTCTGTCCACATCGGGATTGCATCCATTGGAAAAAGCGGGGGTGATCTTCCGTGAGTGAATCCGAGATGACTCCCGCGTCTGCGGTGCCCGACGTGGAAGCTCCTGAATCGTTACGGCACTGGACCGATCTGATTCGGGATTGGAAGGCGTCATCATCGTCGACGCATTTGATTCCCGTTGGTGGGTGTAGCAAACCCGGTTTGTCTCGACTGAATAGCGCCGAGTCTGCGGCTTCGGAACCTGTCTCCACGCAACGCTATTCCACGCGGAACCTTTCGGGCATCCTCCAGTACGACCCATCCGAGTTCACCATTTCGGTTGCCTCGGGAACGCCTCTGGAAGAAATCATGGCGGCGCTTTCGGAGAACGGTCAGACTCTGCCCTTTGACCCACCGCGAGCCCCCTTGGGTGCGACGATCGGTGGTTGCGTTGCCTCGGGTTGGAGCGGTCCCGGTCGTTGGAGATACGGTGGCCTGCGTGATTTTATTCTTGCTGCGTCCTTCTTGGATGGTTTGGGCAACGAAGTTCATACCGGCGCACCGGTGGTCAAGAACGCTGCTGGGTTCGACTTTCCAAAGCTGATGGTGGGAAGCCTTGGGCGATTGGGCGTGTTGACGCGGCTGACATTCAAAGTTTTCCCTCAATCGGTCGAACCGAACACTTGGGTCGTGAGGTGCGGCGACCTCGCGTCGGCAACCTTGCACATGCAAACGCTCACGCGGTTGCCGGTGGAATTGGATGCGATTGAGTTGTGCCAGCCAGGAATGACGGATCTGCACGATTGGTCCATCGTGTTGCGAGTACCCGGACCGGAGGCGGTGGCGGAGTCCATCATGGATCGAGTTCAACGCAACGTCGGCGAGGCGGAAGTGCGAAGGTTGTCCGAAGATCATGCCGAAAAGTCGTGGTCGAAATTGTTGCACGTCGAAGGAGAAGTCTCGGTTCGCATTCCGATGACCCCGCGACAAATTGAAACCGTTGTTCAGACATTTCCCAGTGAGCTGACTGAGCTGGGATGGAGGATGCACTTTGGTTTGGCTGGCAATGTCTTGTTCGTCACAGGTGCGGGCGACTTGCAAATTTTGAACTCTTGGTTGATCGAACATGGTCTGGCCGGTTTGTTGCTCAACGCCGGTGACGCTTCGACGCATGGAACGCAAATCGGTATGTGGCGGCATGACGAAGTGGTCGTGCGGGTGGCGAAGGCGATTGATCCTCATCGATGCTTCGCGCCGCTTTTGTTTGGCGAGCCCCTGCACACAAAACGCTTGGAGGCTTGATCGCCATGCAGCATGACATTCCCTTGGATCGTTCTGGCCCCAATGCGGATGCGATGGCGGAAGCTGTCAGCACGTGCATTCGTTGTGGCTTTTGCTTGTCGGCTTGTCCAACCTATGACGTGATGCAACGCGAATCCGACTCGCCTCGCGGACGCATCATCTTGATGAAGGAAGTCTTGGAAGGCGCGATGCCGGCCGACAAAGCTGCACCTCATCTGGATGCTTGCTTGGGATGTTTGGCTTGCGAGCCAGCCTGTCCATCGGGTGTTTCGTATCGACATCTGCTCAGTCCTTACCGATCGCTCGTTCGAGATCGCGTTTCGGCCGCTTGGCCGCAGAGATTGCAACGTTGGCTGACCGCTCAAACCCTGCCGTATCCCAATCGCTTTCGATTCGCTGCACGGATGGGAGTGATCGGCAAGAAGTTTTCCGCGTTGTTGCCTTCGGTGTTGCGACCGATGTTGGAGTTGTTGCCAAGCTCGTTGCCGACCGCGAAACCGCTGCAAGATCACTACGCCGCATCCGGTGAGCAAGTTGGACGAGTTGCATTGCTGGCCGGTTGCGCACAACAGGTCCTGGCACCTGGAATCAATGTCGCCACCATCGCGGTGCTTCGGCACATTGGATTGGAAGTGGTTGTCCCGCCTGAGCAGAGTTGTTGTGGGGCGCTTGCCTGGCACGTGGGCGATGGTGAACGCGCGGCCAAGTTCGCTCGCAACAACGTTCGAGCATTCTCAAGCGATCAGCAACCGATCGACGCGATTGTGACCAACGCGGCTGGCTGCGGATCGGGGATGCAAGAGTACGGGATGATCTTGCGGGGGACGGATGTCGAATCGCAAGCAAAGGCTTTGGCCGCAACGGTGAAGGATGTTTCGGTGGTTGTGTGCGAGCATGCAGATCGGCTCCGATTGAAGCGACCATCGTTTGTTCATGAGGCCGAAGCCATTGTGCGAGTGGCCTATCACGATGCCTGTCACTTGGCCAATGCGCAGGGCGTGCGGCTGCAGCCTCGTGAGGTGCTCTGTCGCATTCCGGATGTTGAGTTGGTGGACGTTGGCGAGTCGCACTTGTGTTGCGGTTCAGCCGGGACTTACAACTTGGATCAACCTGAAACGGCGGATGAACTCGGGCGTCGGAAGGCGAAAGCCGTTTTGGCAACCGGGGCTCCGATTGTCGTCAGCGGAAACATCGGATGCCTGACGCAACTGCAAACACATCTGAATTCGATGGCGACCGAAGCCCATCCGGCACCCCGGGTCATGCACACGATGGAATTTCTCAACGCGTGCCTGGTTGAATCCCCTTCACCGTAAACAATCTTGAGCTGAAGCGACCCCGATGAGTGCGAATGAATTGTCCCTGAGCGAGCTGGAATCGTTGGCTCGTCAAGAAAACGTCCACGGGAAGACCGTCGATTGTCTGCTCGCGTTGCAATCGGACGACGAAGAGGTTCGAACTTGGGCAGTGGAGGCTTTGTCTGGATCGGTAGAGCCGACCGCTGACGAGGAAGAAGAGATGGCGGGATTGTTGGAGACGGTGTTGTACGAAGGCGAGGACGGCGAAAGCTGGAGTCCTCTGGCCGCCGATCAGCTTTACTGGACCGCGACGATGCTCGGGCGATTGCCTCTGATCGATCCCTCCACGACAAAAGTCTTGCAAGAGCTCGCTGAATCCGAGTCCGCCACCCTCGGAGCGGCTGCCAAGCGGGCTCGATCGGTGGTCGGACGATTAGGCGAGTGACAGATTCTCCTTCATCGGATCGCTGGGGGGCAGAAACTCGCATTCCATTGCGTGAAAGCCGATTTGCAATGGACTTTTGGGGGCGGATAGCTAGTCTTTTGCAACAAACCGCCCGCGACGATTTTTTTCGCGACTTGGCGGTCAACGCATCCGGGTTCATTGGGTCCCTGTATCGCTCACATGGTTGTGAACGAGGGGAACACCATCTTGGTCCTGGGGCGAGTTCTTGAGCGACCAGGAAGTGGTTCAACGGGCTCGCTGATTGCACGGCTCACGCTTCACGTGAATCGATTCCCACCTTGGACCCTGTTTTGAACAAATTTGAAGATCTGGGGCTGACTGGCCCTTTGCTGCAAGGCCTCGAGCAAGCCGGCTACGAAACTCCGACCCCCATCCAAGCTCAATCCATCCCCGAAATCCTTGACGGCAACGATGTCCTCGGTGCCGCTCAAACCGGCACGGGCAAAACGGCCGCTTTCGCCTTGCCGATCCTGCAGATCATGTGGGAGGACGATCAAGAACGTCGCGAGCCATCCAAGGGGCGTGGTCGACGGCCCGGACGCCGACCCATCCGCACATTGGTGCTTTCACCGACCCGTGAGTTGTCGGCTCAGATCGAAGCGAACTTTCGGATCTACGGCAAAAAGACACGGCTTCGCAGCACGGTCATTTTCGGAGGTGTCAACCAAAACCCACAAGTTCGTGAATTGCAATCTGGCGTCGACACGTTGGTTGCCACGCCCGGGCGATTGTTGGATTTGGTCAACCAAGGCTTCATCGATTTGAATGATGTCGAAATCTTGGTTCTCGACGAAGCCGACCACATGCTGGACATGGGGTTTCTGCCTGATGTCAAACGCATCTTGAAGTATCTGCCTCGTGATCGGCAGAATCTGTTGTTCTCGGCGACCATGCCGGGACCGATTCGAAAGTTGGCCGACGAAATTTTGGTCGAGCCGGTCACGATTCAAATCGCCCCGCAAAAACCCACTGTCGAACGGATCGAACAATCAATCTGCTTTGTCGCTCAAGCTGACAAGCCGCGATTGCTGAGTCACTTTGTCGAAACCAAGGCTACCGGCTCGACTTTGGTGTTCACTCGCACCAAACACGGTGCCGATGCGGTTGCCAGGCGATTGGTCAAAGCCGGAGTGAAGGCCGCAGCGATTCATGGCAACAAGACTCAAGCCAACCGCGTTCGAACGCTGAATAAATTCAAAAACGATGAACTCGATGTGTTGGTGGCAACCGATGTGGCCGCTCGCGGGATCGACATCGATGGCATCCAAACCGTGATCAACTACGACACGCCCAACACCCCCGAAGCCTACGTTCACCGGATTGGTCGGACGGGACGGGCGGGACGCGAAGGCGAGACGGTGATGTTTTGCGGCGGTCATGAGACCAAATTCTTCATCGCGATTGAGCGTGAAATCAAACTGCAGATTCCTGTCGCGACGGGGTTGCCCGGTTGCCAACCGCGACCGTTGCAAGACCCAGGATCCGGTGACAAAGCAGGCTCACGTTCGGGTGGTCGATCCGGTGGTGGCGGACGAAGCGGCGGTGGTCGCTCGCGTTCCGGCACGGGAGCACAAGGTGGTTCAGGTGGCGGAGCCAAACCCGGTGGTCGTCGCCGTCGCGGGCGAGCCGAAGGCAGCGTCAGCGGCCGCGGAAGCACCGTGGGACGCAAGTCAGCCGGCAGCGAAGCGGGCAAGTCCGGCGGTTCAAAGAAGAATCGCGGACGCGGTGGACGACCCGCATCACGCTGAGTTTTACAGCTCTGGTTGAGCGCCGGTTTCTTCGTAGATAGGCAAGTGCCGGTAGTAAACTTCAAGATTCAGTAGGTTCATGGCAGTGACGTACAAGCGTCCGCCATGAGCACTCCATCGATCCGGCACGGGCAGTTCAGGATCCCAGCTGCCCGCTTCCGGTCCCTGTTTGATCTGGCTGTCGATCAAGACTGGATTGAGGTATTGGTTCCAGTTGTCCCAGTGCTCGCCGCCCATGTGGAACATGACTTGAGTGGCGTAGTACCAGTAGTACGTGTCTCTTTGTGGAGCCCGATTGGTCCCAATACTGGGCGGGAACTTGGCGATGTAGTCGGCCGCTGACTGCATGTCTTCGTTCTCGCGGCTCCATCCCGAGTACATCCGCATCAAAATGCCAACCGCAGTCATGGTGGGCGATGGGCGTCGTCCGTGGGCCTGCGCGGGAGTGTTGGGAGCGAACGGGTTGTATCGGTATCGGTCGCGTTCGGTTGGGCTGGCTTTGGCCAGTTCAAGCCAACGATTGATTCCGGCATAGGTATCCGGCTCAACTTCAAGGCCAGACAATTCGCCGCTTTTGAGTGCCATCATCATCCAACCGGTGACGCTCGTGTCGCTGCTGACCTGAGGCGTGTATCGCCAGCCACCGCGTTGTTTGTGCTGAGTTGCTTCGATGTAATTGAGGCACATCTGAGCCGGTTCACGCAGTTCGCTGTCTTGCGTCATGCCATACGCTTCGCACATCGCCAACGACGCGATGCCGTGAGAATAGAACGCGACGTTTTGATCGCTCAGTGGGTTCTCGCGACGATACAAATCACCATTGGTGCGTTGATTGTCGATTAGAAATTTCAGTCCCTTGGCGACAACCGGTGCGTATTGATGTTGGCGGTGCGTGTAGCCGGCACCTTGATACGCGAGCAAGCACATGCCCGTCGCGGCGGTGTCCGACTGCAGCATTACCGCTTCGCCGTGCCCTTGAAGTGACCAACTGCCGTCTTCGTTTTGCAAGGAAGCGAGATACGCGAGGCCAAGTTCGATTGCTTCTTCGGTGGCCGGGCCGACCATCCCGGCGGGAGCTGGTGCGGCGCCACCGTTGGTACGTTGGACTCGCCGGCTGAATTGTTCCACAGCCGCGATGGACATTCCTGCTGGCGTGACCGGGCCGCCGACGTCACGTCGTTGGCGTGGACCACGGGTGAGGTCCAAAGCCGCGATTTCCACCGGTTCATCGGATGGGACGATACCGGCCTTTTCGGCGCGTTCGACCGATAGCCCAGCCGGACCCTCCGGAGCGTTCAGGTCGAACACCGGATCGGCGGTCATCGCCAATTCGTTCAGCGAAGACTCTGTAGCGCGGGCTGAGTCGCGCGAACGACGATCGTCGCTGAGATCGCGATCCGTCGCCGCGTCAGATGCTTCTCCTTCGGTGTTGTCGGCGGAGGCATCGGCGAGCATCGCTGCGATTGCCCCCGAATCAGGACCCGGTCCTGTTGAACCACTGCGTTGTCCGACGCTGCGTCGTTTGGCGGATCGAGGACGGCTGAGTGCTTGGTTGGTCGCGTCCGGAATTCCGGCCATCGTGGCCAAGCGGGCCGCTTGCGGTAGATCGCCCTGCCCCGTGGTGGGAGCGTTGTCGAGTGCCGCCATCGCGGATTCACCGGGCGACAAAGTCACATTTGCGCCCACCGCTTGGCTGGTTCGCTGAACAGGTGCAAGTTCTGGTGTCAGCATCCGCTCAGCGTCGACCTCGATCTTCGCGATGGAAACGGTCGGCGGAGTTGGAGCGGCTCCCGCCGCGGATTGTCTGGTCGGTCTTTGTCGTTGGCTTCGTTCGCGAGCCAGCCCTGCCGAACCAACAGTTGGCAACGACTCCGCCATCGCACGCATCGTCGGCACGGGTGCCGGGGCGGGGTCGCGGCTGGGTGTTGGTGCCATGTCGGCCGACATGGCGATGGACGCTCCGCTGCGTTGTCGCTTCGCCGCCGCGGACGTTGATTTTTCTGCCGGTGATTGATCCGCCGACGGCGCGACAGACGTATCTATTTCGGGTGCTTGCGGTGCCGATTGCGATTGAGGAGCAGGCTCGGTTGGTTGGCGACGTCGAGCCAATCGAGATGGCGAATCGGATGGTTGCGGCTTTGCCATTTCTGGCTGCACGCGTTCCATCAAAAACTTTTCTGGTTCTCGTGGTTGCTCAACGTTGGGGCGCGGAACTTCCAGTCGAGGTGCCGAGCGTTTCACCGGCGGCATCTGTCGTTGTTCGAGAGGGATGACCTGCGACGTTGTCTCTGCGTCGACGGGCTGCGACCAATCCGGTGTCACCGCATTGGACTCGTCGGGCTTTTGAAACAGGTATTCGGGAACCGTTTTGCGAATCGGTGATCGGTCCGGTTTGACCCCGGCAAATGCCTCCGGAAAGTAGTGCGGAAAGATCATCCACTGCACTGCCAAGACGACCAGCAGCAAGTGGATGAAGATGCTGAAGAGGAAGCCGAGCTGGAATGACTTCTGAACGTACTTCGAAGCGATTTGATGGAGCGTGAACGCGGATACGGCGCCAATTAGCGGCACCGCGATCACGTAGGTCCATGCGTTGTACATCGGACGCGGATCGTCAAACGACAGATAACCCAAAATGATGTACAGGATCAAACCGGTCAACGAAATCAACGCGACGTCGAGCGGCCACATGCGCTCGTCATCGGGATCTGAAATCTCGTCAAAGAAGGTAGGATCTTTGCTCAACGGATCAGCCTGCCGGCCCATCTTTGGTGGAAACCGAGTAGTCGCTCACTCCGGTACGATTGCACACATCCATCACGTTCACGACCGGTTGGAAGCTGGCGTTTTGGTCGGCTCGGATCACGACCGTTTGGTTGGTCGGGTTGCTCGCGACGGCTTTTTGAAGCAGTAGTTCGAGCTCTTTCAGCGGGGTAGCTTTTCCACGGAGGAAGACCGTTCCGTCCGCGTTGATATCCACCACGACCTCGCGAGGTTTGCTGGTCATCGGCACGGCGCTTGTTGCCGAGGGCAGCACGATGTCGAGCTGACGTTCCTCGTCTTCAAACTCGCTGGTCACCAGAAAGAAGATCAGCAACAAGAAAACCACGTCGATCAACGGGGTCAGACTGAGTGTCCCGGCGACGTTGGATCGTTTGAGTTGTACAGCCATGATCGATCACGAAGTGGTGACGGGAGGCGGCGAATGGATGGCCATCGGCGGTGGCGCACCGTTGTCGAGCGGACGCAATTGTCCTTCGGCGTCCATTCGGGATCGACCGACGAACCGCACCAAACCGGGAGCGATGGTGAATGCCATCTCCTCAATGCGATGAAACAACTTAGCGATGCGGTTCTCGAGATACTGAGCCAGGATGGCGGCGGGAATGGCAACGGCCAGTCCAGCCAGCGTGGTCACGAGTGCCGTGTAGATCCCTTCTGACAATTGTTCGCTGCGGCTGCGATCAGCGGTCAGTGTGCTGGACTCATGGAAGGCGACGATCATGCCCCACACCGTGCCAAGCAAACCCATCAAGGGTGTCGCCGCAGCGGCAAGTGTCAGCCAACGAACGGGACCGGCGTAACGATCCGCTTCGCGTTGCAGAGCGTCGCTGGCAGTGCGTTCAATGTCACCGAGTGGTTGGCCGGTCCGCATCAGCATCGCTGAAATCACGCGAGCGGCAGGCGAAGGGTTTTCGACGCAAATCTCTTGGGCGGTACTGGGCGGAAACGTTTCGTGCGTCGCGGCCAAGTCGCTGATTTGGTTGACGAGCGACCGAGGCAAAATCTTTTCCGTGCGAAGCGACAACGTTCGTTCAACCGACAGTGTCACAACCAACATGCTCATCAATCCGATCGGGATCATGAACCGACCGCCGCGTGCGATCAACGACAGCAGGTCGATCCCTGATGGTTGATCAGATCCTGGTTGTTGGATCGGTTCGTCGTTCATCACGGATTGGATGTCAGAAGCATCAACGATGCCCCCTGTCGCACCGGCTGGTTCCGCAGCGTCTTGAGCCGACACGGTTTGTGACTGGAACTGTTCCGGTACCGCGGTGATCAACAATGCGGCCCACAAGACAGCGATGACCAATGTCGTGCGCCGTCGTCTGCGGTCGTTGGAAAGGAATCTCACGGTGCTTTCAGTGCCTCCGCCCGTTGCTTGGCCTTGGTGGCCAATTCATGCCCGGGGTGTTGATCGATCACGTACTGGTAAAAATCCTTGGCGAACTCGGCTGCCTTTGCTTTGGCAGCATCCGTTTGCGCTGACTGCTGGAGCAGTTCCGCACACCGACCCGCTTCAAACCCGCTCTTAGCCTGCCAATTCTTGATGACTGGGTCCGCCTTGTCCGCCCCAAATCCAAACATGACTCGCTGAAATTCTGGAATCGCTTTGTCGAACGTTTTATTCGCGAAGTAAATTTCACCCATCATGAACCGAGCTCGAGCGGCAATCTCGCTCCGGAAATTGTCCGCCACCTCGGAATAAAATTTCAATGCCTTTTCGTCATCTCCTGCGTTTTGGGCGGCGAATCCGATCTCGTAGAACACTTGGGGAAGATAGGTCGTGGCTGGGAATCGTTCTCGGAGAGCGTCGTACCATCCGATCGCGTCCTCATATTGACCCAATTGGGCGGCACTCTGGCCTCCGTGCAGCAGAATCAATTCGCGAACCTGGCGTTCGGCTTTGTCACGGACCGTTTTCGCGGAATCATTGTCGGCTTCGATTTTCTCGCGTGCCTTGGTGTAAGCCCGCAGAGCGGTTTCGTACTGTTCCTGTTTGAAACGTGATTCGCCAATCATCATCATCGAATCCAGCAGCAAACCGCCCTGCTGCACTTCGACGTATTGGCGTTTGAAGGCGGCTTCCGCTTCGGCGTACTTCTGTTGCTTGTAAAAGGACCATCCCAACCGATACAGCGATTTCTCTTTCAAATCCAAATCATTGGATTTGTCGGCTGCGATTTGAAATGCGTCCGCCGCTTCGACCCACTGCGAATTGCGATAGTGGTCTTGCCCGACAAAGTAAGCCGCGTCGGCGACCAATGCGTTGTCTGGGTACTTCGCGATCAGTTGTTCAAACTTGGTGAGAGCCTGATCCTCTTGTCCACTTTCACGAAGTGACCAACCGAGTTCGTAAAGTACCTTGTCCATGTCGGGATAGTCAGGGACTTCGTCGACAATCCGTTGCAAGGATTCAGCTGCTTTGACGGTTTGCGATGCGTTTTGATCCAGCAACGCCAGTTCGTACAGCGCGTGTCCGAGGTTGTTGCCGGTTGGCTTTGTTTCCAAGAACGCGTTCAAGTCGTTTCGCGAATCGGCGTCTCGATTCAAGTGTCGGTAGGCAATGCCTCGCGAGAGCAACGCATCGTCGCTCAGGGCGTGATCGGGGTTTTGATCAATCAGCTCTGAGAAAGACTTGGCGGCTTGCTCGTGTTGTTGCGATTGCAGTTCAGCCATGCCTTTGGCATAGCGGGCAAAAGGCAGCAAGCCAGCATCTCGTTTGGATGTCAGAATCGGTTCGAAGTATTCAATGGCGGCTGCGTATTCCTGTTCGCCGTTGGCCAATTGCCCAAGTTTGTAGCGGGCTTGATCGGCCATGCGACTTTCGCCGTTGCTGCGGATGAGTTCTTTCCAGATGCCTTCGGCCGCTTTGCGATTTCCTGCCGTCAGTTGCGATTGACCGGCCATCAGAAAGGCTTCGTCCGATCGGGCCCATTGAGGTGCGGCCTCTCGACTGGCCTGGAATGTTTGGGCAGCTTGAGCGGCATCTCCGCTGGACAATTCTGCTTGGCCGGCCAGCAGCAATGCTTCCGCCTTCTGCTCCGGCGTGTTCATCGCCTCTAGGTTTTCGCGAACCAACTTGGCTGTCTTTGCCGGTTCGCCGGCCGCTTTCCAAGCCGTTGCTCCACGCAAAATCCATGTTGCACGTTGGGGATGATCGCGGTGTTTGGTGTTGCTGATCAACGTTTGGTAACGCTCGGCCGCGGAGGACGCGTCGCCGGATGCGAGCAAAGCCTCCGCACCAACAAACAATGCGTCCGGTGCGAGTGGATCATCTGAAAACTTGGATTCAAACGTGTCAGCCAGCTTCACGGCTTGTTCGGTATTTCCAAGTTGAAGTGCGACGAACGCTGCGTTGTAGAGCGCGCGTGGTGCGAGGGGATGGTCCGAATGTTCGTTTGCGACTGACTGGTATCGTTCAAAGGCGTCGTTCAAACGGTCAGGTTGCAGCGACAATGCTTCCGCTGCATCCAGTTTGAGGGCGACGGCAAAGTTGCCTTGTGGACCTTTGGCGATCACTTCCGACGCGACATCGTAGGCGGATTTGGCCGCTTCCGCAGTTTTGGCAGGGTCGCGATTGGCGATGCCCAGATCGATTCGAGCCAGCCAGTGTGCCGCTTCAGTCGCGGCGACAGGGTCGGTCCCTTTCAAAACGTCGCGGAATCGCGAAGCGGCACCAGTTAAGTCTCCCGCTTGATAGAGCGTTTGAGCGGAAGCCAGCGTTGCCGCGGCAGCGTAGGGTGATTGCGGGAATTGTGTCAGAAGCTTTTCGTATGACGCGGACGCTTTCGCGGGATCACGGTCTTGGGCGTACGCGTAGCCTTGGCGAAAAAAGGAGTAGGCTTTGTCTTCCGCGGTTGCATCGGCGTTGGTTGCGACCGAATCAAAACGCTTGACGGCTTGCTGCATTTCGCCCTGCAACAAATGCATGTCGCCCATGCGGATCTCGACATCGACCACCAAGTCCGAGTCGGCGCATGCTTGGAGCAGCTGTTGGTAGGAGGATTGGGCTTGGTCGTAATTCTTTTGTTCCTCCAACGCGACGCCTCGAGCGTACAAAGCGTCACATCGCAGCGCGGAACTCACAATGTCGTCCAGTTTCATCATCGCGTTGTAGGACTCAATGGCTTTGTCCAGTTCACCGAGCGCGTATTGAGCTTCGCCTCGATAGAAGTACGCCCGGTCGAGTAACCGTGAATCAGGGATGTCCTTGATCAGCGTGTCGTAGGTCGCGATCGATTCGCGGAGCAATTTCGGATCCGCTTCTTCACCCGTCCCGGCAGCTGCGTAGAGACACCAACCTCGGTTGGACAAGCTTTCTTCGCGAAGGTCGTACTTGGTGTCTTCCAAAGCGACTTTGAAGGCTTCAGCGGCGGCCTTCAAATCGGGCGTGTCTTGCTGCATGTAGCAAACACCTAAGTAGTGCGATGCTTTGGATGCCAGCGGGCTGCTCGGGTATTCCTTCAGGAATTTCTTCCAGGTGTCGACCGCCAATCCGATCGCACCGTTGGTTTGGAAGTTGGCTGCGTCTGCATAAAGAGCAACGGCCGCCGAATCTTCAACGGGCTCATCCTGAGCAACCAGGCGATGCTCCGGCCCGTTCGAGGCCGCGATGATCGCTAGCAACAAGCCAGCGACGCGGAGGAAACGCGAATGGCCGAACAACGGAGTTCGAACGGTGGATGGCATGGCAGCAGATAGCGAGTGCGAGAAGCGAATCCGAGAAACCAGCGTTTCACTCTAACCGCGTGTGCTGACGTAGGCCATCCTCAACGCGTGCGTCGCTTCGGTCAACATTTTCGATTCGTCGTCGGACAAGTTGCCTTTGGTCTTTTCCGAAAGCACTTCGAGCGTGTCGATGGAATGTTTCGCCATCGGTTTGTCGACACGGCCTTCTTCTTGGCCGGGCACGGGGATTTGGCCCAGTGAGCTCATCCCCTGAGTGAACAACATTGAAACCAAGACTTCGAAACTGGCCGGCGGAAGCTTGGATCCCGCGGATTCTGCGGCGGCTTCGTTGGTTTCAGCCACAGAATCGCTGTCGGACTCAGTTTCGGTTTGGTTGGCCAGAGTTTCTTTCTCTTTGGCGACTTGTTCTTTCCAATCCGAGTCCACCACGATTTGGGGCGACTCGTCTGTTTCGTTTTCTTTTGGATCAGAGTTTGTCATGGCAAATCAGGTAAAGAGGGGGAGGAGACTGTATCGGTTCAGGAAGCGGTTGGCTTCTCTGTCTCCGAGGCAATTTCTTCGGTTACGCGTTGTTTGCGACGGTTGATCGCTGCTTCGATAAAATCGGTGAACAACGGGTGTGATTTCAAAGGCTTGCTTTTGAATTCCGGGTGGAACTGAGCCGCCAGGAACCAAGGGTGCGAATCGATCTCGACGATCTCAACCAACCCACCATCGGGGCTCAATCCGGTGAATCGCATGCCAGCGTCTTCAAACGCTTGACGATACTCGTTGTTGAATTCGTAGCGGTGTCGGTGTCGTTCCTCGATCTCTTCGCGGCCGTACGCCTGGATGGCTTTTGAGTCGGCGACCAATTGAGACGGCTGGCTGCCCAGTCGCATTGTGCCGCCCAAGTCGATCACGTTTTGTTGTTCATCCAACAAACAGATGACCGGATGCGGTGTGTCTTTGTCAAATTCGGTTGAGTGTGCTTTTTCGAGTCCCAACACATTGCGGCCGTATTCGATAACCGCGGTTTGCATGCCCAAACAAATGCCAAAGAACGGCACGTTTCTCTCGCGAGCAAACTGGATCGCTTGGACCTTGCCCTCAACGCCTCGTTCGCCAAAGCCACCCGGGACAAGGATGCCGTGGAATCCGCTCAGCAACCGCTCGGCACCTTCGCGTTCGATGTCGCTGCTTTGGATGCGCCCGATGCGAATCTGCGCGTCATGGTGCATGCCCGCGTGATCGAGCGATTCGTAGATCGATTTGTACGCGTCTTTGTGCTCGGCGTATTTGCCGACCACCGCGATCGAAATTTCGTGACGTGGATTTCGCAGTCGATGCAGCAAGTCAATCCACGGCGTCATGTCCAAGCTGCCCGCCGAAGTCAGGCCGAGCTTCTTGACGATCAATTCGTCGAGCTTGTTATCGACCAGCGACAATGGGACTTCGTAGATCGAGAAGTCTTTGTCCTTTTCTTCGATGACCGCTTCCGGTTCGACGTTGCAGAACAAAGCAATCTTGTCCCGGTCATCGCGGCTGATCGATTGTTCGCAGCGGCAAACCAGCACGTCCGGTTGGATTCCGATCTCACGCAATTGACCAACGGAGTGCTGCGTCGGTTTAGTCTTCAGTTCGTCAGCGGCCTTCAGGTACGGCACCAAAGTCAGGTGCATGTACAAGCAATTTTCGCGACCGGCATCGAGCGAGAACTGACGAATCGCTTCGAGAAAAGGCAGGCTCTCGATGTCACCGACCGTGCCACCGATCTCGGTGATCACCACGTCCACGTCATCGCCGCCCATGCGTTTGATGACACGTTTGATTTCGTTGGTGACGTGCGGGATGACTTGAACGGTTTTGCCAAGAAACTGGCCACGCCGCTCCTTTTCGATCACCGACAGATAGATCTGGCCGGTGGTGTAGTTGCAATCGCGATTCAGCTTGCCCGAAGTGAATCGTTCATAGTGGCCGAGGTCGAGATCGGTTTCGGACCCATCGTCCAAAACGTAAACCTCGCCGTGTTGGTAGGGGCTCATCGTCCCCGGATCAACGTTGATGTACGGATCCAGTTTCTGCATTCGAACCCGCAGTCCGCGGCGTTCGAGAACCATGCCTATGGATGCACTGGTCAGGCCTTTGCCGAGAGAACTGACAACGCCGCCGGTAACAAAAATGTGTTTAGTCATGTCCGAAAATCATACCGTGACGGAATGTTTTCGGAAGCGGCGTTGACGACCCGATCGTTCGATTGCGGGGGATTGTCGCGAGAAGACCCGCTACAGGGTGTTGGGATGCAATTCAGGACGCCGGTTCGGCCCCAAAACTCCCTGAAAACAAGGCTGGCCGATTAGGCGAAGAGGACGAGGCGGAACCGCAATCAATCCGCGAATTTCACTTTTCGATCACGTCGTCGTTGGGAATCTTCAATTCTTCATCGTCAGGTGACGACAAATCGGAGTCTCCGGTGGGGGCGGGATCATCCGGTTTCGGTTCCACCGCCAAGCAGTCATCGAGACGGAGCAAAATTTCGCCCATCAGGTCCTCGAGTCGCTTGGCCGCGGGGGGGGCCGTGAATTGCGGGCGGACTCGTTTGGGGGCCGGTGTTTTGTCCGTGCCGGCGTTCTGGGTGGTTTTCGGGGCGTCCGGCAGTTCCGGATTGTTGGTGCTGGCTTCGATCAACTGCCGCATCCGATGTGTTTGCCGCAAAATTTTGCGGACCGCTTCCGGTCTGGGCGACTGTTCCTGTTCGGCAATCTGCTGCAACGATGTTTGGATGACGCGAGCTTCTGCCGCGATTGTCGCCCGTTCTAGATCGGCCGCGTCCATGCGAATGGACTGAATGACGGCGAGAGCCCTGCTTAGAAAAGTGGCATCAATCGGGTCGCTCATCGTTCGTAATTGAAGCACCTGGTACTCAAACGAGCCCAGGAGTGTGAGGGAACGCTCGGCGAACGAATCCTGGCGTGATGGCTCATCCATCCATTTGAAACGCATTCCTTTGAAATCGCCGCGGTGAAAACAATCTCGTTTTCATGGTGCGATTCAAAGCTCAGAGGGTCATGGGGCAAAGGAATTGAAACACGAAAACTTGGTGTTTTGCGTGATCGGTTCTCATTCCTAGGCCGTAGAAACCGTGGTCGAAGCGATCAAAGAGTCATTTTGGCGTGATCCGACGTCCGAGCAGCTTTCCGCCCGTTTTGTCTCGTCTGATCGATACAACTGAAACATCGATACAACCGAAACATTCTGCGCCCAACAGGCTCTGGATCTTTGCCCGTTCAACGGGAAGACAAAGCGGATGATTTGGCCACACGCGTTCATTGTCACATACCCAAGCATTTTGGTCGTCTTCGGCACGCGACGTGCATCTTTTCACAACCGTTTTCACCGCTGAGAGAACAAGCACTCTCGGCGACCATCTACTTCAGTCTCAAAGCAAACCTAGATTTCGATCCCATGAATCCTGCATTCATCCAAACTGTTCACGGTTTCACTCACCCCATCATCGCGAGCAAACTGCTCAACCGAAAGAAAGAGTCGGGCGAAGCTCACGAAACGACGACCCAGCTTTATCGCGAAGAAACGGCTCGTCGCCTCGAAGAAAACAACTGCAAGGCAAAACGAGTCACCCCCATCGCCAAGCCAAACTGAGCACACCGGTCCCACGAAGCAACGTACCCGCCAGGCTCTACCTATCGAATCGGTAGAGCGATGTCGCGGTTCGCAAAATCAACGCGTCGCCGATCACAGCGGGGGATGCCATGATTTGCCCGTCAATCTGATTGGTCACTTCGATGTCACACTCTGTGCCCGGTTTGATGACGAACACTTCGCCATCGTGGTTGCAGAAGTACATTCGACCATTTGCCAATATCGGCGAGGCAGAAAATTTTCCGCCCAGTCGTTTGGACCAAACGTTGGTGCCGTCTTCGCTATCGATGCACGATGCGACTCCGTTGTCGTCGACCACAAACAGTAATCCGTCGACCGCGATTGGAGACGGTTTCGCTGGGATGCTCTTCTTCACCGTCCACAGCACATGAGAATCGGTGACGTCGCCAGAGCCATCGACTTTGGCCGCCCACAGTTGTGGTTTGCCAAAACCGGTCGAGAAGTACACCGCTTCTCCATCAAAGACCGGCCGGGGAACAACTGAGAATCCCTTGCCGTGATAGAGGCGCCAAAACTCTTCGCCCTTTTTCGCGTTGTACGAAACCATCCACTGCGAACCCATGCAAAGCAATTGCTCGCGACCGTTTGAGTCGGTGACGACAATGGGTGTGCAGTAAGCCTTCTTCTGGTCACCGGTGGGTGCGTCCATTGGCGGACGATCGGTTTCCCATTCCGTCGAGCCTGTCTCCGCGTTCAAAGCGGTCACGTATTGCCGCTCCAAACCATCCTGAATCAGGATGACTTTCCCGTCGTGAATGATGGGGGAACTGCCCGGGCCTACGGCATGCTTCAGCGGCAGAGTCCGCTCCCAGATCAATTTGCCGTTGGTGCGATCAATGCAGAACGTCCCGAAGGTTCCGAAGTGGCAGAGCACACGGTTGCCATCGATCACCGGTGTCGGCGATGCATAGCTGTTGAGCGAATGAATGGCGTCGGGCTGCTCAACGGTAGTCAGCTCAATCGTTTGTTTCAGCTTCCCAGTTTCGAGATCAACCGCGAAGACTTTGAGTTCGATGGCTTTCGCGATCGCGAGTTGCTTGAATTGCCGTTCTTCGTTTTCGGTCTTCCTTAGCAATTCAACGCGCTCGTCTTCCGTGGGGACGATTTCCACAGCGGAGGTCAACCAAATCGTTCCGTCGGCGATCACGGGTGAGGACCACGCCTTGCCTTCCAGATCGGTCTTCCAAGTGAGGTTCTTGTCTTCGCCGAACTGAACCGGTGGATTGCCTTCGGTGACAATTCCGTCGCCTCGTGGCCCTCGGAATTGCGGCCACGACTCAGCCAATCCAAACGTTGGGATCGCCGCCGCCACGATTGCAGTCATGAGACAGCAAAGAAACGATTTTGACGGACGGGAGAAACCGGCGGGACGGGAGACGCGAATCATGGATGGACTCAAGCGGGGGAGTAGGCGGGATGTGCCCATCTTAGCAAACGCGTTTGGCGAGGTGCCGCAAAGTTTCCGCGAGCGGAACAAACCGGACCGAAAATCGCAGAGTGACCAAGTGAAACGTTCAAATTCCCGCATTTTGACCAAACGTGTCAGGGCACTCGCGAACAATGCAATGCAAGGCGCACTGAGAGGCCAATGTTGCTGAGCCAATGCTTCCTCGGTCCCGAAGGAGACAAACCATGTTCAAACCAGATACAGAAATCGAGCTGACCTATCCCGATTCCACGTTGGTTGAATCCAACACAACGTTCCGTCGTCGATACCTGCAAATTCGCGAGGTTCGCGATTTGATCGCGGATCCGATCACGCCTGAAGAATACCTGCGTCGTCCGCTGACTCAGCGTTCACGCTATTTACTGACCGCCTACGACAAAGAGTCAAAATCGTGGCGACAGTTTTATGTCGGGTCCAGCAAAGAGCACCTGACCGACGGGCGATTGCGGATCGCTCTGTATGAGAAAGGCGGCACGTCCCCCAAGAAGATCGTTTCGCGATCGTTCGAAGCCACTCGGCGAGATCGAATTGCTCTCGCCCGTGAAGTGAAAGCGATGCAGGAAAAAGACTTGGCCGGATTGGAGTTGCGGATTATTCCCGATGAAAGTCGCGTGCTGAAGCAGCAGGCTAAAAAGCCAGCCGCTTCCAAGCCAGCACCGGTCAAGGAAACCTACTCCCGCAAAGACTCACCGGCCCGCACGGTCAAAGCACCCGCCATGACACGAGGGATGACCGCTTCATCGCCGTTGGTCGCCCCGCCGTTTTGAAGCACGACGGCAGGAGTGATCGGGCACAACCGTTTTTATCCCTATCGGGGTGAAGAAAGACAGAAAGCGACTGTCCTCTCGTTCGCATCAATCACACGATGCACTGAGCGACCGCGTCGCGCAGTCCCGCGATCGGATCACGCACGGGCAAGAATTCGTGAGCGAAGTACCCGTCGTACCCAGTGTCCGCAATCGCCTTTGCAATCGGTGGGTACAGCAACTCTTGATTGTCGTCGAGTTCGTGACGGCCGGGGTTGCCGGCGGTGTGGTAGTGACCAAAGTATTGATGGTTGTTTTGGATGGTGCGGATGATGTCACCTTCCATGATTTGCATGTGATAGATGTCGTACAGCAACTTGAAGTTGTCGCTGCCGACTCGTTTGACCAGCTCGACACCCCAGGTGCTGTTGTCGCACATGTAGTCTGCGTGATCGACTTTGCTGTTCAGCAATTCCATCTGCAACGTCACACCTTCTTTCTCAGCCACCGGAGTGATCTTCTTCAGTGCGTCGACGCAATTCTTCATGCCAGTTTCGCGATCGATCCCGCGTGCGTTGCCGCTGAAGCAGATCACGTTCTTCCAACCTTCTGCCGCGGTGGCTTCGATCGCCACGTTCATTTTTTCCAAGCACTCGTCGTGGAACTTGGTGTCGCACAATCCGTTGGGAAGCGAGTGCGACTGCACCATCGTGCAGACCAACCCGTGTTTCTTCAGCGTCGGGAAATCCTTCGGATCCAGCAGGTCGATTCCGACCATGCCCATCGAGGCGGCTTCCTTCGCCATGTCTTCCAGCGAGATCTTGGGGAAGCACCATTTGCAAACCGATTGGTTCAAACGGCCTTGCTTTGCATCCACGGCTCCGGTGGCTTTGGCCGAACCGGCTGCGTCTTGGGCGTGCGAAGCGGTGGCGGTAACGGCGGTGGTTCCGGCTGCGAGTACTGCTGCGCGAGTGAGCATTCCTCGCCGGTTCAAAGATGAGTCGGACTGATTATTTGGCATGATGTGCAATCGAATGTGAGGAGGTGGGTGATTCAAGCACCAGTTTAACTTCTGCGACAAGCGATGTCTTCAAACCACCCTGTGGATGGTGAGTGGAAGCCAGGTGAGCATCGCGCACGAAAAAGCCGCGTCAAAGCGATATGTTTCGACGCGGCCTCGTGATGGATCAGGTGACGCTACAACTATCGCATGGCGATGGCTTGGTCGTCGAACTCGAAGTTCAGTTCAACGGTGTCGCCAGCAGCAACGTTGATGGTCCGCTCTTGGCTCAGTTGACGACCGTTGGATTCCAACAACACGCGAACGGTGTAGTTTTCCCAGTTTTCGCCGGCGGCCAATTGAGTGGTGCGGAAGGTGCGAACCGTTCCGAAGCCATTGGTTTCGTTGCCAGCCAAAACGACTTTTGCATCAGCGGGAACGTGAAGCTGAACAACCGTTTCGGGTTGAGTTGTTTCAACCGCGCTGAATTGGTCTTCTTCTTCGTCGCCTTCTTCATCCGAAGCGGCTTCGGTTTGGTTGAATACCAAACGCTCCATGTCGCCGGGACGAAGTTTGATGGTTCGCTTGTCGGTACGTTCTTCACCTTCGACGTCGTAGGTCACGACCACTTCGTAGGTGTAGAGGTAACCGTCTTTCAAGCCACGCGACATGAATTGACGAACCATGCCGTCGCTGGTTGTTTCATGTCCGTTGACGGTCACGCGAGCCGATTCGACTGGGACTGCAACGGTCAACAAGGCAGCGTCGTCATCCAAGGTAGGCTTGCGAGTTTCGTAGGAAGCACCGCTGTCGATGATCGAGCCATCGATGATGGTCTCACCCATGGGAACTCCACCGTCGATGATGGTTTCGCCTTGGATCGGTGCCGAGTAGATCGGAGCCGATTCGATCATTGGAACGCTGTGCGACATCGCAGGAGCGTAGCTCATCGGAGCTGCGTAGCTGACTCCGCCGGAGCTGCCTCCGCTGCTGCCACCCGAGTAAGCGGACGAATACGAAACCGAAGGAGCGTAGTAGCCGCCACTGCTGCCGCCGGACGAACGTCCGCCGCTGCTGTAGGACGTGCCACCGCTGCTGTAGTTCGCTTTGACAACGTAACCGCCGCTGCTGCCGTGATGGCGAGCCTTGATGCGAGCGATTTTTTGACGCAAGTGACCGACCAGTCCACCACCGGAAGATCCACGCGAGTATCCGCCGGATGAACCGCCTGAAGATCCACCGGAGGATGCGTAGGCGGCGGTGTATCCACCTGACGATCCGCCCGAGGAAGCTCCCACGGAGCCTCCCGAAGAACCAGCGTGGCGAGCTGCGATGCGAGCACGCAGGCCGGCGAGCAATCCGCCGCCGCTGCTACCGCCACTGCTGCCGTAGACCAGGCCACTGCCACCGCTACTGCCGTAACTCCCGTAGGAGCCACCCGCCTCTGCCGTGACGCTCATGCTGAACGCCAACGTGAGGCATGCCAACAAATGCATGCACCTCATAAACGATTCTCCATCCTTTTGACGCGACTCTTGCTGATGCCGATCGGTCGCCACCACAAATGTGAGCGACTTAACGGCTTGAATTGCACATTGAAGGTTCGGGCCATCAAATTTGGGGGCCCGTCACCGTCGCCAGGATAGCGGACCGGCGTTGCCGATCAAGAAGACTGGGTAAAATAATCGGATTGCGTTGTGGTGGCCAAAAGCTCGAAAGAGCCGTTTTCGGAAGCGACTTTGTTCCTAGATGAATGCTTTGTCCGTTGGACATTCAGTCAATCTTCTCGATGGAGACGTGGTCAAACTCAACTGTCCCGGTCGCTCCAAACAATCCGATTCGCACAATTCCCTCTCGAGCTGCCCGCGGGACCCTCACCAAACGGCTGTCGTCACGCCACGGGCGGGTTCCTCGATACGGACCCATCGAAAACGTTCCCAGGTCACGCCGTAGCTCGTCGTAGAAACTGATCGCGACCATTGGCCACGCATCCGGATCAGGCCCTTTCACGACTTTCTCGGTTCGAAGGCGGGCAGACAGGCGAATCAAAGAAACTTTGGTTCCGTCGATTGCGATGCCTTGTAACAAGTGCGATCCCAAACCGGGGGTCTCGTTTTCAAACCGTACCAACCCGGAATCCTTCGCACCTTCCGCTCCGTCTGCCGGCAGTGCGACCTGTTCGACTTGGCGACCGTAATACCATCCCGGCACAAATCCCTCCGGATCGTCGGTTCCGGGCGGATCGGAAAAATCTTGGTTGACGACCTTGGGGTTGGCGGGATCAGGCAGCGTTTGGCGAGCGTCCTCCGCCGTGCCCGTCATGGGAACGAATAGTGTCGGTCGCAGCGGTTCGCGAACCAACTCACCATCACGTTTGGTCATCCGGTACAGCGTTTGTTGATAGCGTTCGCCGACGGGAATGATCATCGACCCGCCTTCGCGAAGTTGTTCGACCAGCGGAACCGGCACTGACTCGGGGCTGCACGTCACGATGATTTTGTCGAAAGGAGAGGCTTCCGGCCAACCAAGGAAACCATCCCCGATGCGAGTGTGGACGTTTTCATAACCCAGTTTGCTGAGTACTCCCGCCGCACGCCTGCCGAGTTCGTCGACGATTTCAATCGAATAGACTTCCGCAACCAAGGGACTGAGTACGGCGGCTTGATAACCACTGCCGGTGCCGATCTCCAGCACCTTGTCGGTCGGTTTGGGGTCAAGCGTTTCGGTCATCGACGCGACGATGAACGGACTGCTGATCGTTTGTGCCGAGCCGATGGGCAAAGCCATGTCGAAGTACGCTTTGTCACGCACGGCCGCGGGAACAAACTCGTGTCGAGGCGTGGTCTCAATCGATTTCAGAACCGCTTCGTTGGTCACGCCCGCGGTGCGAATTCGAGTTTCAACCAGTTTGCGACGTGCAGCCGCGTAATGATCTTCGCGGGCAGATCGTGACGAACCGGTTTGGCCCAGAATCAAATGAGGAGGCTGAGCCAAGGAACTGTCGCTGGTCGATGGAGATGGATTGAGAAAGGATTGTGAAGAGCGAGGTGATTGTGACCATGCGGGTGTTGCGATTGCCATCAACACGAAGACCCATCCCAAGCGAGAATGGGCCAACCCCGCACCGCAGGACATCCCAGTAACACGGCCAGAAAACGTCGCGGCAGTTCGAGAGTGCTTGCCGTTATTCGCGGACACTTGCTGCTCCGGCATCACTTTACCTCGGGTCTCAGTAGGACGGGTTTGCCGAAGATGTCTTGGAACAATCCGGAATGACTTCGCATTGCGATTTGTTCCAGCGAGACATCGTCGACCCCCGGCGCCGAGATGACTAATCGCTTGCCTTCTTGCGTCACATTGATTTCGCGAATTCGGCCGCTGCGCGTGTCATCCAACGCGATCGCCAATCGCAAAATCGCGGCCATCTTGGCCACCGCCACTCGGTCGTGTCGGTCAAGCGATCCGTATCCTTCGTGGTTGCTTTGTGGTGAAGCCCGGCGGTGATACCGAGCGACCAACGCCACCAACATCAACTCTTGCTGAGACAGCCCAAACAGTTCGCTGTTTCGGATGATGTAGTAAGCGTGTTTGTGGTTGCTGTGCAGGCTGATGTACAAACCGACTTCGTGCAGCAATGCCGACACGTACAACAGCACTTCGTAGCGAGCGTCCAGCTGATGTTCTTTGGCGAGCTCTTCAAACAAACGGCGAGCCAATTCCGCGACGGCCCGCGAATGGATCTCGTCGATTTGGTATTTGCGTCCGAGTGACACCGCCGAGCGAATGATTTGTTGACGAAATTCGCTGGTCCAGTTGCCGCCCTGAACGATGTCGGCCAGCAACCCGTCTCGCAGATTGATGTCGCTGACCAGGATGTGTTTCAAGTCAAAGTGCCGTGCCAGCATCGTGTAAGCCAGCAGAGCCGGGGCGAGCGTTTCCGCTTCGACAAAGGTCGCGCCAAACTTTTTGACGACCGCGTCTTCGCCCATTTCAAGGATTTGCTGGGTCAGTTCTTCGAGCTTGTCGACTGGAACGCGAGCCAGATTGGTTTCGTCCCAATCTTCGATCAATCGGTGAGCGGCAAATCGGATGTCGCCGCCGATCGCGACCAAGTGCAGCTGCGTGTCCGTGCGAACCTGATCACCGATCCGAACCAGGATTCGGCGGATGTGGGTTTCCAGCAACTCTCGCCAACGCACGCCGCGGGCACCCGATGCATCGAGCGTTTGCAACAATCGCAGCGACCCCAAGCGAAACGACTCACTGTGCAAAACATTGCCGCCGCGAATGACCAGCAACTCGGTGCTGCCACCGCCGACTTCGACCACCAACGATTTGCTTTCGGCCGTTTCCGCCAAAGCCATCAACTGGGGTGTGATGCCCATGTAAGTGATGCGGTTCACTTCGGCTTCGTCGATCGGTTCGACGTCCAAACCGGTCGCCACATAAACTCGGTCAATGAATGCCACGCGGTTGCTCGCTTCGCGAACGGCGCTGGTTGCGACAACGCGAATGTCGTTTGTTGAGTCGATGCCGTATTCCCGCAAGACTCGGCGGAAACGTCTTAGAACCGCCGCGGCTCGTTCGATGCCTTTGCGAGACAATCGTCGCGTTTCGAATGCATCGCGACCCAAGTCGACCGGTTGCAGCAATGACTCAAGGGTTCGCACGCTGCCGTCGTGCAGGATTTCAGCGATGGCCATCCGGATGCTGGTCGCACCAATGTCAATCGCGGCAACGGTTCTGGGCGAACTGTCCAGCGGCGGCGTCGCGATGTGCGAGGTTGCCGTGTTGATGTGCGGAGCCGTTGCGGTGCTTCGCGGAGAGAGTGGATTGTCCATGTGCTTCACTCGGTTTCCTATGCGGTGGATGCGAGAGGGACATCGAATCCGTGTCGTCGCAAAACATCAATTGCCTGTTCACCGCCCAAACACACTTCCGCCTTCCATCCGTGAGCGAGTGCGGCTTCCACGTTTTCCTCGCGATCGTCGACGAAGAGAATTTCTTCCGGTCGCAATTCCGCATTGTCACCTTCGCCCGGTCGCATTGCCAAGCACTCGCTGGCCAACTTCATCGCCGTTTCATAAATGACGCGGTCCGGTTTCATGCTCTGGGCCTCGTAGCTGACGACTTGCACGTCAAATGGACCGCTCATGATTTCCCAGCCTCGGCCGTTGACCCAGTTCCAATGGGCCGCACACGTGTTGCTGAGGATTCCGATCGGCACCTTCGCCTCACGCAATGATTGCAGAACGGCAACCATCGACTCGATCGGTGTGAACATGTCACTAATCGCTCGCATGATGTCGCCTGTCGCGACCATCCCATTGGGCTGCACCAACGTCGCGTAAGCATCACGAACCGCTTGGGCGAACTCCTCTTCTGAGATCAGTCCGGTTTCCAGCTGATTTTGCAAACCACCAACGTGAAGGATTTCGTCGGACGCTTCGCGGGTTCCACCGAATAAGTCCGCCACATTGTCGCTGGCAAGGTTGCGGTCAAACGAGACCAGGATGTTCCCGAGGTCGAAGTAAACAAATCGAATGTCGGATGCCATCAGTCCAGTCCAAGAATGCGCAGATTTCGATACCAAGCTTCCGCGGGTTTTCCGGAATGGATTTGCAACGCGATCACGCCAACCTGTGGAATGCCTTCTTCGGTTTCAATGTAGTCGACCGTCTGAACACCGTTGAGGCTGATTTGGATTCGAGGTCCGTGGCATACAATCCGCATCTTGACCCAGTCGGTTTGTTCGGGGCGGTCGGTTTGTTCCGGTGTCGCTGATTGTGAGCCTTGATTGGCTTGTTCGGATGTTTCGGTTGCAGCGTCCTGCCCTGCCGCCGGTTGTTTCCACTCGACCTCGAACGGCGGTTCGGGCAGTTGCAGCATCCGACGCCGTCGAGATTCGTCGTACAACGCACCCCAAATGGATCGTTCAGCGGAATAACCCGCGTCGGCCTGATACCCGATCATCTCATGCGGAGGCACATCGTCGCTTTTCTTCGGGCGTCGCGAGCGGAATTGAATGCCCGCGTTGCGGCCTTCGCCACGCATTCGAATCTCAGCCCGAAATTCGAAGTTGTCAAACTTCTCGGTCGTGGCCAGAAACTGGTTCTTGGGAATCGGTTGGTCGAGTCGGCCTGCCACGATCGATTCGTCTTCGATCCGGAACCACGAAGCATCCCCCTCAAATCCCGCCAGGATTTGGCCGTCAAACAACGACCGGCTTCGAGTTTTGAATTCTTCATCGCTGACGCCGAGATCTTCGCTCGGTTTCTCCGCCGTGGTCGCCAATTTGGGTTGGTCTTGGGCTTGAGTGCCCTGCCCCGCCGCCACCCAGACGACCGCCAACATCAACGCCGTGGTGACATGAGCAAACGAGACTTTCGCGGACAACAAATGGGGTGTGCTCATGGTCGAAATTCGCTTTTTTGAATTGAAACCGGTCTCAATTCCGAACGGCGGAGAAGGGAACTTTGTCTGGGGTGTTCGTGAGATGAACTGCCCCGTCTTTGTAGTTTTCATGTCACCGATCATACTCTTTGACCCTTTCAAGGTGTTGCCACCCATCTCCGGCCGCTTTCCCCTGCCAAAACGATCTCATGACCGCGTCTCAGCCTGAATCCGATTCCAATGCACTGAACAAGTACAGCAGCAAGATCACCCAGCCGAAAAGCCAGGGTGCGTCGCAGGCAATGCTCTACGCCACCGGCATGTCCTCCGAGGACATGAACAAGCCTCAAGTCGGCATCGGCAGCATGTGGTACGAGGGCAACAGCTGCAACATGCACTTGTTGGATCTTGCCGCGGACGTCAAAGCGGGTGTCACCGACGCCGGCATGGTCGGCATGCGTTTCAACACCATCGGTGTCTCGGACGGTATCTCGATGGGCACCGACGGGATGAGTTTCTCGTTGCAGAGTCGCGATCTGATTGCCGACTCGATCGAAACGATCATGGGGGCTCAGTGGTACGACGCGTTGATCACCCTGCCCGGCTGCGACAAGAACATGCCTGGTTGTTTGATGGCGATGGGACGCCTGAATCGTCCCGCCATCATGGTCTACGGCGGAACCATCAAGCCCGGCAGCTACCGCGACGAGAAGCTGGACATTGTCAGCGCGTTCCAGTGTTACGGCCAATACATCGCCGGACAAATCAGCGAAGAAGAACGCAGTGAAATCGTTCGTCGAAGTTGTCCCGGTGCGGGAGCCTGCGGCGGCATGTACACGGCCAACACCATGGCCACCGCGATCGAAGCCTTGGGCATGGCCCTGCCCTACTCCGCCAGCATCCCTGCTGAGCATCCTGAAAAGAAAGAGGAATGCAAACGAGCCGGCCAAGCCATCCTGGAACTGCTGAAGAAAGACATCAAGCCTCGCGACATCATGACTCGCGGCGCATTCGAAGACGCGATGGTGACGTTGATGGCTCTCGGTGGCAGCACCAACGCGGTGCTTCACTTGATCGCGATGGCTCGCAGTGTCGATGTGCCACTGACGATCGAAGACTTCCAATCGGTTAGCGATCGCACACCGTTCTTGGCCGACTTGAAACCCAGCGGCAAGTTCGTGCAAGAAGACCTTCACAGCGTTGGTGGCACGCCCGCCGTGATGAAGTACTTGCTCGAAAAGGGCATGATCAAAGGCGAGCACATGACCGTCACTGGCAAGACTCTGGCCGAGAACTTGGCCGATTTGCCTGGTTTGAAGACCGGCCAAAAAATCGTGTCGACGGTCGAAGAGCCAATCAAGAAATCAGGTCACATTCGAATCCTGAAGGGCTCGCTCGCAACCGAAGGCGCTGTCGCGAAAATCACCGGGAAAGAAGGCCTGCAGTTCAGCGGACCGGCTCGTGTTTATGACAACGAAGAATTGATGCTTGCAGCCTTGGAGCAAAAGCAAATTCAAAAGGGCGACGTCGTCGTGATCCGTTACGAAGGACCCAAGGGTGGACCCGGCATGCCCGAGATGTTGACTCCGACCAGTGCCATCATGGGTGCTGGTTTGGGAAGCGACGTTGCGATGCTGACGGACGGCCGTTTCAGCGGCGGCAGCCACGGCTTCATCGTTGGCCACATCACCCCCGAAGCCCAAGTCGGTGGTCCGATTGCACTGATCGAAGATGGCGACACGATCACGATTGACGCCGAAACGAACTCGTTGGATTTGGAAGTCGACGCGGCGGAATTGGAAGCTCGTCGATCCAAGTGGACCGCACCGCCACTGAAAGCCACTCGCGGAACGCTCTACAAGTACATCAAGTGCGTGAAGAGCGCCAGCGAAGGCTGCGTCACCGACGAGTGAATCGGTAGTTGTTGAGTGCAACGGGCTTGGAAGCCCATTATGCGAGCGAGAGTACGCTGGACTTCCAAGCCCGGCGACCAGCAAAACGTACGCTGGGCTTCCAAGCCCGGCGATATCTGCCTCGATGCTCTCTACAACCGAGCCGGATTGACCGGAACCGTCGGGATCTCACCCGACGCTTTCTCTCGCAGTAAAGGACGCAATCGCCGGATGGCAGCAAGAGCTCGCTCATCCGGATTCTCGGCCAGGTTCTCGAATTCGTTCGGATCGCTTTGGTGGTCGTAAAGCTCGACCCCGTGCCGGCCTTCAGCCCATTCGGTGTATCGGTAGCGATGCGTTCGAATGCTGCATCCCATCACTTGCTCGGGCAACCGATCATCCGCCGGACGCAAGACTTGCGTGATCGCCGTGCCGTTCCACTGGGCGACCGGATCGTTCAGCAATGGTTTCAAGCTGCGACCGGCCAGCCCGCTCGGTGACTCAATCCCAGCCAAATCGGTGAGCGTCGGGTAGATGTCCACGAACTCGACAATCCGATTGCAGGACCCGTGTCCCGTTTGCGATGGATCGCGAATGATCAGCGGCGATTGGGCTCCTTCTTCGAACAGCGTTCGCTTCTGCCAGACTCCGTTGTGTTCCCCAAGGTGGTAACCGTGATCGCTCCAGAACACCACGATCGTGTTGTCGGCCAGTCCCTGTTCATCCAGTGCATCGAGCAAGCGTCCGACTTGAGCGTCGACAAACGACACGCACGCGTAGTAAGCCTGAGTCGCCTTTAATAGCGTTGGTTCATCGAGCCCATAGTTGGGAACCGGACAATTGTGAGCGAACGCCGCCGTAGGAATGTCATCGCGATCACCGGCGGGAGCGAAGGGCAATCGCAATGACTCCAACGGGTACATGTCGAAGTATTTCTTCGGCGCGACATAGGGAGTGTGTGGTCGAAAGAAACCGACACCCAAGAAAAATGGCTCGTCCTTCTTCTCTCGCATTATCCGGATCGCCTCCGTTGCGATCATGCCATCGGTCTGTTCTTCGTCTTCGCCATCGGCCGCCAACCAACTCAGCGCTCCGCTGATCTTCCGGTGCGGTTCAGCATTGAAGATGAGGTGTTCTTCGTCTTTGTCCCGTCCCTTGGGATTGACCGTTTGGTTCCACGATGGCGGGTCATCAAAGCCGTCCGTTCCGATCGAGGCCGGCACGTTGTAGTGATAGATCTTGCCGACTCGAGCGGCAAAGTAACCGGCTTGTTGGAATGCTTGCGACAACGTGACGACGTTCGGAACTTCATCGCGAAAATGTCGGTCGAGGTCGTAGACTTTGATTTGATCGGGACGCAGTCCGGTCATCACCGACGCTCGCGTGGGATTGCAAAGCGGCAGTTGGTTGTACGCTCGGCGGAAACAGGTTCCCGTCGCCGCCAATCGGTCGATGTTGGGTGTCTTGGCAACCACATCGCCGTAGCACCCCAGCGTCGATGCCAAGTCGTCGACAGCAATGAAGAGCACATTGGGTTTGGAAGGCTTGGGTTGCGTTTCCGCGTTTGCCGGCGCCGCGTGATTGGAAATGCACGCGATGAGCGTTGCGAGCATCCACAGGCGGCTGCTGCGTTGGGTGTGGATGGAATGAAATGAGAAGGAGGGTGCCAGATGCATGGGGTACGTGAGGATGTGGGGAGGGAACCGGGGCAGCGGAGGATAGAGTTTAGTTGGTCGGTAGTTGATTCAACGGGCTTGGAAGCCCGTTGTACGGACAAAGTACGCTGGGCTTCCAAGCCCGGCGCGAGCGAGAACAGTACGCTGGGCTTCCAAGCCCGGCGAAAACAGACGTCCACTCCGCGCTCTTGCCTTCATCGACGCGAAGACAAATCGCTCGGCTTGATGCGTGTGAATTCCACAAAGTATGCCCCGCGAATTTTCTGGCTGGCCGCGTCACGCAACCAGGTTTGCAATCGATGTGGACCAGCGGGAAGATCGATCTCGAAGGTGACGGATGATTCTTCCGGCTTCAGCGTTTGTGTTTGCTCGATCGTACCCACGCGAAGGCGAGCCTGGTCGGCTTGAATGGGAGCCAACGCGTCATCGGGAAACCGGCGTAGCTCAATGCTGTATCGCCCCGCTTCCGCGACTTCAATTTCCCAGAAACCGTTGATCAGCAGATCGTTGTCCGGCAATTGAGACGGTTTCCAGATCACTCTCCCTTCGGTCGGGTGCCAGTCTCGGACCGTGATCAGTGTGGGCGTGGTGTCCTTTCCGACGATGAACCGAACCACGTCCTTGCGGCTTCCGTGAACGTCCTCAAAGTAGGCGTCGTACGCAGCTCGCAGTTCACGCACCACCTCAGGATGCTCGGCGGCGACGTTCTTGAATTGCCCGGGATCGTTTCGAATGTCGTACAGTTCGTCGCGAACCAATCGCCATCGATTTGTCAGCACGGCGAACGGTGGCTGTGCCCTGCCCTGCGTCTTCGTTGCCGAAACGACGTTGTCCGATTGGCGTTCTATGATCAGGGTTCGTTCAGGCCACTGCTGGGAAGAACCACCGAGCAGTCCCGCCATCGAACGCCCGTCGAAGGAGACGTCGGCTGGTCGCTTCAGATCACAAAGATCGATCAGGGTTGGCAACCAGTCACGATGGCAAGTCAATTGGTGGACTCGGCGATTGCCGTCCCACTTCGCAGGCCAGCTTGCAAAGCAGGGAACGCGGTGCCCGCCTTCGTAGACCGAACCCTTCTTGCCTCGCATGCCCGCGTTGAATCCGTCCTTCCGATTTTGTTCGCTGGCTCCTTGCGCCGTGCCATTGTCGCTCATGAAAACCAGCAACGTGTTGTCGCGCAGGTTGTCTTGGTCGAGCTTCTTCAGCAGTCGGCCAAGGTTCTCGTCAAAGTTTTGAATCATCCCATAGAACGCGGAACGCTTGGGTTCGATCCCTTGCTGCTCGAATGGATCGGAATAACGATCGGCAACCAGGTAGGGACTGTGCATCGCATTGGTGGGAAGGTAAACGAAGAACGGTTGTTCGAATTCCTCCTGGATGAAGTCCATCACTTCCTCGAACCAGATGTCGATGCAATATCCGTCGAACGATTCTGGCGTTCCATTTCGGTAATACGTGTCGTCGAAGTAATCATTGCCGGTCGGGTTTCCGATCTCGTCTGCGCCGCCCGCCATGTGACGAACCACAGTTTCAAAACCTCGTTCGCGAGGTGCAAACGGCGGCGGGTCACCCAGATGCCACTTGCCAAACATGCCGGTCCGATAGCCCGAGTCGCGAAAAATTTCGGCCATGGTTGTTTCGTCGGGATCGAGCAACTGGCGGCCTTCGGTGACCGCCCACGCACCCACTCGCGTGCAGTAGCGGCCCGTCATCAATGCGGCTCGAGAGGGTGTGCAAACCGGATCGACATGAAAGTTTTCCAGTCGCACGCTTTGCGTCGCGAGTCGATCCAGGTTGGGTGTGTTGAGCCAAGGGTTGCCGTGGCATGACATGTCGCCGTAACCCTGGTCATCGGTCACAACCAAGATCACGTTGGGGCGAGATTCTTTCACTCTTTCGCGGTTTTGAGCCGATGCAGAAACGCAAGTCGTCAGGCAGGCGGCGAGGAGGATCCAAATTCGATGGTGCATGGAGTGGCTGATGATCGGAATGGTGTGGGGACAATTGCAATCGAGGTCAACCATCGTATTCCCCGAGGCGGACTTGTCGTTTGAACGTGATGCCAAAGTGACGCTGGAATCGCGAAAGTGGTTTGCTCGTTTGACCGATCGTGTGTGTGGGACAGAACTTACGAAGCGTCGAATGGGGCCAGTTTTTCAGTGGCGTTTTCGTCGGTTGAACAGGGCTCCATAGAGCATCAGGTGTCAGCATGGGTTACCCTGGTTGAGTTCGGTTGACCTCCCAAACTCAAACCCGATGCGTCTGGCAGGACGCGAAGGATTCATTCACCCGTGGCCCAACATCGCATGCGAGTTCGTATTCTGACGACCCTCGGAAAACCGCTGACGCTGTTGTTGCTGGCGATCTTGTTGGGTGGCCACATGTTTGCCGATGACATCGCAGAATCGTCGCGTGTGTCTGAATCCGAAGCGTTGTTCGTTCGCCGGGTGGCACCGCTGCTTCGCGAAAAGTGTTTGGGGTGTCATGGGCAGGACCCGGAATTGATCGAAGGCTCGTTGGATTTGCGTTCGTTCGCTGGCTTGAACACTGGCGGCGACAGCGGGGAAGCCGCGGTTGTTCCTGGTGAGCCGGAACACAGCCCTTTGTATCTCGCATCGACCCGAACCAGCGATGATTGGTCGGAGATGCCACCCAAGGAAGCTGAGCAACTTTCAGAGCAGCAACTGGAATGGCTGCGAGACTGGATTGCCTCCGGTGCGGTTTGGCCGGACGAGGATCGCGTGGCCGAGATCCAAGCGGCCTATGAAAGCGAATGGTCCGCCGAAGATGGCATCGCTGTCGCAACGTCCGGTGGGCTTGATGAACATTGGACGAACCGGAAATATGACCCGACCGGATTGTGGGCCTATCAACCGGTGCAGAAGCCTGCGTTGAAGACGGATCGAAATCCGATCGATGTCTTGATCGAAGACGGCTTGGCTGACGGGACCGATCTGGCACCGCGTGCCGATCGTCGAACCCTGATTCGCCGAGCGACTTACGACTTGACCGGATTGCCGCCGACGCCTTCGGAGGTGGAACGTTTCCTCCAAGATCCGGCCGACGACCGTGTCGCATTTGAAAAGTTGCTCGAACGATTGCTGCAGTCACCTCACTACGGCGAGCGGATGGCTCAGGATTGGTTGGATGTCGTTCGCTACGCCGACTCCTCCGGATTCGCGAATGATTTCGAACGCGGGAACGCGTGGCGGTATCGCGACTACGTCATCCGCTCCTTCAATGAAGACAAGCCGTACGACCAATTCATTCGAGAACAGATCGCGGGCGACGAGATTGATCCCAACGATCCCGAGTGTTTGATCGCCACCGGTTTTTTGCGGATGGGACCTTGGGAGTTGACTTCGATGGAGGTCGCCAAGGTGGCTCGTCAACGATTCCTCGACGATGTGACCAACAGCGTCGGTGAAACGTTTTTGGGGCATTCCTTGCAGTGTGCTCGCTGTCACGATCACAAGTTTGATCCGATCCCGACGCGGGATTACTACTCCGTCCAAGCTGTCTTCGCGACGACACAGCTCGCCGAACGAAAGGCTGATTTCTTAGACGACGAGAACCGGGCTGGCTTTGATGAGAAACGTTATCTCGATCGTTCAAAACATATTCACGAGCGAACGCTTGAGGAAATCGAACAGGTGCTCTTGGATAACTCGCAACTTTGGTTTCAGGAAAACGGCAAGGACCCGGCTGCTTGGAACGAGGAACTGAAACGTTTGCGATCCAAGGGGAAAGTGAAATCGCTGTTCACATCCGCTCGCAATGCGATGCGAGCGGCGGGAGTTCCTGAGAGCGACTACCCGCCCAAGTTGGTCGGGTTCACGCCGGAGCAATTTGGGAAGGAACGCGTCGCACGAAAGGGACTGCAACGTTTGCGTTGGGAACAAGAACGCTACCAGCCGTATGCTTTGGCTGTCTACAGCGGACGAACCGTTTCGCGAACTTCGGTCATGAGTCCGATTCGAATGCCAAAGGATCGGTGGACGAAGGGAGAGCTGGAATCCAGCGTGATCTTGACTGGCGGTGATCCCTTTTCAGCCGGCGAGGCGGTTTCGCCAGGCGTGCTGAGCGTGATTGAGAATCAAGTCTCGGCGGACATTCCGGTTGCCATTGAAGGACGCCGGGCCGCGTTTGCGAATTGGGTGGCGGCACCCGAAAACCCTTTGACGTCTCGCGTGATCGTCAATCGTTTGTGGCAATGGCATTTCGGAGACGCCATCGCGGGCAACGCCAACAACTTTGGCGCAACGGGAAAACCGCCGACGCATCCAGAGCTGCTGGATTGGTTGGCGGCCACGCTGGTGGAAGAGAACTGGTCGATCAAAGCGATGCATCGCCGGATCATGAACTCAGACGTGTATTGTCGTTCCAGTTCCAACGTATCGACTCAGCCCTATCAAGGGTTCAAGCCGCGACGGTTGAGTGCCGAAGAATTGCGGGATTCGATGTTGGCCGTGACCGGAGAACTGAACCCGGTGTTGGGCGGGATCCCATGTCGTCCCGAAATCAATCAGGAAGTTGCGTTGCAGCCTCGGCAAGTCATGGGGACGTTTGCCGCCGCTTGGGTTCCCAATCCCAAACCCCAGGACCGGCATCGGCGATCCATCTATGTGTTGAAACTTCGCGGATTGATTGATCCGTTCCTGGAAGTGTTCAATGTGCCGTCGCCCGATTTCTCCTGTGAGCGACGTTCCGCCTCCACGGTCACGCCCCAAGTCTTCAGCCTCTTCAATGGGCAAAGCACGCACTCTCGTGCTTTGGCGCTCGCGGATCGGGCGCGTCGCGAAACGGAATCGGACGAGGACGCGATCACCCGGTGTTTTGAACTGGTGTTGTCTCGATCACCTTCGCGCGAAGAAATGAATGAGATGCTGGCACACTGGTCTCGCGTGCAAGAAATTCTTCCGGCGTCGCCACCCGAACGTTCCCGGCCGCCTTTGGAAGTGGTTCGCAAGGCGGTGGAAGAGAACACGGGCGAGAAGTTTGAGTTTGTTGAACGCTTGCACGCCAACGTGGACTTTCGACCCGATTTGCAACCGGCCGATGTGGATCGCCACACGTGGGCGTTGGCGGACGTTTGTTTGGTGCTGCTGAATTGCAACGAGTTTGTCTATGTGTATTGATGTTATTCGGCGTGGTTCGTCCTTGATGAGGTGGATGTGATGTTTGTGATGCCACGACGCGAAAGTTTGTTTCGGATGGGAACGTCGCTGGGCGGGATTGCGCTGGCATCGATGTTGGCGGACGAAGCCTCCGCGGACGCCACACGCGATCAGGCCAGCCAAGCCGCACCGATGCAGCCCAAGCCCGGGCATGTTCCGGCCAAGGCGAAGAACTGTATTTTCTTGATGATGGAAGGTGGTCCGTCGCACATCGACACGTTCGATCCCAAGCCCAAACTCAACCAGTTGCACTTGCAGGAGTTTGTTCGCCAAGGGCAACAGAAATCCGCGATGGAAAGCGGCAAACGTTACTTCGTTCAAAGCCCCTTTTCTTTTTCGAGGCACGGCGAGAGCGGTGCGCCGATGGCGGACAACTGGACGCATCTGCCAAAGGTCGCGGACGAGCTTTGTTTCTACCGTGGATGCCAAGTCGACAGTGTCAATCATCCCACCGCGATGTATCAAATGAATTGCGGCAATCGTTTCGGCGGCGATCCCGGCATCGGGGCTTGGGTGACTTATGGGCTGGGTTCCGAGAACCAGAGTCTGCCTGGGTTCATCGTCTTGCCAGAGGTTTCGTACCCACAAGGTGGAGCGGCGAATTGGAGCAATGGTTATCTGCCGGCGTTTTATCAAGGCACGCCGCTGCGAGCCAAAGGGTCACCCATTTTGGATTTGCAGCCACCGGTCGGAGTCAGCCGAACGAGGCAGCGATTGAATCTGGATCTGCTTTCGCGGATGAATCAGCGACATGCTGCCAAGCATCCCGAGCATGATGAATTGTCTGCGCGTCTGGAAAGTTACGAGTTGGCGTTTCGGATGCAGACGGAAGTTCCCGAAGCGATGGACCTTTCCGGCGAGACGAAGGAAACGTTCGCTATGTATGGGATCGGGAACGATGCCACCGATGCTTTTGGACGCAAGTGTTTGTTGGCTCGCAAGATGGTTGAGAAGGGAGTGCGTTTTGTTCAGTTGTACAACGGAACCTGGGACAGCCATGATTACATCGAACGGGCGCACGGGAATTTGGTGCGAGGTGTCGACCAACCCATCGCAGCCTTGATCCAAGACTTGAAACAACGCGGATTGCTCGAGAGCACCTTGGTCGTGTGGTGCGGTGAATTCGGACGCTCTCCCGACAACGGCGTTCGTGGCGGGACTGCGTACGGACGCGATCACAACGCCAACGCGATGACGATTTGGATGGCCGGCGGAGGCGTCAACGCGGGGCACACGATCGGCGCGACCGATGAGACTGGGATGACGGCGGTCGAAGAGGTGCGGCCCGTTCGCGACTTCCATGTCACGTTGCTGCGGTTGTTGGGGCTCGATGACAACAAGCTGACGTACTATCACGCCGGCCGCTTCAAACAGCTCAGCCAGTTTGGCGGCAAGGTGATTGAGCCGCTGATTGCTTGATAGGGCAGCGGAATGCGTGAATGGAAGTAGCGGAAGGGCGCGAGCCCTCCGGTTTCTCACCGGGCGGCTTGCGCCGCACCGCTAAGTCTTTCGGTCTCGCGAAAATTCGCGTTATGCAATTCGAAGCTGCTGTAGGCCAGTTTCCACCTGGCGATGGTTCTTGGCCGGTGAACGCTGGCCTCGCGAGGGCATTTCGATGACGCCTCGCTTTGTTCCAAAGCATCGGCGTGGGTGCCATGTGGGACATGGCCTACGGGTGTCGTGAACCGAATTCTTGGCGAATGCGGCTACGAATTGACGTGGCTGCTTACGATGCGTTTTCGATCCAGCGGACGAGGCTTCGTACCATCACGCCGGTGGCACCTGCGTCACGATGAGGCTTGGGCGAGTCAACGAAGGCTGGGCCAGCGATGTCGATGTGAACCCAAGGCACGTCGGCGACAAAGTTCTCCAGGAATTTCGCGGCGGTGATGGCGCCGCCCCAGCGACCTTCGCCGACGTTCTTGATGTCGGCCACCTTGCTTTTGACTTTGTCGTCGTACAGCGAGAACATCGGCAATTGCCAAACGGGTTCGCACTCGGATTCCGCTGCGTTTTGAACCGCGTCGCAAAGGGTTTGGTCGTTGGTCATCAATCCGGCGACATCGATTCCCAGGGCCACCATGCAAGCACCGGTGAGCGTGGCCAGGTCGACGATGGCTTGGGGTTTTTGTTGCACAGCAACGTCCAGGGTGTCGGCCAAAACCACGCGGCCTTCGGCGTCGGTGTTGAGGATCTCGATCGTTTTGCCGCTGCGGGTTTCGATTACGTCGCCGAGTTTGTAGCTGTCGCCGCTGACCATGTTTTCAGCGAGCCCACACAGTCCGATGACGTTGCGTGGCACCTTCAGTTTCGCAAGTGCGTTCATCACGCCAACGACGGTCGCGGCACCCGCCATGTCGCACTTCATGTCGACCATCCCGTCGCTGGGTTTGAGTGACAATCCACCGGAATCAAATGTGACGCCTTTGCCGACGATCACGAGCGGGGCTTCATCGCCACCGCCGTCGTGACGCAGCATCACCAAACGCGGTGGGCTGGTGGATGCTCGACCGACCGCCAGGATGGCTCGGCAATTTTCAGCTTCCAGTTTTTTCTCATCCCAGACTTCGCACTTCAGTCCGCAATCGCTGGCAATCTTTTCAGCGTATTGAGCGAAGCCGGTTGGGTTCATGATCGACGGTGGCTCGTTGACCAGACGCCGTGTGTGATTGATCGATTGGCCGAGCTTTTCGCCTCGCGAAACGGCTTCGGCTGAGTAACCAACAAACGCGATCGCGTTGGGAACCGAGACGGATGGTTCGCGTTGATACAGGTGTTGGCCTTCGCACCCGGAGACCGCACCGGCAACGACGGCATCGTGATTGTCGGCGGTGATACCATCGCCCAATGCGAACGTGATTTGCTGGCGAGGTTTGCTGGCCAAGCTGCGAATCACGGCGGCCCCCAGTTCAATTGCGGCACCGCGAGTTCGTTTGTCGCTTGCGCCCAGACCAGCGAGCACGATCCATGGTGTTTGAGCGTCGCCGGTTGCGAAGCTGGTCAGCTCACCCGGTTTGCCATTCACTTCGCCGGAGTCGCACGCGTTTTGAACGGTCTTGGCGAGCGATTCAGGCAACGCCGAGATGGCAACGCATTTCGCGGTTGCTTTGCCGTCGGATGATTCCGCTGAATCGCCGGCCGGTTCGACGCCGAGGACCAGCACGCCTGCTTTGGCGAGGTCGAGTTTGGCTTCGGCGGTCAGGGTCAACGAAGGGAAAGGCAAAGGTTGCATTCTTGGATCCGGTAGCGATTGAAAGGACGGGAAGTTGCTGGTCGAGAAGCGGTGAATTGTCGAGACGATGGTCTACGATTTGGCTTCCGCTTCGTCTTCATCTTTTTTGTATTGGTCGAGTCGGCGATAGAGCGTTCGAGCGCCGATTTGAAGGATTTTCGCTGCTTCTTCGCGATTGTTACCGGTTAGTTTCAGCGTCTCTTCGATTGCCCAGCGTTCAATTTCAGCCAGCGGCCTGCCGACGAAATTCATGTTGCCTTCGATCAAAGCGGGGCCTTGCGACTCTTCGCCCTCTTGAGGTGCGTCGTCGATCAACTCCGGCGGCAAATCGTCTTCGTCGAGCGACCCGTCGGTGTCCAGCACCACCATCGTTTCGACAAAGTTTCGAAGCTGGCGGATGTTGCCGGGCCAATCGTAGGCAAAGAATTTCTTGGTCACCGCGGGAGTGAAATGGGCAGACGATTTGCCATGCCGCCGCAAGAACATTTTGCGAAAATGGTCCATCAACGCGATCACATCGTCACGGCGTTCCCGCAATGGCGGCAACTCGATCGTCACCACCTTGAGTCGAAAGTAAAGGTCGTTCCGGAATGTTCCCGCGTCGATCATTTCTTCGAGTGGCCGGTTGGTGGCCGAGATCAAACGAACGTTGACCTTGATCGACTTGTTTCCACCGACGCGAGTGATTTGGCTTTCTTCCAGCACTCGCAGCAGCTTGATCTGGGTGCTCATCGGCATGTCGCCGACTTCGTCCAAAAACAGCGTGCCGCCGTTGGCATATTCAAACGCACCTTCTCGGTCTGAGACAGCGTCGGTGAAGGATCCTTTGACGTGGCCGAACAGTTCGCTCTCGACCAAATTCTCGGACACCGCCCGTGTGTTGAGCGCGACGATGCGTTTGTTTTTACGAGGGCTGTTTTGGTGGATGGCTTGTGCCACCATTTCTTTGCCGGTTCCGGATTCACCGGTGATCAGCACGGTAGCATCCGTGGCCGCGATGCGTCGCAAACGATCGATGACCGTCTGCATTTTTTTGCTGGTGTAGATGATGCCTTCGAAACCGAATCGTTCATCGAGTCGCTGCATCAACTCGGTGTTTGTTCGTCGCAGTTCGACGTTCTCGGCTGCCTTCTCGACGATTGCCCGGAGGCGACTGGGAGTGATCGGTTTCTCAAGGAAATTGAACGCGCCTTGCTGCATCGCTTCGACAGCAATCGGAACCGTCGCGTGCCCGGTCACCATCACGACTTCGCATTCGGGCAGCCGTTCCTTTGCCAGGGCGAGGATTTTCATTCCGTCAACGTCGTTCATCACCATGTCCGTGATGATGATGTCGAACGTTTCTCGCTGGATCAGGGCGGCCGCATCGGGGCCGCTGGTTGCGACTTCGCAAACGTAGCCGACCTTCTCCAGACTCTCCGTCATCGCTCGCGCGTGGGCAGCTTCATTGTCGACCACCAACAGACGGTACTTCGAACGATCCGGCGGTTCGGCGGGAGAATCGGTGGCGGCAGTGAGATCGGAAGTCATTCAAATCAGACGGATGACGAGAAGGGCTGACGAAAAACGACCCCATTTCGCGGTCGCGAGCCTAGATTCTAAGCCAGTCGAGTTCCCTGGGAACCATGTCTCCGAAACCGGTTCTCGGGGCTTCCACCCTGAGCTACTGATGACGGCCCCATCCGGGGCGAGTTCGTCGCAATGGCTCCGGGGGAGTCTTCCCATGAGACGCGAGAGGCAACACGCAAATTGAAGATGGCTTTGCTTGCCGATTGCGGTCATTGAAAAAGTCAAATTGACAATTTGAAATTGTGAATTTGTTTGGTCTCCTGCCGGCGAGCGACCCAATGGATCAGCGTGGTGAAGATTTAGAAGATCGGCTACTGGATTTTGCGACACGCGTCGGGAAATTGGTCGAAGCGTTGCCGGAGACCCGCCTGGGGCGGCACATTGCCGGCCAACTGGTGCGAAGTGGTACTTCGCCCGCACCCAACTATGCCGAAGCGTGTGCTGCTGAAAGCAAGAAGGACTTCGTTCACAAGCTGGGGATCGCGTTGAAGGAGCTTCGTGAATCGCGAACTTGGGTCAAGCTGATTTTGAAGTCGGAGATGCTTTCCGATGACCGCATCAAACCGCTTCTCGATGAGTGCATCCAACTGTGCAACATCATTGGGAAATCTGTTGTGACGGCAAAAGCAAATCTCCAGAACCCGAAGTAGCTGTCCTCCAACCAACAATTTGAAATTTACAATTGTCAATTTAACTTTTTCAATTGCCTTCGCCGCGGACGTCCTGACCATTGGGCCTAAATCGGCGAGTCATTCTGCTACGACTTGGAATGGATTGGCGGCGGCTTCGGATTCTTTTTGGAATCGTTCGGCGAGGTCGGCGTCTTTTTCTGAGAGTGCTGCCAGCGGGACTTCGATGGTTTTATTGTCGGCGGATTTCAGGCGAAGCTTGCCGTCCTTGATCGCTAGGAAGGACGCCTCGATTTTGAACTTCCCGGTTTTGTCCGTCCAAGTTCGGATCGCATCCATTTCAGATTCGGAATCAGCTTCTTCCATCTCTTCCGGTTCATTCACCACAACCTTGGGTTTCGGAGCGGCACGCCGAGTTCGCGGGACCGGCCGTGTGTTGACAGGCTGCTGAACTGTGTCGGGCGGGTAACGCAGCAGCGAAACATTGACGCGTTCGACGCGGCCATTCCCGCCAACGGACTGCACCGAGACTTCGTTGCGTTCGTGGATCTCTTTCACTTCCACCGCTTCGTAGCCGCTGAACCGTTCTCGTGATTTGGCCAAAATCTGACCGACAACCAAACGGCTGGCCGTTGTGACCGGGCCACCGGTCCGCTTCACCGTTCCAATCCCGCGGCTGTAATCGCGACGGTCTTCCGCCATCTGCTTGATCGATTCGTCGTAGCGAGCCGCCGCCGAATAGTAAAAGTATTTCAGGTTGTTGTCGGAGATTTCTGCCCGTTTCAAAAGTGCTTGTGCGAGCTCGGGGTCTTGTCGTTGATTCCTGGAATTCAGTTCTGACATGGCACGGTGAGCCTCAGCGACAGACGAACCCGGGGCCAACGCTTGCAGCCACTGCTTGCGTTCCGCGTCCGTGAATGGACGCGTGCGTTTGAGAGTCGCTTCTTTCGCCGCAGCGATTTTGGCGGCGCGTTCCTGTTCCGTTTCACGAACAAGCGAAATGGAAACGGGAACCTTCACTTCCACACCATCCTCAGCTTGGAAGATCACCCGATTGATTTGCAGTTGTTCATAGAAGCCATCGTCCAAGTTGAAGAACGCGATGCCTTCACCCTGCATCTTCAGCGGTGGATCGGATTCAGGAGCGGATAACTCGTATTGGTGGTCAATCTTCATCCGGTTGCGAACCGCTGGATGAGCGACGTACTTCCACTTCTCAGTCGCGATGGAAAGCTTTTTGTTGTTCAGACCCGCGTGGCTGGCGAACGACGGTGTCATTCCAAAGGGGCTGCTGACGCGTGCGATGGTGGTTGTGTCGGATTCATCCCAAGTCACTGCAACATCGGCACCGTTGTCGGCTGCGCGTTGATTGACGGGAGCCGCATCGGCTGGAGGCAATGGAGCGATAGCGAGTTGCCCAAGCGTTCCCAGTAGAAGGCCTATCATCTCGTCTCGTTGTACCACCTCGACTTTGCCACTCGGGGTGATGCCCAACAAGGCTCCCCGGCATGAAACTGATTCGAGAGTCGGCAAAGGCGAGTCGCTGCTACTGCGAAAGAATGAGTGGGAGCGGGAGTGTTTGCCCTGCAGGTCTCCCGTCACGTTCAGTTGGATCAATTCCGGCGTGGCGGATTTGACGTGATAAGTCAACGTGCCGGGGTACTTGCCAGCGTCCTTACCGATGCCGATCTGAATGTTGATTTTGTAGGTGACCGTTTCGCCAACCTTCGAGCTGAAACGAACCGGTTCAGCTGCTGAGGCAGAAGACGTGGTCAGCAATGAGTCGCATGTTGCCATGCCAAATAACAGCATGCCGACCAGGAGGGTCAACGAACCATTCAATCGATGAGTCATGTCGTCGTCGCCTGAGAAAATGGGAGTAGAAGACCCCCATGTTAATGACTCGACGCATCCTCTGTGAACGGAAACAGCCGCTCAATGGCGGCTGTTTCTTGAAACGTTCACACTGAAATCAGGCGTTTTGTGCGTACCGGCGTTGCAGCGATTCGACTTCCATCGGTGTGTCACGCATGGCGACCATCGCTCGAACGGCGGCTTCAGCGGCGGCCAAAGTGGTGATGCAGGGCACGCCATGTTGCACACCGGCGGCTCGGATCTTGCCTTCGTCCGTCCGAGCTCCCTTGCCCGATGGAGTGTTCAAGATCAACTGAACGTCGTCGTTTTTCAGGTAGTCGATCAGGTTGGGGTGACCTTCGGACAGCTTCTTCACTCGGGTCACCGCGACGCCGGATTCTTCCAAACGGACCGCGGTGCCCTCGGTGGCCAGCAGTTCGAAGCCCAATTCGATCAAAGACTTGCCGAGTGATTCGGCGGATTCTTTGTGGTTGGCGGAGAGCGACAAGAAGATCTTGCCAGATTCCGGCAGAACGGTTCCCGCCGCGAGTTGGCTTTTGGCAAACGCGATCGAGAACAATTCGCTGACGCCCATGACTTCGCCGGTGCTCCGCATCTCGGGGCCGAGCACAATGTCGACGCCGGCAAATTTCCGGAACGGCAACACGCTCTCTTTGATCGAAACGTGGCGTGGAATCGGTTCTTCCGTGACGTTCAGTTTTTGCAGCGTTTCGCCCGCCATCACTTTCGTTGCGATGTTTGCGACCGGGACGCCGGTTGCTTTGGCGACGAACGGCACCGTGCGGCTGGCTCGTGGGTTCACTTCCAAAATGTAAAGCGTTGGCTGGGTGCCTTCCATTTTGACGGCGAACTGAATGTTCATCAGCCCGACCACATTCAAGCGTGCGGCCAGCTTTCTGGTCGCATCGCGAATTTCGGCCAGAACCGGTTGAGTCAGGCTGAACGGCGGGATGCAGCACGCCGAGTCGCCGGAGTGAACACCGGCTTCTTCGATGTGTTCCATGATCCCCATGATCACGCAATCGTTGCCATCGCTGATCGCGTCGACATCGACTTCGGTGGCGTCTTCGAGGAACCGATCGATCAACACAGGTTGCCCGTCGGCGACGATGAATGCCTCGGCAACGTAGCGAGCGAATTGGGAATGGTCGTAGCAGATTTCCATCGCGCGGCCGCCGAGCACAAAGCTGGGGCGAACAAGTGCCGGATAGCCGATGCGTTTGGCTTCGACTCGCGCTTCGTCCATGTTGCGAGCGATACCCGACGGCGGTTGTCGCAGTCCGAGTTCGTCGATCAGGCTGCTGAACAATTCACGGTCTTCGGCGGTGTCGATCGTGTCGACGCTGGTGCCGATGATCGGCACGCCGGCTTGTTCCAAACCACGAGCCAAGTTGAGCGGCGTTTGGCCACCGAACTGAACGATCACACCATCGGGCTGCATCGCATCGCAGATGTTCAGCACGTCTTCGATCGTCAACGGTTCGAAGAACAAGATGTCCGATGTGTCGTAGTCGGTGCTGACCGTTTCCGGGTTGCTGTTGACCATGATCGATTCGATGCCGATTTCTTGCAGGGCAAACGAAGCGTGGCAGCAGCAATAATCGAACTCGATGCCCTGGCCGATTCGGTTGGGGCCACCACCCAAAATGACGACCCGTTTCTTGTCGCCCTTGGCGGGGACTTCGGTTTCGGTTTCGTAGGTGCTGTAGTAGTACGGCGTGAAGGCTTCGAATTCAGCCGCACACGTGTCGACACTTTTGTAGACCGGACGGATGCCCATTTCCAAGCGTTTTGCTCGGACTTGAGATTCCGTTTTCGACGTGATCGTTGCAATTTGGCGATCCGAGAATCCGCGACGTTTGGCGTCTCGCATCGTGTCCGCGTCGATCCCGTCCAACTTGCCGATCGCACGAAGATTGTCTTCGGTTTCGATCAGTTGTTGCAGGTGATCCAAGAACCACGGGTCGATGTTGGTCAGCGAATGAATCTCCGCCGCCGTCATTCCGTCTTTGAATGCGTAGCGGATGTAGAAGACTCGCTCGGAACCGGGAGTCGACAACTTCGCACGGATTTCGTCGCGGTTTGGTTGATCTTCGGTTCCCCAAAGATCCTTTGGGTCACTACCAAATCCGAACGCGCCGACTTCCAAACCACGCAGGGCTTTTTGGAACGATTCTTGAAACGTCCGTCCAATCGACATGGTTTCGCCGACCGACTTCATTTGTGTGGTCAGCGTTGCGTCAGCTTCGGGGAATTTCTCGAATGCGAATCGAGGCATTTTGGTGACGACGTAATCGATCGTCGGCTCGAAGCAGGCTTTGGTTTTTTGCGTGATGTCGTTGGGCAATTCCCACAAACGATATCCGACCGCCAATTTCGCAGCGATCTTTGCAATCGGGAAACCGGTCGCTTTACTGGCCAGGGCCGAACTGCGACTGACTCGCGGGTTCATTTCAATCACGATCATCCGGCCCGTGTCAGGCTCGATCGCGAATTGAATGTTACTGCCTCCGGTTTCGACACCGATCTCGCGAATGACGGCCAACGATGCGTCACGCATCCGCTGGTATTCTTTGTCTGACAGCGTTTGTGCGGGGGCGACGGTGATGGAGTCTCCCGTGTGGACGCCCATCGGGTCGAAGTTTTCGATGGCGCAAATGATCACGACGTTGTCGTCGCGGTCACGCATCACTTCCATCTCGTATTCTTTCCAACCAATGATCGATTCTTCGATCAAGACTTCTGTGACGGGCGATTGGTCCAGCCCGTTTTGCACCAGCGAATCGAAGTCGTCTTTGTTGTATGCGATGGCAGAGCCACTGCCGCCCATCGTGAATGATGGGCGAACGACGGCAGGCAGACCGACTTCCGCCAGTGCTTCGCGTGCTTCGGCCAGCGTGTGGACGGTGAAGCCTTTGCAAACATCCAGCCCAATCTTTTCCATCGCCTTTTTGAACTGGTCGCGCTCTTCAGCTTTGGCGATGACCTTGGCGTTGGCGGCGATCATTTCGACGCCGTATTTTTCGAGCACGCCGTTGGCGTCCAGGTCCATCGCGACGTTCAGACCGGTCTGGCCACCCAGAGTCGGCAGCAGTGCATCGGGACGCTCTTTCGCGATGACCTTTTCGACCATCTGCCAAGTCAGCGGTTCGATGTACGTTGCGTCGGCGGTCGCCGGGTCGGTCATGATCGTCGCTGGGTTGCTGTTGACCAGCACGACCTCATAACCTTCTTCGCGCAACGCTTTGCAGGCTTGGGTTCCTGAGTAATCGAATTCGCAAGCTTGGCCGATAACAATCGGGCCACTGCCAATGAGCAGAATCTTCTTGATGTCGTCGCGACGCGGCACGGAAACGATCCCAAAAGAGGGCGGAGGGGCTCGAATGGCTGGCGATCTGGTCGAGAGCCCACCGGCTGTGGGGGCTCAGGTTCGACGACGCCTGCCGTGAAAATTTCGGGAAGGATAACACGGTTTGGCCTCGGCGCAGAGGACCGGGGATCCGATCAAAATCGATTCGCCGAGAACTCTTGGCAGGATCCACCTTGCAGCCCCAGATTGGCGGCTAATTCGTCGGTAAGACGAATGTTCACATCGCGATGATCATTTCCAGAAACTCGTGTTCCGTCATGATTTTCACGGGGGCACCCTCGGCGGCCAGCTGCCGAGCGGTGGCTTCTTTGACGCTCATCGTGCGACTCGCCTGAACCGTTCGCGAATCGGGATCGCCGACGACGACCAAGTCCGTTTTTCGCGAAACACTGGTCTGGCATTTTCCGCCACATCGGGAGGTCAGCATTTCGGCTTCCTCCCGCTGCAATTTTCGCAGCACCCCGGTGAAGACCACTTTTCGGCCCTCGAGCGGACGGATGAAGTCAGCACGAATCATCAATCGCTGCAAATCCACGCCGCTGTCGCTGATCCCGCAGGGCCGAGTCGGAGCGGGGGCGAAGGAGGCGGATGGAGCCGCCGAACTCGAAATCGCGGAACCAGCCATCGTCGATCCCGCGATCGCGACTTCGGGAGTCCGTGAGGAAGAGCGTCGCGAGGAAGATTTTCGCCGGGTCGATGCACGCCTGGACGTCGGTCCTTTCTTTCCCCAGGAACCTGCGCTACCCCGAGACAAGGAAAGCTTCGATTCCAAAGCCTCCAATGTGGTCGCCCCGGAGTCTTCCGCCGCGGCCAAAGCGATCTTGGCACAGGCGATCGAATCTTCCAAAGCATCGTGATGGCGAAACCGAATGCCCAGCCAATCGGACAATGGCTTCAAGCCAAACCGAGGTTGTTGTGGCCAAGTCCGCCGAGCGATCGCTCGCGTGCAACTGTATTGCATGTCCGGAACGGGATGGTCGTGCGATTCCAAGCAAGCCATCAACACGCCGAGATCAAAGCTGGCGTTGTGAGCGATCAAGCAATCATCGCCCAGCGTGGATTGGATCTCCGGCCACAACTCGCCAAATTCGGATTCGTCACGCACCATGCCGGGCGTGATGCCGTGGATCTGAATGTTGGCGGGTGAAAAGACAAACGGCCGCGGTCGAATCAGCCAGCAAGCTGAGTCAACGATCTCCCCGCCGCGAACGCGAACCGCCGCCAATTGACAGGCACTGTCCGAACGACGCGTTGCCGTTTCAAAATCGATCGCGGTGAAATCCATGACGCAGTTCTAAGTCGGCTCGCTTTGACTTGTCAAACCCTTCGCGAAACGGGCTGATGCATCACGCTAGAATGTCGTGGATGACGTGGGCTTCTTCCACGCCAGTCAAACGTTGATCGAGTCCAAGGAATGGGAACGTCAATCGTTCGTGATCGATTCCCAGTTGGTGCAGGATCGTTGCGTTGAAGTCACGCACGTGAACCGGGTTCTCAACCACGTTGTAGCTGAAGTCGTCGGTGACGCCGTGGGTGATACCGCCTTTGACGCCGCCGCCGGCCATCCAAGTCGTGAAGCAACGAGGATGATGATCGCGACCGTAATCCTTGTGCGTCAGTTTGCCTTGGCAATACGTCGTGCGTCCGAACTCGCCCGCGAAAACGACCAAGGTGTCGTCGAGCATTCCGCGTTGACGCAAATCGCGAATCAGTGCGGCGCACGGTTGATCGACATCGTACGCTTGGCCACGAATTTTCTTGGGCAGGTGCGAGTGATGATCCCAACCGCGGTGGAATAGTTGAACAAATCGAACGTCGCGTTCGACCATTCGGCGTGCCATCAAGCAGTTGCGTGCAAACGAGCCGCTCTTGTGAACTTCCGGGCCGTACATCGCCAACGTGTCTTCGGTTTCTTGGCTCAGATCGGTCAGTTCCGGCACCGATGCCTGCATCCGAAATGCCATCTCTTGTTGAGCGATGGTGGTCAGGATCTCCGGATCACCGCTTTGATGCATGTGTTGACGATTCAGATCCGTGACCAGGTCCAGCATCTTTTGCCGGCTTTCTCGGTTTACGCCTTCCGGATTGGAAAGGAACAAAACCGGATCGCCCGATGGCTGAAAGGAAACGCCTTGGTGCTTCGATGGCAAATAACCGGATCCCCACAATCGACTGTAGAGAGCTTGGATGTTGGCTTTGTCGCCGCTCCAAAACGCTGAGTTGAGAACGATAAAATCGGGCAGGTTCTCATTCATCCGACCGAGGCCGTAGCTCAGCCACGAACCTAAGCTTGCTTTGCCAGCGATTTCCGATCCGGTGCAGAACAGCGTTTTGCCGGGATCGTGATTGATTGCATCCGTGTGCGTGGATCGAATCAAGCAAATGTCATCGATGACGGTTCCAAGGTGCGGGAGCAGTTCGCTGAGATGGATCCCGTTTTCGCCATGCCGCGAAAATTCGAACATTGATGGTGCGATGATCTGCTCTTTGCCGCGCGTCATCGCGGTGACGCGTTGCCCGTTGCTGACGCTGGGCGGGAGTGGTTGCTTGAACTGCTTGGCGAGCTCGGGTTTGTAATCAAACAAATCCATTTGGCTGGGGGCGCCCGCCATGAACAGGAAGATCACCCGTTTGGCTTTGGCGGGAAAGTGCAGACCTTCCATCTCACCGGCTTTCAAGTCCGCGGCTTGCTTGTCGATCGACTTGGCTTCGTTGGCTTGCGCCCGAGCGACGATTGATCCCAATGCGGCGGCACCGAGCCCCATGCCGGATTGCTGCAAGAACTGACGTCGACCCGATAGGTTGGTCAGCGTTTGTAAAGCGGCGTTTTGCGAAGATTTCATGGCGAAATTTGTGAAAGAGTGGTTCGAATTCGTTGGCGGGTTGCGGTCGGGAACGTGGCGTCATTCCCGCGTTCGAACACAATCCAAATTCAAGATGGAATGAACCACCATTGTCCATGCGGCCAAGCGGACTTGGTCGGGTGCCGCCGATACCGACTGGACCAACGGATCCGTGCATCGTTGCACGAGGGCGGTCGCCTCGGCGGGTTGTGACTCGTACAGCGACTGAAAACCATCCAGCGATCGCGAAAGTGATTCGAGCACGTCAGCGTTTGGTGGTCGCGAAGTGATCGTTTCATACGCGGCAGCCAAACGCTTGTGATTGGTCCCGTCGTCTGAGTTCAATGATTCATCATCGAGCAATCGTTTAGCCAGTGTCGTTGATGCGCTGAAGAACTGAGGTTCGTTCATCAGCATGAGAGCCTGCAGCGGCGTGTTGGTGCGTTCCCGCCGAGCAATGCAACTGTCGCGATTGGGTGCGTCAAAGATGGTCATCTGCGGCGGTGGCAAACCACGTTTCCAAAACGTGTAGACGCTTCGCCGAACAGCTTTCTCACCCGAGTCAGGAACGTAGCTGTTCGGGTAAGAGGTCGGCATCGCGACGATCGTCCATAACCCTTTCGGTTGAGGTGGTTTGACGCTTTGTCCATACATCGTCGGGCTGAGCAGGCCACAAACCGAGAGGACTTGGTCGCGAATCACTTCGGCATCGAGTCGGTAACGAGAACCGCGAGCGAGCAATCGGTTCTGCGGGTCAGCGACAAAGGATTCTCGAGGAGCGATTGAGGATTGCTGATAAGTTTCCGTGTTGACGATCGAACGCATCAAGCCTTGCACGTCCCAGCCGGAATCGATGAACTCGATGGCAAGGTGATCCAGCAGTTGCGGATGCGACGGCAGTTGTCCTTGGGCACCAAAGTCTTCGGATGTCTTGACCAGCCCAACACCAAAGAGTTGTTGCCAAAATCGATTGACGGTGACGCGCGCGGTCAGCGGGTTGGATGGATCAACCATCCACTGAGCCAAATCCATCCGTGTTTTTAAAGAGTCGGGATCGTTGCCGTCTGGCATCGGCGGCAGGAATGAAGGCGTGTTGCGTGAGACAACTTCACCGGGGGCGTCGTAGGCACCGCGAATCAGGATGTGAGCCGGGCGGATTTCCGCTCGCTCTTTCATCACCAGGGTTGCGGGAACGTTGACCAAAACACCGTCGCGTTCCTTGTTCAGTTTTGCGATCGTGGCTTGAACTTGTTGCAGTTTCTGCTTGCGTTCTTCCGGTGATGATTCTGGCTCGGCCTTCTCTTCGCTTTGCTCGACATTCTCGGTGGGAGGTTGAGGATTGGAGGCAGCGGCATCTTCATTCTTGGGTGGTTCCGGCTTGGGTTGTAGATCTTTCGCTTCCGTTTGCAAACGAGCGATCTCGGCGTTCAATCGTGCCAGTGTTTGGGATTGTTCTTCCGTCGGGAATTCGATGTACGGCGGTTGAAGTCCGCGTAGAAAATCGGTGCCTCGACGTCCTCCCGTTTCGGGGGCTCCATCAAAGTTGTTGAAGAACGCGTAGAGCGAATAGAAGTCCTTCTGCGAGATGGGATCGTATTTGTGATCGTGGCAAACGGCACACTGCAGGGTCAGGCCCATGAACGCGGTGCCGACCGCGGAAACTCGATCAACGACATTCTTGACGAAGCTTTCTTCTGGCAATGCTGTCCCACGGTCAATGATCAAGTGCAATCGATTGAATCCTGACGCGGTCAGTTGATCGACGCTGGGATCGGGGTGCAGATCGCCGGCGATTTGGTCAACGATGAATTGGTCAAACGGCAAGTTCTCGTTGAACGACCGAATCACCCAGTCGCGATACGGTGTCATCTCGCGGTAGTGGTCGTGGTGCATCCCGTTGGTGTCGGCGAACCGGACGAGGTCCAACCAGTAACGCGCCATGTGCTCACCGAAGGCAGGTTTCGCGATGACGCGATCCACGAGGTCTTGGTAAGCGGTTTCTGAATCGTCGTTCAGGAACGCGTCGATCTCTTCTGCTGTCGGCGGTAACCCGGTCAGGTCCAGTGACAGACGACGGATCAGCGTTCGACGGTCGGCTCGGGGACGCGGCGTCAGCCCTTTGGATTCCATTTTGGAACGCACAAATCGATCGATCGGAGCATCCCACTCGTCGTGCGCCAAATCGGGCAAGGATGGTTTGCTCGGTGTGACAAATGCCCAATGGGTTTCGTAGGGGGCACCCTGCTCGATCCACTGTTTCAGAATTTTGATCTGCTCGGGCTTCAGCGGTTTGTGCATGTCCGGCGGCGGCATGATCGAATCGGGATCTTCGGATTCGATCCGGACCAGCACCTCGTCCAGGTCGGCTTCGCCCTCGACGTCCAGCCGGAATCCCGCTGCGTTGTTGTTTTCATCGGGACCGTGACAGGCAAAGCAATGGTTCGAAAGAATCGGCCGCACGTCTTCTTGGAAAGAAACCTCGTCCGCGTTTGCTGGCAGGATCCAAGCGAGAAGGAGCGTGAGAACGCTAAAACCGAGTGAAATCGGACTCATCGCGGTGGAAACCACGGGGGAAAAGGACGCAGGCATTCGCGAGGCGGGGGTGGTCGAGGAGCAATTTGGAGGGCGAGTTCCATTTTGGTCCACCTTCGGGGGCATCGCAACTGAATAGAGCTGGATGTGTTGCGAAGTGCGAAGGAATGTCGCGACTTTGCTTCGTCGCGTCGCGTCACGCGTGTTTTTGCCTGGGAAAGAGCCGTGAAACCCGAGGCGAACTCGAACTGAACTTCTACTGTCCCCCCCTGAACCGCTATTCTTGGCAATCGATTCGCGACTTCGTATCTCGCGACCCATCCTTGTTCAGAAAGAAATTTGTCTGATGTCCGCTGATTCCCCTTCGTCCCCCGCTTCTTCCCAGGCCGCCGAAGTTCAAGTCCGACTGCCGGACGGCTCGCTGAAACCCCAACCCGCTGACGCCACCGCGATGGACGTCGCGAAAGAGATCAGCGAAGGCCTTGCCCGCAGCGTCGTGGCCGCCGAAGTCGACGGCACGATTGTCGATTCGTTCCGTCCGCTCGGTGAGATCGCCGATGATGAAAACGTGGTTCCGCTTCGTTTGCTGACCACGCGTGATGAATCGGCTCTTGATGTGCTGCGTCACTCGGCCGCCCACGTGATGGCTCGCGCGATCATGCGAATCTACAAAGGCGTTTCGCTGGCGTTCGGACCGACCACCTCGGGTGGTTTCTATTACGACTTCGACATGCCAGAGAAAATCAGCGAAGACGATTTTCCGAAGATCGAAGCGGAAATCAAAAAGATCATCAAAGCCAAAGAGCCGTTCGAACGCTTTGTGCTGGATCGTGATGAAGCCCGCAAACTTTGCGATGACCTCGATCAAGACCTGAAGGTCGAGCACATCGAAACCGGTTTGGGCGACCAAGCCACGGTCAGCTTTTATCGTCAGGGTGAGTTCGTCGACCTTTGCCGCGGACCCCACATTCCTCACGCCGGAATGATTAAAGCGATCAAACTGCTGAGCGTTGCAGGCGCGTACTGGAAAGGCGACGCTTCGGGACGTCAGTTGCAACGCGTTTACGGCACGGCTTTCTTTGACAAGAAAGAGTTGGCCAGTTACCTGGAGCAGATCGAAGAAGCCAAACGCCGCGATCACCGCGTGCTCGGCAAACAACACGGCCTGTTCGCGATCAATCCCGAAGTCGGCCAAGGTTTGTGTTTGTGGTTGCCCAAGGGAGCTCGTGTTCGCGTCACGCTGGAAGATTTCTTGCGTCGCGAATTGCTTTCGCGTGGTTACGACCCGGTGTACAGTCCGCACATCGGTCGTGTGGAAATGTACGAAACCAGCGGCCACTTCCCCTACTATCGCGACAGCCAGTTTGCTCCGTTGTTCGGCAGCGAAGTCGGCGGGTTGTTGGATGCGTGGAGCACTCGACTGGACAAAGATGATTTGTCCAAGGACGACGAAGACAAGTTGATCGCCGCGGCGGAAGTCTTTGGCGTCAAACTGCCCGAATACAAACCGTCGGCATCCAATGACGCGAAAAAGGACGTGCTGCATCGCTGGCAATTGAATCACGAGCGTTATCTGCTCAAGCCAATGAACTGCCCGCACCACTGTCAGATCTTTGGTGCCCAGCCACGATCGTATCGTCAGTTGCCTCTGCGGTTGTTCGAGTTCGGAACCGTCTATCGTCACGAGCAAACCGGCGAACTGAACGGGATGATGCGGGTGCGTGGTCTGACCCAAGATGACGCGCACATCTTCTGCACCGCTGATCAAGTCGAAGAGGAATTCCGGGCAACGATCGAGTTGACCAAGTTCGTGCTCGAGTCCGTTGGGCTGGACGATTACCGCGTGCAATTGTCGCTGCGGGATCCGGACAGCAGCAAGTACGTCGGCAGCGAAGAGAACTGGGATCACGCCGAAGGTGCTCTGCGAGGCGTGCTGGAGCAATCCGGTTTGTCATTCAACGAAGAACCCGGTGAAGCGGCGTTCTATGGTCCGAAGGCGGACTTCATGGTTCGTGACTGCATCGGTCGTTCGTGGCAGTTGGGAACGGTGCAGTTGGATTACAACCTGCCCGAACGCTTCAAGCTGGAATACAAAGGCAACGACAACGCAACTCACCGACCGGTGATGATCCACCGGGCACCGTTTGGTTCGCTGGAGCGATTCACCGGGATGTTGATCGAGCACTTTGCTGGCGCGTTCCCGATGTGGTTGTCGCCCGAGCAAATTCGCGTATTGCCTTTGTCGGACAAGTCCGTCGAATACGCGACCGCGGTGGCCAAGCAATTTGACGAAGCCGGGTTCAAAGTCACCGTCGATGCATCTGACGGAAAGGTCCAAGCAAAGATTCGCAACGCCCAAATCGACTTGGTCAACTACATGGCCGTCGTGGGGCCGAAGGAAGCCGAGTCGGGCCAGGTCGCGCTGCGTGACCGAATCGAAGGCGACCTCGGATCGATGCCTATCAAGGAGGCGATCGCGCGTCTGCAAAAAGAAGTCGAGACGCGTCAGGTCCGCCAGGCCGTCAAAGGTAGCACCGTGTCGATCGCCGAATCCGGCGGCGCCGCGACCGATTATTGATCGACTGCTGCCAATCGGGTTTTGAGCTGTTACTAGTTTAGTCACCTAGTATATCGCTCTACTCCGACTGCGGAGGTCGTGCAG
>NZ_ANMO01000117.1 GCF_000338295.1 Rhodopirellula europaea 6C
CGTGCTCGGCAGCAAACGCTTCGCTGGATCTGTTCGAGCAGACTCCTTACGAAGTCGGCAACATCGAGACCATCCTTCGCGAAAGGTTGTTCGTGCTGCGAGACGTTGACAACGTTGCCGACGTGCGATGTTTTGGGGCGATCGGAGTCGTTCAGTTACGCGATCCGCCCAACATGCAAACGGTTCAGGACGAGTTGGTTCGGCGAGGTGTCTGGCTGCGTCCGTTTGGCGATTGCTTGTACACGACTCCGCCGTTGTGCATCGGCGATGAATCGTTGCATCAGGTCTGCGACGCGATGATTGAGGCAACCCACGCGGTCATGCCACAAAACAATTCGCGTGAAGTCAATCAGTTGCGGTAGCGTTCGTGACATTGATTGCAGGCCTGCTTGAGTCGAGCCATCGACTCGCGCAATTCCTGCCAGTCCTCTCGTTCGACTTGGGATTCCATGCCATGAACCAAACGAACGGAATCGTGCATCCACGGACGCATTTCTTCGTTGCAAACGCGGTGTGACTCTCGCAAAGCCTCTTGCAGCAACCGAACGTCGCTCACCTTCCATTCGTTGGTCTTCATCGAATCCGACAGGACTTCGTACTGCAACGATGTATCGACCATGTGAGAGGCCAGCGTGCTGATTTCGGCGACTTCGACCAACTTGGGCAGTTCAGCCGAAGTTGGTTGCGGTCGAAAGCCATCGACGTCTCGCCAAAGACCCGCGTACTGCGAACCGGTGCCCGCTTTTTTAAGAAGTTCGACGGCTTGTTTGCGGTCCAGCCAACCGGCCGACTGCGCGATCACGGCGGCCATCGCCGGCCCGCGGTGTTTGCCGTGATGGCAGTGCACGTACATGGGATCTTTGATCTGTTTGGTCAATGCTGCCGCGGCTTTGCAGGCATATTCGTGGACGCCGTCATACCCAATCGGAATGTGGATGTAACGCAGTCCGTATTTGCGAGCGATTTCGATCTCGGGGCGTTGTCCATCCACGCTGACGACGACCTTCAAACCCAACTTGGCGAGCTCAGCAAAAGCTTCCTCGCCGTCCGGCGCAGCACCAGACATCAGTTGCGGATGAATCTCGATTCGGTTCTCAAGAACGGATTCTTGTGACTTTGCTGGATCGTCGGCGATGGTGTGGACCGTGCCCACGAAAAATGCAAAGAGAAGGAATGCGACGAGCGTGCAAGACCAACCCAAAACCCGAATGATGCGACGTTGTGAATGAAACATGCGACATAGAATACCGCATTTTGAAACGCTGGTGAAAGCTTGCACATGCAAAGAGGAACGACGCTCCGATGACGCCTGAGAACGTGTGTCCTCAGGCGTCATCGGTGCGACTTGCGACGGATCGCTTACCGTTCTCTTCCGTTGATAGAAGCCATGGCGAGGCGGCTACTTTCAGTTCATCGGTCTTTTCGGCAAACAATTTGCTCGCTGTTTCAACGAGCAATCGAAAGCAGAGATGCCTATGACTTCATCAGTTCGATGGTGACGCTGTTTTCGCCTTCGCTGACAACCGCCTGGATATCGGTAGTCGTTTCGTTCCAGTACTTCTCTGGAACGGATTCGTCAATTTTGACGGCTTCGGGAGAACCTTCTTCCATCGGAACGGTCTTCGGCGCAAGGTACACGTTGTAGGTTCCGCTTGGAATGGGATCCTTGAGTGCGAATTGGCCTCCGTCACCAATATCCGTTCCGGCGGCTTGGCCGGTGGAAGAGTCCAAGAACATCACCGCGGCGTCATCGTATGGCTTGCCGTTCAAGCTGACGGTTCCTTCCACCGTGCCGACGGGAGGTGTGTCGCTGCATCCGAGTGAAAGTGTTGAAAGACAAGCTATTGCGGAAAGTAGAAATGTGGATCGGATCGACGTGAACGTTTTTTGAGTCATCTGAGGAATCGCTTTGCTTCGAAAAAGTTGAATTAGTTGATGGCGGTCGCGGGATCGCCGGTTGAGTCGACGAGTCCCGCGTGTCTTTCCGCCGGCTGAACATGTGTCATGCGAAAACTATTGCGGGAAGGTGGTGACTTCACCGTCGTAGCGGCAACACAGTTGTTTCAGCAGCAAGAAGTCGATCGAATCGGTTATGAATTGAACGCTCGCATCGCCCATCACCACATTGATTCCGCCGGTGTGCATGGAGTTGATCACGGTGTTGTTTCGGTACATGCGATCGGTCGCCCCCGTTTGCACGATCTGCGAGTTCGGCGCAAACCGAACGCAGGTTGTTCCGGTTTGCCAAAGGTCCCAGCTGCTCGGTCCGTCAACTGGGCGAGGGTGCCTCGAACCCATCCAACCGCCGTAGTAGTTGGATGTTCGATTGACTCCGTCGACCCAGCCGGATTGCTCGGCAATCATGATTGCGTTGGTCGTTCCGTCGACGACGTCTCGCATTTTGATTTTGCCGTTGGCGAACAACATTCCGTTGTTGGATGACCATCCGTGACCAAGGTCAGCGGTCCCTTTGTTAGGGTCACCGCCGGGAACAGGGCGAGCGGCACCTTGAATTCCGACATACATGACATTCATCGCACCTTCGGAATTGTTTGACACCGGTGCGTTCTCAAACATATCGATGGCGGACGAAGGGCACGCGTAAGTTGGCACGGCGAGATACTTCAGGATTTCGTTGCCGAGAAGTGCATCTGCACCGGCGGCTCCACCGGCCATGAAGTGGGATGAGTAGCTGAACTCAAGTTGTTCGTGGATGTTGCCTTGTTCGATGAATGGCAGAATCAACGCGCGCCAGTTCGATCCGCTGGCGGGCCATGCTTCTCGAAGGTTATAGGAACCAAGAGGAAAGCTTGACATCGTGTCGTGATAGTTGTGCATCGCTAAACCAAGTTGTTTCATGTTGTTCGAACAACTCATTCTTCTGGCGGCTTCTCTCGCAGATTGGACTGCGGGAAGAAGGAGTCCAACCAAGACACCGATGATCGCTATGACAACCAATAGCTCGACCAAGGTGAATCCAGAGTTTCCATGTTGCTTCTGACGCATCGACAATTCCTTAGGTGAGAGATTCGATGCCGTGATTGGACACGTGCAATCGAAACATAAGGTGAAGGAGGGAAGAATCCTTCCCGAAAGATCGCTTCGTCGAGTGAGTTTTGGACTCCGCCCATTCACTTGCACCACTCAGGCGAAGAGGTTGCGAAGGCAAAGGCAATGCCAAAGCACCACGGAGCTGGTCAGAACCAACGGAAGAGGTATGCGGCGGGAAGATGAGGCGCGGTGCGGACGCGCAATGCTGTCTCAGGGACCGTTAGCACTGAGCGGACAAGGAAGAAATCAAGCGTGTCGCGAATCGTTTGCTGCCTATGACATGCGCACGGTCGTAGCATGCGCGTCTTAATTGTGAGCAGCCCCCCGCATCGGTCGGATGCATCTGCACAGTATGCGTCAACGTCGTCGTCGGACGACTGAGTTGACTTGGCGTTTTGGGTAGATTGTGAACGCTTGTTTCAGACCATTAGGCTGCTTTGCCTGACATGTACAAGCAATCAAAGCGTTGACATTTCCACGTGCTTAGACTTGTCCAGTCGCGGCTGACTCAAACGCATCAAAGAGGCTCAGTTGGACGGACTTGGGACGCAATCGGTCACGCAGTCCAACGCTGTCCAGGCTGAGTGGTTCCGGATGACGATCGGCGGTGATCAGGAAAGGGCGAGCCTTTTTGTACGACACGCCGATTCGAATCAAATCTTCATCTCGGATGGAGTGGTGACGGCGTGTGTTGAGAATTCGTTTGACACCTCGTTCACCGATTCCCGGGACCCGCAGCAGCATCTCTCGCGACGCACGATTGACATCGATCGGGAACCGTTCGCGGTTGCGAAGTGCCCAGGCGAGTTTGGGGTCGATGTCCAAGTCCAGGTTTTGCGATTCCGGCGTGGTCAGTTCCGAAGCATCGAAACCGTAGAACCTCAGCAGCCAATCAGCTTGGTACAAACGATGTTCACGCACCAACGGAGGCGACATGCCCGGCAGGCGTGCATCCGCGTGCGGGATTGGGCTGTACGCCGAATAGTAGACCCGCCGCAATTGATGTGTACCGTACAGGACCGACGAAGTGTTCAAGATGTCTTGATCGGTCGAGTCGGTTGCACCAACGATCATTTGGGTGCTCTGACCCGCTGGCACAAACTGCGGCACACGCAAGCCTCGTTTGCGATCCGATGTGATCTCGTCCCGTTTGACTTTGATCCGATCCATCGATTGTTCGATCGCCGGACGCTTCTTTTCTGGAGCGAGCGTTTTCAAATCGCCGACGGTTGGCAGCTCGATGTTGATGCTCAATCGGTCGGCGTATTGTCCCGCCGTTTCGATCAAGTCATCCGCCGCGTTCGGAATGGTTTTCAAGTGGATGTAGCCGCGAAACAATTCTCGTTCGCGAAGAGTTTTTGCAACCTCGATCATTTGCCCCATGGTGTAGTCGGAGTCCTGAATGATTCCGCTGCTGAGAAACAAACCTTCGATGTAGTTGCGACGGTAGAAATCCATCGTCAGCTTGACGACTTGTTCCGGTGTGAACCGTGCGCGTGGGGTGTCGCTGCTGATTCGGTTGACACAGTACTGGCAATCGTAGATGCAGTAGTTCGTCAGCAATATTTTCAGCAAAGAAACACAGCGTCCGTCGGGTGTGTAGGAGTGGCAAATTCCCATGCCTTCGGTGCTGCCCAGGCCGCCCTTCGACTCTCGTTTGGATCCGCTGCTGGCGCAGGAAGCATCGTATTTTGCTGCGTCGGCGAGGATCGCCAGTTTTCCGTTGATGTCTGATGGTGACGGCATGAAGTCTCGCGTTGAGTGGATACCGCAGGATCGTTTCCGCGGCGGATTCCGTTGGCACGGCGAACTTGCAAACCCCGCGCCTGATGGTCAGGTCAAAAGTTGGTCTGATCAAATGTATCGGAGCGTCGAGAGTCGAACGCCGTCCATCCCGTAGAACCGTTAAAACCGGGCCGAGTTGACAGTTCGGGATGGTCGAAGTGGCGGTTTTTTCGAGAATCCTTTGACGCCGTCGAAAAGATTGGGTTTGCTGATGACTGGCCGCTGAAACTACGACGGCCGGTGCTCAACGAACAAGGATTCAATTTGTCTTTCTACGTCTTTTTGCTGGTCTTGGTATCGCTCTGCTGCGGTTCCGCCCCTGGTTGGTCGGAACCGTCGTTCCGGTCGGTGATGGCCAGCGTCGCGTTGGTGGCGGGATGGACAATCCTGTGTCACACGGCCGCTCGGATGATGGTTTTGCAGGTCAAGCGAGGACACATGCGAATTCGCGATGCGAGCCGGATGCTTGAGATTCAGCTGGACATTTTTCGCTGGCTGGGACTGCCCGTCGTGCTGACTTGCCTCGGTGCGTTTTCATTGGCCGCTTGGTCTCGCGAACAACCGATTCTGGAATCCAGCATGATGCTGCAATCCATCGTTTTGCTGATGCCTGGTATCACCATTCTGCTTGCGACCTGGTCCGCCGAGCATGTCTTCGGGGCTCGGTTGGGCCTGACTGACTCGTCTCTACGAAACTACTTTGTTTCGTTGTGGTCTGGACTTCGTGCCGGTCCCGTTTGGTTGATCATTCCAACCATGCTCTTTTTGTTGCTGGGTGATTTGGCAGAATGGAGCCAACCGATCGCGACGGGCAACGCGGTAGCAATCGGTATCGGCGTCGGCATCGCGGTGATCGCATTTGTGCTGCCGTGGATCGTTGGCCGAGTCATCCGGCAAGAAACAATGTCGACCACCGATCGCGAATCGATCACGTTGTGGCTCGACCGAGTCGGCGTAAAAACCGAAGGATGGACTGCGATGCGGATTGTCCGTTGGAACACAAACGGACGTGTCTTCAACGCGTTGGTGGCGGGTTTGTTTCGTCCCGGTCGGATGCTGCTGTTGTCCGATCGCGTGTTGGATGAATTGCCCCGTGGTCAGTTGTTGATGGTCGTCATGCACGAGGTCGCTCATGTGCGTCGCTGGCACGTTCCAATTCGGATGGCTGCTGTCGCTCCAGCATGGTTTGTTTCGATCTGGGTTGGATCCTTGTTCACAAATGAATCTTGGGGGGCAACCGTTGGCGGGCTGACTGGATTGTTGTTGACCGTGGGAACGTTGAGTGCCGTGGCGTATTTGACGGAATGGGACGCCGACGCGGTCGCTTGCAAGTTGGCTGTCAAAGCCGGCGGACAAGCTGAAGGGATGCCGGCGACGGAAGCCGAAGCAGCGGGAATGATGGCTGCGGCCTTGGGACGAGTCACGGCCGGACACCCCGCCGCACGTCGAGCGAGCTGGTTGCACCCCAGTTTGGCGATGCGAGTCAAACGGTTGGCCAAACCACCTCGCATGCATCTGATTTGATCGAAACTTGCTCGCATCTTCATGATGGTCGAGCTCAGATGGGGAAGGACTTGTAGAGGGCTTTGAGTTAGAATCGTGGTCCCCCACACGTTTCCCACCTGAAGAAGAGCCCCTTGCATGCGTTCCCGCCATCTTCTGTGTTTGTTCGTTGGACTGATGGTTTGGTCCAATTCGTTCGCACCCATCCCAGCCAACTCGGCAGACTCCGCCCGCCAGCCAAACATCCTGTTTGTTTTGTACGACGATCTTGGTTGGGGCGATTTGGGGTGCTACTACCAGAACGAATCCAAGCACGACAGGACGCACCAAACACCGCATTGGGATGCGATGGCGGCAGAAGGCTTGCAGATGCGGAACCACTACTGCCCGGCCCCCGTGTGTGCTCCCAGTCGCGCGTCGCTGCTGACCGGTGTGCATCAAGGCCATGCGTCGATCCGAGACAACCAGTTTGACAAAGCGTTGCCAGACGTTCCGACGGTCGCATCGGTGTTGAAAGACGCTGGTTACACGACGGCTCTCGTCGGAAAGTATGGCTTGCAAGGCGAAGGCAGCAGTGCCGCCAATTGGCCGGCGTATCCGACCAAGCGTGGGTTTGACGAGTTCTTTGGCTACGTGCGTCACCGCGACGGCCACAACCATTATCCCGCCGACAAATGGCCGATCGCCAATGGCGAAGCCCACGCCAACCCGGTTGAATTGTGGCACAACGACGACGAAATCTCATCGCAACTGAAGGGCTGCTACACGGCGGACTTGTTCACCGCGAAAACGAAAAAGTTCTTGGTTGAACACAAATCGCAATCGGCTGACGAACCGTTCTTCGTGTTCCTTTCCTACGACACACCTCACGCATCGATCCAGTATCCATCGGCGCCCTATCCAGAAGGCATGGGCGTCAACGGTGGCGTGCAGTGGCTCGGCGAGACCGACAGGATGATCAACACGGTCGGGCCGATTGATTCGTACAAGCACCCTGACTATGCCAACCAAGGTTGGACGGATGCCGAAGTACGCTTCGCGACCAGCGTCCGACGGCTCGACGACTTGATGGGCGACCTGCTGCAAACGCTTCGCGATTTGGAACTCGACGAAAACACCCTGGTGGTCTTCTCCAGCGACAACGGTCCGCACAGCGAATCGTATATCCAAAACGTGAATTACGACCCGACATCGTTTCAATCGTACGGTCCGTTTGATGGGATGAAGCGAGATTGTTACGAGGGTGGGATCCGTGTTCCGACCATCGCTTGGTGGCCCGGAACGATTGCAGCTGGAATCGATCAAAGCCCAAGCCAATTCCACGATTGGTTGACCACGTTTGCCGATTTGGCGGGAGCGACCGTTCCCGCCCGAGCAGACGGTGTTTCGCTGGTTCCCACGCTGTTGAAAGATGGCGAACAAGCGACGCCGACGACCTACGTTGAGTATTTCAACGGCGGCAAGACTCCGAACTACAAAGACTACGAGCCGTCTCGCCGGGGAGCGCGTCGCGGTCAAATGCAAGCGATCTTCATGGACGGCTACAAAGGAGTTCGGCACAACATTCAATCGCACTCGGATCCGTTTGAGATCTACGACGTCGCGAAAGATCCCGGCGAAGCCAACAACTTAGCCGGAACGTCTCCCGAAATGAAAAAGCTGCAACAACGGATGCGCGACCGCGTGCTTCAGCTTCGTTCAGCCAACGCGACCGCCGAGCGTCCCTACGACGGCGAACCCATTCCCGCGGACGATTCCCTGAATGCGGACGACGCGATGGTGGTCACGTATTGTCCAACCAAGACATCCTTTGTTTCGCGTTTGGACCCGGCACAATCGACCAAGGTGGATGTCGAAGGATTGGATCTCGCCGACGCAGTTCGCTCCGCCGGCAAAGGCAACGCACGCGTGCAAACGGTTTTGAATGTCGCGAAAACTGGGCGATACGAGTTGCGATTGACGGCGACCGGCGATGCTGTTTTGCGTTTGCACGACGCGGCTTTGATCGACACGACCGGTCAGGACAAGACGGATGCATCGGTGGAAGTCACACTGCAAGCCGGCACGCACCCGGTTGACATGATCGTCCGTTTGGCGGGCAATGATTCCGTTCCCGCATTGGAACTGAACGAGCTGCCAGACGCTCCGAAAAAGTCACGCAAACCAGCAAAGAAGAAAAGGAACTCCAAATGAATGCTCCCGCCGAACCACTTCGTTATGCAATTCTAGGAAGTGGTGCGGTGGGCGGTTTGTATGGAGCCATGCTGGCCCGATCCGGATGCGACGTGCACTTCTTGTTGCATTCGGATTTTGACCACGTACGGGAAAATGGGTTTCGAATCGACAGCGTGCTCGGCGACTTTGTTTTGGAGTCGCCTCAAGTCTACGATTCGGTTGAAACGATGCCGAAATGCGATGTTGTGATCATCGCGTTGAAGTCGACTCGCAATGCGTTGTTGGACGAGTGGCTACCGCAAGTGGTCGCTGACGACGGCGTGGTGTTGACGCTGCAAAACGGGTTGGATGTCGAAGCCGACGTGCGACGGACGGTTCCCGCCGGACGAGTTCTCGGTGGATGCTGTTTTTTGTGCAGCAACAAGGTCGGACCGGGGCACATCCATCACTTGGATTACGGGCGGATCGCGTTCGGTGCCTACCAGGAAACCGGTGTCGATCCATCGCGTGCCAATGAGGTGGGGCGCCGCATCGAGACGGACATGCAATCAGCGGGGATTGACGCGAATTGGAGCGACGATCTGGCCAAGACTCGCTGGCGAAAGTTGATGTGGAACATCCCTTTCAACGGATTGTCGGTGGTCCTCGATGCGTCGACGGATCGAATCATTGGATCTCAACCTGGGCGAGACTTGGCGAACCAACTGATTGCCGAAGTTCACGCCGGCGCCGCTGCTTGCGGCGTTGAGATTGATGAAAAGGCGATTCGGGCGACGATGGAACACACTGAGACGATGGTTCCGTACGACAGCAGCATGCGGTTAGACTTCTTGGCCAAACGCCCCATGGAAGTCGAAGCGATCTTTGGTAACCCGCTGCGAGCGATCGGAGAACGTGCGAGCGAGATTGCCCCGTCGATTTCAATGCTGTATCAGCAACTCGCGTTTTTCAACGAAGCGATTTGCCAAGACGCTTGAAGGTCAACCAAGAGCCTTCTTGGAGACCGCGATGCGTTTGCGATCCAGGTCAATCTCGAGGACTTTGACTTTGACCACGTCGCCGACCGAAACGACCTCGGAAGGATCGCTAACGAATTGGTTGGCCAACTGAGAGACGTGGATCAACCCGTCTTGGTGGACACCGAGGTCGATGAATGCGCCGAAGTGCGTCACGTTGGTGATGACGCCTTCCAGCACCATTCCTTCGCGAAGATCTTCCATCGATTGGACGGATTCATCGAACTGGGCGACTTTGAATTCGCTTCGAGGGTCGCGACCGGGTTTGCCAAGTTCCGCGATGATGTCACGGATGGTTGGAATGCCGAAGCGATCATCGACAAACGAATCAGGTTGCAGTTTCTGGCTGAGCGTCGCATTGCCAACGAGCGTTTTCACATCGGCATGCAATTGCTTGGCCATGCGGCTGACCAGCGTGTAGCTTTCGGGGTGCACGGCTGAATTGTCCAGCGGCTCATCACCGCCGCGAATTCGCAGAAAGCCGGCTGCTTGTTCGAATGCCTTCTTTCCAAGTTTGGGAACCTTCGTCAGTTCCTTACGGCTGCCGAAACGCCCGTTCGTGTCTCGGTATTGAACGATGTTCTCGGCCAATTTCGGTCCGATGCCGGCGACTCGTGACAACAATGGGACGCTGGCCATGTTGAGGTCCACGCCGACGTGGTTCACGCAGCTTTCGACGGTTCGATCAAGGCACTTGCGAAGCTGGGTTTGATTCACGTCGTGTTGGTACTGTCCGACACCGATCGATTTGGGGTCTGTTTTGACGAGCTCTGCCAGCGGATCTTGAAGGCGACGCGCGATGCTGATGGCGCCTCGAACGGTGACGTCCAAATCAGGGAACTCCTTCCCTGCCAGTTCGCTGGCCGAATAGATTGACGCCCCCGATTCGCTGACCATCACCTTGGTGACATCCAACTTGTGATCGCGAATCAATTGGCCGACAAAGGCATCGGTTTCTCTAGAGGCGGTGCCGTTGCCAATCGCAATCAGCTCAACATGGTGTTTCTGTATCAGGGCCAAAAGCTGCTTTGAGGCTCCGGCGGTGTCGGATTTGGGAGGCGTCGGATAGATCGTTGTGTTGGCCAGGAACTTTCCAGTGCCATCGACCACGGCGACTTTGCAACCAGTGCGAAAACCAGGGTCGATGCCGATCGTCACGCGAGGTCCGGCGGGAGGCGACATCAGCAGTTCGTGCAGATTCTTGCCAAACACATCGATGGCTTCTTCGTCGGCCTTCTCCTTCAACATTTGCAGCACGGTCGACTGCGTTGCCGGTTGAAGCAAGCGTTGAAAACAGTCTTCCGCGGCTGATTCAAGTTCTCGAGCGAATTCGAACGAGTGGTTTTGGATGAACGTGGATTTGACGTGCGAGATGGCACGGTCTTCCTCCATTTTCAGCCCGACACGCAGGATGCCTTCCGCTTCGCCACGCAACATTGCGAGCAATCGGTGACCGGGAATGCGAGCGGCTGATTCAGCACGATCCAGGTAGGCTTCGTATTTGTCCGCTTCGTCCTTCTTGCCGCGTTTGACCGCTGAAGTGATCTGCCCAAACTTGGTTCCCTTCTCGACCATCCACTCACGAACCGACGCATCTTCGCTCCATTGTTCAGCAACGATGTCGAGTGCGCCGGCCAGAGCCGCGTCGGTGTCGGCGACATCCAAATCTTGATTGACAAATCCTTGGAGTGTTTGCTGTTTCGATTGAGGCAGCTTGGTTTGTTTGAGAAGCAGATCAGCCAGCGGTTGAAGCCCTTTTTCGCGTGCGATCGTTGCTCGCGTGCGGCGTTTCGGTTTGTAGGGCAGGTACAAAGCCTCGAGTGATCGCAGATCCGTGCAGGCGTCAATCTGTTTGCGAAGCTCAGCGGTCAACGCACCTTGTTCTTCGATCGTTTTGAGAACGGTTGCCTTTCGAGCGAGCAGGGCATTGTGCTTTTCGAGAGCATCTTCGATCGCGCGCAGAGCGATTTCGTCCAAACCGCCGGTGACCTCTTTGCGATACCGGGCGATGAAGGGAATCGTGTTGCCGGCTTCGAGTAGCTCGATGACCGCGGCGACTTGTTTCTCTGGAAGATTCAGTTCACGAGCGATGGATTGCATAGGACGAATTGTCAGTGCTGCGAAAGGTTGCGAAGTCGATGGTGGATCGGTGAATCATGTCGGATGAAACGATCGAGCGGCAGTGATACTCAAGCGTGTCGTCGTTGTGCCATCTCAAAATGGTGTTTCACGGCGCGGCCGCTGATGGTTGTCTTTTCTAACAGCTCTTTGGTGATCGCGCGGATCGCTTCGAGGTTGGCTTCGTCGTTGAGAATGTGTTCTGTTTTGGAAAGCATGCGTTTGAGCAGTGTTTCATGCTGTCGCTGTGACGCGGCTCGTGTGCACAACCGTGCCGAGACCTCTCGCAAGTCCTGCGACGCACCCGCCGGGCAATAGACACCTGTGAAACGCGATTCGGAAACCATCCCGGCCAGCAAAACCAGCACGTCGTCTTCGAGTTGGTCCTTGCTGCCTTTGGATCGGCCCTTTTTGATTTCGCAGGTGCCAAGACGTGATCCACCGAACTGCAGCTTGCCGGGAGCAATGGTGACCTTTTGAATGCTTCGTCCGACGGCCATCGCCATCACCGCGTGGCCGGCTTCGTGATACGCGGTCGCGATGGTTTCTTTGGAAGCGGTGGGGGAGGGAGGTGATTCCCCGTTTTCGGTCGTGTCTTCGTTCGGTTTCATCGCGGCAGTATAGGTCAGTTGGGTTGCAGCAGCGATCACCTGATCATTGGCCTCATTCTTGCCATGGCCGCCGGAGCGAGGAGCTTTTCCCAGTGTTGTGAATTGAGTTTCAAACCAATGTACTGAGATGGGGTGTTCCGGAGGATTTGGGACGAACTTCCCTCGCGTTTTTCCGGGGCGACGTTGGTGGCAACGCCGGGATGCTCCGCTCTGTTAAAATGTGCGGTCCAGGGGATCTGCCACGTGCCGATTCCCCCGCGTCTGTTTGGTCGCTCCCATCCCCATCCCCACTCAGAAGATTGCCATGGAACGCCGTTCTTTTCTCGCCGCCAGTGCCGCTGCTGCCACCGTTGTTGCCACTCAATCAAATTCCGCTCAAGCAGCGAAAAACGACGACCTCGCCGCGTCGCCTTGATCGGATGCGGTTGGTACGGCAAATGTGATTTGCTGCAGCTGATCAACATCGAGCCTGTTGAAGTGGTGTCGTTGTGCGACGTCGATCAAAAGTTGCTGGATGAATGTGCCGATCTGATCGCCTCTCGACAGAAGTCCGGCAACCGCCCCGAAACATTCGCGAATTACGAAGACTTGCTCGCCAAGAAGAACATGGACATCGTCTTGGTTGACACGCCCGATCACTGGCACGCGCTGCCGATGATCGCCGCGGTTGAAGCAGGCGCCGACGTCTACGTGCAAAAGCCAACGGGTGTCGACACGCTCGAAAGCAAAGCGATGTTGGATGCGGCACGCCGGACCGGACGCGTTGTCCAAGTCGGCACCCAGCGCCGTAGTACGCCGCACTTAATTGATGCGAAGAAGAACGTTGTCGATGCAGGGTTGCTGGGCAACGTCGCTTTCGCCGAAGTCTGCTGCTATTACCACATGCGAGCCAATTCGAATCCACCTGCGATCGATCCGCCTCCGCATTTTGACTACGAAGCTTGGACAGGTCCGGCCCCAATGCGTCCCTACACCGAGCTGACTCATCCACGCAAATGGCGAGCGTTCATGGAATATGGAAACGGCATCGTCGGCGACATGTGTGTCCACATGTTGGACTTGGTACGTTGGCAATTGGATCTTGGTTGGCCCAAGCGAATCAGCAGCGTGGGTGGCATCATGGTGCAGAAGGACTCACTCGCCAACATCACGGACACACAAACGGCGACGTTTGACTTTGATGGCTTGGACGTGGTCTGGACGCACCGAAGTTGGGGCAGTGCTCCCGACCCCGAGTACCCGTGGGCGGCCAAAATCTACGGCGACAAAGGCACGTTGAAGTTGAGCGTGAATAAGTTTGAGTTTGAACCACGCGGTGGCGGCAAGAAATTGTCCGGCGAAGCGGTCATCGAGACTGACAAATACCCGACCGATGTCACCGACAAAGAGAAGTGGGCGTTGGAGCTGCACGTTGCCTCGGCAATTCGCGGTCACATGCGAGACTTTCTCGACGCGATTGATAACCGTTCCAAACCGGTTGCTGACATCGAACAAGGTCACATCAGCAGCGCGTCATGCTTCATGGCGAACGTGGCAATGGAACTCGGTCGAACACTTGAATTTGATCCGAAATCGCACACGATCGTGGGTGACGAGGAAGCGACCAAGGCGATCAAGCGACCTTACCGTGCACCGTACCAGCATCCTGCGGAGCGAGCATGATAAATCGGTGGTCTGGTTTTGAAGATTGATCGCCAATGTTTCTGACGAACAAGACGCAAGCTAAAGTTCGGTGGTTTGGCCGAGATAGGACGCGGGAATCGGTGGTTTAGCTCAGTCTGCTACCATCCATCGTGCTACCAGAAGACCAATGTTGTTTGTAAAGTTCCAGACCGATGTCGCTGTTCTTTGATTCACTTGTCCGACCATACACCGAACTCGTTTCCGGACGGTTCGGTGAAGTGGAAACGGCGGCCTCCGGGGAAGGAGAAGATGTCCTGGATCACGGCTCCACCCGACGTCTGGACTTTCGCCATCGTTGCTTCCAAATCATCGCTATAGAATACGACGAGCGCGGCGCCGTTCGACGTCAGCGATGATTTGTCGGACTGATAGAAACCACCGTCCAGTCCTGTCGATTTGTCGAACGCGGTGTATTCGGGGCCGTAGTCGGTGAACTTCCAACCAAAACAGGTTTCAAAGAAAGCCTTGGTTTTCGCCATGTCTTTGGCGGGGATCTCGATGTAGTTGATCGATTCGTGTTGGTTGCTCATGCGAAGTCCTCAGGCGTGGAAGGGAAACGACGCCGCAAACCTAGCAGGCGAATTGCCGACAGGGCACACCGGATTCATTCGACCTGCATCAAGTAAGCAATCAAGTCGGCCATCGCCTGCGGATCGAGTTGTTCTTCCAGGCCTTCCGGCATGATGGACATCCCGGTGCTTTGCAATCGTTCGATGTCGACTCGAAGCAGCGAATCTTTGGCCGATTCGGCACGCTGCAGCGTGATCGAAGTCGCTGATTCTTCGGTGATCATTCCTGTCAGCGTTCGTCCATCGACGTCCAAGGCAACATAGTTCAGATACTGAGGGTTCACCTCGCGGTTGGGATCCAAGACGTTGGTGAGGATGAAGTCGGCTCCGCGAGTTTTGACCGTCGCCAAATTCGGACCGATCTCATGACCGCGGTTTTCGAGTCGATGGCAATTGGCACAATGTTTCGAGAAGAGCTTGCTGCCACGAGCGACATCAGCTGACAATTGCAGTGACTCTTGGTAGGCCTGGACAACTTGTTCACGGTTCTTTGAACCGCTTGATTCGAGCAGCTCGGACGCGAGTCTCTGAGTCGATGAGTCGGTCGATTTGGCAGCGAGTTGCAAACGCGATCTGGAGACTTCGCTGAGAGGGATATCTGCCGATTCGATCGCGTTTAACAAACCAAGCAAACGGTCAGGCCGCGAAAACAGGATTTCACTGGCCGTTTCGCGAAGGCTGGGGCTGAGGCTGCTCCACTGCGACAACAAGGTTTCGGTGATGTCGCTGGAATCAAAACGGCCCCAAGTGATCATGGCCGCTCGTTGGATCGCGATGGGATGACGGCTGTCGATCAAGTTTGGCAAAACAGCTGACGCCCGAGACGCGGAGGCGTAACGCAAACTCTCAACCGCGCGGACGCGAACATCGACAGGTTCGGATTCATCGAGTGTGACTCGCTCAAGTCGTTCGAGCATCTCGCTCATCACGCGATCAATCTTGGTTAGCTCACCGGATTCTTCGAGTTGATGAAGCAGCGTGTCCTTTCGTGAGCGAGATTCCAGTAGCTTGCCGAGAATCGGAAGAGCAAAGTCGCCATTGTCGGGTGTCAGGTTCGACACCGCTGCGATCGCCATGCGGATATCGGTTGGACTGTTCTGCTGAGTGATCTGAGACGCCAAACGACCGACAAATTCGCTGAGTCGGTGATCGAACGGCGTTGTGAGTAGCTCGGCAAACAATTCACCAGCCCCGTCGGCAACGGAACTTTGCACCGCTGTTTGCATCCATCGGTCAGTGGGATTTCGGCGAATGATCTTGGCAAGCGTTTGCGTCTTCTCGAATCCGACGATCGATCCCGCGGTGAAAGCGAGCTGGTAGCGGACTTCAATCGATAAATCGTCGGTTCGTTCCGCGAGTTTGTTTCGCAAAGCTTCGCTGGACGGCAGTTTCTCCGTCAAGCGAATCGCTTGTTTTCGAATGGAAGGATGAGGATCGTTCAGTCTCGGAAGAATGGTTTGTTCATCGAGTTGTTCGAGACCGTCCAGGACTGCCAACGCGTGCAAGCGTCCCAGCGGTGTTTCGGGGTGGTTGGCGACCTGTTTTAGTTCGGCGATGCACTCCGATTGTCGTTCGAACAACAGACGGCTTGCCGTTTCGCGATGCCAGGCGTTGGGGTGAGCAAGCAGATCGACCAATTCGAAATCGCTTGCACGATTCAGATTCGGAGTTGGGCGATGTTGGAATTCATTTGGCACGAGTCGGTACAGACGGCCTCGATCGCGTCCCGAGGTCAGGTCCAAGTGCTGCTTGATTTCAGCAGGCAGACTTTTGGGGTGTTCAATGACTTCGCGACAAACATCGATGATGTGCAGCGAACCATCCGGCGCATTTGCGAACTGAGCCGGCCGGAACCAGATGTCGGTGGAGGTGACCAGTTCGCTGTTGGTGTCGACTCGTTTGCCGACCCATTTTAATCCGTTGGGATGGAGTCGTTTGCGATGGATGAGGTTGCTTCCCACATCGCCGATGATTGCCATACCTTGAAAAGCCTCAGGCCAAGCGTCTCCGCGCACAATTGTGACTCCGGTGGCACCGGTGAAGTAGCCCGCCGCTCGACCGCCACCTTCAATCGGGCCGCGTGCCTTGCCGCTGACTCGCAAACGCGTGCGGACAATCCGCCAAGGTTCCACGGGGCTGGTTCGAAACACTTCGGCCTGCGGTCCGTCTTCGGCAATCGACACTCTCGCTGCAGCGGGCTGCAACAGTGGATTGCGACCGATGTAGTGATCTTTGTACATGACCTGCTGAAGGTGATCGCTGTTGGACGACACAAATTTGCGACCCCAATCATCGAAACACATTCCGTGTTGAGCCGCACCGCTGGTCAGTTCAAATTCACCGGTCCGGGGATCCAACGCGATGTCACGGCCTCGAACATTGATCGCGTCCGATTCAGGTTGGCCCGGCCGCCGAATCATTCCGCCCGTGCTGCTGCACGCGATGTGAATACGATTGTCGAGTCCCCATCGAAACGAGTTCATGAGGCCCTGGACGTTAAATGTGCCGAATCCGGTTAAGACGGTGTCGCGCTGATCCGCTTTACCGTCGCCGTCCGTGTCCCGAAAATAATAGAGGTTGGGGGCATCACCGACGAACAGTCCACCGTCCCACGGGAACAAACCGGTCGGCCAAAGAAGCCCTTCCGCAAAGATGGTGCTCGAGTCATAGACTCCGTCTTGGTTCACGTCCCGCAAATGAGAAATTCGCGAGATGCCTTTGTCACGATCTTCGCTGTAGCCTCGCATTTCGCAAACGAAAAGCGATCCATCCGCGGCCCATTCCATGGCCACGGGGCTGGTCACCAACGGTTCACTGGCGATCAATTGGATTTGAAAACCATCGGCAACTTGGAATTCTTGTAGTGTTTCTGAGGGAGGAGTTGGTGGTACACGAGGAAGCTCGTCGGAGTAGTCATCCTGCGTGAATGCTGAAACGCTCACCAGCGAGAACGCGATGGAAAGGCTGGCGATGAACGTGCGAAGCAGCAAAGAACGATTGGCTAGCATCATCGTGTTTCAACCTCTACTGACGCCGAGGTTTCGGTCTCGACAGTTGGCTCTTCGACTGATTCTTCGGCGTTGACTTCCAGAAGCTCTCTCACGCCATCCATCAGGACACTTTCGACTTCGGGAGCCACCTTGGATGCACGCTGGCTCGTTTCGTAGCCGCCTTGTCCATAGGCTTCCTCGGTTCCGATGTATCCCGGCCCGTAGTCGCCGTACGCTGCCATAGCAATTTTCAAGTCTGGTCGCATTGCCTTCGCGGCCAATTGATATTCAACGAATAGCTCGCCTGGCATGTGCAACAGTCGAACGTCGGCGATCGACAGACAACTCAGTTCAACCTTGTGTCCGTTCTGGCAACGCAGCAGCCACGCCAAGTCATCGGGACTGCCCCAATAGTCGGTCGTGTTCCAATCACCCAACTTTTGTCGCAGTGTATCGGCGTCCAAGTGAGGAGCCGGTGGAAGCGAAACTGGTGTGAACGTCCAGTCAATATCATCTGTCGTGATGGCAAACTTCGTTGTGTTGTCGGCTGCCTCTTCCATCGCATCCGCGACACGATGAGCCAGCCTCATGCGGTTGGCAGGCGAACCATCGTTGTACTTGCCCGCGCCAATGTTTCCGCCGGCACCATTGAAATGAACGTGAAGCACATTGGGGCGTGCTTGCCCACGAATGAATCGAGCCAAGCCGGGGAAATCGGGGCTGGGGACACCCGTTCGATAATAGCTTTGAGGATGACACGCGTAGTGCGTGATCACCGCGAGGGCTTTGTCGCCATTGAAAAACGTCAGCGAAGTCAATTCGGGATCGATCGTTCCAACGGGAGCGGCGATCATCTTGGGATCACGGCAAGCGGTGTAACGAGTCGCGATGACCTTGCCCGTCTCGTCTTGTAGACGGCGGTTGGATGCGACGTCCTTCACTTCAGCCGATCCCCAACCCGCGTGCGTGACCTCGGTCGCTCCGTTGATTCCTTCCTTGACCGCATCGGACAATCGATTCAAGACTTCACGTGCGAGTGAACTGTCATATGGTCCCAGGTCAGACTTTCCCGCTTCGTTGACCAGCCGTTCAGCGGTGAAATCACAACGAGGTGCGTCGTGTTGATGAAGCGTGTGCACAGCGACTCGCTCGGGAGTTGTACCTGCGGCTGCCGCCAATCGACTGCGAAATTGGTCGTGTCCTTCGTTTCCAATCCCAATCCAATCGACCGCACACAGCACGATTGGATCATCAGCACCGAGAAGGACGATGCCGCGAGCCCGAAGTGTCATTTCCTCGACCCGTTTGACACGGTCGTAGGCCATCATCGAGCCGACCGTTGGCGTCGCATCGACGTCGAATTTCGCCAACCGAATTGTGGAAGCTTCGGTCACCGGGGTCGGTGCTTCGTCCTGTGCCGACACGTTGTTCGGAACGATTAACGCGGTCACTATCCAAGCGACCAGTACGTTGGCGACAAGGACGCTCAATGGAGGACGGGATGTCATGGTGGGTCTCCGGGCATGTCGCCACACTCGTAGAAAACCGACGAACTCCGCAGCGAGCTTTTCAACACAACTAAACTCAATTGAGATCGTGTGTGTGTTGAGGGTGCCAAACTGACGAGCTTCGTCGTTCCATTGAAGATGGATGGCGATCAGGGGTGGGACTTGAGGCGGGAGCCACCGCTCGAACAAATGGAGTTCCATTGCACCAGCGGGCTGGTCTTATAGTAGCAGATCGCATCCTATGAGATGGGGCGATGTACGCAACTTTGCGTTTGCCGAACGATTGCTCAGCCATGAAAGAAAGGTGCGTCACAAACGGAGGCAGCAGCGGCATTGATGATCGACGAATGCGAATGCAACGTCACCAAATGCGAAGGGGCGGCCAGATAGCCGCCCCGATGAGCAGTTGATGACAACTGCCTTTGGAATGAGTGAAGACTGACAAGCAGACTTGGCGCGTTGATATGGCGATGCCTCAACCAAGTCTGCTCGATCGTTCTTGGAACTTGATCAGATCAGTTTCGTTTTGCCTGGGATGGCGTAGCTAGGCTCAGGACGACTGCCGTCCCACTGCAAGTCTTTGGGGAAGAGATCCAGTTCTGATTCGTTGGCGACGAAGTCCCAAGTTACTTTCTTGCCGGTGTAAGCAGCCATGCGGCCCATGACGGCAGTCAGCGAACTCTTCGCGGTTTCGAGCAACTCGACGATTGGTTCGCCGCTTCGGATTGAATCGATCAAGTCCTTGTGCTCTTGGCGGTAGGCATCCGCGATGCTTCCTTCGAGCTTCAAAGTTTCCTTGCCGTTGCGGTCCAAGAAGGTTGATCCGCTGCTGCCGGCACCGATGACGGCGAAGCCCTTGGTTCCGCGAACTGTGCTGCCGTTTTCGGCGGTTGAACCAGGGATTTGGCGACACATGAACGAAACCGGACGCTCGTCGGAGTACATGTAGTCGATCGACATGCTGTCCCACATTTCGCTGTCGTCGGGACGGGTGAAGCGTCCGCCGGAACCGTAGGCGCTGACCGGTGGTCCTTGCATGACCCAGTTCATCAGGTCGATGTTGTGAACGGCTTGCTCCGCAATTTGGTCTCCGGACAACCAAATGAAGTGCATCCAGTTGTTGAGTTGGTATTGCGTGTCGCTGACGCCTTCGGCTCGGTTCTTGTACCAAATGCCTTGGCTGCAGTAACGCGAGGTCATGCCGATGATGTCACCAATCTCACCGTCGTGAATCCGTTTGACCGCTTCCATGTAGTTGGATTGGCGACGGTACTGGGTTCCGGTGACGATGGCCGTGCCGTTCTTCTCGGCTTCTTCGTGTGCGGCGACGCAGATCCGATATCCGGCGGGATCGACGCAGGAGGGTTTCTCAGCGAAGACATGTTTGCCGGCTTTGACAGCTTCGGCGATGTGAGATGGACGGAAGGCTGGTGAAGTCGTCAAGAACACAACTTCGACTTCAGGGTCTTCTAGAACCGCCTTGTAAGCATCCAAGCCTGAGTGAATGCGATCGTCGGCGACATTGATCTTGTCGCCGTGACGACGAGTCATTCCCTTGCGAAGTCGTTCCGCGTTGCCAGGATCCAAGTCCGCGATGGTGACCAGTTCGATGTTGTCGTTGATCGAGAACGAGTCGTTGACCGCACCCGTTCCACGTCCGCCCGCACCGACGATTCCGATTTTGATCTTGCGATTGGGATCAGCGGACGCGGCGTGAGTGTGAACCATTTGGCTGGCACCAACCGTTGCTGCCAACGCGGCGGAAGCGGAAGCACCGCGTCGCAGAACTTCGCGACGGGAGGTGGTTGGTTGATCAGAAGTGGTGCGGTTCAGCTTGTCATTCATATCAGGCTCACTCGGAAACAATCACAGGGAAGAACTGCGGGACGCAATTCGGAAGGTTGGAAATCAGGTGGGATGAAGGCGGAGAAGAATCTGGTGGGAGGGAAGTAATGCGAATGGGAATCGGACGAGGCCACCGGTCATCTTCGGGAGCAAATCAAGCTGTCTTGGTGACCTCGTCCATCCCATCCGATTGGTCCACAAAGTGGGCCAACCGAAGTTCAGTTTAGTTGGGGTTTCTGGATAGGCGGCGTTTGGTTGGATTGGCTGTTCGGGCGTTCGGTATGGTTTTGTTGCTGGAACCGGGGCTAACGCCCAAACGGCTGACTCGGTCGAGATGCTGGCCCGCTAAGTCGTGCGTCTAAGTACTAATGGTTTCGTTGGTTTCTAGTTCGATGGTTTTGCCCGTTCGGAAGGATTCGTCCGCAGCCGCGACAATTTTCATTGAGTTGACGGCGTCTTGCAGGTGGGCAGTCAAATCGTTGTCTTGTTGTATCGCGTCAAGGAAGAACTGTTGTTCTCGATGGCACAGACCGTCGTGATCGGGTTCGTCTTCCAGATGGATCCATTCGTCGTCGCGGGCGAAGTTGCCTTCCGCGTTCAACTTTCCATGGTGCAAACGAATGGACTCTGTTTTGGTGTGAGCATCCACGTTGTCGCTTTGTCCCGTTGAAGAGGCCGATTCAGCGACGATGGAAACCGAACCGTTTGGTCCGACAACGTCTTTCACGAAGAACGCGGTCTCGCTCATCATTGGCCCCCAACCGGCTTCGTACCAGCCAACTGAGCCATCTTCGAATGTGACCTGGAGTTGGCCGTAGTTGACCATGCCTTCGGGGAGTTCATCGGTCAGTCGCGCGCCGATTCCGGAAACTCGCACTGGACGCGAACCCGTCATTTGGCACATCACGTCGACGTAGTGAACACCGCAGTCGACGATGGGCGACACGGTCGACATCAATCGTTTGTGTGTTTCCCAAGTGGCACCCGATGATGATTGATTCAGGTTCATCCGCATCACCAACGGTTTGCCCAATGTGTGAGCGATCTCGATGAAACGGTTCCAACTCGGGTGATGTCGCAGGATGTAACCCACCACGACTTTGCGATTGGTCGCCAATGCGGTGGCCGCGATTTCTTCGGCGGCTTCGACGGAATCGGCCAAAGGCTTTTCAACAAACACGTGGCAGCCCGCTTCCAAAGCCGTTGTCACGAAGCGTGCGTGGGTGTCTGGCCAAGTCGAAACGCAAACGGCGTCTGGTTGGGTTGCCTGAAGTGCTTCGTCGAAGTCTTGATAGGTTGGGTAGTCGCTGCCGAGCTCTTCGTTCAGCTTTGCACCGGACTCTTTGGACCGAGTGCAGATGCCGACGATTTCAAACCCATCGATGGCTTGGTAGGCCAACGCATGAGACCGGCCCATGTTTCCGGCACCGACGCACAGGATGCGAACGCGTTCTTGGTTCGTAGCAGATTCACTCATCGGATTGTTTCTCCCAACGTGGCCGAGGACAAACAATCAGCCGCCGCGTCGTCGAGCAGGTATTGCACGTCGCCGTGTGTTTGCAAGTAGGTGGCAGGAATGGTGGAGCTGATCTGGCCCTCAATGGCTCGCTGGACGATGTCAGCTTTGTGTTCACCGAACGCGAGCAAGCGAATTCGGCGTGATTGCAGAATAGAATCGACTCCCATTGTGATCGCGAGCAGCGGAACATGCTCGATGCCGCCGAAGTCCTTGACCGCATCCAGACGAGTCAAATCATCCAGTTTGACCATTCGAGTCCGCGTGTCTCGCGTGGCACCCGGTTCATTGAATCCGATGTGCCCGGTGCGTCCGATCCCCAGCAATTGCAAATCAATTCCACCGGACGATGCGATCAGTTCGTCGTAATCTCGGCAGTACCCGGGAACCGCTTCCAACTCGATGGTTCCCTTGGGGATGTGAACGTTGGCACGGACAATGTCGATGTGATCGAACAGATGCTGATTCATGAAGCGAACGTAGCTTTGCGCCGCGTCCGGTTTGATCGGGTAGTACTCATCCAAATTGAATGTGACCACGTTGTGGAAGGACAATCCTTCTTCGCGGTGCATACGCACCAATTCGCGATAGACGCGAATGGGAGTTGATCCGGTGGCCAATCCCAAAACGCAGTTGCGATGTTGGGAGGCACGGTGACGAATTAAGGACCCAATTTCTCTCGCAACCCGTCGGCTGGCGTCACCGGCGCTTGCCATTCGCAGGACGGACAGCCCCGACGTGGATTGGGTTGGGTTGTTTAACGGCGAGGGACTTTCCAAAGTACTACTCATGAGTGTGTCGCTTGCAAAGCAGAGTTGGTCGAGTGAGAAGAGTGTTGGATCGGAAAGAGAGCCGAAAGTACGTCATCGCCTGGGTGCCCGTGCCCGCGATGTTGTACGAACGCTTCGGCGGCTCGCGTTCCGATGTCAGTGCCCCGCGTTTGGCTGTGTTCACGCATTGCGGTCAAGTATTCGTCGATCCCGTTGTGTGAACGCAACCATTCCAATTGGCTTTTGTGGCAAGCCAGCATCCGTGTTTTGGTTTCGAGTTGTTCGCTAATATCAACGAACGTTGTCGGTGTGATCGCATGACCCATTCGGTCTTGGCCATCGTGTCCGTCGGTGTAATACAAATAGGGAACTTGCGAACCTTTGATGACCGGTTCGGCAGAGGCATTCGGGGCGGCGTAAACAAAACTCGCCGCTCGTCCGAGTTGGCCGGTGATTTCATGATCGGCGTGGTAGTCCGACATTGGCATGGTGATCACCAACGTCGGTGCGATGCGCCGGAAAATGTCAATCGACTTTTGCAATGATTGGCGGTCGTAGACGAGGCGACCGTCCGGTTCGTTGAGTGTGTGGAAAGTTGCACCAATCAACTCGGCCGCGTTGGTGCCTTCGGCGAATCGAATGCGTGCGGTTTCATCAGGGCCATCGTTCATCGATCCGCAGTCACCCGCTGTGACGGAGACGATATGAACTTCCCAACCTGATTCCTGCAGACGAATCAGTGTGCCGCCACAAGAGATCTCCGCATCGTCGGGGTGGGCCATGAAGGCGAGCGCCACTTTTCGATCAGGAACGGAGGGACGGGTTGGCATAGCGGGGCGACTCACGGTTGGGGGATGCGATCTGTCGGGCGTCATTCTGCAGACTCTGGGGTGATGTTTCTCCACAATGATTGCCCTTTTGTGGTACTCTGTTTGCGCGGTCACGGGGCCGATTATGAAACTATGCGCATTTTTCCAGGAAGTAATACTTTCTGCGCGCGAGCGTCGCTGGCATGCCGGTGAATGGATCCAGCCGGCAATTTCCAGCGAACGGCTTCTCCAGCCATTCCATTGCAACGTTCTGACTGACTCGAACCATGGCGTGTTCATGAAAGCCTCTTACGAAAAGCTGGTTCCTAACGACGGCCAATCATTTCGATGTTTTGACCGTGCTTCGTTGCAGTCGCCAGTCAAATGGCACCGGCACCCCGAGGTTGAATTGACCTACATTCCGTCGGGCGTGGGTTCACGAATGGTGGGTGATCACATCGGCAGTTACACCGATCATGATTTGGTGTTGTTGGGATCTGAATTGCCGCACACGTGGGCATCCGACGAATACCGAGGCCAGGTTTACGATTTGCATTCCGCGATGGTGTTGCAATTTCATCCTGACTTCTTGGGGCCCGATTTCTTTCGACTCAACGAGATGGTTGATGTCCATCACCTGCTTCATCGCGCCAGTCGCGGGTTGTGGTTCCCGGCAAGGATGGCGGAATCGATCGGTAGCCAACTGATCGATTTGGAAAGACAGCGGGGAGCGAGACGTTTGGTAACGTTGCTTTCAATCTTGGATCAACTCGCAAGTTGCACCGACGCCGAGCCTCTAGCGTCGCATCTGTATCGGGCCAGCAACAACGAAGAAGTGGAGACTCGCATCCAGGTGATTTGTGACCACATCACGCACCATCTCACCGATCCCGAATTGACGCACAGCGAGTTAGCGGAACTGGCGGACATGAATGCATCCGCGTTCAGTCGGTTCTTCAAACAATCGACCGGGCGAACGGTGTCGGCGTATATCAATGAGTTGCGGATCGGGTTCGCTTGTCGATTGCTAACCGACACAGACGATTCGATTTTGTCGATCAGCCAGCAATCGGGCTATCAAAATTTGTCGAACTTCAATCGACGATTTCAGCAACACCGAAAGATGACACCTCGTGAGTACCGCAACCGAGTTCGAATCGCGGTTTGAGCGATCGATCTCAGTTGGAAGATTCTTCCTTCGAAATTGCTTGTGTCAGTTTGACCTTCATTTTCAGTGACTTTCGCCGCCACTTCGCCGCTTCTTCTTGGTCACCGCCTTTGAGGAAGGCGTCCGACACAACCATGAACGCTTCGGAGAGGATTTTGGGATCTTTCGGATCTTTGGCTTCCTGAATTCGACGCACAAAGTCATCCATTTTTTCGCGAACTTCCGGCAACGCACAGATCCTCTCTCCATCTCGCGTGGAACAGCCGAAGACGATTCCCGCCAGCTTGTCGTAGTCGCCGAGCAAGTCCGTTCCCTTGGGAACCAACCGCATCACGATTGAATTTTCGGAGTCGTTGGGGACTTCGATCTTGAAATTCCGGCGTCCGAGCACGATGGGGACCTCGTAGCGATCGTCGTCAACGTAAAGCTCCCAGGTGCCAACAGGCAATTTGATCCTTGCGATGCCATCCTTGTTGGTGTGGTCGACAAATGTCGATGGATAGCGAGGCTGGTTTTGTTGATTTTGGAAGTACGCGAGCAGGTCGGGATTTCCAAAGAAGTCCGCACTTCGCGTTAAAGGTGTGCCGTAAACTTGTGATCCCCAATTGGTCCACGAGACGTTTGGATAGGCGGTCACTTTCACGTCGCGAAGCGGTTTGTCGTCCAGGCTTTTCACCTGAACCCGGCATACATGCAATGATTCCATCTCCAAAGTGATCGGCGTGTCCAACGGCGGATCAAAGATGAAAGGGTGCCCGTGACGACTGTTCAGCTTTTGGGCTGCTTCCGGGGAACGGACTCGGTGATTTTCGGTTAGCCCGATAATTTGAATGGATTGATCTCTCGGCCAGCCTTCAATCAGAAAGGTCCCGTCGGCGTTGACTGGGACCCAAGATGACCAAGTCACCCGTTCCCGAGCTGACTTCGGCGGAACGGTCATCGCCAGCACACGGCCATCGACGACTGGACGCGGAACATTGTCTGCGAGTTTTCCGGAGACGGCCGTGGCGGAATGAAGCGCAACATCCATCGGCGTGTTTGCGCCAGGGGTGAGTTCGACTTCGAAAATTTCACTGAAGTGCGTGGGTTCCCCATCGACCAGACGAACCAAGAGAAAGTCGCATTCACCGGGGAACAGATTATCAACGCGGACTTGGTCGCCTTGGATCTCCCGGCGGAAACTATTTTCCAAAGAACCGATGTCGGAACGAAGGACTTGGATTTGGTCCATCGTGAAGTCGTTGTCTGGCTCGATGAGCGGCCGGAAAAGGATGCTTGCTGCAGGCTGCATTTCGATTTCAAACACGTCGTCGGACGGTACGTCCATGTGAATTGCATCTGCCAAACAGAATGACTCATGTCGAACATGCACAGACACTTGCAGTGTTCGCGATTTTTCGGCGACATCACGATAGAACGGGTAGGAGATGTTCGCGATTCCGTGCTTGTCCGTTCGGGCAGCTTCCGGCTTCATTTCGGAAGCGTCTTTGCCATTGCTGAGCCAATGACCGTGGCCCTGCGAGTACCGAAGTGCCCACGGAGTCACCACCGCACCTTCGATCGGATCGTCATTTGGATCGGTGACTTGAACAGCAATCGTTTGTGTCGTTTGTTCGCCCACGATGGTGAACAGATCGTTCTCTTCAGCGGAAAGCGAACAGCGGTCGGATACCGCAAACAACAATACAACGGCAGTTAGCAGCGATAATTTCATCACAAGTGGCCCTTGAAATTCGCGAGTTCAGGCGTCAATTCACATGCGATGCCTGCTGGAATTATAGGGGAGCCACTGACTCGATAGCGGAATTGCCGCGATCAGAAGAGATCTTTCTCCAGCCATCTCCAAGCCATGTACTGCATTCTGGGTAAATGGAACGGCCCTTTCCAAAGGTTACCTTTCAGTTCGCTGCTCAGGCTTCCGTCGCGGTGCAAGTATCCGAACCACTCGCCGTGTTTGTGATCGGGGAAGTGAGAGTAGGCCCAGTCGTGTGCCTGCCGGTGCCACTGCGCATATTTGTCTTCGCCGGTCAGCAGGTGAGCAAGAAGCGTTGCCAGGATGGTTTCGTTTTGCGGCCACCAGAACTTCATGTCGTGCCAGTACTCTTGCACGGGCAAACCTCGTACATCGACGAAGTACAGGATTCCACCGTGCTTCTCGTCCCAACCGCGGTTCCACATCCAGTCGAGCATTTGGCAGCCGGTTTCGATCAAGTTGGTGTCACCACGCAAGTGACCTTCCCACATGATGAACCAAGCTCCCTCGATCGCGTGTCCCGGATTGAGCGTGCGTCCGTCGAAATGATCCAGGAGCTGACCATCGACTCCCACCGTTTCCATCACGCACTCAATGTCTGGCTTGAGGTGAAATTCGCGGATGGTGGCGACACTGCGGTCAATCCAATGATCGGCATCCACCAATCCAATTGATTGCCGCAATTCTTGAGCGGTCGCGATGGTCATCATTGGGAATCCCATGCCTCGCGATGGCCGAGTCGCGGTAAATTTGGAGCTCGCTTCGACGCTGTTCAAATTGTGGTCGACAAACCGGTTGAAAGCCTGATTCGCTCGCTCGCGGTAGTGAGCTTCTCCGGTGGCCAAGGCGAGTTCGCCATAGGCGATTGCCGCGAAGCATTCCGAGTACGCATAACGTCGTTTTCGAATCGGTTGGCCGTCTTGGGTGACATGGAACCACATGCGGCCATCGGTCGAGTCGTAACAATGTTGGTCCAAGAACGCCGCGCCGCGGATAGCCAGTTGCAGCCATTCGTCCCGAGGCTCCACGTTGTTGTACAGTTCAGCGAACAACCATGTTGCTCGAGCTTGTTGCCAAACTCCTTTGTCCGTGTCGATGATGGTTCCATCGCGATTCAGCGAGGTGAAGAATCCACCGTCTTTGTAATCGATGCCGTGATTGCACCAGAATGGAATGGTGTCACGCAGCAACCCATCTCGGTACACATCGATCAATGCTTGACGTCGCTCAAGATCCACTGGTCAGCTCTCCACCGAAGCGACCGTTGCGGCGGACGCGGACGTGCCTAGCGTGTGAATGGTCAATCCTGCCAAGGAATCTGTTGGCGGTGACGTCAGCAGGCTGGCCAAATAACCCGATGCAAAACAACTCGTGATGCCACAGGTTGTGTAGAGATATCCGTTGACGTCGGTGAATCGCCAGAGTGTGAACATTGTTGCTGCGCCGATGGTTGCACCCACCATCGCTCCGATTGAATTCGCTCGCGTGGTCAATCCACCGAGCACGAAGAGTCCGCCCAAAACGCCCATGAACAGACCGATCACAACGATGAAGGTATCGAACAGGGATTTGATACTCGGGTCGACAAATACCAAACCAAGCAGTGTGCCCAAAACACCAAGTAAGAATGTCAGTGTGCGAGCGGCGATCAAGTAGCCGCGTTCGCTGCGACACAATCTCAGCGGTCGAAAGAAGTCCGTGACCAACGCCGTCGCGGTGGAGTTCATGCTGGTCGAAACAGTGGACTGAGCCGCCGCGAAAACTCCGGCGACGATGAGGCCCGCCAATCCGATTGGCATCTCGCGAGCGATGAACAACGGGAAGACTTGATCGGTCGTGATCGCCGGTGATAGCCGCTCGGGATGCGAGTGATAGAAACCATGAAGCGCTGTGCCGATTCCGAAGAAGAGGATCGTCGCGGGAATCGTGAGCACCGCATTGGTCCAAATTGATCGAGCGGCAAGCGACTGCGACGCCGTCGTCATGTAACGCTGAACGACGGCTTGATCGGCGGTGTAGGACGAAAGGTTTTGCCCGATCGCTCCTACCACGATGACCCACAATGCGATTTGCGCGTGCGTGGGGCTGAAGTGCAAATTCGCCAGTCGCATTTTGTCTGCGTCCATGGCATGGCCCCAACTGCCGCCAAAGCCGCCATCGGTCCCCATCAGCATCAAGACGATGGCCAAGAACGCGCCCCCGAGCAACACGACGGTTTGAATGGTATCGGTCCAGATCACAGCCTCGATTCCACCGAGCGTGCAGTAGGCAATGCTGAGTCCGCCCATCAGCAAGACGGCTTGTTGTGGCGTGAGCGGCGTTGCGACCGACAATGCGAGTCCCGTTAATGACATCACCACCGCCATCCGGAAAACGTGGAACAACGAGAAGCTGAGGCTGCCAAACCAACGAACCATTCGGTTGAATCGTTTCTCGAGGTACTCGTAGGCACTGGTCGCATCAATCCGGCGAAAAAATGGCATTGCTACATAGACAGCAATGAACGCGACCAGTGGAATCGTGAAATTGCCGATCGAGTATGTCCAGTCCTGGGCGTAGGATTTGGATGGGATTCCGGTGAAGGTCACCGAGCTGAGCATCGTTGCGAAGATGCTGCACCCGGCTGCCCACCATGGAATTTGGCTTCCGCCGCGAAAGTAGTCGTCGGTCGTTCGATTCCGGCGAGCGAAGTAAACTCCAACGCCCAACATGGAAATCAGGTAGGCAAACAAAACGATGTAGTTCAGCGTGCCAAAGCTGCGTTCCGATTCAGCGAGTTCGATTTGATAAACGGCCGGCGAGCGAACACGTGGTCGTACCTCACCCGATGCGACGATGACCGAATCGCCCCAGTGCACGGCTGTGGTCGTCACGTGGTTAGCAGGACTGGTCCCGGCTTCGGTCCAGGTGTCGGTGATCGTGTGATAGGCGAAAGTCTTCTTTGGGAAACCGGGATGGTCGTCTTTGAGCTGGTCGGCCTGGCCGAACAGGCTGCCGTCGTCGCCACCGAGCACCACAATGTGACTTTGTCCGATGTGAGTTGCCGTTCCTGCCATCACCGATTGCGGGACGTCGGCTTTCTGCTGCCAGGCGTTCGTGCTTGGGCGATACGCCCAATTGTCCGTCAAAAATTCAACGCTTGATTGCGATTGCCGGCGACCGCTGATGGAGTAGAGGCATGTTTCGTATCCATCATGCTGTGCCGCGGTCACATGCAAGGCACGCGGGGGGCCAGGGCAATCGGCCAGTCTGGCCCAGACAAGCGAAGCTGGATCATCTGATTGGCTCAGATCCAGCGCCCACAAATGGGATGTCGCGGTGGAGAGATCACTGCCGCTCTGTCCGCCGACGACGTAGACGGTTTTCCCAATGAGTTGAGCGGATGCATGGACGCAGGGTTCCGGCAAAGCGGGAAAGTCAATTCGCTCGATGAGCCGCGAAGATGGATCCCATCGCAGCAGATAGACGTCGCGGAAAGTGGCGTCGGAATCATTGCCTCCCAGACATAGCACACCGTGGTGAGCGGACTCGGATGAAGGAATTGAGACGGACGCCCCGTAGGCGGTCGGACTCGGCAACTTTCCCGCTTCGATCCATTGAGGGCCATCGTCCGTGCTGCTCTCTGAGGAACGAGGTAGAACATAGATCGAATCGTGCCAGACTTTGTCGCTTTCCCAAACCGGGGTCGGAAAATTGGCACCGCCAGCCACGATCAACGCGTCCCCATGCACTCCTACAAACGGGCCCGCCACACCGAGGGAATTGGGGATCGGAGGGAGTTCGCTCCATTTTAACCACTCGTCCCTTTCCGTTTGAGCGTGTGAGATCGCTGGCGAAATTGCCAGCATCCAAGTCGCGATGGAAATGGCCAGCAAATTCAGCGTGATGGACCGTGGATGCTGGAGTCGGACGCGAGGACGCAGCGGGCGATGTCCGATCATGCGTCACTTGGCTTGCTAGAGTCTTCACTCCATTGGAAGAAACCGATCTGTTCGAGCGATTCTCGCAACGATGCAACCTGCGATTGCGAAAGTGATTCCAATGGCAATCGGCATGGACCAACGTCGAGGCCTTGCATCGCCAAGATCGCCTTCATCGCAGGATGGAACGGGTAGCGGCCGATGGTGCAGATCATCTCGATGGATTTGGATTGCCACTGGCGAGCGGATTCCAATTGCCCGCTGGCCAATGCCAATGTCATTTTTCGATAGATATTTGCGGCCAAGTTGTATGTGCTGCCGATCGCGGCGCGGGCTCCGGTTGCGGTCGCGCCCAACAACATCTCGTCACAGCCCCAAACGACGTCAAACTTTCGGTTGGAAAGTTCCAGGCAACGTTGAAACTCGAACAATTTCGTGTCGGTGTATTTCAGTCCGACGAGCGTTGGGATGGCTTCATCCGCTTGAGTGAGGAAGTCCACCATGTCGATGCTGGATCCCGTCAGCATCGGAATGTGGTAGTAGTAAAAAGGAGTTTCCGGCGCCGCCGACGCCAACTCTTGCATGCAGAGAGTGAGTGACTGCACGTTGGCAACTTTGAAATACGATGGGCAAGTCGCTGAGATCGCATCGGCGCCAATTTGCTGGGCATGTTTGGCCAGTCCTTGTGCCTCACGCAAACTGTTGTGCCCGACCTGAACGATCACCGGAACTCGACCGGCGGTCGCATCAACAAAGGCCGAGGCCACCAGTTGGCGTTCTCGCGTGGTGAGAGACATTCCTTCGCCGGTGCTGCCGCAGACGTACAGTCCGGAGACACCGTCGTTTAGCAGTTTCTCGACCATGGCGGGGACAACATCTAGATTGAGATCGCCGCACGCTTTCATTGGGGTGTAGGTCGCGGCGATCAATCCCGATAGCTTTCGGCCGGACATCCGCTGCATCATCAGAGATTCATCGACCATCAGTTCTCCTCCTTGTCAGTGGCATCCGAACCGTTTTGCGATCCCGAGCGTTCCAGTTCGCTCAACGAGATCGCGGTGAAGCTGATCGTTTTGTAGTTGTCTCGTTCGAAGAGGACACCGATGCGACCGTCCTGCATTCGCGTCAAACAAGAGTAGGCGAAACCGCCGGCGTAGATGTTCGTTTGATCAGGCCAAGTTTGACCCTCGTCGTAGCTGACACGAAGAACGCCGTTTTCGCGTTTGGTTTGAGACGCCGGGTTGGCGAACAAGATTCGACTTTTGCCTTCCGACGGCCACGAGTAGCGAAGGATCGATGCTTGGCAGGTGGGCTCAATCAACGTCTGATCGATCTGAAGTTTTGACCACGTTTGCCCGCCGTCGTCGCTAACGGTGACCTTGCGATGTTTCGTTGAGCCCTTGCCTTGCGTTCGGGCGTTTAGCATCACACGACCGTCCGCAAGTTCGACCATTTGGACTTCGTTGGCGTGGCCTTTGCCGTCGCCGGGAGCCACGTCGCCGATGTTCCAAGTTTGGCCGTCGTCGTCGCTATACGCTGCGTAGACTCGCCAATCGTTGTACGGACCTTGGTTGAACGGCATGATGATTCGGCCCTTGTGGGAACCATTCCGCAGGATGATTCCGATGCCTGGACCCGCGGCGACGCTCGTCACATTCTTTTCGCGTTTGACTTGCTTTGAAACGTCATGCGGTGCGGACCAAGTTTGCCCATCGTCGTCGCTCGTCTGGACAAACGTAAAGTACGATTCAGCTCCGAAGCCATCTGACGCTTTGTGTTCGCCGAGCTTGCTGCGTTGATACATCAACAAGACACGGCCGGAATCAAGCACAACGGCTTGAGGGTTGTTCAAGGACAGTTTGCCTTGATCGTTCATCAGAACAACGTCGCTCCAGGTGGAACCGTTGTCGGTTGAACGCTTCATGATCATATCATTGTCGGAATGATCTCCGCCTTGCCGACCTTCGGCAAAAGCGAGCAAGGTTCCGTCGTTGGTGGTGACCAGCGAAGGAATGCGAATCGCGGGATATCCGTCTTGTTTGGGAACAAAGACATCGACGATCTCGCGATGTCCGGTGGCGTGATTGCCAGCTCGGGCGTCGATCGGCAACATCGCGACAAGAAAGCAGCTTGCCGCAAAAAGGAACAGGATTGCCGAGACGAATGGACGGCTGACTCTGCGATGAGGCGGATCGGATAGCAGGCGGGACACAACGAACTCCGTTGAGATCAAAGGTGTGTTTGAGTGGGTAGGGCGGCGAGTGAGCCGTGAGTGTGGATGGGCTTTATAGCACGACGCCGACAGGTGGGGTGCTGCCGTCGGATCGACCGCTGCGTTGTGATTTGAAAATCTTGGGGCCCTCGCGGTGGGTCTGCGTGACATCGGCAAATGATCGGGTCATACTGTTGCGATGAAATCAAGCAAACTTTCAATCCGTCGAATCACGGCCCTTCCCTTTTTCGCGATCGGTACGCTTTGCGCTGTGCTGGTCGGGCCGGCGATGATCGTTTGGAGCAATCAGCCAAACGAGTTGGCCGGCGTTGATCCAAAGGCAACGCAGCATGCGGAGAAGGTAATTCCGCTTGTCGCACCTGAGACGATGTTGCATCGTCGGCCGGTCGCGGTCGTCGCGATGGGCTCTGGCCGTGCCGTCGTCGCGAATCGCCGGAGCGGGACGCTCAGCTTCGTTGACACGGAGTCCTTGCAAGTGAAATCAGAGTATCAACTCGGCGGGCATCCAACCGATGTGGTTCGATCCGGCCAAAGTTTGCTCGTGACCGAACAAGAGGGGCGACTCACTGCGGTTGAGGTCAAGGACGGTGAACCTCGCTTGCAATGGCAAGTCGCGATGCCCAATGAACCGGCGACGGTTCGAGTATCGAGTGACGGCGAGTGGTGCTCGGTTTGCTCGACTTGGGCGAGACGGGTCACCATTGTGAGTTTGCCGAAAGCGATTGGGCAATCACCAGAGGTCTTGGCTAACGTTGAGCTGCCTTTTTCACCACGTGAACAATTGTTGCTCCCGGAGCAAGCTCGGTTGTTGGTTGCTGATGCCTTTGGGCCTCGTGTCGCCGTCATTCGTTTGGATGACTTTCAGGTCGAGTCCATCCGTGAGATACCCGGCAACAACATTCGCGGGCTGACGCTTGGGCGAGGTGGCGAGAACGTCTATGTGACTCACGAGTTGATCAACGAGATCGCACCGCCGCGAAGCAGTGAGATCATTTGGGGGTCGATGGTTTCGGATGCGACGCGTGAAATATCCATCCAATCGATCGTTGATCCCACAGCGAGTCTCATGAGCGGCAGTCGTTTCATTGCTGTTGGTAACAACACGCGAGGTGCCGGTGACCCCAATGAGGCTTTGATGCGACACGATGGTCGATTGCTGGTGACGATCGGCGGACTTGGGCAGCTCGGTGTGGTTGAACCCGATGGCATCGGTGTCACCCGTATCCCGACGGGCAAACGTCCGGTAGCGATCGCGAAGATCTCGGCGGATCGATTCTTGGTTGCCAATGAAATGTCCGACACGCTGACCCGGATCGATTTTCATTTCGATGCGAGCGTAGTCAGGAAGCAACCGAAAGTGAGTGGTGAATCATCGCAAGACGAGACACCGTATTCGGAGCCTGAGTCATACGACGAGCAGGAATACAGTTCGAGTGAGTATGAAAAGAAGAGCTACCGGACCGAAGATTATGACACCAGCGACTACGATTTGGATCGCGACGACGGCGAGTCTGAGGATGCGGGGTATGAGAGCGAATCCTATCGAGCTTCCGATGATCCGGAGGCCGAACCGGTGCTGGCCGTGCGAAAGATCGCGAGCTACCAAATCGGTCCGGACGCATCTGATGGAGTCGGTGCGTTGTTTGCGACTGCGGCGACAATGAACCTCGGCATTGCACCAGAGCTGGAGCCGGCTGATCGTGGCGAGGCTCTGTTCTTCGACGCCAGTCTCTCGCGAGGTGGTTGGTACAGCTGTCACAGTTGTCATACCGATGGGCACACCAGTGGATCCTTGGCCGACACGCTCAGCGACGGAGGCGAGGGGGCGCCGAAGCGAGTCTTGTCGCTTCGAGGCGTCGGGCAAACCGGACCATGGGCTTGGATTGGCGACAAGTCGGAGATCGACGAACAAGTCAAACAAACGCTTCGGTTGACCATGCAAGGAAGAAGGTTGAACGATCGCGACGTTTCTGATTTGGTCGCATTCCTAAAATCAATTCCGCCACCGCCTGCCGCTGCTACATCTGGATCGGAGGCGGATCGACTGCTCATTGAGAAGGGGCGGCACTTGTTCGAAACATTGGATTGTGTCGCTTGCCACTCAGGACACGTGTTCACATCCGAGGCCACCTATGACGTCGGGCTGGACGACGAACGAGGGACGAAGGAGTTCAATCCACCATCTCTGCGCGGCGTAGGTCATCTCAATGGACTGTTCCATGACCTGCGTGCGTCATCCTTGGAACAAGTCGTCGGCGAATTCCGGCACCAATTGCCGAGAGACCTTTCCGATGAGGAGCAGTTGCGACTCATTCGCTATCTGCAAAGTCTGTAGAAGCGACTGGTCATACTCCTACTAAAAGGCAAACACCCCACCCTCGGACTGCAGTTTTCAGTCATTCGAAGGCCCAACTGAATCTCGCATCCAAACTGGATTTGCATGCGAGATATTGGCAGCGGTACTCGCATGCGTTTGGCAAGCGTTGCACCTAAAATGGGATTTCTCTATGAGGGCTATCGAGTTGAACTGAGTCGAATTGATGCTTGTTCACCTGTACGCCGGTCCATAGACGCATCATTCGACAATCATCAATCCTTGAAGCAAAAATTGGAAAGATTGCTTCAGCGACTCGAATGCTGATCTGCGGCGCTGTAGAATGAGCGGGTGAATTGCTGCGATCCGCAATTCGCTTGTCATGTCGTTGCATTGGTTCGCAGGCTCGGCAGTTGTTCGCTTTCAAGGCGGATGCGCTGGGGTGCCTGTCGCAGTGCAATCTCCACTGGGGATAGCACGACGCGCCTCACGGTGCTAATTGCGGCATAGCAGTTCGGATTGAGACGGCGAAGAAGACTGCGAAACCGAAGGAATGATTGACTATTTAGTGTGTGTGGCTGTGTCGTGAATCTGAAGCTTGGAGCTTGCAAAACCTATCCACGTAGGATGTTCTCGTCGGAACATTAAATGGGCGGGATGACACAGAAACAGTGTTTGTAAACGAAGCCTTGGTTGAGGCGGCAACCAAGGTGAGTGAACGTTAGGCGAGTGATCTGATGACATCGAATTCGAAAGACTCCAAACGCGTTCAGTCCGATCAAAGAATCGATGTTGCTCATCAACCCGTCGTGAATCTCGGAAGTGCTCTTGATGAGTTTGAGATTGGTTTCGTTCGTCTTGAGACCGCCACGACAGTCGTGCAAGATATCAACAGAACTCTCGCGAAAATGATTGGTCGCGAAGGAAGCGATCTCATTCAAAAGCCATTCTCCCGATGGGTCGATGAGGAACAACGGTCAGGATTCATTGAACTCGTCGAAAGGCTTCGGCAAAGCTCGAATAAGAGTGTCGTGGGAGTGTTCCCCGTGTCAAATAGCAACAACACGAAGGTTTGGTTGCGGTACACATTCGTTGCAAATCAAGTTGGTGATCAACACTGCGATATCGTCAATGTGACGGCGATCGATGTAACTCAAGCGAAAAATACCGAAGAAGAGTTGCGATTGGCAAATGACCGATTTAATTCGGCCCAAGCAAATTCTCGAGTCGGCAGTTGGGAGTGGGTGGAGGGTGAACAAGTCGCGTGGTGGTCAAAGCAGCTGTATGATCTGCACGGCATGGATCCATCGCTAGGACCACCCACTTTTGAAGAGTTCATTGAGCTGGTCAATCCAGATGATCGCGAGAAGATAGTCGAGGTCAATCGTCCGCCGTTCGTTGAAGGCGATGTACGCCGGTTTGAGTTTTCGAGCAATCCTGCCTTCGGCCCCATACGGCATTTCGCTGCCACCGTTTGGTTGACCAGCGTCAACGGAAAGATGGTTCGTCGAGGGACGACTCAGGACATCACCCAGCCTGTTGCGTTGCGGTCGGCTCTTCAGAAGAGTGAAGAACAGTATCGCGAAATGGTGTTGACCAATGCGGAAGGCAATGCGGTCCTTAATCTCGATGGGAGGCTGCTGCAGGTCGACCGGAGGTTTGCGTCGATGCTAGGTCAAGAGGTGGATGGAATCATAGGCTTGAATCTCTGCCAATTGGCGGAGGCTGAAAGCGCGAAGCTGATCGAAGACCGAATGCTTCATCGAAACAAATCGGAAGCCCACGAGGTCAGGCTTGCTCACAAAAACGGTCACCTTGTGTGGTTGTTGCTGGCTTGTGAGCCGTTAGTCAACGACTCGGATCAGTTCATCGGAATTCAAGCTCACGCGGTCGACATCACGCATCGCAAGCATGTGGAGACATTGACCAACTTGGCGGCCGAAGCCAAAGAGAAGTTGAAGCGTTTGACCATTCGCGAACGTCAGGTTCTTGAGCAGATCGTTGAGGGACGGATGAACAAGGTCATCGCGAACCGCTTGGAGATCAGCGAGAAGACCGTCGAGCGCCACCGTTCGAACTTGATGAAGAAGCTCGATGCACACAGTGTCGCCGAGCTTGTCAAACTATCCATGACCGCTGAAATCATGACAGCAACCTAACATTTTTTCAGTCGAGTTATGCTGCGATGTCAGGCGTTCAACGATCGATGCCATGACGGTGGACATATCCAGTTGGGCTTCCATCCGAACAGAAAGTTCTGTCCATAAAGCAGGCAAGCTCGGCCAGCATCCCTGGTGACTCTCCTTTGCCCCAAGGCGAGTCGAGTGGATGCTGACCGAGCTTTGCTCTTTGCCCCATAACAGTATCGATCAAAAAGACTTCATAGGTGGGAATGTTTCCGGAAATTGAGGGGCATCCCCATCCGGGTGAGCAAACTGAGCGTTCAAGGTGGCGTAATTTAATTTCTTCTGGGGTGAAGATCGATCTTTGTAGAGGTGTGAGCGTTTGGTTGCCAATCGTGAGCCACCCATTTGGGAGAAACCTATGTTTCAACTGACTGCTGACATTGCTGCCGATTCAGCGAATAGGAAGAGTTGCCAGCCAACGATTTCGGAGCTGCGCGAATACGGAGATGCCGCTTGTTGTTCTGGCCGTCTGGTGGGAACCAAGTCGCCATTGGCGATCGGCGTTATAGCGCAAACCTCGCCTGCCAAGGATGAAGTGTCATGTAGCAACTACGCGACAAGAGAGATGGCGTCGCGACGTGACATCGTCGATCGCAATGGCTGCAAGGTGCAAAGGCTATAGAGTTGCACTGCGAAGTCAGCGGGGAACCGCATCGCGAGGGGCAGATCGCGAAGACGGTTGAAGTTGGTGGTGCGTGAGGCCGCTGTTTGCGAACTACTGCTTCATCACGATGCCGAAGCTGAGGAAGTCAGCCGACAATCGGTTTGAAATTGATGATCCGGGAACAGCACCCACACCGGGCAGAATGACCGCCCCCGTACGAGTGTTTTCGAAGTAGTGCGACCATGCGACGTTCACGGCGACTTTCTCATTGAGCTTGTACGAACCGCCCATGCTCAGCACATGTTCGTAGATCAAAGGCGATGCCATATTGAAGAATGATTCGCTCTCTCGGATTGGATTTTGGTTGTAGCTGTAACCACCACGAAGGACCAATCGTTCGCCAACCGAGCGTTGTGCTCCTAATGCGAGAGCGAAGACGCTGCTCCAGTCCAAACCGCCCAGCTTTCCGGTTCCGTCGTAAGTAGCGTCATCACCGAAACCGTCCGCGTTCGCATAGTCAAAGTAGCGGATATCCGCCGCGAAAAGCCATTGGTCGAAACCGGTGTAGCCCGTTCCCAGTGATAACACTGAGGGCAGGTCGATATCAGCGGTTAGAGTTCTCGGCAATCCATTCTCGTCCGCTCCGGTGAACTCGAAGGTCTCCATCCACGCTTTGCTTTTGTAGGACGCGCCCAATTGCCATTCCGGCGTCATCAAAAAGTAGGTGCCGAGCTGAAAGCCACCGCCCCAGTGGTAGTGGGTCGCGCGACCAGACGAATATGTATTGTCTCCATTCACTGAATCGAAGACGAAGGGTTCAATACCGATTTGGCCGGTCGTGACCAATGGTCCAGCCGCAAACGACATCCGTTCGGTGACGGCCATCGACAAAACCGGTGCGATCTGCAGGAAAGATGCTTCTGACGTGATTTGTCCGAGTCCGGTCGGTTGTGGGGCGAGAACCGGGTTGGTCGTGCTAGCAGGAAGACTGGTTTTGAAACCAGCCACTGAGTTGACCCCCAAACCGAACGTGAAGCGTGGATCCTGCAGGCGGTGGGTCCAGGCGAAGTTAGGTACTGGAAACGTTCCCGGATCCGCATCTGTTGAACCAGTCGTACCGCCGACAGTGGAAGTCACATTGTGTTCGGCGAACAACAGGTCAACGCCGACTTCCAATTCTGTATTCTCCATGCCGCTGATCGAGGCTGGATTCCAGTACATCGCGCTGAGTGCGCTGATGGGAGCGGCCGTGGAAGCGCCGCCCATGCTGCGGTTGACTGGCCCCGCGGACGATATGTACACGCCTTGCGAATACGTCAGATTCGCCATCGAGGTAACCAGCAGCATTGCTACGAGCGAAAGAAGTCTCTTGTCCATTCGAATTGCCCCAACGATTGATCATTGCATCTGTCGACTGACCGAACATCTCGGTACCTTCGATCAGATCGGTTCAATCGTTACGACTGGCCTGAAATTCCGTGCAGACCGCTACAGTTTCACAGTGTGCTCAGAAAACAGCCCCCCTGCGTGACCAGGCACCGTAGTGTTCGCAAGACCGGTCGTCAGTTGCTGAATCAAACATCCGCGAGCCGGCGAAACGTTCACAACAGTTCCGTTTGTTTCCGCGAAGTCTCATTTGGAGCGTCTACTTTGATCCAACGGCAAATTGATAGGTTGCCAGAACGGGATCATCCAACCCGAGGTATTCCCCAACGGTGGTGGTCTTGGTTTGCGGTAGATCGCAGGTCAGGAAGAAGTCGGTAGGCGAATTGCTGCCGAAGATAAATCGTTCGCCCAATTCTTCCATCCCGTCCGTGAATTTCTTGATGTCCGGTGAAGGCACGGTTCCTTCCACGACGTTTTCGCGAACGAGATCGCACCACAGCAAGCTGTTGGGATGTTGCAACAAAGAAGCCATGTCGCGGAGGATTTGCCGATTCTCCTCGCGGGTAAAATACATCGAACAACCCTCGAAGACGACGGCGGTCGGACGTTTGGGATCAAATTGTGGGTTCTGGAGCAAGAGTTGCGAGATCTTGTCGACTTTGAAGTCAGCCGACATCGAATGCCGCCTCACACCTGCATCGGGTTTCATCTCCGCGATGACTCGGTCACGTTCCTCGAGCATCTCCGGCAGATCCAATTCGAAGAACGTGGGGCGTCCCAGCTCTTCATTCATGCGGAACGGGCGCATGTCCAAGCCAACGCCAAGGATGACCACCTGTTCGATGTTCTCAACGCTTCGAAGCGTTTCATCGATGTGCCGAGTGCGTGCGAGGACCATGTCCTTCAATTGCGGCAGCACTCCGTTGAGCCGGTTGGCGAGCAATTCGCCGTGAGGACCGGCGGCCTGCCGTTCGTGACTTTGATCCACTCGAATGTTCTTGCTCTCCGATGACGCGCGAAGGCCAGCGATCATTCGAGCGGAGGCTTTTAGCTTTTGTTTGAAGATCGGTGAGATACGAGGGTTGGACTTGGTCGGTTTCAATTGAATAGATGGTTGTGCGAAATATCTCATGTCTGCTTCCGCGACCAGTTCACCATTCGAGGTGAAGACGACCGGCAGAGTGACGAGAACGCGTTTTCCACTGAAGTAGCGCTGTTGGACCGTCCGGGCAATGTTCGCCGGGATATCGCACGTTGCCTTCAGGTGACCCGTGCTCGGGTTGCGATACTTCACATCCATTGCGGCCAACCACAAAGACGCCGATTCCTCGTCGCTGCATCGATGGATACCGGCCAATGGTACTCCACGCAAAAGTGTTGTCAGTGCAAGACCGCCGGTGTAATCCGCAGACAAAGAGATCAAAGCGGCTTGGTGTGTTCCGTGTTGATTGGTGGATGCTTTTGTTAAAGGCAACACTGATTCACAGCCGCCTTCTGTCACGGATGTGACCTTCCACTGCACCGCTTTCAGAACTGGGATGGCGCTGTGCAAGAGTTCCGTCATCAACTCAGGATTCACTCGTTGCTCATAATCTTCTTCCCAGCTAACCGCTGGCTTTCCATCCACTGATGTAAGCATGTTCTCTCCAAGTGAGCCTACTAGAGCAGCAAGAACGCGTGTTCACCCAAGAACACTGAATCCAATCACCTTGAAAGAATCGGGAACTTTGCCAAACGTTCTTTTGGGTTGGCTCGCATCCACATCGCCTCGTGACGAGATGGTTATACCAATGGTACGGACACTATTGAGACTTTTTGCGAAGTCAAGTCGAATATTCTGCTCATTTCATTGGTTCGCTAAGAGTAGCACGGATCTGCGCGGTACTGTTGCACAGGCAAAGTCTAGCCATTGCGTAAGGACGTTGGATTGCCCAAAGAAGCCCAGTGACCAAGGCCCCGAGGTCATGATCGCTTCATCGCAGCAACGCTCTCAACTATCCTATCGAGGCGAATGTGAGTTCTCTTCCACCGAACCTACCTAGTGCAGCAAACACCGAGCGGTACAACGTCCAAAAGAAGTTGTCCAATGCTTCTGTTGTTTCCTGCTTCTCCGCAATCGACACGACAACGGGTGGAAAGGTTATCCTCCGCGAGGTCCCAAAAGTCTTCTTTCAAGAACGCGGTTTTCATCGCTTCAAAACGGAATCGCGACTCACCTCAGGTATTCACTGCGAAACTTATTCGCGGCCCATCGACTTCATGGTCGGCGAAACTCATTTGCGAGTTGTCTACCCATTCGTGGAAGGTGTCAGTCTAGCGAGACGGTTCCGAGAACGTCCGCTGACAGCATCCGAAGCAATGTATCTCGCGAAGGATTTGCTCGAAGCGCTCGAGCAAATACATCGGATTGGATGCATCCATCGGGATATACGCCCATCCAATATCATTGTGCGTGACGACGCACGTTCGGTTCTATGTGGTTACGTCCCGCTGTGGTGCCCGGAACTGTTTGGGAAAGACGACTTGTTGGCTCGCGAGTGCGCGACTTACACGTCGCCGGAATTGTCCGGAATCATCGATCACGATATCAGTGAAACCTCGGATCTCTATTCAGTAGGGCACGTTCTGTATGCTGCTTTGACCGGGGCCCCGGCTTTTGCCGGCGACGTCAGCGAAATTTTGTACCGGCACATGACCGCGGATCCGGACAGCGGGTGCTACCCAGACGAGACACCATCGGTCGTCATCGCACTGGTAGAAAAACTCATTCGGAAAGAACCACGCGATCGTTATCAAAGTGCGTCCGCTGTCCTTGATGACGTGAAGACGATTCTTCATCAATTGGAGATGGGTGGCGTGGCAGATGACTTCGTCATCGGGAACACTGACAAGCGGACTGTACTAATTGACCCTGCCTTCGTGGGGAGAGAAGAGCACGTCCGGACGCTTGAGAAGTCGTTGGACAATGTCCTGGATGGACGCTCCGAACGCGTGTTGCTGCGAAGCGAATCGGGCATGGGGAAGACCCGATTGCTAAACGAAGTCTCGCGATTGGCTTCGCGCAAGCGATTCTTGGTTCTGCGTGGACGATCGCTGCCGGATGCAAACCAGCAGCCTTCGGCAATTTGGTTGCAAGCGATGGATCAGTTAGTCAAACAGTTGACCAACGACCACGACATGCTGGAACGGACCCGCGAAAGAATGGAGCCGTATCGTCAGGAAGTCACGACTGCTATGCCGGCATTGGCGAAGGCCTTTGGGTGGGGGAACGCAAAGCTTTCAGGACCGGATGAATTCGGGCAAGGACGAGTGGTATCCGCGTACCGAACCCTGTTCACGGAATTGGGGACACCTGAAACGAGCGTGATGATTACGCTCGATGATTGTCAGTGGATGGACGATCAATCCTTTCGCATTCTCCAAGCCATTTGTGAATGCCCCGCCCGACACATCTTTCTTTTCGCGGTGACCCGGCCCGACGAAGGATTGTGCAATCGACTCAACGACGATCTGAGTTTTCCTATCAAACTCGAACTCGGACCGCTTACCGATCAAGCGGTTCAGCAACTTGCCGAATCGATGGCAGGACGTTTGCCGACCGAAGCGATCGAGGTGGTTCAGCGTTTTGCCGGTGGAAGTCCCTTTATGGCATCCGCGATTGTGCGCGGGTTAGTCGAGTCCAGTGCGCTTCGTCCATCTGACACGTGTTGGGTGATTGATGATGCAAAATTGTCGAGTTTCCACGCCGCTGATGACGCCAGCGAGATCTTGGTTGATCGTCTGACACGACTTCCCGCTGAAACTCGCGAGTTGTTGACCGCCGCGGCGGTGATCGGTCGAGACTTCAATTTGGAAGTTGCGGCCGAGTTGGTAGGGATCCGGCTCGCCGATGCGCACCGTGCTATTCATCCGGCTCGTGTTCAGCGACTGGTTTGGAGCCGGCCCGACCGTGTGCTTGCTTTCGTGCACGACAAAATCCGTGAATCAATTCTGGAGGAATTGACCGCCGAACGTATTCGGTCGATGCACGGTCAGATCGGTCAGTACTACGTCGAAAACGAACCTCTCGAGTTTTTCAAGCTGGCCTATCACTTCGATGCCGCTGAGTTGCACGAACAGGCATTGCCATTCGCGTTGAGAGCCGCGGAAATTGCCAGAAACAGCTTCTCGCTCGTCAGTGCGGAAGAACAATTGCGGATTGCGACGCGCGCGATTTGTCACGCCGATCGATCCAAGCAACACCACATCGAAATGATGATGAGCGATGTGTTGATGCTGCAGGGCGAGTATGACAAGTCGGAAGCGTGGCTCGACCTGGCTTACGAAAGCGCCGAGACGGGTACGGACAACGCTCGCGTGCTTCTGAAACGAGGCGAACTGCACTTCAAACGAGGGAGTAAAAACTTAGCGGTTGAGTGCTTTGAAGCGTCTTTGCGACAACTGAACCAACCGGTTTGCAACAACCGGCTTTCTTTGATGGCACGTATTGCGCTGGAGGGGGCTCGTCAGATTCGCAACTCTGTGCTGCCCTGCTTCATCGGACGCCAATGCGGTCAGCCGTCCGAAGAAGAACAAATGTCGCTGTCGTTGTACAGCCAAATCGCGCATGCCTATTGGTACACGCGTGACAAATACTACACCCTGTGGGCTCACTTGCGTTCCATGAACGCTGCGGAACGCTTTCAGCCAACTCGATATATGGCGCAATCGTATTCCGAGCACGCGCCGGTGATGACGTTGCTGCGATGGGAGAAACGCGGTGTCGAATACGCGCGACGGTCGCTCGAGATCCGCAAGGCATTCAGTGACGTTTGGGGACAGGGCCAAACTCGCAACTTCCTCAGCATTTTGTTGCTGTCGTTTTCACGATACGAACAGTGTGTGGAACAGGCCGGCCAAGCAGTGAAAATGCTCGAGCGGACAGGTGACTACTGGGAAGTGCACATCGCTCGCTATCAGCTTGCGGCATCGCTCTATCGACTGGGGCGGCACAAAGAGGCGCTTGAGCAATCACGCATCAACTTTGAATCCGCGATCAAACGAGGCGACTATCAAGCGACGGGCAATATCATTGACGTGTGGGCTCGTTCGACCAACGGAGACATTCCTGAAGAGATCATCGAGAACGAATTGGCCCGAGACTTGGCTGATTCCCAAAGAATGAGCCAGGTACTACTGGCGAAGGGCGTTCGCGAATTCTATCAGGAAGATTTTGCTGAAGCGGTTGAGTCGTTCTCAAGAGCGATCTCCGTCGCGGAAGACACGCGTGTCTCCAACACCTACGTCAGTCCCGCTTACCCGTGGCTCTGCTCCGCAATGCGGCGACAGTTGGAAACCTCGGTACCGCGAAGCACTCGGCGTCGTCGGAAATCGGTTTGCGAGTTGGGACGTGCCACGAAGAAGGCCCTCAAAGTTAGCAAACAGTTCACCAACGAAGTCCCTCACGCGTATCGCGAACGCGGTGCGTATCTGGCCTTGGCCGGAAAACTTCGTGCGTCTCAGGCTTGCTTCCAGAAGAGCTTGCAGGTTGCGGAGGCTCAAGGAGCGGTTGTCGCTCACGCGAAAACGATCATCTTGTTCGCCGAATACGCAGCCGAGTTCGGTTGGCCGATCGATAGCGATGCAATCGAAGAAGCCCGTGGGACATTGTCGCAATTGGAATGCAGCGACTACGACGTCAACGAAGGCGGATCGCTTTCGTTGGTCAATCGATTCGACTCGTTGCTAGCCTCTGGCAGACGAATCGCGACAAGTGTTCTGCCGGAGCAGATCTATCAAGAGGTTCGTCGTGCGGCGACGAAAATTCTTCGCGGCGAGCAGGTCTTCCTGATCACCCGGACAGAGGATCAAAGATTACGTACCGTTCCGGCCGGCATGCCGTTTGATCCCGCGATTGTGAATGAAGTCGATCGGACTCGGCAAACCGTCGTTACCGACGTGGAGAACGCCATTTCTGATGGAATTGCGACGACCAAACAAGGCACGTTCTTGTGCAGTCCGGTGGACGTCAATCATCAGACCATTTCGTACCTCTACGTCAGCAATGAACGGTTTAGCAATCTCTACGATGACGATGAAATCCGTATTGCCGACTATTTGACATCCGCGGCGGGAGCTGCGATGGAGAAGGCGAATAGTTTTCAACAGCTTCAAGATCTGAACCTGAACCTGGAGAAGAAGGTTCTCGAGCGGACAGAATCGGTTGTCCGGCACTCGAAAGAACTTGAATTGACTGCTCAGCAGTTGACCGCGACCAAAGAGAAGCTAGAAGTTGCGAAAACGGCGGCTGAAGAAGCTAACCATGCAAAAAGTGAATTTTTGGCCAGGATGAGCCATGAAATTCGCACGCCGATCACCGGCATCTTGGGATTCACCGAGTTGCTGTTGCGTGGTGTGGTCACCGACGACGCGGAACGCGAATCGCATTTGCAAACCATTCACTCCAATGGCTTTCATTTGCTTCATCTGCTCAACGATATCTTGGATATTTCCAAGATCGAAGCGGACAAGATTGAGACCGAGCGGGTGCTGTGCAATCCAAGCTGGATGGTCCAAGACGTCATCGCGTCGTTGCGTTCCAAAGCGATTGAAAAAGAGATTTCCCTTGAAATTCGCGTCGATAGTGATTTCCCCGAAGAGATTTACAGCGATCCGACGCGACTGCGCCAAATTCTCACGAACCTCACCAGCAATGCGATCAAGTTCACCAACCAAGGTGGCGTGACGATCGCGATCAGTGCCGTTGGTTCGGGTGACGCAGGCAGCAAGATGAAGATTGTCGTGGAAGACTCCGGAATCGGCATGACGAAGGAGCAGACCGCCTTCATCTTTGAACCATTCAAGCAAGCGGATGTTTCAACCACGCGGGAATATGGTGGCACCGGATTGGGCCTTTCCATCAGCAAGCGTTTGGCGGAGGCGCTCGACGGAACGTTGGAAGTCGAAAGCAAGCGAGGTGTCGGAACGCAAATGATTTTGGACTTTAACATCGAGTGCTCGTCGGGTGTTCGAATGCTGAGTCCTGCTGAAGTTCTGTTGCCCAGCAATGGTGTCAAAGACAATCAGTTCGACGTGGTTGATTTGACGGGGGTCCGTGTGCTGGTGGTGGATGACTGTGAAACGAATCGACGTTTGTTGTCATTGTTGTTGCAAGACGCGGGAGCCGTAGTTGAAATTCGTTGCAATGGCCAAGACGCCGTCGATACACTGCGAAGCGATCCATCGATGGTCGACATCGTTCTCATGGACATGCAAATGCCGGTGATGGACGGATACACCGCGACGTCGGCATTGCGGTCGAAGGGGTACCAGACACCAATCGTTGCACTCACCGCGAATGCGATGACCGGTGACGAAATACGTTGTCGCGAAGCGGGGTGCACGGACTACCAGACGAAACCGCTTGATCTCAACTCGCTGCTTCGGTGCGTGGCTCGACATACAGATGGCAAGAAACACGACGCATTGACGGTTGCTGCCGGCGAAGAAGCATTAGCATTCAAAGAGGAAGCAATGCCATTGGTTGAAATGGATTCACAGCCGCAAGTGGAAGGCGAACCGCTTTTTAAATCGAGTGGGGGTATCTCACCTGAACATCTGGAAGCCAAAGTTGGTTCGATCGAGGAACAAGAACCATTGGATGACGAAGATGATTCGAAGAAGGAAAAGATCTTCAATTACGATTGGCTGCATGAGTTTGCTTGCGACTTGATTGACCAACTCGACGAAACGTTGCCGAGCATCATCAACGCTTACGATCGCGGTGATTTGGAGCAAGTTGGCAAGCACTTGCATCGGATTCGTGGCTCCGGCGGAACAGTCGGTTTGCAGCAACTATCCGAAATTGCTGCCCAAGGGGAATCAGCGATCGAGGTGTCCGAATGGGAAACGCTGCGAAATACACTAACTGAGTTGCAGAGCTTCGTCAGTGAAGCGCTCCAGGAAAAGAATGCGTCTTCGGAAATTGCTTCAAACGATCCGGCCGACGCCTCCGCCGACATCGGTGGCTAGTCCTGGATCGATACGTAGCGACAATCACTGTTCAAAGTCTCGGCGATTGAGGTAGATTGTCTTGTTGATTTTGATATCGCAACCAATCAGGCATCGATCCCAGTTGTGTCACCTGGACGGACTTGCTTCTACTGCCAAATTTGTTCGCGAGTTCGTCGCAAGGTACGCCACCGGCGTGCATGCCTTGCCCACTTCCCGAGCCGAAGGCGGAATGAAACGTGAGTGTGCTGAACGACCGATCATCGTCTGCGGTCGTGTGCGAGTCGACACAACGAACCTTGCAACGCTCGAGCGGCGGCAAGCTCAGCCTATGCTTCGCGATGATGGCACTTGCGGCATTGCTCGGATGCAACCGATCGAAGAACAACGTTGTCGAAACAGATGATTCACCGGTCGTTCAAGCTGACTCCACCGCTGATACCACGCGTCCAGGTGTCGATGACAACGACACGCGAGTGACTCTGACGGCTTCACAATTGAGGCCGGTGATCGAACTGGAAGAAGGTTTCGTTGCTTCGGGAACCTGCCTGCAATGTCACGCCGACGAACACCAATCGTGGCACGCGTCGTTTCATCGAACGATGACACAGGTTGTCAGCGTCGAGACAGCCCCGAATGCCATCGCGGACGGCGATGTTGTCGTTCAAGGCAAACGATACCTGTTCGAGCAAAGTGGCAATTCGTTCTTTGTGACCTACTCGGATCCGTTTCGAGGTGGCATGACGATGCGTCGTGAGCTGTTGATGATGACAGGCTCGCATCACATGCACGTGTTTTGGCACGAATCAGACCGTCACGGAACTCCAGCTCAACTCGATATCGTCTATCTGATCGAAGAAGACCGTTGGATTCCCCGAGACTCGAGTTTTCTTCAGCCTCCGGATCATCATGCTGGGTTGGAGCTTGGAACCTGGAATCGGACATGCAGCCGGTGTCATTCAACGCACCCGCGAGAGCGTTTCAACGCTGATGCCCAGGATTGGAGCACTCGTGTTGCGGAGTTTGGGATCGCTTGCGAAGCCTGTCACGGCGAAGGTCGCGGGCACGTGCTTCGACATGCCAATCCAGAGAACGATCCAGCGTTGAGTCAAGTTTTGACGGAGTCGGAGATTGACGCCGAGACGAAGTCGGATGATTTGATCGTGAATCCCGCGAAGCTTTCCAAGCAAGCATCAGCGGATGTTTGCGGCCAATGCCACAGCGTTTTCACGCCGGACTACGAAGTCGTCGCGTTGAAGGACTACGAGCAGAACGGCAACCCGTTCCGACCGGGAGATCTGTTGGACGATCTCGGGTTTTCGAAGGTCGTCCGAGCGTCAGCGGAGCATCGAGAATCGGAGGCGTTTCAGCAGTGGTCCCAAATGGAAGACGTCGGCGGTGCATTCTGGGCAGATGGAATGCCTCGGATTGCTGGGCGAGAGTACAACGGGTTGATCGAGTCGGCTTGTTTCCAGCACGGCGAGATGACTTGTTTGTCCTGCCACAAAATGCATCCGGCGACAGGGGACGACAAGGATGCAACGCCTCAATTGACTGAGTGGCGAAACGATCAGTTGGGCTCGGGCATGGCGGGTGATGACGCGTGCCTGCAGTGTCACTCGGAGATGGGCGATCAGATTGAGATGCACACGCATCACGCGGCAGGATCTCATGGCAGTCGTTGCATGAATTGCCACATGCCTCACACCACCTATGGATTGCTCAAGACCATTCGCAGCCACCAGATTTCCAGTCCATCGATCGCAGAGAGCCGACTCACGGACCGCGCGAATGCGTGTTCCTTGTGTCACCTCGATCGCGGCTTTGATTGGGTGTCCGGACACTTGCATGATTGGTATGGGCAGGAGATTCCAGAACGCACAAAATCCGAGTCCGATGTTGATTTGTCGACATCCGCGTTGCACTTGCTCAGCGGCGATGCGGCTCAGCGTGCGGTGCAGGTTGCAGCGATGGGATGGAAGCCGGCGCAGGAAGCATCAGGAACTGAGTGGATGGAACCCTATCTGCTTCTTGCGCTGAACGATCCTTACGACGCGATTCGCATTGTCGCGGAGAAGTCGTTGCGTACGCTTCCCAATCGTATTTCAAAACCAATGGATGCGATGGCACCTGTTGGGGAACGTATGGAGGCTTTCAATGATGCGATTGAAGCGATCGACGAGAGTTTGAAGATGGAACCTAGGCCTTCGGTTCTAATCAACGAAGAAGGGCGATTCGATTTTCTGCGAGCCAGAGAGTTCCTCGAACGTAGGAACCATCGTCCGATTCATTTGCGAGAATGATTCTGGCGTGACCATGAGACGGTCGATTCTTGTTCGATCACCAAGTAACGATGGTTGAGTGGAACGTTCTCAATGATTTGCTCAGTCCCCGAGGGCCACTGGATGGTGACCGTGCACGGGCCAACTGAATTGCCCAGTCCAAAATCGAGTGCGGCTTCGTTGCTGGTCAAGAATCCTCCGTTGATCACCCAGTTGGTCCAGCGATTCGCACCAGATTGAACCTCGACAGTGGCTCCAACTGCGTCGCGTTCGCTGGTCGTTCCAACCAATTCCAACTGCAGCCAGGATTGCTGGTCGGATTCGTTTCTCAACAGCTCCATCGGTTGATCCAAGTGGTTGCCCACGACATCCGGCATTCCATCTTGGTCCCAGTCCAACACCGCGAGAGCGCGGCCGAGAGTCGGTTGCGACCAAAATTGATCTGTCGATGACAAGCCGGCGTTGGATGGACTGGAGACCAGCTCGAAGTGATCGTCGTGTCCTTGATAGAGTTGCGGCGACATTCGAAAGGGGACGCCTCGGTGCGTGTGATTCACAATGTGTCCGTTGAGAACCATTAGGTCAGGACGTCCGTCGCGATCAAAGTCGGCAGCTTGCGTTCCCCAACCCACCGTTGATTTGCTGGATTCGCGAATTTTCCAGGGGCGACTGGAGTGTCGAAAGATCGCATCGTCACCTTGAAGGTACAGGTCGGCTTCTTGGTCCCAGTAGTTGGTGACGTGCAGGTCGGGGAGACCGTTTCGGTCAAAGTCAGCAAGCGTGAGTCCCATCGATCCATGTCGACCACCTTGCTGGCTCGTCGCGATGCCCGAGAGGTAAGCCGTTTCTTCCGCTTCCCATTTATAGGATTTCGTTTGGCCGATGTTTTCGGGTGTTAGCTGCGAACTGTTGGCTGCGTTTGATTGTCGATTCTGCCAGAAGAAATTCGCATCCCCGTCATTGGCGATGTAGACATCGTTTCCGGATTGGGCATTGAGATTACCGATGATCACCGCGAAACCGTGACCGGCGATTGAATCAGACGCGACCGCACGATCGGCTTCTGTTGACGAATGAATGGATTGGAATTCGCCAGTGGAATTGAGCGATAACCACCGATCCGCGGCGGGTTTGAATCGACTCGGGCCGCAGGCATCGTTGTCCGGCACGCAGGGAATATCGAATGCGGACGGATCATCGATGTAATTCACCTCAATCAACTCAGGCAAATGATTGCCGTCCAGGTCTCCGCAGGCAATTGAGGTTGTCCATTGATCGTTGCCGACGCTGTGTAGCTCGCCACGCGAGAACGTTCCGTCACCGTTGTTGAGAAGAATGACGTTCTGACCAATGTTTGCGATCAACAAATCCGGGAAACCATCCTGGTTGGTATCTGCGACCGTGATACCTTGACCGTAACCGTTGTCAGCGGAATGCGACGCTGCTGTGACATCCGCGACTGAGGTGGATGAAAGATTTCGGAACAGTTGGTTCGATTTGCCTGACTGCCGAGTGAGTGCATCTTCGCCGGCTTGTGCACAGTACAGATCCGGCCAACCATCGCGATCAAAGTCGATGACTCCGATGCCGCCGCCAGTTTGTTGATGCAAGTAAAATTCGTTGTCGGCTTGATCGTCGCCATTATCGTATTGAAAGTGAAGCTTCAGGTCCGAAGTGATGCCTCGGAAGCGGATGGGTGCGGGAACGGATGAAAGCTTGCTCTGTTCGGGCGATGTCGCTTGATCATTCGCAGGCAACGCGTCGTCGCGAAAGTCTGGCATTGGCCAATTTGAAAGCTTTGCTTTCGACCAGGGGACGGTTGAGTCGGCGTATGACTCATTGGTTACGGATTGCTCTTTCAATCGATTTCGTTTGAGGTCCAGAGCAGCTTTGTCGCTTGGTTGATTGCCGGTTTTGGCAACTGCGATTTGCTGCCACGCGATCGATTGCCATGGACGTCCCAGTTTGTCCAGCAAACTAGCCATTTCGCGATATTGGGCTGGCGTGCCGGAGGCCAATCCAAAGATTTTTGCCAGTTCCGAAGTTCGTTCCAGCATCTCAAAATGCCGCATGGTTTCGTCAGCCCCGTCGGTTTCTCCGATCTGACGAAACGATCGAGCCATCGAGACCAGCGAATTGCGGTCGGTCGGATCAAGCTGAAGAGCCTCGCCAAAACAACGAATCGCGGCTGGATGTTCTTCTCGATTCTGTGCGAGTTGCCCAATCGCGTACCAATATTCGGGTTCAGACGTGATGCCTGGGGGCAAGTCCTGCCGCCACTTTGCGACGGCGTCGAAATTCCCTAGGTCGGCGAGTGTCCGGCCTTGGAAAGCGGCGATCGCTGTGGAATTTGGATATTCCTGTCGAAGCTTCTCAAGTGATTCGCTGGCTTCCGACAGTTCGCCTTGGTCTCGCTGTCTTCTCGCGAGCGACAACTGTGCAAGTGTTGGTTTTGAGAAGTCTGGGGCGGGCAGGGTTTCATCAACGAACGCATCGCCCAGCGTGATCATTGAGAAAAGCTCCCGTTCACTGGCTTGGCCTTCGCGGATCACTGGTTGCAGAACTCGACTGGCGGCAACTCGATGACCTGACTGATTCAAAATTTCGACCAGACGATGACGGACTCGAGCGTCATCCGGTCGATCCTGCAAGCGACTTTGCAATAGATCGATGGCGGCTTCGTACGCATCGGCTTCGAGGTAAAAGCCAGCTGCCACCAAGGATGCCGTGGTCGCGCGGTCTTGGCTTTCAAATGGGATCGAAGCGAGCAGCTCCGCCGCGGCGACGTTGTTGCCCATCCGGTGCTGGATCTCAGCCTTCAGCCGCAATACCTCTTGATTGTCCGGATTGCTGATCAGAAGTGGCCCAATGATCTCGCTTGCACGCTCAACTGAGCCGAGTTCGAGTTCCTTCTTAGCGAATGCGATTTGCTCGTCCGTGTCCAAATCGTTCGTCTGCTTGGCGGCTTCTTTGAGTTGCTGTCGCTTTCGAAGCTTGTCAAAGTCGGATGGCTCGGAGCTGCAACCGGCAATTTGCAGGCACAACGCAAACAGAAGGATCGCTTTCGTTGGTCTGCCTTGAAACCTCGGTTCATTGCACATGCTTGTTCATCGGAATCGGCTGAGCAATTCCCTCCGTCAACAGGTAATCGCGGCCCGCTTCGAGTTCGCTAAATGACTGGCTGAGCCCCGAAGGCCATTGCACAACGATCTCGGCGTTGTTTGCTTCAGCGGGCAACGCGAATGAGAGCCTTCGTTCGTTGCTGCCCATGTAGCCATCTCCGGCGGTGAGTTGGAGCGTCCGTTTGTCGCCAGCTGATTGGACCTCAACAGTGGTCCCAATGGCGTCTCGGTGGCCCGATGTTGCTTGGAACCGCAGCCCTATCGATTCTGAGGCAACTTCGGATTCATTGATCAGCAAGGCGACGGGTTCGTAAAGATGCGTGATCAGCACGTCCGTTCGTCCATCCAGGTTTGCATCGAGAGTCACCAACGCTCGGCCGAGGTGCTCGCGTTCGAAGTAGTCCCCAAGGGAACCGTTTGGTTGTTCCTGCCAGCGGCCGGATTCCAATCTGGTGAACAGCTGCGGGGGCATCTCGTAGCCGATGTCAGTGCGGCCCGTGTCGCTGACGTGGCCATTGGTAACCAACAGTTCCATGGCTCCGTCCGAATTGAAATCAGTCCACGTCGTTCCAAAACCGAGCTGGTCCAAGGAAGGTTCGTACAGTCCAACCGCGTGCGTTCGGTCTTCCCAAAGGCCGGGGGCAACTTGCTCGTAGTAAGTGTTGTGTTCTTCGGCGAAATGGGTGAGGAAGAAGTCGAGGTCGCCGTCGCCATCGGGATCACCGGCAGCCATCCCCATCGACGCCTGCGAATTGGACTGCCCGCTCATTGCCAAACCGCGAACGGTGCCGAGGTCCGTCAGTCGTGTTGCGGCTGCGGTGGAGTCGTCACTTGCAACGCTAGACGTCGACCACAGATGATTGACGGACATGTCGTTCGCAATGAACAGGTCGAGCCCCGGCGTTTCATCGAGTTGTCCCGCGATGATGCCGAGTCCTCTGCCGATGCTGGTCGGCTGCATCCAATCACGGCTGACGTTTTTGAATTGGCCAGTTCCATTGTTCTTCCAAATTCGGTCGGCACTGGCTTCGAATTTCAGAGGCGGGCAGCTAGCCAATTTGCCCGTCGCGTCGCTTCGGCACGGTGTTTCGTAGGGGGCTTTGCCGCCGCAATAGTTGACCTCGAACAAGTCCGCATTCCCATCGCCATCCATGTCAGCGATGACCGCGGAAGTGGTCCATTCGTTTCCGACCAAATTCATTTCTTCCGTTACATCGCTGAAGGTGCCGTCGCCGTTGTTTCGGTAAAGACGATTGCGGCCGATGTTCGCATCAAACAGATCTGGAAAGCCGTCGTTGTTGTAGTCACCTGACGTGATCCCTTGAGCGAAACCAGTGTCGGCGTAACCGCTAGCCGATGTCGCATCAAAGAATTGACCGTCTATGTTTCGAAACACACGATTGGGGCTTGAGTTGCTTTGCATCGGCGCACCGTCAAGGTTGGCGATCGCAACGTCGGGCCATCCGTTCAAGTCAAAGTCGAGTACCGCGGCGCCACCACCGGTGCTTTGATAGATCCAGTGCCCTTCCTTTTCCGCCTCGGGTGCCAGAGAAACGGTGTGCAGCAAACCTCTTTGCTTTGCCTGTTCGGCAAATCGAACCGGCGATTCTCCCATTCGGTTCGCGATTGTGCGAGCGTTTCGAACATCGGCGTCCCACGTGACCAAGGGCATGTCGCTGATGTCGATTGAACTCGCCACGAGACTAGCTTCGGTTTGCCACGGAGAATCCGGACGCAAACGAGCTCGTATCGCGAGGTGGGCTTGATCGATGGTGCCGACTGGATCTTCCGGTAGCGATTTCGCGAGGCTGGTCCACGCTTCCGCTTCCCATATCCTGCCCAAGTCAACCATTTGGTAGGCGACCCGCAGAGCGGCGATTTGTGATTTTGAATTGCGTTCAAGAAACGTCTTGACCGCGTCATTCAATCCGGCAATTTGGTCGAATCGTTTTGCCACACGGTTTGATTCATCCTCGCGGCCGATTTGCCGCAGGCTGGCCTGTAACTGCGAGAGCGTCGGTCCGTGATTTGATTGATGCAACCGCGACGCTTCGGTAAAAGCGCGAACTGCGGCGGTATGATCACCGGTGTGGTTCGACCACATGCCAGCGGCGGTCCAGTACTCCGGCAGAGTCTCCAGGGCCGCGGGTTTGTTCGTTGCCCACTCGACCAGATCCTTTCGCCGGCTGGAGTCGCTTGGATCAGCGATGGCCAACGAAACCAATGCGCGACCTTGCAGTGCCCAAGCCGGGAGGAAATCAGGATGCCTCTTCAATACGGCTGGCAGACGCTTCGAAACTGCTGACCAATCTTGCTTTTCGGCGTCTAGTTTCGCGAGGGCGTAATGGGGGCGAAGGTCTTCTGGAGCACGATCCAGGAGCTTGCGGCAGAATTCCGGATCGGGTTGAACGCGATCAGGGTTGGCCAAAACGATCAGGCTTTCTTCGTCTCGAAGGTTGTGCTGGATCAACCACTGCAATGGTTTGACCGCGTCATGGTTGAGGCCGAGTACTGTGACGAGCCCCGCCAAGTCGTACCGCGGACGTTCCAGGTCGGGGTGAGCTGAGATGTTCTGCTTCAGAATTTCGACCGATTCATAGGCGTTCGCGGTCGCCATCAGATTTTTCGCCAGTTTGTCCAGCAACGCGTAGCCGGGTTGCGGCGTTTGCTCGACCGCGTCGCGATACCACTGAATGGCTTGCGGGGTATCGCCCTGGCGAGAGGCGATGTCACCCGCCAGTTCCATCGCTTTGGTGTCGGATGGATTCGCTAGCAGGTGTTCGCGAAGGGAACGTTGTGCGTTCGGGAAGTCGCCGATGCGAACCGATTTCACCGCCTCGCGGTAATGAATACCGGGTGCCGCAACGTTATTCGCGGGAGGCTTGGCCGGTTCAGAACGAGCTGCCGAAGGAGTGGAGTCTGCTTCACCCCCCGACCCACTGCATCCCAGGAGAAGGCAACACGCGAGGCAGTTGCCAAAAAGGTTGAGGACAAGATAGGTTCGACTCACTTTGGACTCAGAGATACCGAGTTGAATGGGGCGGGCGGAAACGAGGCTCAGGCAGAGAAACGACGCCTCGACTTTCACCAATTGCCACGATGCTGAAACGCGATGTTGCAACGCGGGGATGAGGCCGCTTTGCAGGACGCGATTTGCAATCGGCACTGCGTTTGAGCTGCGATACTTCTTAAGATAGCGGATTGGCCGCCGCTGACACGCCACCTCGACATTCCTTTTGCACGACACAAACTGATGAAGTTTACCTTGGTTCGATTCGACAGCACGTTCTCGCGTCAATCACTTATCGTTGTCTTGGGAATCGCATTGTCCTTCGTGGGCGGATGTGGTGGTTCGGGGAAGGAAAAAGATTCGCCAACCAGTCAGTCGCCGATTGCTGCTTCGACGAACGAACCGGCTCCCCAAACCGCACCCGAGCCAGTTGCGGAGCCTCCTCGAGTCGACACGGCCAAAGAGTTTGACGAGTTGCTTCGGACTGCAAAGTTTGCCGAAGCCGAATCCCTGTTGAAGAGTGCAATCGAGCAGAATCCGGATGACATCACTGCACGTCGATTGATGGCTCAAATGCTGAGTGCTCAAGGGCGACGCATCGAGGCTAGTTATCACGTCCGACACCTGATTCGCTTGCGAGTGATCCAGCACTACGAGTTGCTTAGTCTGATTGATCTGAGCGGACCTTTTGGGCTGGTGAACTACGGTCAGATGCCGGGCATGGAACCAGATACCTTGTTCGGTTTGGGGGAAGCTCGGCGGGTCTATTTTTCGCCCCGTGCTGACGTGGACGAGGTTCTATCCATGCTGATGAAAGTTCGTCGCCAACACCCCGATCACTCAACCGTGGTGGCGCTTACCGGTCGTGTTTTGGCCGAAAACGCGAGGTGGAGTGAATTGCAAGAGTGGATTTCGGAACTGCCTGAGGACGTGAAAAAGGTTGGACCGGTCACTGCGAGTGATGACGGCATCGCTGGAGTGAATCGGCCAATGACTTTGCGAGACGAGCCGGAATTTTGGATCGCGATTGGGTTGTGGCTGGATCACGGCGGATTGCATGAGGAAGCCGTCAATGCATGGACCGAGACGCTTCGGCGCGATCCAACCAATCGAGCGGCACTTCGTTTGATTGTCTCCACGACGGAGAAACATCTGCCGGAGAGCTCCCGCTGGAGCAAGGAGCTTCCGCGACTGCGTCAGTGGATTGGGGATCTCGACAAAGTCTTTCGTTTGGCGAGAGATGCTGACGCCAAACAAGCGGCTTGGATTGCTGAACGCATGCAAAGTTGGTTTCGACCTTGGGAGTCGTCGGCTTGGACGATGAGGGTAGCTCAACTCACCAACCGAGTCCCGTCCGTCGTGCCGGAGCTCGATCAGCGCCGCGAATCGCTGTTGGCGTGGGAAAATCAAGCGACGGAATTTCAGACCCAACAAGCCCGACTGAAGCGTTCGATGGGCTTTACGCCAAACCCGTTCGAAATGCCGGCGTTGAACGAATCAATCGCGATGGATGGTGCAACCGATGATTCGTCGCGGCCTCCGCTCGTGTTTCAGGACGTTGCTGCAGAGCTGGGGATCGACACTGAGTTCACGACGGGATATCCAGCGGATGGCAAAGAGTTCTATCTTCATCAAGCCAACGGCGTCGGGCTCGCCGCCTTGGATTACGACCTGGATGGTCGTTGTGACACCTATTTCGCTCGTGCGGGAGGTGACCCGAACAAGCTGAACTCCCTACAAAACCAGCTTTACCGCCAACTACCAAGCGGTCAATTTTCAGAGGTGACTGAGCTCTGCCGTGCCGACGATCGCGGGTTCAGCCAAGGTATCTGTGTCGGCGACGTCAACCAGGATGGTTTTCCTGACATTCTCGTCGCGAACATTGGTCGAAACGGCGTCTATATCAATCAAGGCGATGGCACCTTCCAAATCGATCCCCAGCTGATCAACGGAAGCGAGGAACGCTGGACATCCAGCTTGGGCCTCGCCGACCTGAACGGCGATGCACTGCCCGATTTGGTGGAAATCAATTACATCGACGATCCGTTGGCTTTCGAAGTCATGTGCTCGCCTCCGTTCGACAATTGTCAGCCGCAAAGCTATCGCGTTTGTCAGGACTATGTCTATGAAATGCAGCCGGACGGGAGTTTAAGCCCGTGGCAATCCGTTTGTGACGCCATGGCCGAACGCCCGAAGCTTGGGTTCGGTGTCATCATTGGAAATTTTGACGATCGCTGTGGGAACGATTTCTTTGTTTCCAATGACGGCGACCTGAACCATTTTTGGGTTTCACAATGTTCTGAAGCCCCCGCCAGTGCCGTTACCGGAGGGAGCAGTTCGGATACGCGGACTCCAAGCATTACCACGATGAATGAAAGTGCCGGACTTGCTGGATGCGCCGTCGGACGAAGTGGAATTGGAGAGGCATGCATGGGCATTGCCGCCGGCGACTTCAATCGAGACGGCCGTTTGGACCTTCACGTGACGAATTTCTACCAAGAGTCCGTCAATTTGTTTATGCAGACGGCCGGTGGTTTCTTCGCTGACGAGGCGCTGGCGTTTGGTTTGGATACGCCCTCAAGATCCACGACTGGCTTCGGAACCCAAGCCGCTGACTTCGACAACGACGGCTGGTTGGACCTGGCCGTGTTGAATGGACACCTGTTTAACAATATTTCTCAAAGTGTCCCGTTCAGGATGCTTCCGCAACTGTTTCGAGGAGGAGCTCGAGGTTTTGTATCAGAGCAACCCCAAACGGGTGGCTTCTACTTTGAGAGCGAACAGATTGGTCGGACGCTCGCGACGTTGGATTACAACACCGACGGAAGAGTCGATCTACTCGCGAATCACCTCGATCAACCGGCTGCTTTACTAATGAATGACACTCCATCAAAGGACTCAATACAGCTTGAATTCATCGGGAAAACCAGCGAAAGGGCGGCTGTCGGTGCCGTGGTCCAGGTGTCATGCGAGGCCGAAAACGAATCTCTGCAGTTGACCGATTTCGTCCTTTCGGGCGGGGGTTACATGAGTACCAGTCAGGGGTTGTTGCATATCGGTTTGGGTGAAATCAAAGGGGAAGTCACCCTAAATATTTCCTGGCCTTCAGGTCTGAAAGAATCCATTGAATCTTTGCAACCCAACAAACGGTATCAAATCTTAGAAACCTCTGGCGTAATCAACGCCACCCGCTATGCTAAGTAGCGTCGGTGAGATTGCCTTACCGATCAATTAATGACCGCTTCCAACCCCAATCCATTTTGAGGGGATTGTGATCTCTCAATCTCCTTGAGCGGTCGGCTGTCCCCTCTACTAGGCCTAGCAACATGTATCGAAGTTTTGTGTTCTGTCTGTTCCTGTCTCTTGGATGCATCTCGGTTCTCGGATGCGGATCAAGCGGAGAAGCTGAATATGACCCATCTGAAGTTCCTGCCATGACGGAAGAAGAGAAGCAAGCGCAGGATGACTACGACGCGCAGATGGAAAAAGAGTTCAAGGAACAGTACGGCAACTAGTTCTGGCTTGGTTGATGACTTTCGCCGAGTCCTCGGGCGATAGCGTCATTTTGGAAAGGCCAGTTTCTGAGGACCGTGTTCAGTCCGTTCAGTTCTTCTTTCTGATGTGAAGGTGACGCGGTGTCGCCTCTTTCCTGGGTTTTTGCAGGCGTTCGAAAAGCTAGGTATTGGAACGCCATCTGATTTAATTTCTATTCTAGGATTCTCGATTTATGAAAAGCAATCAATCTCGACAGGGTTTCACCCTTGTCGAACTCCTGGTCGTCATCGCGATCATCGGAGTTCTCGTTGGCCTTTTGTTGCCGGCTGTACAAGCCGCACGTGAGGCCGCCCGGCGTATGAGTTGTAGTAACAACTTCAAACAAATGGGACTTGGACTGCACAACTACCATTCGGCATACAACAAGCTACCGAAGCACAAGGGTGGTACGCACGTCGAAGGCGGCAATAACTACACCCACAATCGCGGTTACCTATCGTTCTTGGTCGGCATTTTGCCGTTTGTTGAGCAACAGGCGATGTGGGAAACCATTTCCAACCCGTTCAACTTTGACCGGAATGGCAATGCGTTGACTCCGCCAAACACATACGCGGCGATGGGAGGGACGCCTTGGAATGAGGATTACCAACCTTGGTTAACGCAGGTACCGATGTATCGATGCCCGAGCGATCCAGTCGTTCCTGCTGGGACGCAGGTCGCGTTTTCGAACTATGCAGCCTGTACTGGCGACGCGTTCTTCGAGCAGCATCACAACGGCATTCAAGACGGTAACGGTCAGCCGAGTGGCGACGGTACTTGGGGGGCGACCGCCGGTAATCGTTGGGCGCGCGGAACGTTTCACGGTCGTAACTTCACCGGATTCCGCGATATCTTAGACGGTTTGTCAAACACCATTATGTGTGGCGAGATCGTTGTCGGGAACGGTAACCGAGAGATCTTCAGCTCCATCCACCGCGATGGGAACGTGGCCAATTTACCGCCAAGTCATTGGGCGACTTCAGGTGTCATCGATCCAGCCCGGCCACAGTTCTGGTCAGATACCGCAAACTGGGATGGCAACGCCAATCACCAACGAGGCCGACGCTGGGCAGACGGTCGTCCGACCTACACTTCGTTCGTGACAATCGGGCCTCCGAACAGCTACAACGTCTGTCGCGGCGAGGGAAACTTCGGGATTTATTCCGCGGCGAGTCGTCACCAGGGTGGTGTACACATTCTGATGGGTGACGGGGCAGTGAGATTTGTCACATCGTCCATTGACGCCGGGAACCAAGACCACGTTGCCTACGGCCGCGACAATGGTGACGGGCGTGGGGCGAACGGCGGTGCGGGGCGTGAAAGCCCGTATGGGCTGTGGGGTGCCCTGGGCACCAAGGGCATGAAAGAAGTGATCAGCACCGAGTTCTGATCAACATCGAGTTCTAATGAACTCAGTGATCTGAGCCACTCAGCCTGCTTCCAAACCTTGACCGCATGTTGCTTCAGCAGCATGCGGTTTTTCATGCGCTCGCGAAGCAGGTGCGAGCCTTCGGAGCGTGACGCAATTGATTTCACGCAGATAAGCTTCTGCGTCGTCTGCGCAGAAGCTTCAGCGGATTGTTGGAAAATCGAACGGATAATGACGGTCAGTGAAGGCGAGCCGAACAGAGAAGATTCCCCTGTTTTTCAGATTTCGGGGAAGGATTTTGTGCTTAAGGGGGGGCTGAGATCCGTTGTCGCTTGACACCGGTGTGCGTATAGCCGAAATTCAACGACAGGCAGGTTCGAAATGAGCATCGTAATCAGTCCTGTGAGCGTTACGGTCTTCGAACTGCATGGCGTTATTTTTCTCTAAGACCGGAAAGGATTGATCAATGATCAAGTCGGAAACGAGGATCGGTCGACCAGCGTTCACGCTGGTCGAATTGTTGGTGGTGATCGCCATCATCGGAGTTCTAGTGGGGCTGTTGCTCCCCGCCGTCCAAGCGGCCCGTGAGGCGGCCCGTCGAATGAGTTGCGGCAACAACATGAAGCAGATGGGGCTCGCAATCCACAACTACCACAGTGCGTTCAACTCACTTCCGGTAAACGGGGGTGGGACCGACAACTCGGCGGGTAGTACGGCGACACAAAACGGGAACGCAGGCAATGGTCGGCGTATCAGTTGGTTGATCCCGATTTTGCCCTACGTGGAGCAGCAAGCTTTGTGGGAACAGATCAGCAACCCGATGGACTCCGATGGCGACGGAACGATCAATTACCCCGCGATGGGGCCGCGAGCGTGGGATCGGAACTACACACCGTGGATGACTGACATCGGGACGTTCCGTTGTCCGAGCGATCCAGGTGTTGGGTCGCCGGCGATGGGACGTGCGAACTATGCCTGCTGTTACGGCGATGGTCTCCACTACGCAGATGCCGGCCCGTTGAACGCATCCAATGGCTACTTCTATGAGGATGCTGGACGAGCGGATCAGGTCAATCAGTCGTTGCGTGGATTCTTCGTGTTCCGGCAAAGCGTCAACGGAATTCGAGGTCTCGGCCAAGGACGTTCACGTCCAGCAATGCGTTTCCGAGACGTGACGGATGGTCTGAGCAACACAATCATGTTGGGTGAAATGGCGACTCACGTGAACCCTCGAGCCATTAAGACCGATGCTGCAACTGGACCAGGTTTCCGTCCCCTCGGTGAAGATCCAGGTTGGGCTGATACAACCAATGCCAAAGATCCGGCGAGACCGCAATTTTGGTTGGACTCCACCGATTCGATTGTTCGGAATTTGAACTCCGGATACGGACGCGGTTTCCGGTGGGCTGATGCAGCGACTGTGTATGCGGCATTCAACACCATTCTTCCGCCCAACCGTGAAATGGTAATGCCCAACCGCTCGGATTCGGCTTGGGCGGTTGCTCCGCCTAGTAGCCAGCACCAAGGTGGCGTTCACGTCGTCCTGGGTGACGGAGCAGTCAAGTTCATTACTGACAGCATCGATGCCGGCAATTCACATGCGGAAGTGATTTGGAAAGAGAACAGCCCTGGTTCAGAGTCGCCATACGGGGTCTGGGGTGCCATGGGAACTCGGAACGGTAAAGAAACATACGAATATGATTTCTAGGTTTTACCCGTGCTGACTTTGCTCGTCTTGGAGTGTGCGGAGTAAATAGCAGTGAGGTCAGCGAGCTCTCCGAGAATGAGTTCTTTTTCCGCCTTTTACAAACGATTTTCTCTAACGATAAAGTGACGAATGAACAAGAAACATAAAACAGTTTGGATTCGCAGTTCAATCTTTCTTTTGATCGCCGGTTGGTCGCCAGCATTCTTTGCAGGATGCGGGCCCGGCGGTAACACCGTGATCGAAAACGAAGAGGGGCCGATGACCGAAGAGGAGTTGCAAGCGTACGAAGAACAAGCCAACCAGCAAACGACGGACTACGAAGACAACTATCGTTGATCTCGCAGCTAAGGTGAAGTTTAAGAACAGCCGTTTTCGAGTATCGAAAGCGGCTGTTCTCGTTTCTTTGAATCGCTGATGCCGAACGATCCTCCGAGGCATGCAAACATAGTGAGTGCGTTTCGGTCACAAAATCGACGCAGCCGTTCTTCTCAAGCCGACGAATGCTACTTCTTCAAAGACTTTCTTTGCTTTCGCGGTTTTGCTCGATAGGTCACTCCGTTGTCGCTCGGCATTGCATTGTGCCAAGCAACAAGGTTCTTTGTCATCTCAGCGACCAAGTCGGGGTGTTCGGCCGCAACATTGTGCGTTTCGCCTCGGTCGGATTCGAGATCATAAAGTTCCGCGGAGGATCCATCGTATTCGCACAAGAGCTTCCATTTGCCCTGACGCATTGCCAAATCCGGCAGGTCGTCCACGCCGTAGTACGAGTCACGGTCTGGTGGTCGTCGAAAGAAGATTGGTGCGGTTCGCGATTGGCCGTCGCCTGTGAACACGGATGCGAGCGATTCGCCATCGAACGTTGTGTCCTGCGGGTGCTTGGTTCCGGTGATATCCAAAAGCGTTGGAACCAAATCAATCGCTGAAAAGACTGATGTCGTGTCGACCGTATTGGTTCGCGTCACGATACCGGGGCCCCAGGCAATCAGCGAAGAGCGAATGCCACCTTCGTACAGATGCGTTTTGTGGCCGCGAAATGGTCCCGCCGATCCGGCACCTTGCTCCGGACCGTTGTCCGAACAGATCAAAACAAGCGTGTTGTTTCGCAAGTCTTCGTCGTTTTGGATTCGATCAAACAACTTGCCCAGTTGACGATCCATTTCTTCCAGAACCGACAGGTACAAACCGCGTTTTCCGTCAGCCCACTCATCCACGGGCGGCCAAAACGGTGAGTGCACGTCATCCGGCCAAAGATTGACGTAGAAGGGTTGGTTGTTCTTTTGAGCTTCATCGATGAATGGGATGGCAGCATCGACGAACCCGCCGGTGATCTTCGATCGCAACATCCAGCGATAGCCCTCACCCAGTCTTTCGGCGTCTGCCCATATTCGGCCGGGTTCGTCGTCACCAGGTTTCAGCGTGAGTGGCAAGAGTTTCGGCCCCATGCCCTCAAAGTTCGTCAGCGACTCGTCGAAGCCGTACTCGGTGATGTACGGCGCGTCGTCGACATTTCGCTGGCCGCCCATGTGCCACTTTCCGAAGTGCCCGGTCGCGTAGCCAGATTGCTGTAGCGATCTCGCGAGCATCGGGGCTGCTGGATCGAGCCATTGAGCGATGCCACGCTCGTTGTTGTGATCGCGATTGTTCAGAAACGAACCGATGCGCCAGCGTTGCGGATATTGACCAGTTGAAATCGCGGTTCTCGAAGGTGAACAGATCGGCGAGTTCACATAAAACTGCTCGTACCTCACTCCTTCGCGGGCCATTCGGTCGATGCGAGGTGTCTGAGCATCGTGGTTGCCGAAACACGAAAAGTCTTCCCATCCCATGTCGTCAATGAACACGAGCACCACGTTCGGACGCTGTTGTTCCGCCGCAGTGGCAACGAGTGGCGGGCACAGTGCGATTAGCGTGAAAACCAACAAGCAACAGGACGACCGCAGTGTGGTCGGCTTGAAATGTTGGAATGAAAGATGGGGCCCTATCATGGACAAGATTCCTTGGTGGGGATTGGTGGGAGCGTCGCCAAAACGAGGGGATTCGTTTTGGTTTCGCCAATTTGCAATGGTGTTCGGAATGCGATTGTTGCTGTGTCGTGGCCGAGACGCAACTTTTCCCGACATCAGTGAAGACATTCTGGTTAAAAGGAAAACGCCCGGATCAAGAGCGATCCGAGCGTTTGGCGAATTTGCATCACGGTGATTGATCAACGCGAGGTCAATCAATCAGTCGACAGGTTCGAGCAACGGCTCGTGAAGTTCAGCCAGTTCATCCGCGGGGATTTTGATCACCTTTCGATCGTATGTCATTAAGCCGTTGATTTCGCCTTCGACATCGGTCGTTTGAGTGTAAACGCCTGCAGCAATCCCTTGTTGCTGAAGCTCCTTCAGCTTTTCAATCGACGTCGTGTATCGATCTTTGTATTCGGCTTTGGTTTCAGGCAATCCGCCATAACCCCAATTGCGTCGATTGGTGTCCCAAAGGTGTCCTTTGACGGGATACCCGTGACCTCCAAATTCACCAATCACCTTGATGAAGTCATCGAACCGGCCGTTCGTGTTCAGCTTGAACGGGAACCCAGGGTGCGGGTACCGGTGCTCGTCGACGATGTCACCAACCGGCCAAAAGTTGCCGCCGCTGGCGATGTTGACCAAACGCGAAGGGTCACGTTCAACCGTCCATTTTCCGACTTCCATCGTCAGGTGCTGTCCCCAAGCTTCGTTGAAAGGGACCCAACAGACGATCGACGGATGGTTCTCTAGCGAATCGATCATCCACTCCAATTCACGCATGAATTGGGCGTGAGGCTCGGCCGGCCAACTCGCGTCGATTGGGTTGGGATCAAGACGCGTCCATTTGGGCCAAGCACCTTCACCTGAACCGCCACTGACTTGGTCCTGCCAAACCATCATGCCCAACCGATCGCAGTGGTAGTAGTAGCGGCGTGGTTCAACCTTGATGTGTTTGCGAATCATGTTGAAACCGGATGACTTCAGCCATTCGATGTCGAACAACATGGCTTCATCGGATGGCGGAGTGAGCAACCCGTCCGGCCACCATCCTTGATCGAGAGGTCCCCAGTGGAAGATGACTTCGCCGTTCAGGGTGAAACGCCAGTTCCCATTGGTATCTTTCACTTTCCCGACGTCGCGAATTCCTGCGTAGGATTGAATCTGATCCAGCACTGCACCTTCGCTGTCGAGCATGGTTGCCTCGATCGTGTAGAGGTGCGGCGTGTCCGGTGACCAAAGCTTTGCGTTGGGAATCGCCAGCGTCGCCGATTCTGACTCAATCGTTGCCGATGCAACCACTTTGCCGTCATCTTTGACTTTGATTTCAACCGGCGCACTGCCTTCTCGATCGACGGCGATTGTGATGGAACCGGCTTTTGCATCCGTCATTATTTTTAGATCGCTGATGTGCTGCGAAGCAACTTCTTCGATCCAAACGGTTTGCCAGATTCCTGAGACTTGCGTGTACCAAATCCCGCGGGCGTTCAAGGTTTGCTTTCCACGCAATTGCCACTCTTCCGTCGCATCTTCGACGCGGACGATCAGTTCGTTTCGCCCCGCTTTCAAAGCGTCAGTGATATCAAACGTGAATGGCGTGTTGCCTCCCGTGTGCGATCCAACGGGCTTTCCATTGACGAAGGCTTCACACTGGTAGTCGACCGCTTCGAAGTTCAGAAGGGTTCGTTTGCCCTCGGTCGGAGTCCCCTCAAAGCTGCGTCGATACCACAGCGACTCCTCGGAATCGAGCAAGCGTTGGACGCCGCCAAGTTTCGATTCAAGCGGAAAAGGAACCAAAATTTCGCCTGCCCATTCGGCCGGCATCTCTGATTGGTTGGAAGTGATCGCGTAGGCCCAATTGCCGTTCAGGTTGGTCCAATTGGATCGTTGCAGCTGAGGTCGTGGGTATTCGGTCCATGCGTTTTCCGCGGTGACTTCGGCTCCCCACTTTGTGATCAGTTCAGATTGAAATGGCTTGGTGCTGAGTTCCGGCTTGGGAAGTGTTGGAACGTTCTGTGAATCGACCACGTGAACATCGATGAACTGTCCGCCAGTTTTTTGCACACAGTGCACCGCCATCAGGTTTTTGCCGACGTGAATCGCTGACGCTTGCGTGGGTTCGAGCGGAACCGTGTGGTATTGAGTGCTGTAGCCGCTCAGTTTGGCGACCAATTTCCCATTCAAATAGACTTCGGCGTCTTCGTCGTGATGCACCAAGAGTGCAGGTTTCGAGGGAACCGATTTGAGGTCAAAGGACTTCCGCAGCCAGATCGAGTCGGTGTCCCAAACTTGTCCAATTCGGGCGGCGGGGGTGCCATGCGTGCCAAAGCCTCCATCCGCATCCGACCATTCTGAATCGCTGAAATCGGGTTGCTGCCAGCGCTCGCCGGGATCGTTTAGTTGAAACTTCCACTTGTCGTTGATTTCTTGCGCATTGGCGACGGAACCAAAAAGCGAGAGCAGCAGCCCACTCAACAGCATCAGATACTTCGATATGAACTTAGAACCATCATTCGTCATGGGGGGATCTCTTTAGGTCGGGGATACGGTGAATTCGACAGCCACCGGTTGACGCAGAAACTGAGAGCTCCTGCGTGAGGACTGGCTGGCAATAAGTTGCGGGGCAGGGGAGTCGCGTGCCTTTTCCTAATCAGGACGTGTTCTCGTGCGTTTGCAGCGGCGTTTCTAGTCTTCGGATCCTGAGGTCATTCAAAAGCCAATAGTCAAGCTAGCGTGACAAGGGGTCGTAGTAAAGGGTTGCGTCGCGATTAGGTCCGGGCCGCGGCCCTAGCACCGAGACTCCGGCGATGACACGATCGAGAATGTGCATCTTCACGGGGCAAACAAGCTCGGAAATGCACGGGCAGGCGTCCCAGACCGATGGTCATGTTTGCTGTCCAAGGCGAAGATGCCGACGACGCGTCGCTTTCGATGACCAAATGCTTCTGGGAGAAACATGGGATGCCAAAGGAAAATACAGCCACCGACGACGAATCTCAGATTGTCGCGGAGATCGAAGCGTTCGAGTCCGCCTATGGATACAACGCGGACTACATGAAGGATTTGTTCGCTCGGTCGCCCGAATCGTTCCGACGTTTCGCCGCCGCACGCCCGATGACGATGCACTACGAGCAATTGACCGCCGAGGCCTACTTCACCGCGGCGATCACCGTGATGCAGGAAGAAGACTGCAGTGGATGCTTGGATTTGAACGTGAAAATGGCGAAAGAAGCTGGTGTCTCCGAGCTGCTCATCGAGCAAATGGTCGGTTCGCCTGAACGCTTGCCGGCTGAACTCAAGGACGTGCGGGAGCACACACTGAATTGCTTGGGAGTCGGAGCGATTGACGAAGAGGTGGCTCTCAGGATTGAACGGCACTTCGGAAGAGCCGCATTTGGCGAGCTCGCGATTGCCATCGTCGGCGTCCGCATCTATCCCGGTTTGAAACGTGCGTTGATGAAGATGCAGAGTTGTCACATGCCAAACAACACTGTGGGCGAGTAGGTTGGATCAATACATTGAAGACTTGCTTTGGGTGGTGAACAGCCCATCTCTCATTTCACCAGCGGCGAAATGTCCGACGCTTAAACGTTCACAGGTTGATCAGCAGCACCTACGTGCTTTCATGGATGAGCACGTTTCGAACAAGGTCGGGCCATACTTTGAGCGATTGGTTTTGTATTGGCTCAAGCACGTTCGCGGCTTGCAAATCATCGCTCACGCGTTGCCTGTTCGCGAGGAAGGCAGAACGCTCGGTGAGATTGATTTTCTTTTCGTTGATGAGCGAGGCAGGCTAACTCACTGGGAAGTCGCGGTGAAGTTTTACCTGCACCTGACCGGGCGGCCACATCGCGGAAGCCACTTTGTCGGCCCGAACTCACGCGACACATTCGAGCGGAAGACTCAACGAATGCACGATCATCAGTTGTTGTTGAGCAACAGAATTCGAAATGATGTCGAGGTCCGTGAAGCGATCGTGAAAGGATGCCTGTTCTACCCGCCGGGCGCCGACAAAGCTCCAGAGCTGCCACGATGGATGTCCGCCGATCACGACCAAGGACGTTGGGTGCATCATCGCGAATTACAGAAGGTTGCTGACCCAGGTGGTGAATTTCGGATACTGACAAAGCCTCACTGGTTGTCAGTGAATTCAAGCGACATCGCGTCAGCACCATGGATGGATGTCGACCAGTTTCTTTCCGCCGTCGATCAGCAAGCCGCGCAGTTTGACCGTCCCATCTTTGCGGCCCGTCGCTCCATGTCCAACACGAACATTGCGGAAGTTGTCGAGCGGTTTTTCATCGTTCCCGATGAGTGGCCCAACAACTGAGCTGACAAAGCGTTTTCATTCAGATGGTTGAAGGTGCTTCTTCAGGAACGTCGTGATCAGCTCGCGAATTTCGGGATCGTGAAATTCGCGGCCACCGTGCTTGGCGCCTCGAATCAGCTTGAGAGTTGTTTCGACACCGACTGACTCAAGAGCGTCATGGATCAGTTGGCTTTGGTTGGCTGGAACGACTGGATCATCTGTTCCGTGGATGATTAGAAAGGGCGGATCCTTCTCGTCGATGTAGGTGATTGGATTGACGCGACGAATTCCCTCGTCGTTCCCGAGGACCTCACCGCCGCCGAGCAGTTTTGATTCAGGCGAACCATCGCGGTTGTGGGACTCGAATCCTTTGGTGGTAACAAACTTTGAAAAGTCGGTCGGCCCATAAAGATCAACCACCGCTTGGACGCGACTGGATTGTTCAGCCCAACCGCCCGATCCTTCGAGTTCTTTGACATCAGCCGACGTGCCCAGCAATGCGACCAAGTGGCCGCCCGCGGAACTGCCGCCCACGGCGATGCGATCGGGATCGATGCCGTATTCGTCGGCATGTTCGCGTAGAAAGCGAATCGCACATTTGCAGTCTTCGATTTGTGCCGGGAACGGAGCTTCACCGGTCAGGCGGTATTCGATCGTTGCCCCAACAAACCCCTCGGTCACGATTCTCGAAACCTGGTTGATACCACCTTCTTTGGATCCCCCTTGCCATCCACCACCGTGAATCCAAACGTAGGCCGGCAATGGTTCGCTCGGTTTTGACTTGGGCAAAACAATGTGCATCTTCAAGTCTCGGCCGCCGCCCTTTCCAAAGACCACATCACGTTTGACTTCGACACCTCGAGGGGAGGAAGGTGGCGAGTTTCGAACGGTTTCGGGGCGTCTCACGGGCATGTTCCCGACGACTTCTTCAATGTCGATTTGACCGTCGCCGTCACGGTCGAGACGCTCGAATAGTTTGTCAGGGCCACTGAATTCATTCTTGGAGACTTTCCCGTCGTCGTTTGCATCATCCTTTTCCAAACGATCCTTGATAGTTGGACGTGCACGCTGTGCCAGAACGTCCGTGGTCCAGCAACAAGTGACGGTCACGGTCAGCAAAAAGAGGACCGGAAGTCGGAATGAATGGTTCATCTTCAACTCGGATTCGAACGGCAGGTGGAGGGGAGTGATTCATGATAGCCCCTGCTTGCGATCGAATCAGGCGTGCCGAGATTTGATACAGTCCAGCTTCATGGAATGAATATCGCGTCGGGCTACTTCTTCCATTTTGCGTGAGCTTTCGCGACCTTGGTTCCCCAGGTTCCGTACCACGTATAGCCGCTTCTTCGTTCTTCGCCCACTTGGTCCAGGTTATAAACGATCTTCCCATCGCGATCGCTGAACATCGGACGGTTGGTTTCGATTTCATAGAACCGAGCCCAGATTGGCGGGGCGTCTTGATCCGCGATCAGCGATGGTAGTTCCTTCCCTTTTCGGTAGCGGTAACCGTTCACCTTAGCCGAGTCGAACCACTTCACACCGGATTCCACCGCCTTGATCACTCGCGGTGACGGTTCCGGCAGATCCATAAGGTAGAGAAGAATGCCTGCACTTTCGGCACCGCTGAGCGATGGATGTTCGTAGCTTCTGGCGAGTACCGGAGAGAGTGTTTCCGCATGATGCTGGGCACACCAAACGGTTCGCTCACCATCAACGACAATTTGGCATTCCAAGATGCACTGGATCCCGCGTTCCAACGCCTTTCGCGTGCGGAGGAGACGTTCATCGCCGATCAAGTCGTAGGCGGGTTCTTCAGTTACCTCGTCCAGGAACTGCATGATGTTGATCATCGTTCCATCGTTGAAGGTGATGTGCCGGTGGTAGTTCTTGCTGAGCGGGAAGTACTGTGGCCAACCACCGTTGGGATATTGGGCGGCCAAAAGATGGTCGAAGCCCTTCAGGAAGGCTGACTTGTATTCGTCTTGTTTGGTTGCTTGGAAAGCCCGTGCCAAAGCCTGCAGCTCACCGATGGTGGCACTATTGTCGAAGCTGCCGTTGGGTTTGTCTCGGTCCGCAGGGAACGGCTTTTTCGTGGTGTCGATGTTCTTCGGCCAATCGCCGTGATCGGTTTGCCAAGACAGAATGCAACGCAGCGTTTGTTGCCCTTCAGCACCTCGGAACCATTCGCCAGGTTGTCGTGCAACTTTCTCGGCCGGCGTCGCGGCAAAGAGCAGTGAAGCGTTGACGGCGAACACCGCCAGGATCGCGATGGATATCCGCTGCATGGTAAGTCTCTGTGAAAAGTCGCTTTGTCTGAACCGGCAGACATTATGGACTATTCCGAATCCAAAAGGCTCGCGATTTTTTCAATCGTTGAGTGGTTGCGAGCGGTCGTGGCAACACCCAGCTTTCGTTCGACGCCTTTGGCCAATTTGGACGTTCCGAAACCGTCGGGAGTGTGAAGGTAGAACACATCCCCAATCAATTCAAAGCGTTCGGTTTCGGTAGCGAGATCGGCGATGGACGCTAGATCTGGATCGTCCGGTGTTCCTGAGAGAAAGAAGAAGTGAAGCGTTTTGGGGAACGCAGCCGCATCGGGGAATGGATTGTTCGTGACGGCGGCTCGAAATTCGTCTGGCGTCAGAAGCATCACTTGAGGCACGAACCCAAAACTTTCGTCGACCACGCGGGCGATTCGTTGGGCAAGCTTTGCCTTCGAGGTGGACTCGCACGTGAACACCACATTGCCGCTTTGGATGTAGGTCCGAACGGTTTGGCATCCGATGGATTCCAAAGTCGATCGCAATGCAGCCATCGGCAGTTTGTTCTTGCCGCCAACGTTGATGCCGCGAAAAAGGGCGATCCAGGTTGTCATGCATTTCCGCAGCGGAAGGAACGTTGGTGAGGACGCAATGAAGCAGGTTTCGTGCGAATCAAAGATAGCAGCAGTGTCCGCCGTCGATAGCCTCACTCAAAGCGGTCGTGGATCAGGTGGACCGAAGTGATGGTCAAGCCAGGCTGGGATTTGATTTCAATTTGGTTGTTTTTCTGCAGCCAGTCTTTGGAGATAGAAATCTCTAGCGGAGCCATCAGTTGATCAAACTCGTGGGCCCATTCAGGGTGAGACTCAAAAGACTGTCCATTGAAGGTTCCGGCAACGGCTTCTTCCAGTCCGCTGTTGCGATGAATCCCGATGACCAGTTTCGCCGAATCGATTTTTGATGCGTCATCAATTTCGATTTGGAACGCACGCGATTGATCGGCGGTCACGGCCGTACCTGCAGCGTAAGCAAATTCACGATGAAGTTTTTTGGCCGGTTGGATCATTTTGTCAAACGAGAACGTCACAACGGTTGTTTCCTCCGCGTCGACTGGAACCGCCTTCGAATGAGGCAGAGAGATCGCGTCTTCGTAGATGACTTGGCCGTCGTTGTATCGTAGTCGCCGCTGCTGAATGGACGATGCGTTCAGTGTGTCGCCAGCGATGTCGGACAGGTCAACGCTGAGTTGACGACTTGTCATGTTGGTCAGTGCGAGTTGCAGGCGATTGCCTTGATAGACAGCCGTCGCGTTCAATCCCACGGGGGCCAGCCCGCTGGTTTCAACTGGAAGTCGTCTGCCATCGAAATCACGCCACAGTTCGAAAAAGTGTGCGACGGGTGTGGGTTCAAAGTCGGCCAGCGGGCCTCTCGCCGAAGCACCTTCGGTCGGAACGAAGGCGACGTTGCCGCTGTTCGGGTTCCAATGCATGTTCGTGAAGACAAACGGGACCGACAAATCGATTTGATGCGGACGGCTCATGAGTTTGTGCAAGAAGGCACTGAAAGATCGCAGACGCAGCCAATAGTCCGCTGCGCCGCGGCCAGCTTGGAGTGAACCACACTCGGTGATCAGGATTGGTTTGACATTGTCCGTTTCTTCCATGTGAGCTCGCAACATGTCGAGCGTGGCTTCGAGACGACCGAGTAGGTACCCCGAGTAACCTTTGTCGCGACGTTCCCAGGCTCCGAGCGAGCCCTTGTCTTCGTAGAAATGGTGGGAGTAGAAGTCCAGATGATCACGGGTTAGATCCATGAACCGAGCTTGGTCGCGATAGAGTCCAAATTGATTGACATGCAATTGCATCCACGCGGAGGTCGGGCCGCCGACATTGACCGACGGAGTCTTCGCGTGCACCGCTTTGGCGACATCGTTGTGGAACTCGGCGAGCAAGGCCCAGGAATCATGGTCTTTTTGATAGTGGTAGTCCCACTCGGCTTTGATGGTGGACTCGTTTTTGACTTCCCACCATTTCGCGGTCCGTCCACCGTCTGCCTCTTGGTCGGCAATGTGTGCCGCGGCAAGATCGGCCGCGTCTCCAAAGTGTTCGATCAAGGGTGTGCCGCGCCCGACGTGTTCGACGGACATGAACTCTGGGTAGTCGTTCAAACACATCGCATAATCAGCGTCCTCAAACGCAGGGATCGTTTTGGGGGCGGATGAATCATGACGCTCGAAGAACGTGAGGTCAGCGGCTCCCTTATTTTTGGGATCTTCCTTCAGTTTTTCGCCCGGACCGTAGCCGACCACCAAGGCGGGATCGAGTTTGAAAATTTGGCGGCCCGGAGAAAAGTTGTGTTCGCTAGCCCAACGTTCAAAACTTGGGTCGGATGTGCCCGGTGCGGCGTAGTAGCGAAAGAACTTTTCGCGTTCCAGGTCGACGTGGCCGGCAATGGAAAGTTCGTGTTGCAGGTCAACACGCACGCTGACCGGAACGCGAGGTTGATCGGCCCCCAGGGTTCGATAGGGGATGTCGTCGAACTTCACCGGCAGTTTGCCTTGTGAGTGAAAAGCGATCTGCGTGACGGTTGCCGTCTTCCCTGCGGCGCAACGAGTGCGAATGCGAATTGGCGGCATGTCTTCGCTGGGGACGGGCATCGCGGGCAGTTTGAAACGATACAGCTTGGGTTCTTGCGTGCTGCGTTCCACCGTTCCGCCACCTGAATAGGGAGCGACGTCAATGCCGCCGAGATGATTCAGGTTTTCGCCGCGAAGGATGATGTATTTGAACAACGATGCGACCCGCTGGCTTCCGGGCGGCAATTCGATCGAAACGTCTCCACTGAGCTGGAACGTTTCGTTGGAAAGGACCAGTTCGACAAGATCGCGGTCGTCACCTTCGCCGCGATAGGTCGTCTCTTTGCCGTTTGTAAACTCGTTGAAAAGATAGGCATGCGCCGCTTTTCGAGCGATGCCTTCATCACTCAACTGATTGGTGCCCGGCGACGGTTGAGCTTGCAGGCTCGTTGTGAACAAAGAAAGACAAACGAGAACAACGGCGTGAATCAGTTTCATCTGTGTGCTGTGACCGGTGACTTGGGTGTGGGGAACAACCAATGATCGTCACGATGAATGCCTTTGTCCAATGTATGGACTTAGTGCGGAGCAAACGCAGAGCTGCCATTCGCTTCAATTTTGATGGCACAAAAAAAGACCGAGTCGGAATGACTCGGCCTTTTCATAGTTTGATCAATGGATCAGAGCAGATCGCCTGGCTTTGAAATCAGAGAGCTAGCAACAGACGGCTTGGGGCTTGCAGGTATCCGATCACATCGTTGAGGAAGCGGGCTGCGGTTCCGCCGTCGACCAAGCGGTGGTCGTACGAGAGACTGAGCGGCATCATCAGGCGAGGTTGGATCGAATCGTCGGGCATGACAACGGGCAACTTTCGCGAGCGGCCGACCAACAGGATGGCGACTTCGGGAACGTTGACGATCGGTGTGCTGTATTGGCCGCCGATCGCGCCCAGGTTGCTGATCGTGAACGATCCACCACGCAGGTCGTTGACTCCGAACTTACCGCCGCGAACTTTGCCAGCCATCTCGGCGATGTTGCGAGCGGTGTCGGGAATGCCCATTTGGTCAGCGTTGTGCATCACGGGAACGACCAAGCCGTTGTCGGTGTCGACCGCGATGCCGATGTTGACGTAATCCTTGTAGATGACTTGCTGGTTTTCGGAATCGATCACCGCGTTGAGTGATGGGTGATGACGAAGAGCCGTTGCGACGGCTTTGACCAAGAAAGGCATCGTGGTCAGCTTGAGACCTTGAGCGGCGTAGTCGTCTTTGCTGCTCTGGCGAAGGCGTTCCAGATCTGTGATGTCGGCATCGTCGAAGTTGGTCACGCGTGGAACGGTGGACCAAGACAGGTGCATTTGAGCCGAGATCGTTTTACGGATCTTGCTCATGCGTTCGACGCGAATCGGGCCGTAGTCGTCTGTGTCGGGAGTTCCCGGAAGATCGCCCGATGCGGCGTTGGTTCGAGGTGCAGCCGCGCCGGCCGATGGGGCTGGTTTCGCAGCAGGTGCGGCAGCCTTTTGGCTGGCCGATCGGACGACGGCCAAAACATCGTCGCGAGTGATTCGTCCACCAGCGCCGGTTCCGGTGACGCTAGCCAGGTTCACACCCGTTTCGCGAGCGAAGCGGCGGATCGCTGGACCGGCTGGGATTGATCCACCGCCGTCGACGGGTGCATCGGGTTCGTCCGCGACCGCGGGAGTTTGGGCGGCTGGTGTTGCGACAGGTTGAGCAACGGGTGGTGCCGCAGGTGCGGCTGGTTTTGCAGCAGGAGGTGCGGCGGGTTCTGGAGCAGGTGCTTCCGCCTGAGGTTCTGGTTTGGGTTCAGGCTTCTTTTCTGGTTCCGCTGGAGCGGCCGGTGCAGGAGCGGATTCAGCTCCGGCGGCAGCTTCCACTTCGATCAACACGCCGCCGATTGGCACCGTGTCACCTTCGCCAACCGAAATCTTGGTGACTTTGCCGCCCACGTCGCTCGGCACGGGAACGGTTGCTTTGTCCGTTTCCATTTCCACGATGTCTTGACCGGCGGTGATCACATCGCCGACAGAAACGAAAATTTCAAGGACATCGCCAGATTCGATGCCGTCGCCGAGTTCGGGGAGTTTGACTTCAGTCATGGGAAAGATATGTCAGAGTGTGATTGGAGAAGGTTGAGACGCTCGGTCGTCCGATGGTGGCCAAGTCCCCGGTGTTTCGGGGACGATTCAAATTTGGGCCATGCGTTGCGAACGACGTTCGCGTTTTGCGATCAAAATTAGGCGAAGTAAGGATCGACTTTATCGGGATCGTAATCCAGGTCTTTGATCGCTTGTGCCACGTCGGCAGCTTCGAACGTTCCGGCTTTTGCCAGGCGACCCAAAGCAGCGATGGTGATCGATTCCGCATCGACTTCGAAGTGGCGACGGAGTGCTTCGCGAGTTTCGCTGCGGCCCATGCCGTCGGTGCCCAAGACGTAGTAGTCGCCCGGGATCCAAGGTGTGAGCTGTTCGCCGAGAGCACGCACGTAGTCGCTGGCCGAGATGAATGGGCCTTCGACTCCTTCGAGCACTTCTTCGAGGTAGCTCTTGCGAGGCGTCTCGGTGGGATGCAAACGATTCCAACGCTCGACGGAGTGAGCTTCACGACGCAGCAACGTGTAGCTGGTCACCGACCAAACGTCGCTAGCGATGTTGTACTTCTCGGCCAAGATTTCTTGAGCTTTCAGAGCACAGTTCAGGATCGCGCCGCTGCCGAACAGTTGAACACGAGCCTTGGCTCCGTCCACTTCGCGGCTGTTGTATTTGTACATCCCCTTGATGATGCCTTCTTCGCATCCTTCAGGTATTTCCGGTTGGACGTACGCTTCGTTTTCAGCGGTGATGTAGTACAGGCATTCTTCGCCCTCTTCGTACATCCGCTTCAAGCCTTCGTGAACGATCACGGTAACTTCGTAGGCAAACGCTGGGTCGTAAGCACGCACGGTGGGGAACGCAATCGCGTTGAGCAGGCTGTGCCCGTCTTGGTGCTGCAGCCCTTCGCCGTTGAGCGTCGTGCGACCGGCAGTACCACCGACGAGGAAACCCTTGGCTCGCATGTCTGCGGCGGCCCAGATTGAATCGCCGATCCGTTGGAAACCGAACATGCTGTAGTAGATATAGAACGGAATCATGTTCACGCCATGGCAGCTGTAAGCTGTGCCAGCCGCGTTGAAGCTGGACATTGATCCGCATTCTGTGATGCCTTCTTCCAGGATCTGACCGTCTTGAGCTTCTTTGTAGTAAGCGACTTGGTCGGAGTCCGTTGGTTCGTAGAGTTGGCCCGCGTGAGCGTAGATGCCAAACTGTTTGAACATGCCTTCCATGCCGAACGTTCGCGATTCATCAGGCACGATGGGGACCACGTATTTGCCGATGGCTTTGTCGCGGCACATGGAAATCAACATTTGCACGGCGGCGAATGTTGTGCTGCACTCTTTGTTGTCGGTCCGCTTCGAGACGAACTTTTGGAACACCTCCAACCCTGGAATTTCCATTTTAGGATGTTCGGTCGGACGGCTTGGCACCGGGCCACCAAGAGCTTCGCGGCGCTCCTTGAGATACTTCATCTCTTGGCTGTTGGCCGCTGGCTTGTAGAACGGAGCCTCACCGACTTTTTCGTCGCTGATTGGGATGCCAAAGCGAGTACGGAATTCCAGCAACTCGGCTTCGTTCATCTTCTTTTGGTTGTGAGCAACGTTGCGTCCCTCACCGGCTTCGCCGAGTCCGTAGCCCTTGACGGTTTTGGCCAGAATCACGGTTGGCTTACCGTTGTTTGACTCGGTCGCTTCTTTGTATGCCGCGTAAACCTTTTCCGGATCGTGACCGCCGCGGCGGATCTTTTCGAGCTTCTCGTCCGAGAGATGTTTGACCAACTCGAGAAGCTCGGGGTACTTGCCGAAGAAGTGCTCGCGAATGTAGCTGCCGGGCATCGACGTGTACTTTTGGTACTGGCCGTCGACGACTTCGTTCATACGTTTGGCGAGCAAACCAGTCGTGTCACGAGCGAGCAATTCGTCCCATTCGCCGCCCCAGACGACTTTGATGACGTTCCATCCGGCACCGTGGAAGATCGATTCGAGTTCTTGAATGATCTTGCTGTTACCGCGAACGGGACCGTCGAGTCGCTGCAGGTTGCAGTTGATGACGAAGATCAAGTTGTCGAGCTTCTCACGCGAAGCCAATCCGATCGCGCCGAGTGTTTCAGGTTCGTCGCATTCGCCGTCACCGAGGAACGCCCAAACCTTTTGGCCCTTGGTGTCTTTGATACCGCGATCGTTCAAGTATTCGTTGAAGCGGGCTTGGTAGATCGCCATGATTGGACCGAGGCCCATCGAGACGGTCGGGTATTCCCAGAAGCCGGGCATCAACCAAGGGTGTGGGTAGCTGGAAAGTCCGCCACCGGGTGCGAGCTCACGACGGAAGTTATCGAGGTTCTCGTCGGACAAACGGCCTTCGAGGTAGGCACGCGAGTACATGCCGGGCGAAGCGTGACCTTGGAAGTAGATCGAGTCGCCGGAGTAACCGTCTTCGCCGCGGCCTTGGAAGAAGTGGTTGAATGCGACTTCGTAAAGGGTCGCTGAGCTGGCGAAGGTGCTGATGTGTCCACCAACGCCACCGGGCCGCTTGTTGGCTCGGACGACCATGGCCATCGCATTCCAGCGAATGATCGATTTGATGCGTCGTTCGAGTTCACGGTTGCCGGGGTAAGCGGGCTGCTCGTGAGGTGGGATTGTGTTGACGTATGGCGTCGAGGTGTCCGAGGAAAGGGGCACGCCTTCTTCGGCGGCTCGGTCACGCAGTTGATCGATCAGGAATTTGACCCGTTCGGGGCCTTTGCTCTGAAGGACATATTCGAGGGATGAAATCCACTCTTGGGTTTCGGCGGAGTCGACATCGACGTCCGGCGAGTGCTGCAATTCGCCAAGGTTTTGGGAAATTTCAGCTTGAGCGACGGATTTTGATTCGGACATAGAGAGTAGAGAACTCCGGCTCGCGGACGATTGGATCAGATAGGTCGAGTTTTTCAGTCAGACCTAGTAGTTTAGCCGTTCTTGCACGTTTCCAGCAAGGTTAGGAAGGGCCGCTGAAATGCCCGTTTCAGGTTTGCTGGACAGTTGGTTGTGCTAACCCCCATTGGCTCGGGCGAAAGTTTTTCTCCAGCACCTTTTCGGCGTTCAAAAAAGCTTGGTGAAGCAATTGTGAAGATCGAGATAGGAGTCCGCCCCGTCACGATGCCCCCAATTCTCGCCGGACCATGCACCGGACGCGGTTGATTCCGGCCAAATTGGCGAATGAACCGTTGGTCGCTTGGCGTCGGCACCGGATGTTGCCTCGGATCCTCGTGACGATTGCTGCGGTGACATTCGTGTTGAATGCATCTGACGATTCAGCGGAAGCAGCGACATTTGGTCGCGTCTCAATTCGGCGGAATGATCGTCGCGGCTCAGGAGGTGCTGCGAATGGCTTCGTCGAAGCCCAATTCCAACTGGGTGTCTCGATCGTCGAAACCCAGTTCGCGATGCATCAGCGATGGCTGAATATCGTTGCTGTTTTGATATTTCTCGCTGGCTTCCTCGGGGCTGTCGCCGCTGATTTCCCAGTACGTGATCTGGCAGATCTGAATGTGCGGGTAGATTCGGACGGGTTGGACGCAGTGCAATTCCAGCGTCCAAGTGCCACGATATCCGGCGTGCCCGAGGCTGCCGCCAGGATTCAGGAAAAGCCCCAAGCGACCGACGGAGGATCGGCCTTGGATGATCGGGACCAAACCATGCGTTTCGGTGTGTTCGGTCGTGCGGCCCAAATACAAAGTTCCGGGCTGCAGCGTCAGGCCTTCCTCGGGAATGGTCAGCCGGCGGTAGCGGTTGGGTGACGCGGAGTCCAAAACGACTTCTTCATAGACCAGAAGCTCGTCGTGAAGCGTCAAGTTGTAGCTGTTGGGTGACAAACGAGACGGATCGAAGGGATCGATCACGATGTCTTTGCCCAGCCGCGATTGAATGTCTTGACCGGAAAGGATCATGATCTGTGTTTCCTTCACGGAATGTGTCGAGGAGCGAGACGGTCCGGGAATCAGTCAATCACGCGGCACCAAACGTTGCCTGAAATCGCCACGTTGGCGTTTCAGGAAAGGTGCGAGGATTGCGTTGGAATAAGCGGATCGTTCAGTGGGCTGCTCCTGGCAATTTAACCACATCGAGCTCTCGATTGATCCCCAAGATGTTGCATTGGGGTATATTTCTGGAAACCCAAATGTTCGAAGCGAGCAACAACCGATTTGCTCCGTAGAACCGGTTTGAACCGCACAAATTGTCTGATCGTCGATAAAGCGTCTTCTCGGCCGCTGAGTCGGTGAGAAACGACCGTGAAATCTTCGAGTGGATCGTTCATCCTGGATGCAGCCGGCAAACGCTCGTTGTACCCTCGGGGATAGCGACCTCCCCCGCGGAGTTTGCGAGCGACGATTGCTTTTGCGATCCAATTTGTGAAACCAGCAACGATTCAGACTTTCCTTTGAAACGAGTTACCTCATGAGCAACGTGAATCCTTATTCGTCCGGTGTCGACGGTGCCGCTTACGGCAACGCAGCGATCTACGCGGACGAAAACGAACGCATTGGATTTATCCGACGCACCTACGCTCACTTGTCGGGAGCCGTGTTCGCGTTTTTGGCATTGGAAGTGGTTCTGTTCACTTTGGTGCCAGCTGACACGATGACGATGCTGGTTCAGCGAATGACTGGCGGCTACGGTTGGTTGTTGGTGCTGGGTGCCTTCATGGCCGTCAGTTGGATGGCTCGTTCGTGGGCCAGCAGCGGGCAATCGCGCGGGCTGCAATACGCTGGGTTGGGGCTGTATGTGGTCGCCCAAGCCGTGATCATGCTGCCGCTGATGTACATCGCGATTCACGTGATGAACCAGCCTCAGATTCCGATTTTGGCAGGGATCATCACGACACTGACCTTCGCTGGTCTGACAGGATTTGTGATGTTCACGCGAGTCGATCTCGCATCGTGGGGAACGTACTTGTTTGTCGCCGGTTTGGTTGCGATGGGCGTCGTCGTTTGCGGCGTGCTCTTCGGATTCTCGTTGGGATTGTTCTTCAGTGCCGCGATGGTTGCCTTGGCATGCGGCTACATTCTTTACGACACTTCCAATGTTTTGCACCACTACGACACGCGTCAGCACGTTGCCGCTTCTTTGGCATTGTTTGCTTCGGTCGCGTTGCTGTTCTATTACGTGCTGCGAATCTTGATTGCCTTCTCCAGCAGCGACTGATTCATGAGTTTTGATTCGATCACAGGAGTGACCAGTCTGCCGGATGACTTCGACGGGCTGGTCCGGTTGTTTCCGCTGCCGGGAATGGTTTTGTTTCCCCATGCGATGCAACCCTTGCATGTGTTCGAACCTCGCTACGTCGACATGTTGCAAGAAGCATTGTCGACGGATCACCTCATCACGATGGCGACGTTGACGAATCAACAGGGCAACGTCGCGATCGATGAGGCGACCAAGCAAAAGCTACCGCTGAACATGTTGCCGCCAATCTCGCCGACTGTTTGTGTCGGCAAGATCATCTCGCACGCGGAACTCGAAGGCGACCGGCACAACATTCTGATTGTCGGAATCCGTCGTGCCACCGTTCGGCACGAGCTGGAGACCGGACGTTCATTCCGGACCGCACGAGTCGATTTGATCGATGACTTCTATCTGCCCGCCGGAACGCAGAAGCGAGCGGATCTGAAGAAACGTTTGCTGGAAGCGTTCGGCAAGATCATTCCGGTCAGCGAAGGCTCACAGAAGTCGCTGCACGATTTGATGGCTGGTCAAATGGGTGTTGGACCGATCACCGACATCATCGCTTACACGTTGCCGTTTGATCCGAATGAAAAGATCAAGTTGCTGGCGATGTCGGATGTGGATGAACGAGCGGAAGCTTTGATCCGCTTGATCAAGAAAGGCGGATTGGATCTTCAATCGGTCAGCGTGGAAGAAGGTGACGTCGATCTGGCCGAGTCGTCGCGTTCGCGAAAAGATTTCCCACCGCCGTTCAGCGTGAACTGACGCGTTCGCTGCAACGATGCTGCGTGACATGTTCGTTCGAATATGAACACGCCTGGGATTGAAATATGCGTGAGCCTGAACTGGTCAGCGCATAAAAAACCCGTCTGCTGAGACCAAGGTAACCATCTCAGCAAACGGGCGATGCTCGCGTTCTAGAAAGTGATCGCGAGTGGGGTGGCTGACCCTGGCGTCAGCCCGCCGACTTTCGTCAAGGGTTTCCACCCCGTTGGCTAGTACAGCAATAATCCACTTGATCACCTCCTTTAAAAACATGGTTCGACGCCACTTGCCCAGGTGCCAACCAGAACAGACAAGCGAACGTGCGGAAGTTTTGCCGCGACGCGGAATCGCGACCCGTTGACGACATGATCGTCGGTAGTCAAGACGCATGCAACTAAAATCAGGTTCGCGGTCTCGAAACGAAAACAGAGTGGAATTCTGAGCCCATGCCATCGAAGTCAGCAAAGTCGTCTGAGTGGACCGTTCGCGAATCTGAATCAGATCCGATGCGGGCGGCGTTCGTTCGCACGATCGAGAAGCTTCGTCCGGGCGAGGTGGTCAGCTATGGCGATGTCGCCGCACGTGCGGGCTATCCACGTCGGCACCGAGCGGTGGGGCAATTACTCGGTACATCGTTCGACGCGTTGCCATGGTGGCGGGTGGTCTACAACGATGGGCGGTTGCCGCCAGTGAACCCTTCATTGCAGGAACAACGGCTGCTAGAAGAAGGCGTGACGATGAAACGCATGCGAGTCGTGGAATCACCTCTGGGAAGGTTTGCATCCTCGTCGAAATGAGATGGATGCATCGGCCGCAAACGCGTGAGGCCGACTTTGTTTGAATCGCTCGCACGCGTTCGAGTTCAATCAGTTGACTGCGTCGCAAGCAGGTGTTGCAGGGCTTTCGCATTTTGCGGAGCCAGCATCTCGACGGTCCGCAACGATTGCTTGGCGTCCGATTGGTTGCCCGCCACCAAATTCGCGAGCGCAGCCAGAGACGCGACCGCCTCGCTGCGCCGCAGTGTGTTGACGGATGACAGGTCGGCACGGCAGCGTCGACATTGGTCGCTTGCTGGTGCCGCTCACCATCCGGTGACCCTTCCCGGGCAAGCCAAGAGTCATATCTGGTAGACTCTATCTAGCGAATCGGACGTCCTGATTCGCTTCCCCAATCACCTCAGTGCGGCGACAAAGTTCAACGCACGATCGATGCATGCACCTTCTGTGCCTCCATCGATCGCAATTCGTTATCCCATTGAAGTGCATGCTGGCATGACGCAGAATCCATATGAAACACCACCGTCTGTCGATGCGACACACGGTTTGCATGCATGGCGTTCTTTCGGTAGGTCCGCGCTGTTTCTCATTGGTTTCGTTGTTGGGAGCCACATCGTTGCAATCGCACGATCGGGCTTTCTTCGCACCACGCGGCACTGGCTGGATAACCCGGCCGGTTCGTTGGTTATCAATGGTACAGTCGGCCTGCTTTCGTTGTTCGCGTTTGCGGGCTATCGTGCATTACGTTCCTGTGCGTCGTCGCATACTGTGACTCGCTTACGCGTTTCACTACCGCTCGGTGTCGCTTTTGCGGTCATCACGTTGCTGACGCTATCGGGTCTTACCAAGTTGATTGGACACGAGGTGCGCGGAACTAGTCTTTTGATCGAACTGGCGATGTACATTACATCGATAGGGTTAGCTGCGATTGTTACGGTGGAACTACAGCGGCTAGTTCTTCCCAACGTGACCAGCGATGAAACCCCCAGCTAGCCCTTGAACAAGCGAAGCCTGCGCGAATAGACACTTATAGACTCGGGAAATCTCGGCGTTTCACGCTTGTATTGGTGGTTACCAAGACATCAATCCACGAACGCAAACGAGGGTTTCGAGTGAATGCCAAACTAAGACGCAGTGCCAAAGCACGCAATAGAAAAAGGTACGTCGGACGGTGCTACCACCATCCGGTGCTAGCGGGCTGTTGATTTAATGAGCCGCACCGCGTTAGCGGCGGTTAGTCAGACGCCAACCGGGGCTAACGCCCATCGGCTAATTGTTGTCACTCGGTATACGACTAAATCAACAGGCTGCTAGGCTTCTCAGCGTGTTTATACCCCACATCTCGAAACACCAAAGATTAGTGTCCGATCAGACTGGATTCGTGTTCCACCAGAGCGGTCAGGGGAACGCTAATCGCCGCCAATCGAACACCAATGACGTTTGCGCAAGGGATTTCTGGCTTCAAACCGATTGTGTTCCCAATTTAAGCGGTTCCTATAAGATGTGGGGTACCAAAGGGCTGTTCAGCGGGTTGGACGGAATGACTTTGTGTGGGGCTGTTGTTTGGCAGGTTTGTTTTGCCGACAGAGGGCCTCTATCGGCTACTTGGTTGCTTCAGGCTCGCCGGATGGTGCCACCTGTCATCCGGTGCACCTTGATGCGAATGCGAGTGATGGAGTCGCCTCTGGGAAGGTTTGCTAGCTAGTGACCGGTGTCGCATCGTTTACTGGCGACATCGTAGTCAGCTAGCGGTGTCGTTCTTGCCCGCTACTTTGATCGCTTGCGTAGCAATCGTCGGCCCAATGCAACGCTCACCAGAAGGAGTACGCCGATAACTAGGAACCAAGGCAGGATGGCGATGGCAGCGATGACGATATTTTCACCGGTCTGCTTCATCGCGTTGATCGATTGTGACCAAGATTTCTGGATCCTTGAACTGAATGTCGGCGCTGCCGGAGGGACGTACTCCTTTTCTTCGCGGCACTGAATCGTGATGGTCGCCAAAGCGGAGCGATCCGATAGCACTCGCAAGCGACCTTCCATGCGTTCGATCTCTTCGCGAACGCGTGAAAGTTCGCGTTCGATTTCTAAAACGTCGGATAGCTTTCCGGTTCGTTCCTCCAGCATCGTGATGATGCGTTCTTCGAGCTTCTTGTTGTTGCGGATTCTTGCCTCGACGTCGACGAATTCTTCGGTGACGTCTTGAGCGTCTTCGGTGCGAGATTCCGCGAATCCCAATCCGGTGACGCCTTGAAGGAAGGCGACGTAGTTCGCGACTGGAATGCGAGCGACCCACTCGCCAGATTGTCGATTGTTG